>NZ_JABVEB010000053.1 GCF_014323665.1 Actinomadura sp. HBU206391 | reverse complement strand
GGTTCCTGACCGAGGCCACCGTCGCGCCGGGCGCGGACCTGCGGCTCGACGATGTGCTGACCGCCGCGCGCCGGCTCGCCGACGCTCGCGACGACGTGGCCGCCTTCGCCGACGAGTGCCGACAGGCGCTCACCACGGTGCTCCTGCACGACCGCGAGCACGACGCCGTGCTCGCCCGGCTGGCGAACGTCGAGGCCCGGGGGTCGGGCACGTACTACGAAGCGCTCGCGGCGTTCACCGACCACCCCGTCTATCCGACCGCGCGATGCCGCACCGGGCTCACCGAGTCGGACCTGCGGCGTCACGCACCCGAGTTCCACCCCACGTTCGCGCTGCACTGGGCGGCGGTGCCCCGCCATCGCGTCGTCGCGTCGGGCGAACGGCCCGCCTGGTGGCCGAGCCCGGCCGACGTGGGCCTGCCGTCCCACCCGGACACCGATCTTCTCCCCCTCCACCCCCTCACCCCTCTCCCCTGCCGTGATCTCGCGGTGGTCCGCGCGCCGAAGGCGTACCTCGAGGTCACGCCGACTCTGTCGATGCGCACCGTCGCGGTCGACGCGCGCACGCACCTGAAGCTGCCGCTCCCGACCAGCACCCTCGGCCTGCGCAACCGCCGCACGATCGTGCCCAGTACCCTCACCGACGGCGCGCTCGTGCAGCGCATCCTGCGCGCGGTGTGCGACCGCGAACCCGATGCGCCGGTGCTGCTCGCCGACGAGCAGACCTACGGGCACGCGGGCGATCCGCTGCTCGGCTACCTCGTACGGCGGCTGCCGGAGCAGACCCGCGACGCGCACGTCGTGCCGGTCGCCGCGCTGTTGGCCAGGGCTCCCGAGGGCGGATACGTCATCGAGCGATGGGACGTGGCTGAGCTGTTCGACGGCTACCTACGCGCTCTCTTCGGCTGGAACGTCGCTCTGTTCACCCGGTACGGCATCGCGCTGGAGGCGCACCAGCAGAACGTCTCGCTCGTCATCGGCGACGACGCACGGAGTCCGCGATTGCTGATCAAGGACAACGACGGTGCGCTCATCGACCCCGGCACACTGACCGCCGCCCTCGGCGGCGGGCCGTACGACTTCATGGACGCGCGGATGACCACGCGCGATCCGGAGGCGCCGGCCCGCGTCTTCATCACGATCACCGTGCACCTGTGCGCGGGCGCGGTGGCGTTCGGCCTGGCCGAACGCGGGCTGCTGCCGCTCCGCACCGGCCTGGCGATGGTCAGGGAGCGGCTGGGCGAGGCACTCGACCGGCACGACACCGCTCGCACGGCCGGTCGTTCCCCGGCCGGCGTCCCGGCCGGTTCCCTGGCACGCCTCCTGCGCCGCCGCACGCTCGAGGCCGAGCGGTTGCCCACCAAGGCGATGGTCACCGCCGGGACGCTGGTCGACAAGGCCCGCACCGGCGCCCGTGACGTCAACAAGCACTACGGACCCCCAGCACCCAACTACCTACGGGACGACACGTGCTCCTGACCCGCCCTGTTCTCACCGCCGACGACGCGACGGGCATCGCGCTGCTCAACTGCCTGGTACGCGAGGTCTGCGTGCCCGAACACCAGGTGCGCCAGGCCGGCCGGCACCTGGTCCTGCGGCTGCCGCGGGTCGACGTGGTGCTGCGCGCCCGGCTGCGCCGCACGCCGTGCGGCCCGACCTTTCCGCTCGCGGCCCCGATCGAGGAACAGCGCGGCACCGAATGGCTCGCGGTCGGCTGGCGGCGCCTTGCCGATCTTGCCGCCGGGGAGCTCGAGCTCGCCACCGGCCAGGCCAATCCCGAGTTCGCCGAACAGGTCGCGGCCGGCCACACCGCCATGGCGGCGCTCATCGAGGCCCGCGAGCGCACCCGGGATCACAGCGGGGACCACGGCGTGGAGAGCGACCGGTTCGTCGAGTCCGAACAGGCCCTCGTGGCAGGTCACCGGTTCCACCCGGCGCCCAAGGCCCGGCAGGGCGCCCCCGCCGACTGGCTTCCGTACGCGCCCGAGGCGCGCGCCCGCTTCCGGCTCCGGTGGCTCGCCGTGCGCGCCGACCTGGTCGCCGAGGAGGGCGACCTCGGCCCGCTGGAGCTGCTGGGGCCGCCCGCGCCGCGCGGCTACCGGACCCTGCCCGTACACCCGTGGCAGTTCTCCCTGCTGGCGGAGCGGCCGGTGCTGGCGGCCGCGCTCGCCGGCGGTGGCGTCCTCGATCTCGGCATCGTGGGCCCCGAGGCGGCCCCGACGTCGTCGGTCCGCACCGCCTACCTGCCGGACGCGGATCTGTTCTGCAAGTTCAGCCTCGACGTGCGCATCACCAACTGCGTCCGCAAGAACGCGTGGTACGAACTGACCGGCGCGGTCGCGCTCAGCCGGCTGCTGCGCCCGGTGTTCGCCTCGCTGGGCGCGGCCTTCGACGGATGCGCGCTGCTCACCGAGCCGGCCTATCGCACCGTCACGCTCGCCGACCGCCGGCTGCACGAGGGGCTCGGCGTCATCGTCCGCTCCGGCGTACGGGGGCACGCCGGCACGCCGCTGCTCGCCGCCGCCCTCGCCGATCCGTACGGAAACAGCCCGGCCTCGCTCACCCGGATGCTCGCGGGCGCCCCGCCCGAGGAGGCGCTGGCCTGGTGGGACGGCTATGTGCGGCTGGTCGCGCCCCCCGTCCTGCACGCCTTCCTGGCGTACGGGGTCGTGCTCGAACCCCATCTGCAGAACGTGCTCGTCGCGGTCGACGCGGCCGACCGGCCGGTCCAGGCGATCTTCCGGGATCTGGAGGGCACCAAGCTCGTCGCCACCTGCGACGCGCACCGGGACCTGGCCGAACTGCCTCCCCGCGTACGCGAGTCGCTCACCTACGAGGCCGGGCACGGCTGGAACCGGGTGGTCTACTGCCTGATCGTCAACCATCTGGCCGAGCTGGCGGCGGCGATCGCCGATCTGCATCCCGGTGCGGAGCCCGAGCTGTGGCGGTTGGTCCACCGCCGCATCGAACGCTACGCGCGTGGGCACGCGGAGGACATCGGCCCCGAGGGGGCCGCGCGGCTGCGGGCGCTGCTGGCCGGGGTGCCGCTGCCGGCAAAGGCCAACCTGCGGACCCGCTGGGAGCGCACCGCCGACCGCCGTGCGAGCTACGTCGGGGTTCCGAGCCCGTTCGGAGCGCGATGATGGAGCCGCCGAGCGCGGTCCGCGCCCGCGTGCTCGGGCTGGAACGGTTCCCCGCGTACCTGTACGACCTCGCCGGCCTGAGCGAGCACGCCGCCGCGATCCGCGGCGCACTGCCCGCCGCGCAGATCTTCTACGCGGCCAAGGCCAACCCAGACCCGCGGGTACTCGCGGCGCTGGAGCCGTACGTCGACGGAATCGAGGTCTCGTCCGGGGGTGAGCTCGCCCATGTGGCGCGGACGCTGCCCGGCGCGCGACTGGCCCTCGGCGGCCCCGGCAAGACCGACGAGGAGCTGGAACTCGCGCTGAGGCTCGGCGTCGACCGGATCCACGTGGAGAGCCCCCGCGAGCTGGAGCGAATCGCCGCGATCGGCCGGCGGCTGGGCCGCGAGCCGGACGTGCTGCTGCGCGCCAACCTCGACGTCACGGTCGCCGGGGCGGCGCTCACGATGAACGGCCCGTTCGGCATGGACGACGCCGCCATCGGTAGGTGCCTGGAACTGCTGCCCCGCATGCCGTGGGTCCGGCTGCGCGGTGTGCACGCCCACCTGGCGTCCGGGCTGGCCGCGCCGGCCCTGCTGGAGCTGGCCGGGCGGATCCTCGGCTGGGCGGCCGAGCACCTCGACGCCGCCGAGGTCAATCTGGGCGGCGGGATGGCGGTCGACTACCGCGCTCCCGCTGAACGCTTCGACTGGGCGGCGTACGGCGCCGGGCTCACGCGGCTGGCGTCCGGCGGGCCGGCGCTGCGCGTGGAGCCGGGCAGGGCGGTGACGGCCTATCACGGCTGGTACGTCACCGACGTGCTGGAGGTCAAGCGCACTCGCGGTGAGGCGTTCGCGGTGCTGCGCGGCGGCACCCATCATCTGCGCACCCCCGTCGCCAAGGGCCACGATCAGCCGTTCGCCGTGCTCTCGCGCTGGAGCTCCAACGGACCGGACCGCGAACAGGACGGTGACCCGGACGGCGTGACGGACGGCGAACCGCAACGCCCGCCGGAAACGGCGACCCTGGTCGGGCAGCTGTGCACGCCGAAGGACGTGTTCGCCCGCGACGTGCCAATGGGCGACCTGCGCGCCGGCGACATCGTGGCCTTCGGGATGGCCGGCGCGTACGCCTGGAACATCTCGCACCACGACTTTCTGATGCACCCCGAGCCGGACTTCCACTACCTGGCCGGCTGAGGCTCAGGCCGCCGCTCCCCCCGTAGGCCGTCCCGCGAGCGCCGTCTCAGCGGGTGTTCTTGGCCGCCAGGCAGATGCGGGCCAGGTCGTTCAGGGCGTCCGCGCGCCGCTCGTCGAGCGTCCTGGTGTCACCCTGGCCCGCAGGCGCCGCCAGCGTGTCGAGCACCAGCCTGAACACCGGCCAGTCGGCCGCGCCGATCGACCCCTCGAAGTCGAGGTCTCCGGCGGCGACCTCGTCGAAGTCGATGCTGCGGGCGAACGACGCGAAGGCCGCCTCGGCGGCGACCACACCGATGCGCATGGCGAGCACGGAAGGCGGCGTGTCGGATGACGCTGCGTCGGCGGTAGGCGTGTCTGTGGAGGGCGGCCGGGCGGAGGGCGTCGCGGGGGATGGAGTCTCGATAGAACCCATGTTCGAAGTCTACGCAGTGACCCCGACACCGTGTTCGAGTTCCGCCGGTTCTTCCCCATCTCCCCCGTGATCATGCACTTGTTCGCTGTCGCGTGCCCTCGGGTGGGCGGGGGCTGCGCGATTAACTGCATGATCACGGCGGGAGAGACCGGGGGCGAGGTCTTCAGGAGGCTATGGCCGCCAGGTAGGCCTGGGCCTGGGTGAAGCACAGCTCGCCGTCGGCCATGACCGGCCGCATCCCGGTCACCGCTCCACCGTCCAGCTCGGCCTTCAGCTCGGCGCGGACTCGGGCCGCGGCGTCCTCGGGCGTGTGCGACTGCGCCAGCCAGGCGTCGACCGGCCGTACGACCTCGAAGGCCGTAGAGCGCTTGACCTCGGCGCCGACCTCGGTGAGCAGCTCGGTCATCTGCTGGACGGTGAGCAACGAGGCGTGCGAGGGGTCGCGGAGCCGTTCGTGCCGGTCGGGGTCGCCCGGAGCGTCCGTCCGTACCAGATCGGCGATGATCAGGCTCGCGCCGGACCGGCTCACCCGCACCATCTCGCGCAGCGCGACGAGCGGCTTCTCGAAGTGGTGCAGGGAGAACCGGGTGATCACCAGGGTGAAGGAGCGGTCGAGGAAGGGCAGCTCACCGGCGTCGCCCCGCGCGAAGGTGACGTTGGTGACCCCCTCGCGATCGGCCTCGCGCTTGCCCTGTTCGAGCATGGCGGGCGTGGCGTCGAGCGCGGTGACGTGGCGTACCCGCCGGCTCAGCGCACGCGCCACGAGTCCGGTGCCGCACGCGACCTCCAGACAGACGTCGCCGGTGTCGAGTTCCGGTTCGACGAACTTCACCAGTCCAGTCAAGCGGCCGGTAAAGACCTGGTTCAACTGGGGATCGGCGAACGTCCTCGCCTGCTTGGTGAACTCCCTGAGGATCTTCTCGTGGTGCGTCACCGTCACGTTCGCCTCCCGGGCCGGATGCTGACCGACTCCGCCCTCTCACGAGCGCGGCCAAGGCCGAGCGCCGACCGGCCGGGGTCTTCCAGCACCTTCATCGTCGTTCCAGGGATCATCCCCGGAAAGCATGTCCGTGGCCAGAGGGCAGTAGGTCATTTCACCGGGATTGTGTCAAGGAGCACAGTCAGCCCTTCGAGGTCGAGCAGATCCGCCGGCCGTACGGTCACGTTGGCCGCGACGTAGTGGAACGCGGCGCTGACCTGCTCGACCGGAACGTCCGCGAGCCGTGCCCAGGCGAGCCGATAGGCCGCGAGCTGCACGGACGCCGCGCGGGCCTCGTTGCCGGACGGCGGCGACCCGGTCTTCCAGTCGACGACCTCGTACCCGTCGTCGGTGCGGAAGACCGCGTCCATCCGGCCTCGGATCAACCGGTCCCCGATCACCGTCTCGAACGCCACTTCGACGTCGAGCGGCTCGCGTGAGGCCCATGCCGACTCCTCGAACCTGGCCCGCAGCACGGCGAAATCACCGTCGTCGGCCGCCCCCTCGTCGGCGGCGCCAGGAAGGTCGTCCGGGCCGAGCAGTCGCTGCTGGCCCCATCGCGACTCGAGCCAGCGGTGGAAGGCGGTGCCGCGCCGCGCGTAGGGCGCCGGCCGGCGCGGCATGGGGCGGCGGATCTGGCGGGCCAGCGCTTCAGGGTCGCGCGCCAGCGACACGAGCGAGCTCACCGACAGCTGGACGGGCAGAGTCACCTGCAAGCCGTCGCCGCCGCGCCCGCGATCGCGCTCGGCCAGCAGCAGCTCCACGTCGCGCGCCCAGGCCGACATGCGGCCGCGGTCGGGGACCCCGAGGCCCTCGTCGCCCGCCCACGTCGGCGTACGGCCGGTCATCGCGGCGTCGACCATCCCGGCGCCCTCGACGATCGCCGCGTGCCGGTCTCCGGCCGGCGGCCTCGGCCAGGCGGCGGTGTCGGGCTCGGCTAGCAGCGGGTTGACGGCTCCCTCGGCCGGCGGATCCGTCCACACCGGCACCGGGCCGGCTCCGGCCAGGCAGGTCTCCTTGATCTCCTCGAGGAAGGGCGACGGCCCGAGCGGCCGGCTCGCCGCCCCCCACCAGTAGCCGGTGGCGATCAGCAGGTAGGAGGCGCGGGTCACGGCCACGTAGGCGAGCCGCCGCTCCTCGCGCATATCGCGTTCGGAGCACGCCTCGTCGAACGCCGAGAGGTCGCCCTTGTCCAGTCCGGTCAGCTTGGGCAGGTCGGCCCGGTCGCCACGGAGCGGGAACGGCAGCAGCCGTGGATTGTCGGTCCACTTGGTGGCGCTGCGCGGCGGTGACGGAAAGATCGACCCCTTGGCGGGGCCACCGCTGCGCTGCGGGGTGTACGACAGGCCCGGCACCACGACCACCGGCCATTCCAGGCCCTTGGCGGCGTGCACGGTCAGCAGCTTCACACTGTTGGTCTCGCCGACCCGGCCCGCCTCCAGGCCGAACTCCTCCGTCTCGGCGGCCAGCAGGTAGGCCAGGAACGCTCCGAGCGTGGGGTCCTCGGCGTCACCGGCGAAGCGGGCGGCGGCGTCGATGAAGGCGTCGAGGTCCGCTCGCGCGGTCACCGGGTCGAGCCCGGAACGGGCCGCCACCTCGATGTCCAGCCCGAGGACCCGCTCTGCCTCGGTGACCAGGTCGGGCAGCGGCAGGCCGACCTGGCCGCGCAGGGTCCGCAGCTCGTCGCGGAGCCGCCGCAGCCGGCGCAGTCCCTCCTGCGTGTAGTGCTCGGGGGGGCCGAGGTCGTCGAGCGCGTCGACCAGGCTGCCGGTCTCCTCGCTCAGCTCATTGACCAGCTGGCGCAGCGGATCCGCGGCGTCGCGCTCGGGCTCTCGCGGCTGCGCGCCGCGTTCGCCATGTCCGCCGCGTTCGCCATGTTCGCCCTCGCCCTCCGCCCGGTCCTCGCGCGTGACGTCCCGCGCCACCTCCCGTGCCAGCTCACGGGCCCGCCGGCCGAGAGCCACCAGGTCACGCGGGCCGATCCGCCACCGTGGTCCGGTGAGCAGCCGGGCCAGTGAGGCACCGGCCGTCGGGTCGTGCATCACCTTGAGCGTGGCGACGACGTCCTGCACCTCCGGCACGGTGAGCAGCCCGCCGAGCCCGACCACCTCGACCGGGATGCCCCTGGCCTCGAGGGCCCGGCGGATGAGCGGGAACTGCGAGCGTTTACGGGCGAGTACGGCCACGTCGGAGAACCGCAGGCCCTCGGCCCGGTCCTCCGCCCAGGGCTCCCCGTCGGGAGCCGTCTCGGGCGACAGGGCCTGCAGGTGGGCGATGCGGGCGGCGACCCGCTCGGCCTCGTCCTCGGCGGTCTCGAGCAGCGCGCACTCGACCCGCCCTCGCTCCCGCCGGGACGGCCCGGACAGCAGCCGTGGCACGACCTGGGCGTCCGCCCGCAACTCCTCCTGCACCCGCGCGGCGACGTCGAGCACCCGGTCCCCGTTGCGGAAACTGACCGAGAGCCGCTCCACCGGCGCGGGCACCACCGTCTGGTGACCAGGCCCCGGCGCCTGGGCGCGCGCCATCGGCGCCTGGTCCTGGCGCAGCGGGAAGTCGTGGGTGAAGCGGAGCAGGTTGCCCGCGCTGGCGCCGCGCCAGCCGTAGATGGACTGGCAGGGGTCGCCCACCGCCGTGACGGGATGCCCGCCCTGCCCGTGCACCGGCCCGAACAGCGACCGCAGGAGCACGAGCTGGGCGTGGCTGGTGTCCTGGTACTCGTCCAGGAGCACGACGGAGTAGCGCGAGCGCTCGATCAGCCCGACCTCGGGATGCCGGTGGGCGATCCGGGCGGCCAGCGCCATCTGGTCCCCGTAGTCGATCACCTCGCGCCGGCTCTTGGCCCGCGCGTACGCCTCGATGAGCGGCAGCAGCTGCTCGCGTACGGCGTGCTTGGCGATGATCGTCTTCTGCGGTTTCAGCGGCTTCTTCACCGCGGCGAGGCGCTCGTCCAGCCACGCCCCGACCTTGCGCACGTCGTCGCCGGTGCGCAGATGTTCCGACAGGTCGCCGGACAGCTCCATCACGGCCTTGGTGACCGTGTCGGGCGCCCAGTCGATCCGGTCCATCGGGCCGCCGTAGGAGTCCACCACGCGCGAGGCGATCTGCCAGGCCACAGCCGGGCTGATCAGCCGCATCGTCGGTTCGAGCGCCTCGCGCAGCGCGTGGTCACCGAAGATGCGGGCGGCGTAGGCGTGGTAGGTCGACACGGTGGGCTCGCCGTCGAGCACCTCCGGCGCGACCAGGTCGTCATGCTCACGGAGCTGCTCGAGCCGCCTGCGCACCCTGGCGGCCAGCTCGGCGGCCGCCTTCCTGGTGAAGGTCAGCCCGAGGACCCGCTCGGGCCGTACGAGCCCGTTGGCGACCAGCCACACCACGCGCGAGGCCATCGTCTCGCTCTTGCCCGACCCGGCACCGGCGACCACGGCCATCGGCGCCAGCGGCGACTGGATGACGGTGGCCTGTTCGACGGTCGGCTCGGGCAGCCCGAGCCGCTGCGCCAGCTCACGTGGCGAGATCAAGACGTGCTCACTCGCCGACCTGCCCGCCTTCGTCATGGACGGGGCAGCAGGAACGGACCGGGCAGGTGCGGCAGCCGTCATTGGCGCGCGCCTCGAACACCGGGCTGGCCATCCCCGTGGCGACCACCTCGACCAGCTTCTTGGGCCAGTCCGGATCGTCGTCCTCCGCCGGCGGGGGCTGGTTCTGCTCCCGTGCCTTCGCGGTCAGCGACGCCTTGCCGACCTGGACCAGCTTGGCGCCGCCCGGCTCGATCAGCCCGTGCCGCTCGAAGGCGCCGAGCATGACGGCGTACTGGTAGACGCCGAGCTGCGGGTGCCGGGCCAGGTCGTCCTCGGGCACCTTCTGGGACGAGGTCTTGATGTCGACGATGACCGCGCGGCCGTGGTCGTCGCGCTCGGCCCGGTCGATCCGGCCCTTGATGACGACGCGGCCGAGGTCGACCTTGAACGACTCCTCCAGCGCGACGACCTCGTTGGGGTTGTCCCGGTGCCAGGTGAGGAACTTGTCCACCATCGTCGTGGCGGACTCGCGCTGCTTGTCGGAGTACCAGCCGCTGCGGAAGTCGAGGTCCTGCCAGATCTCGTCCAGCCGCTTGGCGATGTGCAGTTCGTTCACGCCGTCGTCGGCGCCGACCATCTCGGCCACCGCGTGGATGACCTTGCCCATGGTGCTGTACTCGCCAGGGGCGCCCTCCTGCGCGCCCACCGCCGAGGCCAGCAGCCACCGCAGCCCGCAGGTCGTGAACGTCTCGACCTGCGACGGCGAGATCGAGATCTGCTCGTCGTCGGCGAACGCCGGCCCGGCGTCCGAGGGCTCGGTGATGGCGTACCAGAGTTCCGGCCGCGCCCCACGCACGCCGGCACGGGCCAGCCGGGCGAGGTGGCCGGCGGCGGCCCGGCGCAGCGGCTCGGGCCGGGACCGGTCGGCCACCACCGAGCGCAGGTCGGCGACGAGGGCCGACAGCGACAGCCAGCGGGTCTTCTCGTCGAGCTGGGCCTCCTCGATCGCGCCCGGCATGAGATCGCCCAGGAAGCGGGAGGGGCGCTCCTCGGAGTCGGCGCCCCCGACCGCCGTGACCACCATCCGCTTGCGCGCCCGGGTGACGGCGACATAGAAGAGCCTCCGCTCCTCGTCCAGCAGCTTGGCGGCGACCGAGGCCCCCGCGACCTCGTCCACCGCCAGGTCGTTGCCTGCGGCGACCTCGATCAGCTCCTCGATGCCGAGCAGTGATCCGCGCAGCCGCAGGTCCGGCCACACGCCCTCCTGTACACCCGCGACCACCACGACGTCCCACTCCAGGCCCTTGGCGCGGTGCGCGGTGAGGATCCGTACGGCCTCGCCCTCGGGAGCCTGCTCGGCGAGCGAGTCACCGGGGATCTCCTGCGAGGCGAGGTCGTCGACGAACAGCTCCGGCCCCGCCTTGGGCAGCCGGTCGACGAACCGGGCGGCGTGGTCGAACAGCGCCACGACGGCGTCGAGGTCGCGATCGGCCGCCGCTCCGCGCGCTCCCCCCTTGACGCTCTGCTCCAGCAGAGTGTCGGCGAGCCCGCACTCCTGCCACACCGCCCACAGCACGTCCTCGGCCGTCGCGCCCTGGCGGGCCTCGTCCCGTACGGTCGTGATCAGGTTGGCGATCCGCTCGGCCGGGGCGCGCACCTTGGGGTGGACGAGGAGCAGCTCGCGCGGGTCGTTCAGCGCCGCCACGAGCAGCTCGCTCTGCGGGCGCTCGCCGCCGGACAGCGTCTCGAGATCGCGCAGCGCCCGCTTGAGCCTGCGCATGCCGAGCGCGTCCGCGCCGCCGAGCGGCCCGGTGAGCAGGTCCTCGGCCATCTCCTCGGTGAGGTGGTCGCGCTTCAGCGCGCAGCGCAGCAGCACGATGATCGGCCGGACGGCCGGTTCGGCGTAGAGCGGCACCTCGTCGCCCGCCACCACGACCGGCACCCCCGCCTGGCTCAGCGCCCGCCGTAGCACCGGCACCTGCCGCACCGCCGACCGTACGAGCACGGCCATCCGCGACCACGGCACCCCGTCGAGCAGATGGGCGCGGCGCAGCTCGTCGGCGACCAGGGCGGACTCTTGGCTCACGCTGTCGGCGACGAGGACCTGCACCTCACCCTCGTCGGCGCCGTCGACGCTGTGGAGCGCGCGATGCCGAGCGGCGAGCGGGCCCGCCGGAAGCCGCCGGGCGATGCGGCGCGATGCCTCGAGAACGGCCGGGCCCATCCGGCGGCAGGTCTGCAGCGCCACGACGGGCGCCTGCTCGCCCTCGACGGTGCGGAACCGGTCCGGGAAGTCGAGGATGCCCCGTACGTCCGCCCCGCGGAACCCGTAGATCGACTGATCAGGGTCGCCGACCACGACGAGGTCCCGGCCGTCGCCGGCGAGCCGCTGCAGGAGGTACTCCTGAGCGGGGTCGGTGTCCTGGTACTCGTCGACGAACACGATGTCGTAGGCGTCGCGCTCGCGGAGCAGCACCTCCTCGTCGGAGAGCAGCCCCGCCGCGGCCCGGATCAGTTCCGCGTAGTCGTAGGACGGCACCGGGTCGATGTCGAACCGGGCGGCGTAGCGGTCCATGAAGCGGCCGATCGACACCCAGTCGGGCCGGCCCCGCAACCGGCCGAGTTCGACCAGCTCGGCCGGGCCGAAGCCGCGTTCGGCGGCGCGCAGGTAGAAGTCCCTGAGCTCCTCGGCGAAGCCCTTCGTCGCCAGGGCGGGCCGCAGCCGCTCCGGCCACCCCGCGCCGCCGTCCTCGAGCTCTCCCGCCAGGAGCCGCCGCACTTCGAGCAGCTGCTCGGGGCCCGACAGCAGCCTGGGCGGGTGATCGTCGGCAAGTGCGGCGTCACGGCGCAGCAGGGCGTAGGCGTAGCTGTGGAAGGTCAGCGCGAGCGGGCTGCGGATGGTGCGATGCAACCGGCCGCTGATCCGCTGCCTCAGCTCGACGGCCGCCTTGCGGCTGAAGGTGAGCACCAGCACCCGCTCGGGATCCGCACCGCGGTTCTCGATCCGGTCCACCACCGCCTCGACGATCGTGGTCGTCTTGCCGGTGCCCGGCCCGGCGAGCACCAGCATCGGCCCTCGCTCGTGCGCGACCACACGCCGCTGGGGCGCGTCGAGCACGGGCGGCAGCGCTTGGGCGGGACCGGCGCGCCGCACGAGACGGTAGGAGGGCTCTGACACAACTGTTGATTCCAGCAGATGATCGGGACAGAACTGACCAAGGTGGCGGCATGTCGCGAATGTGCTCCAAGAAACGGCTGTGACATTGGCCCGCACAACGCGCCCGGCCCGGCCGTCCGCAGGCGGCCAAGGCACGTCGGCACCAGGCACGGGCGGCTCGCGTAATGTGCCCCGGTATGAGAAGGGCCGAGACCCCACAGGAGATCGCGCACACGCGCACCGTCAGAGCCGAAACCGTGCTGACCGGAAGAGTCGACCTGCGCGGGTACCCCCACCGGCACCTGGCGGTCGTGTCGCACAACACTCACGCCGCGGCTCTGATGGAGGCGATGGCCTCCGCGGAGCATCTCTCTCAATGGGGCTGGGAGCTCGTGAACATGTCGAACGTGGGCGGCACCACCACCATCATGTGCGCGGTCATGCGCCGGACGGGCTGACCGGCGGCCGGACGCGGGGAGGCCCTGCGCTAGAGGACGCCCGCCTGGTCGGGGACCACCTTGGGCAGCCGGCGCAGCCAGCCCGAGAGGTCGGCGGGCCACCACCGCCCAGCCCCCAGACGCGACAGCGCGTCGGCCACGGCGACGGCCGAGGCGTCGGCGGGCACCACCCGGCTCGGCGCGGCGCCGGCGAGCACGCCCAGCCACCAGTGCCGCCACGTGGGCGGCATGTCCTCGGGGTCCAGCACGATGTAATAGTCGGGCATCAGCACGCGCTCGGCGTTGAGCGCGCCGAGCGTGGCCTCGATCGCGACCTCGAGGCCGCCCGGCGGCACCGTCTCATCGAAGAAGCCCGCCCATGCCTCGCGCACGTCGGCGAGCGGGTCGGCATCGTGCACCACGTAGGTGGCCGACGTCCGCGACAGCGCCTCGGTCAGTTCAGCGGGCGTACGCTCCCCGGCCGTCAGGGCCCGTACGTTGTGCAGCGAGCCGAGACCGGAGACCACCTGGCCGGCCTGCTCGCCCGCCACCACGACCACTGTGCTGCTCACCCGCCGCATGGCTCGGATTCTAGGACGCCGCGCCGCCGCGAGTGCGGCCGGAGCCCGCGGGTAGGCCGCACAATGGTTCGAGGTTCAACGAGTCGGCACACGAGGCGGAGAAATGATCGATCTGGACGCCATCGAATCCGAGCGGGCACGCATCCGCGAGACCTACCTCCACGATGACCGGCCGGGCAGTTCGGCGCGTGGACTGCACCACATGGCGCTGCTGTCCTCGGACCTCGAGCGGACCGTGCGGTTCTATCAGGAGCTGCTGGAGTTCCCGCTGACCGAGATCTTCGAGAATCGCGACTACCAGGGCTCGAACCACTTCTTCTTCGACATCGGCAACGGCAACCTGCTCGCGTTCTTCGACTTCCCCGGTCTCGACCTCGGGCCGTACGCGGAGGTGCTCGGCGGGCTGCACCACATCGCGATCTCGGTGGAGCCGGAGACCTGGGAACGGCTTCGCGGCAAGCTGGACGCCGCCGGGGTGCCCTACCAGGTCGAGAGCGGCGCCTCCATCTACTTCCGCGACCCCGACGGCGCCCGGCTGGAGCTGCTGGCCGACCCGCT
This sequence comes from Actinomadura sp. HBU206391, assembly GCF_014323665.1. Classification (GTDB taxonomy): domain Bacteria; phylum Actinomycetota; class Actinomycetes; order Streptosporangiales; family Streptosporangiaceae; genus Actinomadura_C. Next base: position 22,930 of record NZ_JABVEB010000053.1, on the reverse strand, counting down.
CGGCGAGATGTACGGCGACCGGGTGCTGTGACCGGTCCGCTTCGGTCACCTGCGGTCCCGCCGGCCAAGCAGGTGCTACCTGTCAGTTGATGATCTTGTAGGTGCCGTCCACGAGCCCGAGCACGAACCGGGTCTGTACGGTCTCTGCGGTCATGTGCCCGCTGCTCCAGCGCAGGTCCGAGAAGGCGATCGTGACGTTCCCGCCGCTCGCGGCGCTGCCGACGACCGACGTGGTGCGCATGGCCTGCACCTCCTGCGGGCGGTACCACTCGTCCACGTTCCAGGCGTCCTTGCGGCACATGTCCATCGACCCGTACGTGCGGGTGGCCCAGGACGCGGTGGCGTACTTGTCGCAGACCGACGCGTCGCCGTGGCCCATGCCCCGGATGAACGCCTGCAGGTTGGCCCTGGCCTTCGTGGTGGCACCGCTCTGCGCGCCCCCGCCCGTGGGTGGGCGTCGGCGCTGCGGCGGCCCCGTCGAAGCCGGGGCGCTCGGGGAGATGGCGCTGGAATGCGAGCCCGACTCGGTGGTCACAGCGCCCGGAGATCGCGGGGAGGCGCTGCCCGAGGGCGTGGGTGAGACGCCGCCCGATGGGCCGGAGGAGACGTCCGGCGCCGCGGCCGGCGGGCCGGCCGCCCGGGCGGAGTCACTGAGCGGGGCCGGATCGGTGCCGCCCTTGTCCGTCAGGACCAGCGCTGCCACCGCGACGGCGAGCACCGATACACCGGTGATCACTACGGCGCGCCAGCGGCCGGGCGCAGAGCGCCCCTTCGCGGGCGCGAGCCGCTCATGCCGGCCCCTGGCCCCCCGGCGCCGGGGAGTGGCGGGCCGAGAGGTGCTCGACGACGGTCCGGCCATCGTGCCCTGCGGCGGTTCCCGCCGGACCGGTGCGGCCGGCATCGGGGCGATGTACTCCAGCGGGGGAGGCCCGTCCTCCTCGGCCGGGGATTCGCCCTGAGCGAGTGACGCGCCAGAAGACGTCCGGGGTCGTGCCGGGACCGCGGCGGCCGGTTCCGGCGGCTGCGGCCGCGGGTTCGGGAGCCGGCCATCGCCCAGACCCGGACCGGTGCCTGGCGCCCCGCCCGCGTCCGGGGAACGGACCGCGTCCGGAGTACCGGCCATGCCGTCCTGCGCCACCGGCGCCGAGAGGACATAGTCCATGGGCGGCAGCATGGGAACGCCGGTGGTGCCCGGCATTTCCGGCGCCTCTGGTGTCTCGCTCTCCGACGTCTCGCCGATCTCCCGTGCCTCCGGCGTCTCCAAGCCGGAACCTGCAGGGTCCGGTCTCATCTGCCCGCCGACCACGCGATTCACCCGCCTCTGATCACACGAACCGCCCGGCCGCCGCCGGCCTTGGCTTCTCAGTGGGGGAGCTTAGGGCGACGGCTGTGCAATATGGGGCTAATAGGCACCATTTGGGCCTTTGGACCTAAGCCCGAGTCCCCCGCCTTCGACGTCATCTCGACCGACGCCGACTACTACCGCGGCTGACCGATATCGGCACCGGATCGATCGGCGGTCGGAGAAGGCTCAGCCGCCGTGGTGCGCGGCGTGGTCTTGCGGAACTCCCTGGCGGCGAGTTCGACGACGTGCTCGACCACGGCGATGCCGGCACCCGTGGTGGCGTGATGGTCGGACATGACGGCGATCAGCCAGTCGTGCCCGTCGGTCCGTACCCGCCCGATGCTGTTGATCGCCCAGAGCTTGCCGTGGGCGAGGCGCCGCTGCCAGCCGTTCTTCAGCGCGACCTGGTCGCCCTTGCGCGCGGCGGCGCTCACGCCCCACGCCTGCTCCTTGATGACCTTGCTCATCAACCCCAGGACGTACGCGCGGTTGCCGGCATTGAGCGGACCGCCGGTGCCGACCAGGTTGTTCAGCAGCCGGACCTGCTCATCGGCGGTCGTGTCCGTGATTCCCCAGCAGTACAGGTCCAGGCATTTGCCCCCGGACGTGCGGGTGTCGCGGAGCCCGAACCTCCGGTTGGCGGCGGTGACCGCGCCGGGCCCGCCGACCCGCTCCCACAGCCGGTCCGTCGCCTTGTTGTCGCTGTAGCGGATGGCCAGGTCGGCCAGCCGCCGGTCCTCGGCGCCGAGCGGCCGATACGGCGCGCGCTTCCCCTTCGAACCGCGCTGCCGCTGCAGGAGCAGCGTCATGAGGATGTCGACCTTGGCACAGCTGGCCGTGACGAACCGCCGGTCCGCGTGGTAGCGGTAGGTGATCCCGGTCGTGAGGTCGCGCATCACCAGCGAGACGGGCCGGCCGCCGACATAGCGGTCAAGCGCTCGCGTGAGCGCCTTGCGGTCGAGCTTGTGCGGCCGCGGCGGTCGCGCGGTCGGAGTGGGAGACGGCGACGGGCCCGGCGCGGTCGCCGAAACGACCGGAGACACGGCGGCCCGCTGGGGCGTCGCGTCCGCCACCCGTCCCAGGTCCGCACCACCGCAGAGGAGCAGTGGGGCCATGGTCATGGCGCAGGCGAACAGGGCGAGCCGACTCCGACGCACGCGGGCTCCTTCAAGGGTGAGGTCACGCGGCGGCATACCGTTGCCACGTCACGCCTTGGTGATATGCCACATAAGTCGGGAACATTACAAGAGGTTCAGCCCAGCGATCTGCGCTATGAGCCGTCCCAGCGGGCCCTGCGCATGTCGACGCGGTCACCGCCGGGGCGCAACGGCGTCCCCTCGGCCGCGTAGCGCTCCAGCGCCCGCCGCTCGTGACCCGGCAGCGGCCGCCCGTCCGCCCGGATCACCCGCCACCACGGAACGCCGCCGCCCTGCGTCGACATCACCCGGCCGACCTGCCGGGGGCCGCCCAGCCCGAGATACTCGGCGATGTCGCCGTAGGACATGACACGGCCGGGCGGGATGCGCTCCACGACATCGAGCACCAGCTCGGCGAACTCCTCAGGGTCGGGGGGCATCGCCTGACCACTGTTCCCATATCGGACGGTCCTGGGGCTGGTCCTGCCGGGCCGGCTGGTTCTCCTGAGCCGGCCGGTCATGTGCGCCCAGGTGATTCTGGTTCTCTGGGCCCGGGTGGCTCCGGTACTGCGGGCTCGAAGGGTTCTGCCGGTTCTGGTGGTCCGGGTACGGCGGGTACGCCGGTCCACCCAGCGGCAGCGGCTGCGGCGGCAGGAACGGCAGTGCGGGCGGCGCGGAGCGCCTGCGCCTGACCACCCAGAAACCGATGCCGATCAGACCCAGCATCCCCGCCCCACCGAGCCCGCCCCCGATCCCGAGCAGCGCGGCGTCGTGCCGCACCACCTGGACCGGGCCCGGGTCGGCCGCTCCGAACCTGCGGTCGGCGCCCAGGCCGAGGCCCTCGGTCTTCGCACCCGCGAGTTTCTGGGCGGCTTCGAGCGCGCCCGCGGCGTTGACCTCGCCGAATCCGACCCCGGAGTCATAGCCGCCGGACGGGCGGTGCTCGGTGCTCGCCACGATCGCCTGGGTGACCAGGGCGGGGGACAGTTTCGGGTACTTCGCCCTGATGAGTGCCGCGACCCCGGAGACGAACGCGGTGGCCGGGCTGGTCCCGTCACCCACCCAGTACTGATCCCCCGGGCCGGCGCCGACGATCCGTACGCCGGGCGCCGATACCACCACGGCGGAGTTGCGGTTGGAGAACCCCGCGTGCTTGTGATCGGCGGTCATGGCCGCGACGGCGATCACGCCGGGGAAGGACGCCGGGTAGGAGTATGGGGCGTGACCGGTACGGCGGGCCGTCTTGGAGGCGCCCGCGTTGCCGGCCGCGGCGACCACCACCACCCCGCGGGAGACGGCGTAGGCGACCGCCTGGCGCTCCTGCTTGGTCGGCAGGGCCTTGCCCAGCGACATGTTGATCACGTCGGCCCCGTGGTCGACCGCGTAGCGGATCCCGTCGGCGATCGTGTCGTTGAACCGCTCGCTGCTGTTGAAGAACACGAACCCCGGCTCGTCATTCTCCAGGATCACCCGCAGCGAGAGAATCTTGGACTCGGGCGCCACACCGATCATGCCGTCGAAGCGGCCCGGCCCGTGACCATGCCCGGCGATGATCGAGGCCATGTTGGTGCCGTGCAGCCGCTTGGGGGCCACACCGGGCGGGTTGGCGCCCTTGGTCAGATCGGGTCCCGTCGTCACCGAACCGGCCAGGTCGCGCTGCCGCGCGTCGACGCCCGAGTCGAGCACCGCCACGGTCACGCCCTTGCCCCTGGTGATGTTCCAGGCTCGCTGCACGTCGAGCGCCGACAACACCGGCCACATCTCGTCGCGGATCTCGTCCGCGTGTGCGTCCGCCACGATCACCTGCGGGCCGGCGAGGGCGGCTGCGGCCGCGAGCGCGATCAGCCGTGCACCCAGCCGTGCACCGCGCGACCCGCCGGGCAGGCTGCGGCGCCGCCCCCCGGGCACCCGCCTCCGCCTCAGCATGACCACGCCGAAGACGAGCAGTCGGGCCGAGCAGGTGCGGCGAGCGTTCCCAGAATCGACTCGGCAAGTTGCGGCACGACGACCTTGAGATAGCCCTGCTTCTGTTTGATCTTGGCCGCCGGTCGCCCGTCGGCATAGCCGATCGTGGCGATCACGACATAGGGGCCCCGGTGCCGGATCGCCGCCTCCTGCCGGGCGGCGTCGTCGAACCGGGAGGCGGCCGAGCCCGGCAGGGGGAGCGCCCGCAGCCCCGGGGCCGGCTTGTCCGCCGGAAGGCGGGGCACGGCGGCAGAGGCCTTCGCCACGTCGGGGAACGCCACGACGCCCACTGTGATCGCGAGACCCTGGAGCTGGTCCAGATAGGTCGCACGGACAACGGCGCGGCAGCCGTACGTGCGGAGCGTGGTGGCCAGTGCGGCGTCGACGGCGCCACTGCACGCCCTGTCGCGGCCGATGCCGACCCGCCGCGCCGACTCCTTCCCGCCCACGCTGAGCGTGTACGGAACGGTGTCGGGGAAGATCTTCCCGGCCGGCCACGCCTCCCAGCGTCGCGCGACCTCGGCGGTAGCCGCACGGTTGCGCTCCGCAACGGTGGGCGGACGGGTCAGCTCGCTCGTCAGCACCACCACCGCGACGACGAGAGCGACCAGGCAGACCGCCGTCAGCAAGCCGGCGATCACGAGAGCGCCCCGGCGGCGCCGGGGCTGTGGTTGCGAATAGGGCCATCCGCCCGCGACGTCGGCTTGGAACACGATTCGGCAGGGTAGCCCACCGAACGACCACTGACAGGTGGTAACGGCCCAGATCGGCCAATCATCGTGATGAGACCGATAGGTGTGACCCGGCGGCTACTGTACGCGCCGCCGCATCGGGCGCGGCCGCAACGGACGTCATCGGACGGGAAGGACGGGTGCGCGCCGGGGCCGGCGCACCGGCGCGAGGTACTAAAAGATCACGCAGCCAAGCGTGATCTTTTAGTCGTGAGGCGATTACCGCCCAAAGGCCTTCTTCACATTCTTGGCGGCGTCCTTGGCGTGCTCGCCGACCTGCTTGGCGCCCCCCGCCGCCCGGTCGCCGCGACCTTCGGCCTCGAGGTACGGATCCCGCGTCTGCCGGCCCGTCTCCTCCTTGGCACGCCCCTTGCCCATCTGTAGCCGATTCTTGAGCTTGTCCATGAAGCCCATGGCTGCCTCCATTCACTGATGCTTACCGACGCGGTGCCCGGTGAGACCGGATTCATGCAGTTCAGCGATGGATTCCTTCCGCCCTCGCCGGCGAGGGGCCGAACGACGTGGCCAGGCCCATTCGCGAGGGCTCGCACGGGCGCTCACATCGCGGGGCTCACACGGCGCTCGCACGGGAATCGCGGCGGGAATGCGACGCGACGTCGGTAGGTTGAGGCTGGACAGGACGAGGGTGTCCGACCACGACCGACCGACCGCAGGAGAACAACCGTGTCGCTGCCACCCCTGGTCGAGCCTGCACGAGAGCTCACCGTCGATGAGGTACGCCGTTACTCCCGGCACCTGATCATTCCGGATGTCGGGATGACCGGGCAGAAGCGCCTCAAGAACGCGAAGGTGCTGTGCGTGGGTGCCGGCGGCCTCGGCTCACCGGCCCTGATGTACCTCGCCGCGGCGGGTGTCGGCACGCTCGGCGTCATCGACTTCGACGTCGTCGACGAATCCAACCTGCAGCGCCAGATCATCCACGGCCAGTCGGACGTGGGCCGGGCCAAGGCCGAGTCGGCGGCCGCCTCGATCGCCGAGATCAACCCGCTGGTCGAGGTCGTCGTCCACAACGAGGCGCTGACGAACGACAACGTCATGGAGATCTTCGGCCGCTACGACCTCATCGTCGACGGCACCGACAACTTCGCGACCCGCTACATGGTGAACGACGCCGCGGTGCTGCTCGGCAAGCCGTACGTGTGGGGGTCGATCTACCGCTTCGACGGCCAGGCGTCGGTCTTCTGGGCCGAGCACGGGCCGTGCTACCGCTGCCTCTACCCCGAGCCCCCGCCCCCCGGCATGGTGCCCTCGTGCGCCGAGGGCGGCGTTCTCGGCGTGCTGTGCGCCTCGATCGGCTCGATCCAGGTCAACGAGGCGATCAAACTGCTCACCGGCATCGGCGACCCGCTGGTCGGACGCCTCATGATCTACGACGCCCTCGAGATGAGCTACCGCGCCGTCAAGGTCCGGAAGGACCCGGAGTGCCCGCTCTGCGGCAAGAACCCGACGATCACCGAGCTCCTCGAGGACTACGAGGCGTTCTGCGGCGCGGTGTCCGAGGAGGCCTCCGAGGCGGTCAAGGACTCCACGATCGGCGTTCGTGACCTCAAGGCCATGCAGGACCGCGGCGACGACATCTTCCTGATCGACGTCCGCGAGCCGAACGAGTACGAGATCGTCTCCATCCCCGGAGCGACGCTCATCCCCAAGGGCGAGATCCTCGACGGCTCCGCCCTCGAGCGGCTGCCCCAGGACAAGAAGATCGTCCTGCACTGCAAGTCGGGAGTCCGCTCGGCCGAGTGCCTTGCCGTCGTCAAGAGCGCGGGCTTCTCCGACGCCGTGCATGTCGGCGGCGGAGTGCTCGCCTGGGTCAACCAGATCGAACCCTCGCTGCCGTCGTACTGACGCCGCGGGCGCGGCCGGCACGCCTCTCCTGGTTCGGCGGCATGCCGGCCGCCGCCGGTGCTCAGTCCTCGGGAGCGTAGACCAGCCCGAGGACGGGGCCGATCTCGGCGAGCATGAGCTCGAACATCTGGGCGGTGTCGTCCAGGGCGAAGCTCAGATGGCCGAAGGCCTCCAGGCTCACGATGCCCTGCAGCCGGATCCAGCACTGCAGGAAGGTCAGCAGGGCACCCAGCGGTAGTGTGCTGCCGAGCCCCTCCCGGTAGCGCTCCAGTTGCTCTCGCAGGCTCGGCTCGATCTCCTCGTCCGGCGGCACGGGGAACGGCGACTTCAGCCACAGCTCCTGAAAGAGCATGAGGAACGTCCAGCCGAACCGGCGGCCGCACTCGGTGGCCACGTCATCATGATCGACGTCGAGGCCCGGCAGTGGAGTGCCGAACAGCAGGGAGTACTCCGCCCGGTGCGCCAGCGCCCACCGGCGGAACTCCCGGGCGGTGGCCATGAACTTCCCGGCCATGTCATCAGGCGGCACGGCCTTGAGGGCCGCGTGCAGATCCTCGGTCAGCTCGGTGAACAGATCGCCGATGACGTGCCGGACGAGCTCCTGATGGCTGTCGAAGTACCGGTACAGGGCGGGTGCCGTCACGCCCATCTCGCGGGCGATGGCTCGCAGCGTCACCGCCTGCGGCCCCTCCACCACGAGGATCCGGCGGGCGGTCTGCGTGATCTCCCGCATCGTCGCGGCCCGCAGACGGTCTCGCCGTGTCTCACTCATTCGACTCGGATCTCCTCAGCACGCTTGACGGCAGTAAACGGTGTATGCGAAGTTAACACCATTCGCAGTTAACGCCGTTTACCGATGTAACGCCACGTAGCAGTGTAACTCCGGCACGCGGGAGAATCGATGTTCGAGAACTGGGGCCGCTTCGTCCACCGGCGACGACGGACCACCCTCTGGATCGCGACGGCGATGCTCGTGTTCGCCGCCGTATGGGGCACCGGCGTTTTCGGGGCCCTCAAGTCGTCCGGCGGCTTCGAGGCGCCCGGCAGCGAGAGCACCCGCGCGGCGGAGATCTCCGACCGCGACCTCGGCCGCGACACCGCCGACGTGGTGCTGCTCTACCGCAGCCCCGGTCGCACCGTCGACGACCCCGCGTTCCGACCGGCGGTCGAGCGGGCCTTGGCCGCACTCCCCAGGGACAAGGTCGCCGCCACCGCCACCTACTGGTCGACCGGGTCGGCGCAGTTCGTCAGCAAGGACCGCGCCGCCACGTACGCCGTCGTACGGCTGGCGGGTGCCGACGACCAGGCCCGCCACGACGCCTACGAGGCGCTGCGGGACAGCGCCGCCAAGGCGCCCGGGCTGACCGTCCAGATCGGGGGCGGCGTGCCCATCGAGACGGCGATCAATGAGCGGGTCAGCGCCGACATCGCCAAGGCCGAGTCGATCTCGATGCCGGTGCTGCTCGTCCTGCTCGTGGTGATCTTCGGCAGCATCGCCGCCGCGAGCCTGCCCCTGGCCATCGGAATCGTCGCGATCCTCGGTTCGTTCACCGCCCTACACCTGCTGACCCTCGTCACGGATGTCTCGATCTTCGCGGTCAACATCACGACGTTCCTCGGCCTCGGCCTGGCGATCGACTACGGGCTGTTCATGGTGAGCCGGTTCCGGGAGGAGCTGAAGACGTCCGGCGGCGCGGCCACCGAGGACGCGCTGGCCCGCACAATGGCCACCGCGGGCCGAACCGTGGCGGTCTCGGGGGTGACGGTGGCCGTCTCGCTGTCCGGGCTCCTGCTGTTCGACCAGGTCTTCCTGCGGTCGATGGGCTTCGGCGGAGTGGCCACCGTGGTGGTCGCCATGCTGGCCGCGCTGACCGTGCTGCCGGCACTGCTCGCGGTGCTCGGTACGCGGGTCAACGCGCTCTCGGTCACCCGGCTGCTCCGCCGTCGGCGCTCGGCGACCGGCCGGCCGCGCCGGGAGGACGGCCACCGCTGGTACCGCCTGGCGCACGCCGTCATGCGGCGGCCGATCGTCTTCACGGTGGCGACGATCGCCCTCCTGCTGGCGCTGGGCTCGCCGTTCCTGCACATCAACTGGGGCGCGGTGGACAGCAGGGTGCTGCCCACGGGCACCGAGGCGCGTGTGGTCACCGAGGTCCTGGAGCGGGACTTCCCGCGCAACGCCACCACCCCGATCGAGGCCATCGTGACCGGTACCGGCGACCGGGCCGCACTCGCCGCCTACGCCGACCGGCTGCGGCAGGTGCCCGGCGCCACGGGCGCCGGTCTCAGCGGAGCCGAGGGCACCACGTCGCGCGTCGCGATCGGCTACGACGCCGACCCGACCTCGGAGCAGGCCCGGTCACTGGTTCAGCGGGTCCGCGACGTGCCGCCCCCGCCGGGCGCCGAGGTGCACGTGGGCGGTGCGTCGGCCGAGATCGTGGACCAGCTCGACAGCCTGGGTGACGTTCTGCCCGTGCTGGCGCTCTTCGTGGGCGTCGCGACCTTCATCCTGTTGTTCCTGGCCTTCGGCTCGGTGATCCTGCCGCTCAAGGCCATCGTGATGAACGTGCTTTCGCTGTCGGCCACCTTCGGCGCCCTGGTCTGGATCTTCCAGGACGGGAATCTCTCGGGTCTGCTCGACTTCACCGCCACGGGCAGCATCGCCCCGGCGATGCCGATCCTGATGCTGGTGATGATCTTCGGGATCTCCATGGACTACGAGGTGTTCCTACTGTCGCGGATCCGCGAGCAGTACGACCTCGGCGGCGACAACACCGAGGCCGTGGCGACGGGAATGCGGCGTACCGGCGGCATCATCACGAGCGCGGCACTGCTGTTCATCGTGGTGATCGGGGCCTTCTCCACCTCGGGCATCACCTTCATCAAGATGACGGGCATCGGCATGGCCATCGCGATCGCGGTCGACGCGACCGTCGTGCGCGGGCTGCTCGTGCCCGCGACGATGCGACTGCTCGGCCGGGCCAACTGGTGGGCGCCGGGGCCCCTCGGCCGTCTCTATCGCCGATACGGCATCAGTGAGCATGACGTCGCACCCGAGCCGACGCCCGAACCGGCGACCGCCGGCATATGACCCGCGGCATCTGATCTGCGGCATCTGGTCTGGGCGGAACATCCCGCCGAACCGGTCGCGGGGTCAGGGTGGAAGGAAGGACCTCCCCCGTGATCTCGCGGCCGGCGCGTCACCCGTCCTGATCAAGCGGACTTGCGGCTCTTGGTCTTGGCGGTGGACTTCCTGGCCGGCGCCTTCTTGGCCCCCTCTTCCTCCTGCGCCTCGTCCCGCCCCTCCGCGGCCGGGCGTCGCCGACCGGACTTCGCGGCCCTGGGCTTGCCACCGCCCGCCTCGCCGTCATCGGGCTTGCCTCCGGCGCGGCTCTTCTTCGCCGCCTCGACGCTGGCCCGCAGCGCACTGAGCAGGTCGGCGGCTGCGGGCTCCTCCTCCTGCGGCGCGGGCGCCGCGACCTCCCTGCCCTCGACCTTCGCCTGGATCACGGCCTGCAGGGCCTCGCGGTAGGCGTCCTTGTACTCCGTCGGATCGAAGTCACCGGACATGGTCTCGATGAGCGAGGTCGCCATGGTCAGCTCCTGCGGCCGCACCTCCACGTCCTCCTCGAGGAACGAGAAGGCGGGCGCACGGATCTCGTCCGGCCACAGCATCGTCTCCAGGACGAAGACCCCTTCGCGGACCCGCAGCGCGGCGAGCGACTCCCGTTGTCGCAGGGCGATCTTGACCACCGCGACCCTTCCCGACTGCTCCAGGGCGTCCCTCAGCAGGACGTACGGCTTGGTGCCGGCGGCGTCGGGTTCCAGGTAGTAGCTCTTGGCGAAGTAGATGGGGTCGACCTGTTCCAGCGGGGTGAACTGCAGCACCTCGATGTTGCGGTTGGTGCGCAGCGGGAGGTCGGCGAAATCCTCGTCGGTGAGCACGACCATCTCGCCGCTGGGCAGCTCATAGCCCTTGGCGATGTCGGAGTAGGCGAGCTCCTCCCCGCACACGGTGCACACGCGCTTGTACTTGACGCGGCCCGCGTCCTTGCGGTGGACCTGATGGAACGAGATGTCGCGTTGCTCGGTCGCCGAGTAGACCTTGACCGGAATCGTCACCAGGCCGAAAGAGATCGCGCCCTTCCAGATGCTGCGCATGGTCTGTCCTTACCCATAGGAGGTCACCCCCCAAGCTTCGCAACTCAGTTCGATTTGCACCATATGTCCGTTCCTGATCATTTCCGGGTCGCCTGTATCACCCACGCGGAATCGGGGCAGATGCCTCTACATGGCTGTTCCCATGCCGGGCCGGGTCGCGCCGATGCTCGCGAGCCCCGGCGAGCTGCCCGGCGAAGACGCGGCCCGCTGGGGGCTGGAGCTCAAGTGGGACGGCGTCCGGGTGATCTCGTACATCTCCGCCGAGGGCGTGCGCGCCACCGGACGGCGCGGCGGCGAGGTGGCCGGCAACTATCCCGAGCTGTCCGGGCTCGCCGACCTGCTCCCCGGCCGGCAGGCGATCCTCGACGGCGAGGTCGTCGCCTTCGACCGGACCGGCCGGCCGAGCTTCGAACTGCTCCAGCGGCGGATGCACGTCGCGCACCCCGACCGCCATGTGATCCGTGAGGTACCGATCCGGTACGTCGTCTTCGACCTGCTCTTCCTCGACGGGCACGTGCTGTACGACCTCCCGTACGCCGACCGGCGCGAACTCCTGCAGGCCCTCGAACTCACCGCCGGGCCCATCGAGGCGCCGTCCCACCTGCACGCCTCCGACGCCGAACAGGTCGTGGAGCTACTGGCGTTCACCCGCGAGCAGGAGCTCGAAGGCCTGGTCGCCAAGCGGCTCGACTCCCCCTACCGGCCCGGCAGGCGGGTCGACCATTGGCGCAAGGTGAAGAACTTCCGTACCCAGGAGGTCGTGGTCGGCGGGTGGAAACCCGGGAAGGGCCGGCGTGCGGGCGGCGTCGGCTCGCTGCTGCTCGGGGTGTACGACGCCGACCGCCTGTGCTTCGTCGGTCACGTCGGCACCGGGTTCACCGACCGGATGCTGGACGAGATGACGGCGCTGCTCCACCCGCTCGAGACGCCGACGAGCCCGTACGACGACGACGTCCCGCGCGAGTTCGCCAGAGGCGCCCGCTGGGTGCGGCCGCGCCTGGTCGGCGAGGTCGCCTACGCCTCCTGGACCGCCGAGCGCCGCCTGCGGGCTCCCTCATGGCGTGGCCTGCGCGACGACAGGAACCCGGCCGATGTGACCCGAGAACCCTGATCCCCGAGACACCCGACCCCGAGACCGCCGACGCTGAGACCCCTGACCCCATCGAGGTGAGCATGAGCCCGGACCAGCCGCAGAAGATACGCGTGCGGATCGAGGGGAGGGAGCTGACGCTGTCCAACCTCGACAAGGTGCTCTACCCGGAACACGGATTCACCAAGGGCGAGGTCATCGACTACTACACGCGGGTGGCGCCCGTCCTGCTCCCCCACCTCGCCGACCGGCCTGCGACGCGCATCCGCTACCCCGACGGCACCGGCGACGGCGCGTTCTACGAGAAGAACGCGCCGTCGCACACCCCGGAGTGGGTGCGGACGGTGCGGCTGCCCACCCCGAGGAGCACCCGGGGCGCCAGTGAGACGGACTTCATCGTGATCGACGACCTGCCCACGCTCGGGTGGTGCGCCAATCTCGCCGCGCTCGAACTCCACGTGCCGCAGTGGCGGGTCGGACCGCGCGGCGGAGTGCGCGAGCCGGACCTCATGGTGTTCGATCTGGATCCCGGCGAACCGGCCACGATCGTCGACGCCTGCGAAGTGGGCCTGATGCTGCGCGACCTGCTCGACGCCGACGGGCTGGCGTCGTACCCGAAGACGAGCGGCAAGAAGGGCCTGCACCTCTATGTGCCGGTCGAGGAGACCGGCCGTACCTCCGACTACGCCAGGAAGGCGGCCGAGCGGCTGGAGCGCGAGCACCCGGACCAGGTCCTGAGCCAGATGGCCAAGCGGCTGCGCAAGGGCAAGGTGTTCGTCGACTGGTCGCAGAACAACCCTGCCAAGACGACCGTGGCGCCGTACTCGCTGCGGGCGGGTGCCATCCCCACCGTCTCGGCCCCGGTCACCTGGGCCGAGGTCGAGACGTGCCGGGAGCCGGGCGACCTGCGCTTCGACGCCGACGAGATGCTGACCCGGGTCGACGAACACGGCGATCTGCTCGCGCCGCTGCTGACCGAGCGGCAGAAGTTGCCGTAAGTAGCCGAACCCGCACGCTGCGCCTCCATCTGCGCCACCATGGAGGCAGATGTGTTCGGGATCCGCCGACGGAGGGACGGTCGCGTGTCCGTGGCGCAGAACCATCATGACGTCGTCGTACTCGGCGGGGGGACGACCGGCAGGCTCATCTCCACCGAGCTCGCCCGGGCGGGATGCACCGTGGCCCTCGTCGAGAACGCGCTCGCGGGGGGTGAATCCCCCTACTTCGCCTGCATGCCGGCCAAGTCGCTGCTGCACTCGACCCGGCGCGGCGAGACGTGGGAGCTCGCGATCGCCCGGCGCGACGAGGTGGCCGGGAATCTGGACGGCACATCCGCGGCGGCGCGGATGGCCGAGGCCGGCGTCACCGTGCTGCGCGGCCTCGGCCGGATCTCGGGCCCGGGGGCGATCCGCGTCGGCACCGTCACCTACACCTTCACCGACCTCGTCGTGTGCACGGGCAGCGAGCCGACGCTCCCCTCGATCGACGGGCTCCTGGACGCACCGGTCTGGACCAGTGACGAGGCCCTCGTCTGCGCGGACCTGCCACGCCGGCTGGTCGTGTTCGGGGCCGACCCGGCCGGTTGCGAGCTCGCCCAGGTCTACGCCTCGTACGGTTCCCAGGTCACGGTGATCGAGTCGGCCCGGCGGCTGCTCGGCGCCGAGGCGCCCTTCGCCGGCGACATGCTCGGCGGCGCGCTGCGGCGGATGGGCATCGACCTGCGCCTGGGGGTGACGCTCTCCCAGATACGGCGTACGGAGTTCGGGGTGCGGGTGGCGCTGTCCGACGGCGGAGTGCTCGACGCCGACCGGATCCTCGTGACGACCGGCCGGCGACCACGGATCACCGATCTCGGGCTGGAACTGCTCGGCGTCGCCGTCGACCCGTCCCGCGGGCTGAGCGTCGACCCGACCTGCCGGGTCCTCGTGACCGATCCGCCCGGCCTGCCGGCATCCGGCTCGCCCGCCGGCCTGGTGCCGAGACCACGGGCCGGCTCGACGGCACAGGCGGACACCGACGCGGGCGCCCACGCCGGCACGGGCACGGGCCAGGTCGCCGGGAGCGTGTGGGCGGCCGGTGACGTGACCGGCACGGGGCCCTCCCCCCATCTCGCCCGCTACCAGGCGCGGGTGGTCGTCTCCAACGTGCTCGGCGTACGGCGCGAGGCCGACTACCGGGCCATTCCCCGGGTGGTCCACACGACCCCCTCGGTCTACGCCGTGGGATTCTCGCCGCCGAGTGCCGACGCCGAGGGTGTGGATCTGCTCGCGGCGGGGTACGACCTCGCTTCGACGGCACGGGCGGCGGTCGAAGATGACGATGGGGGCCGGGTCGAGCTCTACGCCGACAGGGTCCGTGGCGTCCTGGTGGGCGCCGCCGCGGTCGGGCCTTACGCTGAAGAATGGATGAGCGAGATCGCGCTCGCCATCCGCGCCGAGACTCCGTTGAGCGTTCTCACCGACGTCGTCCACGCGTTCCCGACCTACGGTGAGGCCATCGAGGTGCCCCTGCGTGAGCTGGTCGAGCGCCTCTGAGGAGGGGGTGTCCCATGAGTGAGATGGACGAGGAGCAGGAACTCGGCCCCGAAACGTCCGAGGCGGACGCCGCCGAGCAGCGCGTGGCCCTGGACGAGAGGACCTACACCGACCTGCCGTCGCAGGTGCTCTTCGACGCCAATGAGGCGGACGCCGTCGAACAGCGCACGCCCGTGCGCGACGAGGCCGGCCCGGAGGCGCCACGACAGGTGCCCTTCGACGCCAACGAGGCGGATGCGGTGGAGCAGCGGCGGCGTGTCGAACAGGATGACGACGATTATCGGTGACGACATTTGCGGATCACCGGTGACGACTTCCGCGCCCCTGAGCTCACATCACGTGACCAGGGGGGTTACCGGCGCGTACGATGATGGGATCGAAGTTCTCGCGGCCGATCTCGGCCGCGCTCACAGGTGATCGGAGAAGTGGTGACCGCAGCCTCGGACGCCCGCCCCCGTGGCACGAGACTGCCGCGGGTGGCCCGCCGCCGGCAGTTGCTCGAAGCCGCCCAGGAGGTATTCGTCGCGCAGGGCTACCATGCCGCTGCGATGGACGAGATCGCCGAACGGGCCGGGGTGAGCAAGCCGGTGCTCTACCAGCACTTCCCCGGCAAGCTCGAGCTCTATCTGGCCCTGCTGGACGAGCACGCCGAGGGGCTGGTGACCACGGTACGCGCGGCACTGACCTCCACCAACGAGAACAAACTGCGCGTGCAGGCCACGATGCAGGCGTTCTACGACTTCGTCGCGGGCGAAGGCGAGGCGTTCCGACTGGTCTTCGAGTCCGACCTGCGCAACGTCGCACCCGTACGAGCCCGAGTGGATCGTTCCCTGCAGCAGTGCGCCGAAATGATCAGTCAGGTGATCCAGGAGGACACAGGCGCCTCGAGCGACGAGGCGCGACTGCTCGGCATGGGTCTGGTGGGCATGGCCGAGGTGAGTGCGCGGTTCTGGCTCTCCCAGCACCAGTCGATCCCCAAGGACACCGCCGAGAACATGATCGCCCGCCTCGCCTGGCGTGGCATCAGCGGCTTCCCCCGCACCACATGACCTGAGGCCCGTACCGGAGAACCTGACGACCGCCCGGCCCTTTCCGATCGGCTTCGATCCGGCCTGGCTGCTCGATCTGGACTGATCGGAATCCTCGCGTCCCCGGCACCCGACCGCCTGCTCACACGCGAGGTCGGGCGCGCACGTGCGACTATCTGAGACATAAGCGGCCGGAGGGAGCATCGTGCAGGTAAGGATCGGGGTTCAGTTGGTGCCCAAAGAACTCGTCGTCGAGACCTCGTTGTCCGCCGACGAGATCGAACAGGCGCTGACGGAGGCCCTCGCGACCGACAACGGAGTGTTCGTGCTCAAGGACGATCGCGGCGGTGGCCGGGTGGTCATCCCCGCCACGCATGTCGGTTATCTGGAGATCGCCGAGGACGAGAGCCGCCGGGTCGGCTTCGGGACGATGTAGCCCTCCACGGACTCGCCAGGCCCGATCATGTTTAGTCGGCGCAGATAGGGCATACCTACCGCCGACCGGCAGACGACGTCGAGAAGATCGGCGAAAGCTCTGGTCAGCTCGAAGTCCGGTTGGTGGAAGGTGGTCTCAGATGCTGACAGTTCTCTGGTTCATCATTATCGGTGCCGTGATCGGCGCTCTGGCGCGACTGATCGTTCCGGGTCGTAACCCGATCGGCATCCTGCTGACGATTCTCGTCGGCATCGCCGGGGCCATCCTCGGTGGCGTGATCGCCAATTCGCTCGGGGCCGGCCAGTTCGTGGCGCTCGTGTTCGCGATCATCATCGCCGCGCTCGGCGTCGCGCTCCTGACCGCCGCCTACCGAGGTGGCGGCAGCAAGGGCTGGCGCGGGTGGACCACGCACCGTCGGTGACCCCATGACCCGGTAATACGACTCAGGCCAGCGAAGCTCCCGTCCCCGCAACGGGAGCTTCGCCATGTCCGGGCTCAGCCGGGCGGCAGCAGGGCGGTGAGCTCCGGCTTCTCATTCGTCTGCCGCCACCTTGATCGCCAATGTGCACCGATTGCTCAGACGGGCGTCGCCCGGGAGGTTCACGAAAATCGCATCGTCACCGGGTGCCACGCAAATAATAATCCGCGCGACGAACCCGGCTCTTTGTGTGTCATCACGGCAAACCAGAAAAACACTCCATCGGCTCCTCGGGAATACGCTCCTGGACCTGCGTGTTAACACACCAGAGCCGCCAATAGCGCGAAGTTGCCGAAGCCCGGTACACTGCGTCGCGGAGTGTGACCGCGCGCAGCAGCAGTGAGCAGCTGCGTCACCCCTGATGGCGGTCACCGAAAAATGACTGACGGTTGGTCCCTCCCGCGTGAGCGCGCGGCCCTGAGAGCAGGTCGGCAAGGCGCACAAGCCCTGCCGAGTACTAGTGACCGCATGGATGGCGTGCCCAGAGCTCGCCGCGGCGCCGCGGATCGGGAGTGTGGACCCCGCACTATGGAGGCTGAAAGCTCTGACTACCTTTCGTGAGCTCGGGGTCATCCCCGAGATAGTCGATGCCCTGGAATCCGAGGGCATCATCGAATCCTTTCCCATCCAGACACTGGCCCTGCCCATCGCGCTGGGCGGACACGACATCATCGGCCAGGCCCGCACGGGCACCGGCAAGACCTTCGCCTTCGGCGTCCCGCTGCTGCAGCGCATCAAGCACGGCGGAAAGGCACCACAGGCGCTCGTCGTGGTGCCGACTCGCGAGCTGGCCATCCAGGTCACCGACGACATGCGGGTCGCGGGCGGCAAGCTCGGCAGCCGCGTACTGTCGGTCTACGGCGGCCGCGCATACGAGCCGCAGATCGACGCCCTCCGCGAGGGGGTCGAGGTAGTCGTCGGCACGCCCGGGCGGCTGCTCGACCTGGTGCGCCAGAAGCGACTCGACCTCTCCGAGGTCAGCGTGCTGGTGCTCGACGAGGCCGACCGCATGCTCGACCTGGGCTTCCTGCCCGACATCGAGCGGATCATCGAACTCGTCCCGGTGAAGCGGCAGACCATGCTGTTCTCCGCGACCATGCCGGGCGAGATCGTGACGCTGTCGCGCCGCTACCTGACCCGGCCCACGAACGTGCGGGCCGAGTCGCACGCGGAGTCCGAGACGACGCCGCAGACCGTCCAGCACGTCTGGCAGGCCCATCAGATGGACAAGCCCGAGGTGCTCGCCCGCATCCTGCAGGCGCGCGGACGGGGCCTGACCATGGTGTTCTGCCAGACCAAGCGGGCGTGCGACCGAGTGGCCGCCGACCTCGTCCAGCGAGGTTTCGCCGCCGCCGCCGTGCACGGCGACCTCGGCCAGGGCCAGCGTGAGCGGGCTCTGCGGGCGTTCCGGCACGGCAAGATCGACGTGCTCATCGCCACCGACGTCGCCGCCCGCGGGCTCGACGTCGACGACGTCACCCACGTCATCAACTACGAGTGCCCCGAGGACGACAAGGCCTACGTGCACCGCACCGGCCGCACCGGCCGCGCGGGCAAGGAGGGCATCGCGGTCACGCTGGTCGACTGGCGCGACCTGCCCCGTTGGAAGGTCATCAACACCGCCCTGGGGCTGCCGTTCGCGACGCCCGAGGAGACCTACTCCACCTCCGAGCACCTCTACACGGTGCTCGACATCCCGACCGAGGTCACCGGCACTCTGCCCAAGGCGCAGCGGGAGCGGGAGGGGCTCGCCGCCGAGGAGCTCGAGGACATCGGTGAGACCGGCCGTAGCCGCTCGCCCGCGGCGCCGGCGCGCGAACCGCGGCCGAGACCGCGCAAGCGCAACCGGGAACGGACCCGGACCCGGGCCGGCAAGCCGGTCGATTCCGCCGCCGTGACGTCCGAGGCCGAACCTGCTCCCGACAACGTCGTGGACGCCGTGGCGACCGAGCGCAAGCGCAGCCGTCGTCGGCGCCGGACCCGAGGCGGTTCCGCCGGTGGCAACGGGGAGAGCTCCGCGACCGCGTAGCCACTCGTCACGACCGGGCCGGATCGGGTCCGGCCCGGCGGGTCCTGTCATCCGCCCACCCACGCAGGGTGGGCGGATTTCTCATTGGCCGTCGCGCAGGCGTACGGCCTCACGGGGGCGGTCGGTGATCACGACCGCCACCCCCGGATCGGCCAGGAAGCGGCGCATCAGCGGCCCGGTGTTCACCGTCCAGACCATCGCGGGGAAGCCCGCCCGGGCACACTGCCGCAACACTCCGAGCCGGGCCAGCCGGTGGTTGATCGCTACCCAGTCGGCCCCGCACGCCCGCAGCGACGCGAGCGGTGAGAAGTCGCGCAGGACTCCGCGCTCCAGGGGGCCTCGGCCGATCGACAGGGCGGTGGTCACGCCGGGGAAGTTCCGGCTGATCATCTTGATCGAGGCGGGTGCACGGCTGGTGACCACGAAGTCGCCGGGACCGAAGACCTTCAGGGCGAGCTCGGCGACGTCGAGCTCCAGCCCCTCTTCCTTGAGATCGAGATGCCCGCGGATCCGGCCGGCGATGCTCTCCATCGCCTCGCGGACCCGCAGTACCCGGTGGCCCGCGGCCGCGCACACCTCGGCGTAGGACGCAGTGGCCAGCAGAGTGCCATTGACATGCGGGTCATGCCGGACCACGAGCTCGCCGTCTCCGGTACGCCGGATGTCGATCTCCGCGTACTCGGCGCCGCTGGCCACCGCGGTCTCGAAGAAATCAGCGTCTGCGGCGTCCGTCCTGTGCATAGAGATCGCGGTCATGCCCGGAAGTTACCAGTGGAGCGACTTGACCGGTCTGTGCCCCGGCCACGCTCGGTAAGGTGGAGCATCGTGAGTACGCCCCGATTCCTGGATCTGCCCCCTTACGTGCGCCGGTTGGACATGGACACCCCGCGCGGCACGTTCGCCGTGCTCGAGGCGCTTCCAGGGTCTGGGGTGCCGGAACGATGCCCGGCGCTGCTCGTCCCCGGCTACACCGGGAGCAAAGAGGACTTCATCGCGGTTCTGCACACCCTCGCCCGGGCCGGCCGCCGCCGCGTCATCGCCGTCGACATGCGCGGGCAGTACGAGACCCCGGGCGGTGACGACCCCGAGGACTACACCTGCACGGAGCTCGGTGCGGACATCATGGCCCTGCTCGACGTCCTTGGCCCCGACCGGGTCCATCTGGTGGGCCACTCCTTCGGCGGGCTGGTCTGCCGCGAAACGGTGATCTCCGACCCCACCAGGGTCGCGTCCTTCACGCTCATGAGCTCCGGCCCGGCGGCGGTCGGCGGGGCTTCCGCCGAGAACGCGCACGCACTGCGCGCGGCGCTGCCCGAGCTCGGCACGGAGCAGATCTGGGCGCTGAAACTGGGGCCGGACGCGGTCGCCAAGGGGGTTCCCGCCGAGGTCGTCGCCTTCCTACGGGACCGGATGCTCAAGAACTCCACGTCCGGACTGATCGGCATGGCCCAGGAGATCCTGTCCTGTGCCGATCGGGTCGACGAGCTCGCGAAGGTGGCCCACGACGCCGGCCGGCCGATTCTTGTGATCTACGGGGAGGACGACAACGCGTGGTCGCCCCGCGTTCAGGCGGCGATGGCCGACCGGCTCGCGGCAGAAAAGATCGTCATTCCCGGGGCCGCCCACTCCCCCGCCGTGGAGGCTCCGGAGACCACCGCGAGTGCACTGACCGCCTTCTGGAACTCGGCGGAGCGCGGCGCCCGCTGAGCCCGGCGCCGGTGCCGCCGGCCCTCTCGAACCGACCCTTGGCGGATGCCACTTCGCCGATTATGATCACATAGAGCGTCCGGGCGATCACATAGTTCACAACGGCGCTCGGCTGCGGGCGGACGCGTGCCAACGACGCCCGGCGTCTGCTACGCCGTCCGCTACGCACTGGCCGGCAATGTCGACAGCGGCCCGGCCGTCAAGACCGGCTACGCAGGTGGACCAGAGCGTTCTCGGCCTGCCGTCCCAGCCGATCCGACGCCCCTTCTCCTTCGACATCACCGGCAAGTCCCGGGACGACATGGGCTACGTCCGCAGGGCGTTCTACTTCCGGTCGCTGACCTCGCAGGCGACCCTCGGCTTCACGAGCACCACCCAGAGCGGGTACGGCCCCGTACTCGACGCCGTGAGCGTCACCGCCGAAGGCCTGAGCCACTGCCGCCGGTCGGCGTCATGACCTCGGCCTGAGTGCGGCCGGCACCGGAACACACACCCGAGCACCGGAGGGAAGTAACGCTACACTTACTGGGTCCCCGTCTCGTGGAGGTGTCCATGACCGCGACGGTCCAGCCACCGGAGAGCGTCACCTGGCGGATCCACATCGATCGCACCATGTGGGTCGGCGGGGTTCGCAGCCTCATGCTGCAGGCCCTGCACCCGATGGCCATGTGGGGCGTGTGGCAGAACTCGGACTTTCAAGACGATCCCTTCGGCCGGCTGCAACGGACCGCGGACTTCGTCGGCGTCGCGACGTTCGGCAGCCCCGACGAGGCCGAGGCGATCGGGCGCAGGGTGCGCGGCATCCATCGCCGGTTGCGAATCGTCGACCAGGACACCGGCCGGACCGAGCGGCTCGACCGGCCCGAGCTCCTGCTGTGGGTGCACTGCGCCGAGGTCTACTCCTATCTGCAGGTCGCCCGCCGCGCCGGGCTGCCGCTCACGGGGGCGATGGCCGACCGCTATCTCGCCGAACAGCGGCGCAGCGGCACGTACGTCGGGCTGCATGAAGAGGACATCCCGGGCAGCGTCCGCGAAATGGAGGCGTACTTCCAGGAGATGCGCCCCCAGCTGAAGGTCACCGAGGAGGCGGCCGCCACCGTGCGGTTCCTGCTGTGGCCCAGGCTGCCCGAGAACCTGCGGTTCCTGGCCGCCGGCAAACCGGCGTACTTCCCGTTCGGCGCACTGTGCTACTACTCGCTGCCCGGCTGGGCGCGCACGATGTACGGTGTGCTGCCCGAGGTGCCGCGGCCCGCGATCACGGCGGCACTGAGGTCGTTCCGGCTGGCCATGAACTCCATGCCCGAGTCCGTCCATGACCACGCGTTCATGAAACCGACCCGGGAGATGCTGCAGCGGGCTCGGGTGCGGCTGGGCGAGGAGGGCTACGACCTGAGCAAGGGCCTGTACGGTCTGCGGGACCCGCGCCGGTGGCCGGCGCACCGGGAACGCGTCTCCGCCTGAGCGGACCGGACCCGCGCGGCGCCGTCGAGCGACTTGGCGAGAGGGGCGATGGGGCGAGTCTGGCGAGCCGGCCGGGGCTCGGCGCCCGGCGCCACCGCTGGAGGGTGCGCCCGCCGCCGGTCAGGGCTGCTCGTCGGCGAGAGCCGACCAGGGCTGCTTGGTCGGAGCCGCCCGCCGTCCTTCGGGGCAGTGCCGTGCGTAGTCGCACCAGCCGCAGAGCGGGCCGGGCCTGGCCGGGAAGACCTCGTCGACCCGGTCCGGCGGCAGTCCCGCCTTGAACGCCTCGTCCGCCTGCGCCGCCTCGGCCGCGATCTGCTCGGCCCTGGCGAGATGGCGCCGCAGCGACTCGTCAGTGTGCTTCCAGACCGCCACCTGCCCGGTCGGCATGTGGTGCAGCTCGACCGTATGGCAGGGCCGGCGCAGCACCCGCGACGCGGCCAGCGCGTAGAGCGCCAGCGCCAGGGAGCTCCGCGCGTCGTCGGAGGTGAGCACCCGCCGGCCGGTCTTGTAGTCGACCACGACCAGCTCGTCGCCGCGGGCGTCGAGCCTGTCGATGCGGCCGGACATCGCGATCCGGTCCGTGCGCGTGGCCACGGTGCGCTCGACGCCGAGCGGTTCGTCGGCCGGATCGAGGTCTGCGACGTACCGCTCGACCATCTCACGGCCCCGGTCGCGCCAGCGCTGCGACTGCTCGTCATCGCGGAAGCCATCGGTCAGCCAGCCGCGCAGCACGAGTGTCCCGGCCATCTCGGCGGTGCGCTCGTGCAAGGGCAGGCGCCACCACGCGGCGAGCGCGTTGTGCACGCTCGCGCCGAGGCTGTTGTGCGCCCATGGCGGGCCCTTCTGCGGCGCCGGCCGGTCGAGATAGGTCATCCGGTACCGTCGCGGGCAGTCCAGCCAGCTGTTCAGCCGCGAGGGCGTGCACGGATACAGCCGCTGTGGCATGCCGTCGAAGCCAAGCTG
>NZ_JABVEB010000529.1 GCF_014323665.1 Actinomadura sp. HBU206391 | reverse complement strand
CGCGGGCCTGCGCGACTCCTACCGGGCGGCGCACCCCGATCCGGTACGGGATCCGGGCGTCACCTGGTCGCCGATCCACGCCGAGCACGAGGACGGCAGCGGACGGGCCGAACCCCAGGACCGGATCGACTACATCCTTTACGCCGGGGCCGGTCTGGACGTGCTGCACTCGACCACCTGCGTCAGCGGATCCCCTCGCCGGTATCCGGACGTCGAGGACAACGAGTGGCCGTCGGACCATGCCGCCGTGATCACCACGTTCGCCGTTCGCCGAAGCGAATGGGGCGCTGTCCGGTACTGATCATGAGCCGAGGTCGCGTGGTGAGGGTCCGTCACATGAGGGCGGCTTCCGCGAGGTACTTGCCGACGTCGGCGATCTCGCCGGCGGCGAGCGGGATCTGCGGCAGCGCGGTCGTCGGGTGGTCGATGACGCCCCGCAGGTGCAGCGCCGCCTTGAAGGCCCCCATTGCCGAAGAACCGCGGCCCATGTGCGGGCCGCCGACGTGCACCAGGCCGAACAGGCGGAGCAACCGCTCCTGCTCCGCGCGCGCGGCCGCCCAGTCCCCCTGCGACGCCGCGCGGAACAGCCGCACGTAGCCGTGCGGATCCACGTTGCCGAGCCCGGGGACGACACCGTCCGCACCCATCCACAGGGCGGAGTCGACGGTCAGCTCCGAGCCGGTCAGCACCGAGAACGACGGGATGCCGCGGTCGCGGCGGCCGACGAGCACCTCGCGCAACCCGCCCTCGTCGCCGCTCGAGTCCTTGAGCCCGGCGAGCACGCCCTCGGCGGCGAGTTCCAGCAGCAGGTCCGCGCCCAGCTTGCTGTGCACCGAGACCGGCAGATCGTAGGCGTACAGCGGGACTCCGGCCTGGGCCGCGATCGCCCGGAAATGAATCGCGATCTCGGCCGGATGGGTGCGCGTGTAGAACGGCGCGGTGGCGACGATGCCGTCGACGCCGGCTCCGACCGCCACCCGCACATGGTCGAGCACCCGTGGCGCGGTCATGTCGATCACGCCGGCCAGCACTGGAACCTGACCCCCGACATGACCGAGCACGGTGTCGAGCACGACCTTGCGATGGCCGTCGGGCAGGAAGGCGACCTCGGACGAGGAGCCGAGGATGAACAGCCCGTCGACCCCGCCGTCCAGCAAGTGATCCACCAGCCGCGTCAGCGAAGCGGTGTCGACCTCGTACGCGGGCGTGAGAGGTGTGCACACCGGGGGGATGACGCCGGACATCGCGGTGGCAGTGATCATGAACTCTCCTGGGCTTGGCTGATCAGTTCGAGGTCGGTGGTGCCGTCGAGCACCGGGTGATGGCAGCGGATGAGGTCGTCTCGGCCCTCGCTCTGTGCGGCCGGCATCTCGGCGGCGCAGAGGTCGTCGGCCTTCCAGCACCGCGTGCGGAAGGGACAGCCGCTCGGCGGCCGGGTCGCGGACGGCACCGGCCCCACCAGCGGGATCGGGTCGATCGGCGAGAGCAGGCCGGGCGAGGCGGAGAAGAGCGCGCGCGTGTAGGGGTGCCGTGCCCGGCCGGGCACGGCCT
>NZ_JABVEB010000528.1 GCF_014323665.1 Actinomadura sp. HBU206391 | reverse complement strand
TTCGCGACCCGCCCCGGCCCCCCGGCTTCGGTCTCATCGCCGCGCCTACGGCGATCCGGTGCGGGGTACTCGACATGGAGGCGGCAGAATGGAGCGCATGTCCGAACGCCCGTCCGACCTGGACCCCAAGATCGCCGATCGGCTGAAACGCACCGCCGACGGTCTCGTTCCCGCCATCGCCCAGCAGTACGACACCGGTGAGGTGCTCATGCTGGGCTGGATGGACGACGAGGCACTGCACCGCACGCTGACCACCGGTCGCTGCACGTACTGGTCCCGCAGCCGCCAGGAGTACTGGGTCAAGGGTGACTCGTCCGGCCACCAGCAGTGGGTGCGGTCGGTCGCGCTCGACTGCGACGGCGACGCCATCCTGGTCAAGGTCGACCAGGTGGGCGCCGCGTGTCACACCGGAGACCGGACCTGCTGGGACGCCGACGTCCTCGATCCCGTCGTCGGCGTCCGGCCGGAGTGACCGGGCCGGTGAACCCCCGCCGCGAGTTCACCACCGCGGCGGTCCTGTGCGCCCTGGGAGCCGGCACCGCCGTCGTGGCCGGTGGCCGCTCGTGGGCGACCGTCCGGGCGACCGACACGATCACACCGCTCTCCCAGCATGTGACGGGGCGGGAGCTCACGGCCGTGGCCCTGGCCCTCGGCTGGGCGGGGCTCGCCGGGCTGGCCGCTCTGTTCGCCACCCGCGGCAGGGTACGCGCGGCGGTCGGAGGCCTGCTGGCGATCTTCGGTGCCGGCATCGCCTACGCCTCCGCGACGGCCATGGGCACCGCGAACGTGCTGCGCGCCGCAGGTGACAAGAGCCCGATGCTGCGGCTGGACGGCGATGCCCTCGTGCGGCCGTCCGCCTGGTGGATCGTGTCGCTCGCGGGCGGCGCGCTGCTCGCGGCGGCCGGAGTCATGGTGCTCCTGCGGGGCGCCCGCTGGCCGGGCATGTCCGCGCGCTACGAGACCGACGGCGCCGCCAAGGCGCGCGTGGGGACCCCCGCCGGGCCGTCGCCCGCCGGCGGGACCTCGCGGGCCGGGACCGACGACCCCTCAACTCTGTGGAAGTCGCTGGACCGCGGTGAGGACCCGACGATCACGCCCGCGAACCGGGAAGATGGAGCCGCCCGGGAGAAGGAGGAGCATTGATGTCCGGCGCGAACGTGTGCCCCGCGAACCGGCGACCGTTCAGAGCCAGCGGCCGTGGTGGTCGATGACGGCGAGCGGGTGCTGGTGGTCGAGCACGACCCCGGCGTCGCCGAACTGGAGCGGCTCTACCTGACCCGGGAGGGCTTCGTCGTCCACGTCGAGTCCGAGCACGCGCACGCGCACGCGGCGGCGGCGCGGATCCGTCCCGACGTCGTGGTGCTGGACGTGTCCGCACCGGGCGCCCGCCCGGCCGAGCTGTACGCCCGGGTCGCCGAAACGGCCCATCCGGCTCCCGTCATCTGCGTTCACGCGTCCGGCATCGATCCACGTGACCTCGGCGAACACCGCCTGAGCAGGCCCTTCGGCCCGAGGCAGCTGGTGACCGCCGTCGCCGACGCACTGCGCCGGCGTGACGCCGGCGACG
>NZ_JABVEB010000527.1 GCF_014323665.1 Actinomadura sp. HBU206391 | reverse complement strand
CGCGGGTCTCGCCGTGCTCTCGGTGTGCGCATGCAAGGTCTACCTCGCCGTACGCGGCCTGGCACGTGAACTGGAACGGACCAAGCGGCGGCTCGAACCCGAACACGCGGCGCTGCGGAGTGAACTTCGAAAGCTCCGGGGCTCCGCTGAACCGGACACCCGTCACGAGCGCGTACGATCGTCCTGAGTTAACCCTGCTGAAGAGGTGTCGAAATGCCATCAATTGGCACGCCCGAAGTATTGATCATTCTTGTGGTCGTCCTTCTCCTGTTCGGCTCGGCCAAGCTGCCCCAGCTGGCGCGCTCGCTCGGGAAGTCGGCGCGGATCCTCAAGGCCGAGACCAAGGGCCTGCGGAACGACGACGACGACGATGAGCAGACCACGCAGCAGGCCAAGGCACAGGCGGCCCAGGCTCAGTCGCAGGCCGCCCAGGCTCAGGCCGAGCAGGCGCAGAACTACCAGGCGCCGCCGCAGCGGCAGCTTCCGCCGGGCGCCGGCGAGGCGGGCACAATCAACGGTGTGCCACTGTCGGAGGCGGAGCGGAGCCGCCGGACCTCCTGATCCCTGACCTGCCCATCCCGACGACAGCGAGCACAAGAGCAGACTGCCGATGAGACAGCAGAGCGCACAGGCCGCCGACGCCGAGGGCCGGATGTCGCTCATGGAACACCTCCGTGAGCTCCGCAACCGGTTGATCAAGGCCTCGCTGGCCCTGATCCTGGGCACCATCATCGGCTGGATCGTGTTCAATCCGGTCTGGGAGTTCCTCAAGGAGCCCTACTGCTCGTTGCCGGCGTCGCACGCGCTTGAAAAGGACAAGTGCACGCTGGTCGTCAACGGGATCTTCTCGTCGTTCTTCCTGCGACTGAAGATCGGGTTCATCATCGGGATGGTGGTCTCGGCCCCCATCTGGCTCTACCAGCTGTGGGCGTTCGTCGCGCCGGGCCTGTACAAGAGGGAACGGCGCTGGACCTACGTGTTCCTCGGCGCCGCGGTGCCGCTGTTCTTCGTCGGCGTCACCCTCGCCTACATCACCGTCGACAAGGGCCTCAGCCTCTTCCTGGGCTTCACGCCCGAGGACGTGGCGGCACTGATCACGGTCGACCACTACCTCAGCTACGTGCTCGCCATGCTGCTGGTCTTCGGGTTGACCTTCGAACTGCCGCTGTTCGTGATCGTGCTCAATCTGGCGGGCGTCCTGACGTCGGTGCGGATCCGCAAGTCCCAGCGGATGATCGTTTTTGGCATCTTCGTCTTCGCCGCGGTCGCCACGCCCAGCGCCGACCCCTTCACGATGCTCGCGCTCGCCCTGCCGACCATCCTGCTCTTCGAGATCGCGGCGGCCCTGGCCTTCCTCAACGACCGGCGCAAGCTCCGGCGCCCGGATCCCTACGCCGGGCTCTCCGACGACGAGGCCTCTCCACTGGAGCTGTCGGACCTCGACGACGAGATGGAGAAGCGGTGATCCCCGGCCGGTTGTGAAACCGTCGGCGCCGAACCGTAGTCTCGACTGTATGACCTCCCCAAACAAGTCGCCCGCAGAGCGTTATGCGGCAAGCCGCGAGCGCTCCCGTGA
>NZ_JABVEB010000526.1 GCF_014323665.1 Actinomadura sp. HBU206391 | reverse complement strand
GCAATACCGCTTAGTTAAGCCACAGCGAGGATTCTTATTTGCGGTGGGTCCGGATGAGGAGTTGTGGTGTCAGTGCGGCGTTTGGCTCTGTAGGCATGGACGTGTATGCGTTTGACAACGCGCGGGTTACTGCGGTGCCGTCTGAGGTTGAGTCTTTCGCGGATTTCAGTCCGTGTCTCCTCCAGGGCGTTGTTCAAACGCTGAGGGGGAAAAGCCCGCCTGGTCGGCGACCTGGCGGCGTATGACGCGGAGGGATCTTATGAAGGACAGACGGTCGGGATCGATGTCGGCTTGGTCGGCTGCTTCGCACATGAGATGCCGGATCGCATAGTGGGTGAGCAGCAGCGCCCATATCTCTTGCTCGATCATCTCCGGTGATTTCGAACGCAGCACACCGCCACGGCCGCGCTGGTGAGTCTTGATTTCGTCAAGGCTCGATTCGAACTCCCAGCGTTGCTCATAGGCGGCCGCCAATTCGGCGGCGCTCGCTTCCTCTGGATTCATGATGGTCGTGATCAGGCAGAAGATTTCGCCCTTGCCTTCACGGTTCGTCACTTCGTACTCGATCACCCGTACCGGAATGCCGGACGGCTCTTCGATGTTCGCCGATCCGCGATGTCTTTGGGTTGCCCGGCGTCCGCGGACTTTCGGATCGAGTAGAAACGACTCATAGGAGCCGTCCGCCAAAGCGCGGACGACAGGCAGATTCGGACCAGCCGGCATGCGCCACAGTAGATCTGCCTCTGAATCAGCCGCCGCCTGCCACAATCGATAGCCGTAAAATCCTCGATCGGCGATGACCAGCGTGTTCGGCTCGAAATCAGCGATGAGTTCTTCGGCGAAGATACGCTCATTAACCCGCCAGGGACCCAGCCTGGCGGCCACGATGGCATGCGTTCCACATTCGCCCAGACCCACCACACGCACCTGTGGAAACGGGGCTGGATTCTTCACGCCCCCCGATCGGCCGAACGCCGCATCGTTGTCGGCGGTGTCGGGAACGTCCAACACGAAACCGTCAATGGCCATCAGCCTACGCGACCCGAGCCATGCACCCCGTGTGCTCTGCTGCGCGCAGGGGACCGCCACTCGCTCGAACAACACACGCAACGGCTCGGCACCCAACCTCTGACGCGCTTGTGTGATCGCACCCGTTGTCGGGACCTTCCACTCTTTCCGCCATGTTCCGAGGAAACGCAGCCCATCGACAAGAAGACGCATGACCTCCTCGTAGGCTTCTCCGAAGAACAAGCACAGGCCCAACACGTAATAGACCACAACACGAGCCGGCAACAGCCGGGACCGCTGCTCGACCCGCCCTGTCTCGGCTAGAACATCATCGACCAGGTCACGATCGATAAGCCGCGTCAAAACCCCCAAGCCGATCCGATCGGTCAGACGTGCACCTGGAACTGCCGCCCGACTACCTTCCGCCTCACCCATGGCGAGAAGATAACCATGCGACGAGGGGAACGGAAGCAAAATAATCAAATCCGTGAGCTATCCACAGAAACCCTGGAATGGCGGTGTGGATATGTGGAAACCAAAACACCGAGAGCCTTAACTAAGCGGTATTGCC
>NZ_JABVEB010000525.1 GCF_014323665.1 Actinomadura sp. HBU206391 | reverse complement strand
CCTATCACGGTTACATCTCGGCCAGGTATTCGATAACGTGTTCGAAGACTTGGGCGTCCTCGTCCATCGAGGAATGCGTGGGAGGAGGTGTCTTCGGGTGGCCGGTGCCATGGTGGAGGAGTTGCCGGACCTGTCGGGGATGCTTCCCGGCCCTGCGCTGGCGGGTGAGCTCGCTGGGCTGCCGCTGGGCGGGTTGGATGAGCACGCTCTGGTGGAGGCGATGCGGGCGGCTCGGCGGTTGACCTCGTGGGCGGAGTCGCTGGAGCTTTCGGCGATCGCGGAGTTGGACCGGCGCCGTCAGGCCCAGGCCGATCGGTACGGGGCGTGGACGGTTGAGATGAGCCGGGCGCTGTGTGATGAGATCTCTGCTGCGTTGACGTTGTCGGGCACCGCCGCCGCGATCCGGCTGGGAATGGCCACCATGCTCGAAGGGCCGCTGCTGGAAACGGGCCGGGCCCTTGTGGAAGGCCGCGTCGACACCAAGAAAGCGCGGGCGATCTGTGCCGGCGTCCTCGGGGTCGGCCACGATATCGCCCGCGAAGTCGAGGCGCTCGTGCTACCCGACGCGCTCCGCCTGACCG
The DNA here is from genome assembly GCF_014323665.1 of Actinomadura sp. HBU206391. Classification (GTDB taxonomy): domain Bacteria; phylum Actinomycetota; class Actinomycetes; order Streptosporangiales; family Streptosporangiaceae; genus Actinomadura_C. Next base: position 1,000 of record NZ_JABVEB010000525.1, on the reverse strand, counting down.
CCGGGCAACTGGCCGCACGGGTCCGCAACGCGATCAAAGACGCCGACCCGGACGCCTATGAACGGCGCCGCAAGACAGCCGAGAAAGGCCGCCGGGTGGAGAAGTACGACAACCCCGACGGCACCGCCGATCTGGCCGCCCGCGATCTGCCCGCCGAGGACGCCGACGCCGCCTACAACTACGTCAACGCGCTGGCGAACGCCATCAAAACCGACGGCGACCAACGGCCCATCGACGCCATCCGCGCCGATGTCCTCTTGGAACTGCTGCGCGGCAGACACCCCGCAGACCTCTCCCCCGCAGCCCCCGAACCCCAGGACACCGCACCCGAGGACACCGCACCCGAGGACACCGCACCCGAGGATGCCGCACCCGAGGGCACCGACACCGCGACAACCGCCCGCCAGGAAGCCGGTACCGAAGCGACGGAAGCCGATACCCAAGCAACCGGTGAGGCAGCAGCCAAGGCGGCTGAAGCCCGCGCGTCCCAGCGAGCCACCGACCGCCCTGGCCGCACACGACGGACCCATTCCGGGCGATCAGGCCAAACCGAGGGCGACACCGGGCGCGAAGAGGCCGCCGCGATCGCCCAGGCAGCCCGCGATCGGCTGACCGACCTGCTCGGCCAGATCCGTGACGAGAACGGGCCCGCCGAGAGGCGGCTGTTGGTCACCGAAGCCGCCCGCCGCATCAAAGACGCGATCTCCCCGCTCAAGATCCGCTGGTGCGCCCTCACCGTCGACACCAAGGGCAATCCCGTCCACGGAAGTGACGGCTACCGGCCACCCACCGGAATGCGCCGCCTCATCCAGACCAGAGACGGCACCTGCACCTTCCCCACCTGCAACCGCCACGCCACCAAATGCGACCTCGACCATACGATCCCGCATCACAAAGGCGGACCGACCTGCCCATGCAACCTCGCCGCACTATGCCGCGGCCACCACCTGCTGAAACAACATCCCGACTGGACCCTGATCCAGCTATGGCCCGGCGTCCT
>NZ_JABVEB010000524.1 GCF_014323665.1 Actinomadura sp. HBU206391 | reverse complement strand
CCAAGGTCGCCGCGCGGTGGACGGCCTGCGCCAGGATCCGGTGCCGGATCGACAACAGCACACGGCCGGTGGCGACCAGGCCAGCGGCCACGGACGACGTCGAGGCCACGAGTGCGAGCACCCCGCCGTACGCGGTGAGGAACCGATGGAGCTGAGACAGGACGGCGCCGCCCGACCCGGCCAGGGTTCCCCAGACGAGCGGCACGCTCACGGCGGCCGCCAGCGCCATCATGATCCCGATCGCCGAGCGCCGCCCGCCGTGGTCGGGTCGCCCGAGATCGACCGTGTCGGCGCTCCCCACGTCGCGGCCGGCGCCCGATTCCGCCGGCGCACCGCGCAACGTCCCGGCGGCCGCCTGGTCCAGCTCGCCGACCGTGAGCCGGAAGACGTTCGCGACCACGCGTTCCAGCGACTCGACCGCCCCGTCGAGATGCGCGCAGAGATCGCGGTCCACGCGGCGGGCGTCCTCGAGCGCGCTCAGCCGTTCACGGAGCCGCGCGGTCTCGTCGATGATCCTCAGCAGGCCACGGTCGGCGCGATCGGCGTGATCGCCGGCGGCGCGGACGGCGGCGGTGCCCGGCGGCACGGCCGTCACCGGCCCGGTGTCCGGGGGCACGGCCGTCACCGGCCCGGCGTCCCGTAACCGTGCGGTCATCGAGTCCATGCGTTCGTCCTGGCGCAGCGTCAGCGCCTCCAGCTTTTCCAGCCGATCCGCCACCCGGCGCGCGCCGCGGGCCAGAAAGAGCTCCGCCCCGGCGGTCACCAGGCAGGCGACGATCACAATTACGGTCATGGTCGCTCCTCATCGCCTGGCTCGTCCCCCCGCGTGATGGCGCAGCCCACGTCGTGCCAGGACGATAAGCCACCCGATGGTCTTCTGTCAGAGGGTCTCGAGCGACGTCGTTGCTGTTCGCCTGGCTTGTGGTGGCTTGTACGAGGACTGGCCGCAACTCTGATCCGCCGGCCGGGCTCTCGGCGTGCCTCCGCCGTGCTCCCGGCGGGCGGCCCGGCCACCTCGGTCCGTGCCGTCAGGACCGGAATGTGAATTTCGGACTCCACCGCCGCGAGGCCTCTCGCCTTATGCGGCGGGGGCGCTTACCTTCTGGTAATGCGGCGGTGCCGCGCCCGATTTGACGGACGTGACGGCTGTCACGTGATCTATGTCCGTTTTTGGGCATGGTTGTTTAGTCGGCCGCATCAGGAGCCGGCCAGTAATGAAAGGCGACCCCTCGGTGCCCAACGGTAGTGATTTCGTCGTAGTAGCCAACCGCCTTCCGGTCGATCGTGTGACCGACGAGGACGGGCAGTCCTCATGGCGCCGCAGCCCGGGCGGGCTGGTGACCGCGATCGTGCCGCTGATGCGGCGTCGGGCCGGGGCCTGGGTCGGCTGGTCGGGCGCGCCGGACGAGGATCTGAAGCCCTTCGAAGAGGACGGCATGTCGCTGGTGTCCGTCCCGCTCTCGGCCGAGGAGGTCGAGCTCTACTACGAGGGGTTCTCCAACGCGACGCTGTGGCCGCTCTACCACGATGTGATCGCGGCGCCGGTCTACGAACGTGGGCTCTGGGACGCCTACGTCAAGGTCAACAG
>NZ_JABVEB010000523.1 GCF_014323665.1 Actinomadura sp. HBU206391 | reverse complement strand
GTAGTGTCCGGACCCACCGACCGCGCGATCGGCTGAGGCCACAGGAGCCGCCCACGGCGCGACCCGCCGTGGGCGGCTTCCGTCGGCCCCACCGAACCACGCTGAATCAGGCTATCGTGACGAAACATGAAATACCGGCTTAGATCGCCCAGTCGGCCGCAGCCCGCCGAGAAGGAGCTTCCGAAGTCCGACCCTCGACGTCCCCTCGACCAGCTGGGGAAGTACTTCAACCGCCACGATCTTGACGGGCTGGCACGCTCCTTCGCCCAGCACGCCGTCCTGGTTGCACCGGACGGCGTCGGGCAGGACCGCGAGGAGATCGCCTCCTACTACGGCCTGTTCATGGAAGCGTTCCCGGACTCGATGTGCACGCCCCAGTCGGTGACCATGTCCAGGGACACCGTGGTGGCGGAGTACACGCTCACCGGCACCCACAGCGGCCCCTACCTGCTGCCCGGTGGCGAGTTCGTCGAGGCGACCCGGCGTCCCATCACCGTCCGCGCGTGCAGCGTGTCGATCGTCGAGGACGGCGTCATCGTCAGCCACCGCATCTTCTACGACCAGCTCGAACTGGTCGCCCAGCTCGGCGGGTCCGTCATGTTCCGAGACGACGAAGCGTGATCGTGGCGCCGCCCTCCGGCGAGGCTCGGCACGACCCCCGGCTTCATCGCCGCCCGGTCAGACGCGCGGCGGACCCTGCTCGATTCGGCGCAGCATCGGTTCGGCCCGCTCCAGGTCGCCGTCCCAGGGCATCCGCTCGTCCCACCACGTGACCCCGGCGTCGGCCAGCGGGCCGACCATGTCACGACCGGCCGCAGGGTCGCCGGGGCTCTTGCCGCCGACGGCGATCTCGAACGGCCGGTCGGCCAGCCCGTTGTCCGCGCGGCGGGCGTGCAGGAACCGCACGAGTTCCTGGACGTCGCCCACCTCGGGCGGGCGTGCGACGTCCGCCCCGACCATCGCCGGCATCGCCCCGTCCCACCGCGCCGCCCGGCGCATCGGCGCCTTGTTCGGCCAGAATCCGCCGACCCAGATCGGCACCCGCGGACGCTGCACCGGGGTCGGCCGGAAGGCGACGTCGTCGATCGTGATCTGGTCGCCCCGATAGGTGACCTGCTCACCCGACCAGAGCAGGTCTAGTGCGTGCAGGCCCTCGTCCAGGCGCTGGGCGAGTACCTTGGCGTCGGTCGTGTCGCCGAAGGTGCCGTATTCGTCGTCCACCGGCGCGCCGAGACCGACACCGAGGATCATGCGGCCGCCGGTCAGCCGGTCAAGAGTGGTCACCTCCCTCGCCAGCTTGGCCGGCCGCCGCCGCGCCACCGGCGTGATCGCCGTGCCGAGCCGGATCCGCCGGGTCGCCAGAGCCGCGGCGGTGAGCAGGATCCACGGATCCGCGATCTCCCTGCGCAGGTGCTTCTGTTCGACGACGTGGTCCCAGAGGAACAACGCGTCCCAGCCCGACTCCTCGGCCCGGCGGGCGACGTCGGCGACGACCTCGGGCGCCGCGAACTCCCCGAAGTTCGGAATGCTGATCGAGTACCGCATGGCGCCAGCCTGTCATCCGGCACCGACAAAGCCGGGTTCTCGCTCAC
>NZ_JABVEB010000522.1 GCF_014323665.1 Actinomadura sp. HBU206391 | reverse complement strand
GGAGATGATCCGCAGGTCCTGCTCGGCGAGGGACTCGCTGGCGTCCACGAGGACCACCGCCACCTCGGAGCGATCCAGCGCCGACTGGGTGCGGAGCGTGGCGTAGAAGTCCGCGCCCTGGTTCTCGCGGTGCCGGCGGCGGATGCCGGCGGTGTCGACGAAGCGCCAGGTCTTGCCGCCCAGCTCGATCAGCTCGTCGACCGGGTCGCGGGTGGTCCCGGCGACCGCGTCGACCACCGCGCGCTGCTCTCCCGCCAGCTTGTTGAGCAGGCTCGACTTGCCGACGTTGGGTCGGCCGATGAGCGCGACCCGGCGCGGCCCGCCCGCCTCGTCGAAGGTCTCGGGCGGGGCCGGCTCGGGCAGTGCCGCCAGAACGGCGTCGAGCAGGTCGCCGCTGGCCCGCCCGTGCAGGGCGCTCACCGACAGCGGCTCACCGATGCCCAGCGACCACAGCGCCGTCGCGTCGGACTCGGCGCCGATGTCGTCGACCTTGTTGGCGGCCAGCACGATCGGCTTGGCGGAGCGGCGCAGGATCTCGACCACGGCCTCGTCGACGTCGGTGGCGCCCACGGTCGCGTCCACGACGAACAGGACCACATCGGCCAGCTCGACCGCCAGCCGCGCCTGTTCGGCGATCGCCGCCGCCAGGCCGACGGCGTCGGGCAGCCAGCCGCCGGTGTCGACGACGGTGAACCGCCTGCCGTTCCACTCCGCGTCGTAGGCCACCCGGTCACGGGTCACCCCCGGCACGTCCTCGACCACCGCCTCGCGGCGGCCGAGGATCCGGTTGACCAGCGTGGACTTGCCGACGTTGGGCCGGCCGACCACCGCCACGACCGGCACCGGCACGGCTGCCGCGTCGTGCTCCAGACCGTGGTCCAGGTCGTAATCCAGGTCGCCGCCGACCGTGTCGGCATGCGTCATCTCGTACTCAGTCACGTCTGCTCTTTCGCGAGCCGAAGGATCGCCTCGATGACCTCATAGAGGCCGAGCTCCGTGGAGTCGATCTCGTGGGCGTCGTCGGCCTTGATCAGGGGGGATGTCTTACGGGTCGAGTCCAGCAGGTCCCGGCGGGCCTGCTCGGTGCGGGTCACCTCGACCGTGGCGGCGGGATCGGCGGCCAGCTCCTTGACCCGGCGCTGGGCCCGCACCTCCTCGCTCGCGGTGAGGAAGATCTTGACTGCTGCATCGGGCACGACAACGGTGCCGATGTCGCGGCCCTCGGCGACGATGTCCCCGGCGGCGATGATCTCGCGCTGGAGCAGGACGAGCCGCTCCCGGACGATCGGCACCGAGCTGACCGCGCTCACCGCGTTGGTGACCTCGCGGGTGCGGATGGGGCCGGACACGTCGACGCCGTCCACCGAGATCGTCGGGGCGTCGGGGTCGGTGCCCGGTTCGAGTAGCGGCTCGGCCGCCCGGGCCGCCACCGCCTCGGCGTCCAGCACCGCCACACCCTCGCGCAGCATCCACCACGTCATGGCGCGGTACATGGCGCCGGTGTCGAGATAGCGGAACCCGAGAGCGCGTGCCACACCTTTGGCCGCGCTGGATTTGCCGGACCCCGAGGGACCGTCGACGGCGATGACCAGCGTCACGT
>NZ_JABVEB010000520.1 GCF_014323665.1 Actinomadura sp. HBU206391 | reverse complement strand
AGGCCTGATCCACCGCCGGCCCGATCGACCGCTGGGCCCTCCTCGGGGGAGGGCCCAGCGGGCAAGCCGCCCATGACATGGCCGGCCGATGACAGGATCGAAGCCATGACGACCGCCCCGACGGCACGGCCCGCCCGGAAGGAACGATACCGCGCGCCCGACACCGCCCTCCTGCGGCGGCTCCGGCTGGCCAAGGACACCATGGACCGCGAATGGTCCGGGCCACTGGACATGGACGCGGTCGCCGCCGTCGCCGGTTACTCCACCTACCACTTCGTACGGCGATTTCGCGACGTGTACGGCGAGACCCCCGGCCAGTACCTCAGCCGCCGGCGGATCGAGCGGGCCAAGGAATTGCTGCGCTCGGCCAACCTCACCGTCACCGAGATCTGCATGCTGGTGGGCTTCAGCAGCCTCGGCACCTTCTGCACCCGCTTCAAACAGCAGGTCGGAATGACACCCGGCCAGTACCGCGACAGCGCCAGGACCTCCGCCTCCGCGCACATCCCCGGCTGCTTCGTGCTCTTCTGGGCAGGCGGCTTCCGCCCGAACGTGAGCAAGAATCGAGAAGGCGGGCCGGAACACCACCACCTAACGTGAGCGGCCGGAACACTCGCAGACCTCGAAGGAGCACATTAAATGATCACCGGACTCGGGCTCGCCACCGTCTGGGTGCTCGACCAGGACTCGGCAAAGGAGTTCTTCACCGAGAAGCTCGGCCTCGAGCTCAGATACGACATGACCCTCGGCGAGGGCGGAATGCGCTGGGTCACCGTCGGCGCGAAGAACCAGCCGGAACTGCAACTGACCCTGATGGTCCCCGGCCCCCCGTCACTCGACCCCGAATCCGCCGACCAGCTCAAGGCCCTGATCGCCAAGGGCGTGCTCGGAGCCGGCGCGTTCAACACCGACGACTGCCACGCCGCCCACCGCGAACTGACCGCCAAGGGCGTCACCTTCCTGCAGGAACCGCAGAAACGCCCGTACGGCATCGAGGCCATCTTCCGCGACGACTCGGGCAACTGGTACAGCCTCACCCAGCGATTCGACGAACTGGACGAGAGCGCGGACTGGAACGACTGAGCCCACCTCAGCGAGCCGGCTCAGCGGGCCCACCTCAGCCGGCCAGCTCCGCGCCGAGCTCCCTGACGACCTCCACGAACAACTCGATATCGGCCACGGTGGTACGCCAGTTCACGATCGCAGGCCGCAGGACCGTCATCCCGCGGTAGGTGCTCGTACCGGCGTACACCCGGCCGTCGGCCAGCAGCGCCGCGCCCAGACGGGCGTTCAGATCATCCAGCCGCTCCACCGGCACACCCTGCGGCCGGTAGCGGAAACACACCACGCACAACCGGACCGGCGCCAGCAGCTCCAGATCCGGGTCCCGCTCGACGAGCCCGCCCAGATGAGCCGCCACGTCCAGATGGCGCTCCACCATCTCCCGATACCCCTCACGCCCGTACGCGCGCAGCGTCGCCCAGATCGGCAGCGCCCGCGCCCGCCGGGACGACTCCGGCCCCAGCATGTTGTAGTTGACGTGCTCATCGTCGAGATCCGGCAGGTACGCGGCACCCCACGCGCCGAACGCCCGGCCCGGCAGCGAGGCGTCGCGCACGAACGAGAAA
>NZ_JABVEB010000052.1 GCF_014323665.1 Actinomadura sp. HBU206391 | reverse complement strand
TGCTCGCGAAGCCGGCCCGCGCCGGCGCCCCTGTCCGCAACGGGGCGCCGGTGCGGGCCGGCGCTGTGCTTTACGACGCTCATGCGGCGGGCTCCGGGGCCTCATGCGGCCGGCCGCCTTGCGGGCCGGCCGATCGCCGGTCAGCGTTGTGGCCGGTCAGTGCTCTCGCCGGTCGGGTGACGCCGAAGCGAGAAAGTGGGAGCTCGCGGACAGGAGGCCCGCGAAGTCAATGATCTCTGGCGCCACTCCGGGCTCGTCCATGCCGAGATCGTGTCCGAAACCCGCGCGGAACGCACACGCGGGCACCTCACTTCGGACCGCGGATCAGATTGGCCAGCTTCCGCCCGATGAGAAGGTAGGCGAGGACGACGCCGACGGTGTTGAGGATGACGTCGTCGATGTCGAACGCCCGGCCCTGCACCATGAAACCCTGCGCGATCTCGACCGCGAACGAGATCAGGCCGGAGACGAGCGCCAGGCGCAGCGGTCCGCGCAGCCGGGAGACCAGCACCGGGAGCAGGATGCCGAGCGGGGCGAAGAGGACGAGGTTCCCGCCGAGCTGCCGGACCGCCTCCTTGATGCTGGGCTGGTCGAGGTAGAAGCGCAGGCTGTGGCCCGCGTCGGTGTTGCCGACCGCCTGGCCGTGGTCGTTGATCGGGCTGAGCGTGACGATCGCCGCCCAGTACGAGAACACGACGGCGATGCCGAGGGTGATGACGATGGCGACGACGCGTAGCGGGGTGACGTACCACGAGGTCTGCTCGGTCTTCTTCTTCGCTGAGGGACGTGACGTCGTCGACGTGGGCACGCTGTTATTTCCCTTCACTGTCTGTCTGATCGCGGCTGCAGCCTTCCTCCCCAAATGACGCGGATGTAAGCGGAGTCGGGGGTCTCAGTCCGACGACGTTCAGCGTTCCGGACGACGTCAGGGAATCGGGTCTTGGCCGACGTCATGCGAAGGGAAAACCGGTGCTCGCTCATCGCCCCTCAGACACTGGATTACAATGCGTGTACTTATCGTCACTCCGATGGATAGATAGGCCATGCCCACCTGGTTCGTCGAGCGGCCCGTAGGTGAGATGAGGCCTGGCGACCACGCATGGCTGCCGTTCTCGACCGGTGAAGAGCAGGAACATGTCATCGGCGCGTTCGTCTGGGACGGGCTGACGACCTCCAGCAAGGTCATCTACGTTGGTGACGCCCGGCCCGACACGGTGCCGGGTCTGCGGTATCGGCGGCGCATCGACCCGGTCCGCTACGTCGAGATCGGGCAGCTGCGCGTCATCTCCTGTGAACAGGCCCGCCTGAACCGCGATCACTTCGACCCGGACCGGATGCTGACGGTCCTGGAGCAGGAGATCGCCGTCTCGCTCGACCAGGGTTACCGCACCGTGCGCATCGTCGCGGACATGAACTGTGCGCTGCGGTCGCGCGGCGGCTCCGAGCTCATGCGCCTCTACGAGGACCGGCTCGAGGTCGTGGTCGCGCGGAGCACCTCGGCGATGGCGATCTGCCAGATCGACCGGGCCGACTGCGGACCGGCCGAGTTGATCACGCTCGAGGACACCCACGAGGTTCTCGCGGCCGCGAACCCGGAGTTCGACGACGGTGTGCTGCGGATCACGAAGACCTTCGCCCCCGCCGGTCTGAGGCTCGAGGGCGAGCTCGACGGGGCGCGGCACGCCGTCTTCGCCGAGGTGCTCGCCACGGCCACGAGCATGCAGGAAACGGTGCATCTGGACTTCGCGCGCGTGCGGTTCATCGACCTCGGCGCGCTGAACCTCCTCGCGACCCAGGCGATGCGGATGCCGAGCGGGCGGAGTGTCGTGCTCGACGACCTCCCGCCCGAGGTCGTGGGCGTCATCGAGATGGTGGGCTGGCATCGGCTTCCCGGCGTCTCGCTCGGGCGGCGGAAGCAACCCTGACCACCACGAGCGGGCTGTCGTCGCGGGACCCGACACACCCGATCCGGCGGTGCGGATTGTCGTAGGCGCACGGCACGATATATGCATGACGGACGCACCACACGCGACACCGGTCACCGACCAGGCCGCCTACGCCCAGGCCGTACAGACGGCCGTCGACGCGGCCGCCGCCTACTACGGCGCCGGTGACTCGTCCTTGGACGACGACGCCTACGACCGGCTGGTGCGCGGTATCGCCGCGTATGAGGAAGCCCATCCCGACGACGTGCTGCCGGACTCGCCCACCGGGAAGGTCGCCGGCGGCGCGGTCATCGGGGACATACCGCACACCACTCCGATGCTGAGCCTCGACAACGTCTTCTCCGTGGAGGGCCTCGCCGCGTGGGTGGCCGGGTTCGAACGCCGCCTCGACCGTCCGGTCGCCGCGTGGAGCGTCGAGCCCAAGCTCGACGGGCTCGCGGTGTCGGCCCGTTACCGGGGCGGCCGGCTCGTGCAGCTGGTGACCCGCGGTGACGGCACGGCGGGGGAGGAGGTGTCCCACGCGATCGGAGCCATCCTCGGTCTGCCGGCGGAGCTGTCGGAGCCGGTGACGGTGGAGATCCGTGGCGAGGTGCTGATGACGTCGGCGCAGTTCGAGGCCGCGAACGTCACCCGCGTCGAGCACGAGGGCGTGCCGTTCTCCAATCCCCGTAGCGGCGCCGCCGGCACACTGCGCGCGAGGGAGCGGACCTACCGGGTCGAACTGACGTTCTTCGGATACGGGGCGCTGCCGCTCCCACCGGACGACGCCTCCGACCTGGCCACCCGGCTGAGGGAGCTGCCGCACAGCGAGATCATGCAAGTCGTCGCCGGCCTCGGCGTGCAGACCACCGCCGCCACGCCGGTCGCCGGGATCGTCTGCACCACGGTCGAGCAGGTGCAGGCCAGGGTCGAGGAGATCGCGGCACTGCGGGCAGAGCTGCCGTTCGGCATCGACGGCATCGTCATCAAGGCGGATCTGGCGGCCGACCAGGAGCAGGGCGGATTCAGTTCCCGGGCGCCCCGGTGGGCGATCGCCTACAAGCTGCCGGCCGTAGAGAAGATCACCCGGCTGGTCGACGTGGAGTGGAACGTCGGGCGGACCGGGATCATCGCGCCCCGGGCGGTGCTCGAACCGGTGCACCTCGACGGCTCCACCGTCACCTACGCCACTCTGCACAACCCGGCCGACATCACGCGCCGCGGCCTGATGCTGGGCGACCACGTGACGGTCTACAAGGCCGGTGATGTGATCCCCCGAGTCGAGGCGCCGGTGGTGCATCTGCGCACCGGGGAGGAGAAGGTGATCGACTTCCCATCGGAGTGCCCGCGGTGCGGAGGTGAGATCGACGCCTCCCAGCAGCGGTGGCGGTGCGCCCGCGGGCGCGCCTGCCACGCGGTGGCCTCGGTGAGCTACGCCGTCGGTCGTGACCAGCTCGACATCGAGACCCTGGGCGAGACCCGCATCGTCCAGCTCATCGACGCCGGGCTGATCAGCGACTTCGCCGACCTGTTCACCCTCACCCGAGACCAGGTCCTGACCCTGGACCGGATGGGGCCCACCAGTACCGACAACATGCTGGCGGCGATCGATCAGGCCAAGGCCAAGCCGCTCAACAAGGTCTTCTGCGCGCTGGGCATACGAGGGACCGGCCGGTCGATGTCGCGGCGGATCGCCCGCCACTTCGGCTCGATGGAGGCCATCCGCGCCGCCGGCGTCGAGGACTTCCAGCAGGTCGAGGGCATCGGCCCGGAGAGGGCGGCCATCCTCATCGAGGAACTGGACGAACTCGTCCCGCTCGTCGACAAGCTCGTCGCCGCGGGCGTCAACTTGACCGAACCCGGATTCGTCGAGGCCACCGCCGTGCCGGCCGATCAGGAGGACGGCTCCGTCACCGCGCCGCCGCTGACAGGAATGTCCGTCGTCGTCACCGGCTCGATGACCGGCGCGCTGGCCGAGCTGACCCGCACCGAGATGAACGAGCTCATCGAGCGTGCCGGCGGTAAGGCCTCATCGAGCGTCTCCGCCCGCACCTCGCTGCTGGTCGCCGGTGAGAAGGCCGGCTCGAAGAAGGACAAGGCCACCAAGCTCGGCGTGCGGATCGCGACCCCTGAGGAGTTCGCCGACCTCGTCCAAGACCTCATCTCCTGACGGCGGCCGTACGCGCATCGATCAGCCCTGAGCCGTGGGCCTGATGGCGAGTTCGTTGACGTCGACGTCGAGGGGCTGGCCGATGGCGGCGGCGGGGATGGCGATGCCAGGTCGGTAGCGCTGTAGACGGCTCGGACGGCCGGGGACGGCCGGCTTGGGTCACGCGGCCGTCATGGCTCGCTCGGCGATGCCGGTTCGCGCTTGCACGCGGCGGCGCGTTCGAGCAGCAGGGTGCGCTCGCGTTCATTCCTGGTGAGGGCGGCAGCGCGTTCGAACTCCTCCCTCGCCTCGTCGAGACGGCCCAGCTTGGCGAGGAAGTCCCCGCGCACGCTGGGCAGGAGGTGGTAGCCCTTCAGCGCGGGCTCTGAGGTCAGCTGGTCGACGAGTTCCAGCCCGGCGGCGGGCCCGACGGCCATCGTGAGCGCGACCGCGCGGTTCAGCTCCACGACCGGGGACGGCGAAAGCCGCGCGAGCGCCTCGTACAGTGCCGCGATGCGGGCCCAGTCGGTGTCCTCGGGGGCAGGTGCCCGCGCGTGGCAGGCGGCGATCGAGGCCTGGAGCGCGTACGGACCGAAGGCCCCGTCCAGGGTCTCGGCCCGCTCCAGCGCCGCGAGACCGCGGCGGATGAGCAGCAGATCCCAGCGGGTGCGGTCCTGGTCGAGCAGCAGCACGGGCTCACCTGACGGGCCGGTGCGGGCGGCCGAGCGGGAGGACTGGATCTCCATGAGGGCGACGAGGCCGTGCACCTCCGGTTCTCCGGGCATGAGCTCGGCGAGGATCCGGCCGAGCCGCAGGGCCTCCTCGCACAGGGCCGGCCGCATCCAGTCGTCACCGGCGGTCGCCGAGTAGCCCTCGTTGAACACCAGATAGATCACTTCGAGCACCGACGACAGGCGGTCGGTGAGCTCGGATCCCTGCGGGACCTCGAAGGGCACCTGCGCCTGAGCGAGGGTCCGCTTGGCCCGGACGATACGCTGGGCGACGGTCGGCTCCGTGACCAGGAACGCGCGCGCGATCTCATCGGTCTTCAGGCCACCGAGCAGACGCAGCGTGAGCGCGACGCGGGCCTCGGTGGACAGCACCGGATGGCAGGCAGTGAAGACCAGGCGGAGCAGGTCGTCTTCGATGTCATCGCTCAGGACCGCGTCGAACTCCGCCTGGGTCACGTCGGCGTCGGTCTCGATCCCGTGGCCGATCTCCTCGAGCTTGCGCTCGAGCCGCTCCTGGCGGCGCCACAGGTCGATCGCGCGACACTTGGCGATCGCCATGAGCCAGGCGCCCGGGTTTCGCGGTACCCCTTGCTCGGGCCACTGCTCGAGCGCGGCGACCAGTGCCTCCTGCGCGAGCTCCTCGGCGACCCCGACGTCGCCGACCATCCGCGCGAGACCGGCGATCACCCGCGCCGATTCGATTCGCCAGACCGCGTCGATCGCACGGTGGGCATCGGAAGCCGTCACGGCCACCCATCCCAGCATTCCGGTCCATGTCGCTGCAACAGCGCGAGCGGGATGAAGGCGCCGCTACCAGCGCCTCGACCCCGCGACCGCGACCCGGCGACCTTGCTCGGGTGGGCATGTCCGGAGACGCCGGCGGCCCGTGCGTGCCGTCCGGCCGCCGCCGCTCTCCCATTGTTCTCGAACCGCTGGATTCGGGTCGTGCCGTCGGTTCAGGTCGTGCCGTTCAGGCGTGCCGTCGGGTTCAGGCCGTGGCCACCTGGGCGCCACCGGACTGGGCAGCCTCGCCCGCCTCCGCCTGGCCGGCGGTCCCCGTCCCCGCGCCCGGGACGTCCTGCCGCGGCTCGTCGGCCGGAGGCCGGCCGGTCGGTCGGTCGGTCGGATGTGGCGGAGTCCCGACGCCGCGAGGACCGCGAGTGCGACGAACACGACGGCGCCGACGCCGGCGACGGCGGCGAGCCGGCTGGTGAACGCGCCGCCGGCGTCGTCGAGCAGGTCACGGCCGAGTGGTGCGGGCAGCCGCTGGGCCGCGACCGCGGCGGCGGTGATGCTCCCCCGCGCGGGCCCGGGCGACGTCGTCTGGGATCCCGGCGGGCAGCGCGTCGGCCAGCCCACTGCGGTAGGCGGCCGTGCCGAGGCTGCCAAGGGAGGCGACGCCGAATTCACCGCTGGTCTCCATGATCGATGCGACCGAGCCGGCCTTGTCGGGCGGGGTGGCGCCGAGCACGAGGTTCATCGTCAGCGCCATCGGCAGCGCGATCCCGCCGGACGCCAGGACGAGCCCGGTGACCAGCAGGACCGTCCCGTCGTCGCCGCTGACCCGGGTGAGGAGGCCGAAGCCGCCCGCCGCGATCGTCAGCCCGGCCGCCATGACGTACACGCGCCGGATGCGGGTCGCGAGCGCCGGAGTGATCATCATGCAGGCGGCCATCGCGACGTTCTGCGGAAGCAGCCACAGCCCGGTGTGCAGCGGTGAGAGTCCTACGACCACCTGCAGATACAGGGTCGAGAGCAGGGTGGCCCCAGCCATGACGATGCCGGTGAGCAGCCCGATGGCGAGCCCGGTGCTGAAGACGCCATCGCCGAACAGCCGCAGGTCGAGCAGCGGGTCGGTCAGCGTCCGCTGCCGATGGACGAACAGCACCGCGACCCCCCGCGCTGGCGGCAACGGGCACCGGCTGCCAGCCGCCTCGGGCCAGTTCCTTGAGGCCGTAGATGATCGGCAGGATGGCGGCCAGGGACATCGCCACGCTCGTGAGGTCGAGCCGCCCGGCGGCGGGGTCGCGGTACTCGGGCAGCAGCGCCGGCCCGGCCGCCAGCAAAAGGGCCATGAACGGGACGCCCATGAGGAATGCCGAGCCCCACCAGAAGTCGTCGAGGAGGATCCCGCCGACCAGTGGTCCGAGGGCCATGCCGCCCATGAAGCTCTCTTTCAGCTCTGCGCCGCCGGGCGGGTCAGGTGGTGAGGTGGTCGGCCAGGCGGTCGAAGAACTGCACCCAGCCGGCTTCGGCGCCCTTGGCGTGCTCTTCGCTGGTGTTGTATCCGGCCTGGTGGAACCGCATCTCCGTTCTGCCGCCGAGGTCGGTGAAGGTGACGGTGACCACCGACGCGAGGTCGCCCTTGTCGTTGTCCGGGTCACCGGTGGTGAACACCAGCCGCTCGGGCTCGACGGCCTCGCGGTAGAAACCGGCGATCGTGGCCTCCTGGCCCTCGGGGGAGACCATCCGGGCGCTCCACGCGGCCCCCGGAGTGGTGTCCAGCGAGATCGTCTCCTGCGGCGTCGTGAAACCCTTCGGGCCGAACCACTGGGAGAAGCGCGCCGGGTCGGTCCACGCCCGGAACACCCGCTCACGGGAAGCCTCGAAGGTGCGGGTGATGGTGAACTCGACGCTGGGGCCGGTGCTCTTCGTCTCGCTCATGACGGTGCCTCTTTCGCTAAGGTTCTCGGGTGTCGTGCTCGCGTGTGGCGCAACCATTCCACCGACAACTTTAGCTGTCAAGACCCTTGGATCTTTCGGAAATCCAGGCTCGTCCGAGCGAGGAGAGCCAACCTCGGCGCGTCACCACGGCGTCTTCACCGCGTCTCCACGGCGTCTTTGTCCCCGCTCCGGCCCCAGGTCTGCCGACGTGCCGGCTCAGCTCCAGATCGTCACGTACACGGGCGGACGGAACCGTGACGGCGGCACTCCCATGCCGGGAGTGCGCATGAGGTGCATGGCGTCGGGCGTACCGAGGAAGCGCCGGAACGCGCCCGCCAAGGGTGGCCGGCGGTCGGTCGCCAGCGTCGTGGCATGCCAGTGGATCTCCACGGGGGTGGCGGGAGTGTTGACGATCCGCAGCTCGCCGCGCTGGATCTGGTGTGCGACGAGGTGCGCCAGGGCGATGGCCAGGCCCGCGCCGTCGGCGGCCGCCGCCCAGGCGGCGGTCTGGTTGGGATAGACGCGGATCCTGTCGTCCGGGACGTTCAGCCGCCGCAGCAGCCGGCTCGTCTCGCTCTCGGGATCGGTGCCCGACGGGTCGACCAGCCAGGTCGGGCGCGGCGACGGGCCGGTGCCGACGGCGACGAGCCGGGTACGGAAGATCGGCTCGCTCAAGAGGTCGGGATGGTCGCCGAGATACGGCCCGAGGGCCACGTCGGCGAGCCGGCCCTGCAGCAGCACGGGTATCTCCCGGCTGGTCACGACCCCAGCGCTTCCCTCGACGGACCGGGGCGATCGGCGGCCGAACGTGTCGAGCAACGGGGTGGCGACGAACTCGGCGATGGCGGTGGTCGCCACCACACGGAGCATCTCCGGCGCCCCCTTCGCCGCCCGGACGGCCGCCTCGGCCTCCGCCCCGAGAGCCACCATCTGCGAGGCGACCGGCAGCAGCCGGGTGCCGCCCTCGGTCAGGGTCATCCCGCCCTGCCCCCGCACGATCAGCCGGTCGCCGAGATGCTGCCGCAGTGCGGCCAGGGCCTGGGAAACCGCGGGCTCGCTCACGCCGAGGGCCCGGGCCGCGTCCTTCACCGATCCGAGCCGGGCGACGAGCACGAACGCACCCAATTGGGAGAGGGTCATGCGACCCAGTGTGAAGTGGTGTTTCGATCTCGTTAAGGCTTCTCTTATTTCGCTGTTGTGAGCCCGGCTACCAAGGGTGAGAATCCGCTCACGCCGACTCCCCGAGGGGACGCCATGCAGGTTCCCGCACAGTTCGAGTACGAAAGAGCGACCAGCGTCGAGGACGCGCTCGCCTTCCTGGCCCGGCACGGTCCCGAGGCCAGAGTGGTCGCCGGCGGACACAGCCTCATCCCCATGATGAAGCTCCGCCTCGCCCAACCCGACGCCCTCATCGACATCAACGACGTCGACGAGCTGTCCTACATCCGGATCGACGGAGACCACCTGTGCCTGGGCGCGCTCGTCCGGCACGCCGAGCTGCTCGACTCCGCGGTCGTGGGCGAGCACTTCGCCGTCTTCCACGACGCCGAGCGGGTCATCGCCGACCCGATCGTCCGCAACCGCGGCACGATCGGCGGATCCCTCTGCCAGGCCGACCCCTCCGAGGACCTCTCGGCCGCCTTCGCCGCCGTGCACGCGCTCGCGGTGATCCGCGGACCGGACGGCAGCCGTACCGTGCCGATCCGCGAGTTCCACACCGGGCCGTACGAGACCGCGGTCGAACCGGGCGAACTGCTGACCGAGCTCAGGGTGCCGATCCGGCCCGGCGGCTCCAGCGCGTACGAGAAGGTCGAGCGGCGGGTGGGCGACTGGCCACTGGCCGCCGCGGGCGCTGCCCTCTGGCTCGAGGACGGACGGATCGCCGAGGTGGGCATCGGGCTCACCGCCGTCGGGGCGGCGCACTTCGTGGCCGTCGAGGCCGAGGAGCACCTCAGGGGCGCGGAGCCGTCGGAGGAGGCCTTCGCCGAGGCCGGGCGCATTGCCGCCGAGCACTGTGACCCGGGTTCCGACCAGCGCGGGCCGGCCGATTACAAGCGGCACCTGGCCGGTGAGCTGACCGCCCGCGCGCTGAGCCGGGCATTCGAACGCGCGATGGGAAGGTCCCGCACATGAAGATCACCGTGACGGTCAACGGGGAGCAGTACACCCGCGAGGTCGAACCCCGCCTGCTGCTCATCCACTTCCTGCGCGACGAGCTCGGGCTCACCGGCACCCACTGGGGCTGTGACACCTCCAACTGCGGTGCCTGCGTGGCCTGGCTCGACGGCGTACCGGTGAAGTCGTGCACCGTCCTCGCCGTCATGGCGGCCGACAAGGAGGTGCGCACGGTCGAGGGGCTCGAGCGCGGCGGCGAGCTCGACGCCGTCCAGAAGGGCTTCGCCGAGTGCCATGGGCTTCAGTGCGGTTTCTGCACGCCCGGGATGCTCATGACGTCGCGCTGGCTGCTCGACCACCACCCGGACCCCTCCGAGACCGAGATCCGCGAGGCCATCTCGGGCCAGATCTGCCGGTGCACCGGTTACGAGAACATCGTGCGGGCGGTCCGATGGGCGGCCGAGCACCCGTCCGACGAAGAGGTGACGGCATGACCGAGACACAGGAACGTCACCACGGGTTCGGCTCGATGCGGCGCAAGGAGGACGCGCGCTTCATCCGCGGCAAGGGCAACTTCATCGACGACATCCGCCTGCCCGGCATGCTGTACGGCGCCGTACTGCGCAGCCCGCACGCGCACGCCCGGCTGGTGTCCGTCGACACCAGCGCCGCCGAGGCGCATCCCCAGGTCAAGGCCGTCATCACCGGTGCCACGCTGGCGGGCCTGAACCTCGCCTGGATGCCGACCCTGTCAAACGACGTGCAGGCCGTGCTCGCGACGGACAAGGTGCGCTACCAGGGGCAGGAGGTCGCCTTCGTCATCGCCGACAACCACTACGCGGCCCGCGACGCCCTCGAGCTCATCGACGTCGAGTACGAGGCGCTGCCACCGGTCGTCGACGCGCGCCGCGCGCTCGACGACGACGCCGCCGTCATCCGCGACGACGTGGAGGGACGCACCGACAACCACATCTTCGACTGGGAGGCCGGCGACCGGGACCGCACGAACCAGGTGTTCGACGGCGCCGAGGTGGTCGTCGCCCAGGACATGCTGTATCCCCGGGTGCACCCCGCGCCCCTGGAGACCTGCGGCATCGTCGCGGACATGGACAAGGTGACCGGCAAGCTCACCGTCTGGACGACCACGCAGGCGCCGCACGCACACCGCACGGTGTACGCGCTCGTCGCCGGGCTGCCCGAGCACAAGATCCGGGTGGTCGCTCCCGACATCGGCGGCGGCTTCGGCAACAAGGTCGGCATCTACCCGGGCTACGTGTGCGCCATCGTCGGCTCGATCGTGGCCGGCAAGCCGGTGAAGTGGGTCGAGGACCGCTCCGAGAATCTCATGACCACGTCGTTCGCCAGGGACTACCACATGCACGGCGAGATCGCCGCGACCCGGGACGGGCGGATCCGCGGGCTGCGGGTCAAGGTGCTCGCCGACCACGGCGCGTTCAACGGCACCGCACAGCCGACCAAGTTCCCCGCCGGCTTCTTCCATGTCTTCACCGGGTCGTACGACATGGAGGCGGCGCACTGCGAGGTCACCGGCGTCTACACCAACAAGGCCCCGGGCGGCGTCGCCTACGCCTGCTCCTTCCGGATCACCGAGGCGGCCTATCTCGTCGAGCGCATGATCGATGTGCTCGCCCTCGAACTGGACATGGATCCGGCGGAGCTCCGGCTCAAGAACCTGCTGAAACCCGAACAGTTCCCCTACCAGTCCACCACCGGGTGGGAGTACGACTCCGGCGACTACCCGCGCACGCTCCGGCTCGCCATGGACATGGCGGGCTACGAGGACCTGCGCAGAGAACAGGCCGAGCGGCGCGAGAGCGGCACCGGGCCGCTCATGGGCATCGGGATCAGCTTCTTCACCGAGGCGGTCGGCGCCGGACCCCGAAAGCACATGGACATCCTCGGTCTGGGCATGGCCGACGGCGCCGAACTGCGGATCCATCCCACGGGCAAGGCGGTGCTGCGCATCTCCGTACAGACCCAGGGGCAGGGGCACGAGACGACCTTCGCCCAGATCGTCGCCCATGAGCTCGGCATCCCCGCCGACGACGTCGAGGTGGTGCACGGCGACACCGACCAGACGCCGTTCGGGCTCGGCACGTACGGTTCGCGGTCCACGCCGGTGTCGGGCGCCGCGACCGCCGTCGTCGCCAGGAAGGTGCGCGACCGGGCCCGCATCGTCGCGGGGGCCATGCTGGAGGCCGCCGTTGAGGACCTGGAGTGGGAGCCGGGCCGCTGGTTCGTCCGCGGAGATCCCGGCTCGGGCGCGACGATGCAAGAGATCGCCATGGCCGCGCACGGCGCTCTCGAACTTCCCGAAGGCGTCGAGGGCCATCTCGACGCGACCACCGTCTACAACCCGCCCAACCTCACCTTCCCGTTCGGCGCGTACATCTGCGTCGCCGACGTCGACCCGGGAACCGGCAAGGTCACCGTGCGGCGCTTCATCGCGGTCGACGACTGCGGGG
Organism: Actinomadura sp. HBU206391; assembly: GCF_014323665.1. Taxonomy (GTDB): domain Bacteria; phylum Actinomycetota; class Actinomycetes; order Streptosporangiales; family Streptosporangiaceae; genus Actinomadura_C. The sequence goes on along the minus strand of NZ_JABVEB010000052.1, from coordinate 25,811 downwards.
TGCGCATCAACCCGATGATCGTCGAAGGGCAGGTGCACGGCGGGCTGGCCGACGGGGTCGGCATGGCGCTCATGCAGGTCATGGCCTTCGACGAGGACGGCAACCATCTCGGCGCCTCGTTCATGGACTACCTGCTGCCCACCTCGATGGAGTGCCCGTCGTGGGAGCTGGGCCAGACCGTGACCCTCTCGCCGCACCACCCGCTGGGCGCCAAGGGGGTGGGAGAGTCGGCCACCGTCGGCTCGCCCGCCGCCATCGTCAACGCCGTCGTCGACGCGCTCAAGCCCTACGGCGTGCGGCACGCCGACATGCCGCTCACCCCGGCCAACGTCTGGCGGGTCATCCAGGGCCGCCCGTTCCGTACGGATCTCGCGATCCCGTGACGGCGATCCCATGACCGCGTTGTCCGTGCGCACCGACCGGTTGCGCACCGACCGGACACCGTTCGTCCTGGCCACGGTGGTGCGCGCCGAGCGCCCCACCAGCGCCAGGACGGGCGACCGGGCCCTCGTGCTGCCCGACGGCACGCTGGAGGGTTTCGTCGGCGGCACCTGCGCCGCCTCGACCGTACGCACACAGGCGCTGCGGCTGCTCGAATCGGGCGAGTCCACGCTGCTCCGGATCACCCCCGAGCCCGAGGAGCAGAACGCAGAGGGCATGTTGAGCGTCACGAACCCCTGCCTGTCCGGAGGCACCCTCGACATCTTCCTCGAGGCCGTGATCCCGCCGACGCTGATCCAGGTGTTCGGCGACGGGCCCGTAGCACGCGCGCTCGTCGATGTGGGGGCCGCGACCGGCTACGACGTGCGCCCGGCCGAGAGCCCGGCGACGCCGATCACGCCCGATGCCGCCGCGGTGGTCATCGCCTCGCACGGGCGCGACGAGGACGACGTGCTCAACGCCGCGCTGCGAGCGGAGGTGCCCTACATCGGGTTGATCGCGAGCCCTCGGCGCGGCGCGGCCGTCATCGAGCGGATCGAGGGAGGGCGACGCGTGCGGACGCCGGCCGGGCTGGACATCGGCGCCCGCACCGCGCCCGAGATCGCGTTGTCGGTCATCGCCGAGATCGTGTCCGTCCGGCCCCGGCCGGTGGCCCGCCCAGCGACTCCAACGGTCGGACAGGCAGGGTCGGCCGGACAGGCAGGAGCGGCCGGACAGGCGGGTCCCGCGCCGGTCGTCGCGGCGCAGCGGGCGATAGACCCGGTGTGCGGCATGGAGATCGTGGTCACGACGGCCACGGCGCAGCTCGAACACGCGGGCCGTGTCTGGTCGTTCTGCGGGCCCGGCTGCGTCCACGCCTTCATCGACGATCCCGATCGCCACACTCCGTAGCGTGGCGCCGCCCCGAGGCGTCAGAGAGGAATGGTCGTGCAGATCAACACTTCGTTCGAGGTCCCGGTGCCACGCGACCGGGCGTGGGAGGTGCTGCTCGACGTCGAGGGCATCGCCCCGTGCATGCCCGGAGCCACGCTCGACGGCCGCGACGGCGAACGCTATCTCGGCCGCGTCAAGCTCAGGATCGGTCCCATCAGCGCGCAGTACTCGGGGGCCGTCACCATCACCGAGACGGACGCCGAGGCCGGTCGGCTGAAGCTGCTCGCCAAGGGCAAGGAGCAGCGGGGGACGGGCCATGCCGAGGGGACAGTCCTCGCCCGGCTGACCGAGATATCAGCCGACGCGACCCGGGTCGACGTCGAGACCACCCTGAACATCACCGGCCGGGCCGCGCAGTTCGGGCGCAGTGTGATGCAGGACGTCGCCAAGAAGCTGGTCAAAACCTTCGCCGACAACCTCGCCGTACAGCTCAAGGCGCCGGCCCCTGCGCCCACCGAAAACCAGCCACCGCCCACAGCGGCGACCACAGCGGCGACCACAGCGGCGACCACAGCGGCGACCACAGCGCAGCAGCCGCCGTCCACAACGGACGAGGCGCCATCCACAACGGAGCAGCCACCGTCCGCAACAGAGCAGACGCCGCCCGCAACGGAGCAGCCACCGTCCACAAGGGAGCAGGCGCCGTCCGCGGCGGAGCAGGCGCCGTCCTCAGTGGAGCAGGCACCGTCCGCAGCAGACAAGGTGCCGTCCTCAGGGGAGGCGTCGACCGCCGAAGACCAGGCGCCCCCGGCGGCCGGGTCGCGCGACCAGACGGAGGGAGAGCAGGCGGCGGCCGTGCAGCGGGCGCCGGGCGCCGGGCGGCAGGACTCGATGGCAGGACAGCAGGAATCGGCGGCAGGACAGCCGGCGGCTCCGACGGTGGCGAAGACCGCCCCGGCGGCGCCCGCACCACCGCCTTGCGCACCGCCCGTGCCGCGGCCCATGGCGACGGCCGAAGACATCAACGTCCTCGCGCTTCTGGCGAGCAGCCCCAGGGTACGCATCGGCGTCGGCGTACTGATCGGGTTGATCGTGGTAGCGGTCCTCTGGCTCATACTCTGAACCGTGATCATGCAATAGTTCACAAAGCCCGCGCCTCAAGCATTCGTGATCATGCAATAGTTCGCGCCCTAAGCCCTTGGCGCCGGGCCGGTGACGCGAATAACTGCATGATCACGGCGGTGAGATGGCATGGGCGCAACACACCAGCAGGCCCTCCCAGTCGTGATCATGCAATAGTTCGCGAGCTAAGCCCCTCGGTGCCGAGTCGGTGACGCGAATAACTGCATGATCACGACAGGAAGGGGGTGGTTTCGCGGCACAGGGGACTCCCGTCGAGCCGAGCCGCGATACACCACCGCGGCTCGGGACTCAGGTGCAGCAGGTCCCAGTCGTGATCATGCAGTTGTTCTCGAGGAGGGTTGCCGCTCTGGGAGGGCTGGGCCGAGGTTGCGCTCAGGGTGGGCTGTGCCGAGGGTTGCGCCCTGGGGGGGCTGGGCGAGGGTTGTCGTGCTGGGAGGGCTGGGTCGGTTGGGGGGTGTTGGAGGTCAGGTTAGCCAGCCGTTGGAGCGTGCTCGCGACAGTTCCCGGTCGGCTTCGCGGCTGTCGAGCATCTCGAGGCCTCTTACCGCCCAGAGTCGCAGTGACTCGTCGTCGCTCTCGAGCTGGCCCGCCAGGACCGGCAGCGCGCGCGGCGAACGGGCCTCGCTGACGAGTTCCAGGAACCAGCAGCGCAGCGCGTGGTCCTCGTGTTCCTTCTCGAACTCGGCGATGAGCTCGTCGACGTACGTGTCCGCGTGCTCGCGGAGGAAATCGAAGCCGTCTCCTCTGAGCCGGGCGTCCGGGCTCCGCATCGCCCGCAGCGCCCAAGCGAAGCGCTCATTCGACATCAGATCACCCGCGCTGAGGAGCGGCCGGGCTTGGTCCGTTTCATACCCCCAGTGTCCCGGTATCGCGCACCCGTTCACGCCTCATCGACCCGATGATGCGCACCCCGGCTCCGATCGGCACCTCGTTGTTTCAGCCGTGCCGCACGTAGGACACGTTGCGCGCGTAACGGCGGAAGCCCACCGCCTGGTACGTCGCTCGTGCGGACGGGTAATCGTCGTCACCGCGAGCGCAGACTCGCGCGGACTCGGCGCCGAGCTCTCGGGCCGCGTGCAGGGCGGCGAGGATCGTGGCGCGGGCCAGGCCCCGGCGGCGATGAGCCGGGTCGGTGCCGACCGGTTCGAGGACGGCGACGCGGTTGTGCTCGTCCAGCCAGACGAGGCAGAACGCCACGGGCGTTCCGTCGGACGCCTCGACGAACCAGTCCAGTTCCGAGCGGTAGGACCAGGCACGCATGACCGCGCGGTAGCTGTCGCCGCTGACCTTGGAGGGTGGCAGCCCCGGTAGGGAGAAGGCGGCCCGGTGAACCCGGGCGCGGGCATCGGCGTCGCTCTCGCCGGACACGCAGCGACGGGTGTAACCGGCCGGCGGGTCGGGGGGCTGAGGCAGGTCGGCCAGGCTCCGCCGGAGATGGATGAAGAACGGCCCTCCGGTCGCCTCGACGTAACCGTGCCGCCGGAGTACGTGGATGAGAGCCGTCTCGGCGTCCAGCATCGTGACCGTACGGCTCTCGCCCGGGGCGACCTCGTCGAACCACCGCAGGATCTCCGGCGCCAGGTCAGGATGCGCCGGATCGAGATGCAGGTCGAGGTCGCCGGGCGGCTTCGCCCAGGCCCAGGCGACCGGCTCGCCGTCGCATTCCCACAGGGCCGTCCGCCACTCGGGTTCCCGCCCGATGTGCTGGAACCGGGACCAGGCGAGGTCGCCGATGTGCCACCGGCTCGCCGATGACCACAGGCGCTGGGTCAGTGCCTGCATCGCCTGGAGGTCGGCCGGCCCGCGATAGGGCCGCTGCCGGTACTGCGTTCGTCGCACCGCGCGACACTATCGGGCCATCGCGATCATGAGCCACCTGCCGGACTCGCCGTACGGGCCATCGACATTCGTAGGGGCGGCAGATCATTGGAATCTTCAATCGACTGCTAGCTTCGCTGGAATGACGTCGAAGAAGACCGGGGCCGGTCCTCCCGGTGAGCACCTGGTGAAGGAGCTGAAATGGGTCCACGGCAGGCTCCGCAAGGACCTGCGGGTCCTGCGTGAGCTCGCCGCCCAGATCGGCTCGAACGCCTCACCCGCGCTGGTCCGTACCAAGATCCGTACGCTGCGGACCCAGAGCCCGCTGTGGCAGCTTCGGGTCAACTGCCTGAAGTACTGCCGGTTCGTCCACGGTCACCACGGCGGAGAGGACGTCAACCTCTTTCCGGCTCTGCGGCGCTCGAACCCGGCCCTGGTGCCGACCGTGAAACGGCTGGAAGCCGACCACCGGAAGATCTCCGATCTCCTCGACCAGGTCGAGGCTCTCGCGCGTGTACTCGGAGACGGCTCCGGTACGGACACCCGCGAGCGGCTGGTCGCAGCCATCGACGAGCTGAGCCGGCGCCTGCTGGAACACCTGGATTTCGAGGAGAAGTCGATCAGCCCCACCCTGCGCACCTGGACGACTTGGCCCGGCTGAGATCCAAACGCTGAGATCCAAACGCTGAGATCCACACGCTGAGATCCACACGCTGAGTCCGTTAGTTGAGTTCGACCCGATAAGCCTGATCCGATGAGCCCGATCCCGATGAGCCCGACCAGATGGGCTCTGCGCCGCCTGGCGCTCACCCGCTTCCGGACGCGCCGACGCGGTACTCCTGGGGGCTGACACCGCGTACGCGCTTGAAGGCGGTGCTGAGCGCGAAGGAACTGCCGTAGCCGACCTTCCGGGCCACGGCGCCGACGGTGGCGTCCGGCTCGCGCAGCAGATCGGCGGCCAGGGCCAGCCGCCAGCCGGTGAGGAAGGCCATCGGCGGCTCGCCGACCAGTTCGGTGAAACGGCGGGCGAGAGCGGCCCGGGAGACGCCCGTCCTGGCGGCCAGCGCGGCGACCGTCCACGGGTGGGCCGGTTCGTTCTGGAGCATCCGCAGGGCCGGGCCCACCACGGGGTCGCTGTGGGCCCGGTACCAGGCCGGGGCCTTGGTCTCCTGGCGGGCGAACCAGGCACGTAGCACCGCGATCAGCAGCAGGTCGAGCAGCCGGTCGAGAACGACCTCTTGGCCGGGTTCGTCCTTGCCGATCTCAGCGCCGAGCAGCGAGATGAGCGGACTGTCCCACGCGTCGCCCGGAAGGACGAGCAGCGCGGGCAGCGCCGCCAGCAGCCGTTGGTTGACCTCACCGCGCATCTGGTACGTGCCGATGAGCATCTCCGTGGAGCCGTCCGGATCGTCTCCCCAGGTGCGGACTCCCAGGTCCATCGAATCGCACAGAGCCGCCCCGTCCGGTGTGGTGCTGCGCTGCCCAGGGTGGATGACGACCTGCGGCGGCGTGGCCGGGTCATCGGAGACCGTGTAGGGATCCGGGCCGCGCATGATGGCGACGTCGCCCGGGGGCAGTCGTACCGCCGTACCGCCGTCGGGGATCACCCATGCCGCACTCCTCACCATCGACACCAGGGTGAGCGGCGCCTCGTCCTGGACGCGTACCGACCAGGGCGGGCTGAGCAGCGCTCGCAGCAGGAACGCGCCCGGGCCCTGGGCCCGTCGAGAAGGCCCGAGAGTGCGTCCATGCGGCTCAGCTTAGACGCACGAACATGGGGCTGAGCCTTTCGACCATGGCCGTGTTCACCCGCGCGGGACTTCACTTGTGGCATGACGGAAGGCATGCGCGAGAAGGCGCAGGAGAAGACGACGCTGGTGCTCGGCGGCACGGGCAAGACCGGCCGCCGGGTGGCCGAGCGGCTCACGGCACGCGGCCTGCCGGTGCGGGTCGGTTCCCGCTCGGGCGAGCCGCCGTTCGACTGGGACGACCCGGCCACTTGGGAGCCCGTGTTGCGAAACGTGGAGTCGGCGTACGTCGCGTACCAGCCGGATCTGGCATTCCCCGGGGCCGCCGCCGCGATCCGTTCGTTCTCCGAACTGGCGGTGCGAAGCGGCGCCCGACGGCTGGTGCTGCTGTCCGGCCGCGGCGAGGAGGAGGCCGCGATCAGCGAGCGGGCGGTACGGGACTCCGGCGCCGAATGGACGATCCTGCGGGCGAGCTGGTTCAGCCAGAACTTCAGCGAGCACTTCCTGCTCGAGCCGGTGCTCGGCGGCGAGGTCGCCTTCCCGGCCGCCGCCGTGGCCGAGCCGTTCGTCGACGTCGAGGACATCGCGGACGTCGCGGTCGCCGCGCTGACGGAGGACGGGCACGTGGGCAGGCTGTACGAACTGACCGGGCGCCGCCTGCTGACCTTCGCCGAGGCGACGGCGGAGATCGCAGAGGCGACCGGCCGGGAGGTCCGGTACGTGCCGGTCACCCCGGAGCAGTACGCGTCCGCGCTGGTGGAGTACGACGTACCGGCCGACTACGCGAAGCTGCTGACCGAGCTGTTCGCCAGGGTGCTGGACGGACGCAACGCCCACCTGGCCGACGGCGTACAGCGCGCACTGGGCCGCGAGCCCCGCGACTTCGCGGACTACGCGCGGGACACCGCCGCGACCGGCGTCTGGGACGGCGGCCGGTAGGGCGACGGCGGCCGTGCGCGGGTGGGAGCACAGCGCCCTTCGCCCACGGCCGCCCGGCACCTGGAGACCAAGCGGTGAGCGAGCCCGGTCTCGCGTCCCGCACCCGAGAGTGCGATCTCGACCACGGAGGATGTTGATGTTGGATCAGTTTCGAGGTGTTTCGTTGGTCGCGGCCACGATCGCCATGGGGCTCAGCGCGGGCCTCTACTACGCGTACTCCTGTTCCGTCATGCTCGGGCTGGGCCGGGCCGACGACCGGACCTTCGTCGACGGGATGCAGAAGATCAATGCGGCCATCCTCAACGGCTGGTTCTTCCTCACTTTCGCCGGCGCGCTCGTGCTGACGGCGGTGGCCGCTCTGCTCCACTTCCGCGGAGACGGGCGTGCCGCGTTCGGCTGGATCGTGGCCGCTCTGGTCCTGTACGTGATCGTGCTCATCATCACGATGGGCTTCAACGTGCCGCTCAACAACGAACTCGAGGCGGCCGGCGACGCCGCCCGCATCGCCGATCCGTCCGCGGTGCGCGAGCGGTTCGAAACGGCGTGGGTCCGCTGGAACCTCGCCCGCACGGTAGTGTGCACGGCCGCGTTCGGCTGCCTCACCTGGGCCCTCGTACTGCACGGCCGGGTCGTGAACTGACATCCGGGTATCCCCGGCCCGCGTCTCATCCGCTCCACTTCGCCCGCCCCCTCGCCTGATCGTGATCACACGGTTGTTCAGCAGCGAAGACCGCCGCGAACAATTGCATGATCACGACAGGGGAGGGGGCGTCGGTGTTCCTGGCCACTCCTGCCCGGGCGCGAGGTGTGAGGGATCCGTAAAGACCGTCGGCACAGGCGTATGGAAACCGTCAAGACTTGCGAAATGCCCATCTAGCGGGTGTTTTCTTCTCTGCGGCGCTCGCATCGGGCGAGAGGCGAAGAAAGGGCGGGGACATGACGTCGGGTGCAGAACACCCTCCCCGCCTACCGCCGGGCAGATCGGTGGGGGATGCGGTCGTTCAGTGTCGGCCCGTCGTCCCTGGGCACGCCCTTGTCAGCGGCACGTGTCGGCTCGGTGAAGGGCCGGCGACCGGCGTTTCGGCCGACCGCCCAGGTCCAGGCTCCCGGCTTCGCCACGGGACGGTCCGCGTCCCACCGCCATCCCCCGTCCGCTCGTGGGGCCGCGCCGGCCGCTGGACATCGATGGCCGGCCGGAAACCGGGCCAACAGGTGATCAAGGAAATCAGGAGAGATGGCTGACGTCGTGTTCGTGGTGCTGACAGTGGCGATTTTCGCGCTGTTCAGCCTGGTCGTGAAGGCGGTGGGGCGACTGTGAGCGCCGACAATCTGATCGGACTGGTGCTGGCCGCCGGGCTGATCGTGTTCCTGGTGATCGCCCTTCTACTCCCGGAGCGGTTCTAGATGAGTTCGACGACCGCAGGGATCCTGTTCATCGGATCCCTGGTGATCGCTCTTGTGGCCGTCCATCGGCCACTGGGCGACTACATGTACCGCGTCTTCACCTCGACCCGGCATCTTCGGGCCGAGCGCGGGTTGTACCGCCTGATCGGCGTCAACCCGGCCGCAGAGCAGAAATGGAGCGCCTACGCACGCAGCGTGCTGGCCTTCTCGCTGATCTCGGTGCTGTTCCTGTACGCCTTCCAGCGTTTGCAGGGCCACCTGCTGCTGAATCTCGGCTTCAAGGGCGTACCGGATCACATCGCCTGGAACACCGCCATCAGCTTCACCACCAACACCAACTGGCAGGCGTACTCGGGCGAGTCCACGATGGGCCACCTGGTGCAGATGTCGGGTCTGGCGGTGCAGAACTTCGTGTCCGCCGCCGTCGGCATCGCGGTGGCCATGGCCGTCGTCCGCGGTTTCGCGCGCAAGAAGACCGAGGAGCTCGGCAACTTCTGGGTCGATCTGGTCCGCGGCTGCGTGCGCATCCTCGTGCCGATCGCCATCGTCGCCGCGATCGTGCTGATCGCCGGTGGGGCGGTGCAGAACTTCGCCGACCCGCACACGGCGCACACCATCGCCGGCGGCACTCAGCCGATCACCGGTGGCCCGGTGGCGAGCCAGGAGGCCATCAAGGAGCTCGGCACCAACGGCGGCGGTTTCTACAACGCCAACTCCGCCCACCCGTTCGAAAACCCCACCGCCTGGACCAACTGGATCGAGATCTTCCTGATCCTGGTGATCAGCTTCTCGCTGCCCCGCACGTTCGGCCGGATGGTCGGCGACAAGCGGCAGGGTTACGCGATCGTCGCTGTCATGGCAACTCTGGCGATCGTCAGCATCGCCGTGGTCAACGGCGCCCAGCTGGCCCACCACGGCACCGTTCCCACAGCGGTCGGCGCCGCGACGGAGGGCACGGAGGCCAGGTTCGGGGTGCCGAACTCGGCGACCTTCGCCGCCTCCACGACACTGACCTCGACCGGGGCCGTGGACTCCTTCCACGACTCCTACACCAGCCTCGGCGGGGCTGTACTGCTGATCAACATGATGCTCGGCGAGGTCGCGCCCGGCGGGGTCGGCTCCGGTCTGTACGGCATGCTCATCCTCGCCGTGATCACGGTCTTCGTGGCCGGGCTGATGGTGGGGCGCACACCGGAGTATCTCGGGAAGAAGATCGGCGCTCGAGAGATGAAGTTCGCCTCGATGTACTTCCTGGTCACCCCCGCCATCGTCCTCGTGGGCACCGCGATCGCCGTGGCGATGCCCGGCCAACGGGCCGGCATGCTCAACACCGGTCCGCACGGACTCTCCGAGGTGCTCTACGCCTTCACCTCGGCCGCCAACAACAACGGATCGGCGTTCGCCGGCATCACCGTCAACACCCCGTGGTACGACACCGCGCTCGGCCTGGCGATGGTGTTCGGCCGGTTCCTGCCCATCATCTTCGCGCTGGCCCTGGCCGGGTCGCTGGCCCGGCAGTCGCCCACTCCGGTGTCGGAGGGCACGCTGCCGACCTACCGGCCACTGTTCGTGGCCATGGTCGCCGGCGTCACCCTCATCCTCGTCGGCCTGACGTTCTTCCCGGCGCTGGCCCTCGGACCGCTCGCAGAAGGAATACACCAGTGACCACCCAGACCATCCAAGCGCCGTCGGCCCCCGAGCCGCCGCGGATCGAGCCGGCGGGAGGCCGGGTGCAGGGCGGCCTGCTCGATCCGAAGTTGCTCGTCCGCTCACTGCCGGACGCGGCACGCAAGCTCAACCCGGCCACCCTGTGGCGCAACCCCGTCATGCTCATCGTCGAGGTGGGCGCGGTGTGGACCACCGTGCTCGCCATAGGCGAGATGACCGTCTTCGCGTGGCTCATCACGGTGTGGCTCTGGCTGACCGCACTTTTCGCCAACCTCGCCGAGGCGGTGGCGGAGGGACGCGGCAAGGCCCAGGCCGCCAGCCTGCGGCGGGCCAAGCAGGACACCGTCGCGCGGCGGCTGGTGGGCTGGCGGCCGGGGAAGACCGCCCCGGTCGAGAACGTCCCGGCTCCCGAGCTGCGGCTGGGCGACCACGTGGTGGTCGAGGCCGGTCAGATCATCCCCGGCGACGGCGACGTCGTCGAAGGTGTGGCCAGCGTCGACGAGTCCGCGATCACCGGCGAGTCGGCCCCGGTCATCCGGGAGTCCGGCGGCGACCGGTCCGCGGTGACCGGCGGCACCAAGGTGCTCTCCGACCGGATCGTCGTCAAGATCACGCAGAAGCCGGGCGAGAGCTTCATCGACCGGATGATCGCCCTCGTCGAGGGCGCGAACCGGCAGAAGACCCCGAACGAGATCGCTCTCAACATCCTGCTGGCCGCCCTCACGATCATCTTCCTGGTCGCGGTGGCGACGATGCAGCCCCTCGCCATCTACTCCAAGGCCGGCAACCCCGGCGTACCCGACACGAGTGCACTGGACGGGAACGGTGTCACGGGCATCGTGCTCGTATCGCTGGTCGTCTGCCTCATCCCGACCACGATCGGGGCGCTGCTGTCCGCGATCGGCATCGCCGGCATGGACCGACTGGTCCAGCGCAATGTGCTGGCGATGAGCGGCCGGGCGGTCGAGGCCGCGGGCGACGTCAACACCCTGCTGCTCGACAAGACGGGCACCATCACGCTGGGGAACCGGCAGGCGTCGGAGTTCATCCCGGTGGGGGATGTCGACGAGACCATGCTCGCGGACGCGGCACAGCTGTCCAGCCTCGCCGACGAGACGCCCGAGGGCCGCTCTGTCGTCGTCTTCGCCAAGCAGCGGTACGGGCTGCGCGAACGGCACGCCGGCGAACTCGGCCACGCGAGCTGGGTGGCCTTCACCGCCCAGACCCGCATGTCCGGGGTGGACCTCGACGGCGACGTCGACGGGTCCTCCTCGATCGACCGGAGCCTGCGCAAGGGCGCGGCGACCGCGGTGGCCGACTGGGTCCGCGAGCTCGGCGGGCACGTGCCGCCGGCGATGGGCGACGTCGTCGACGGGATCTCCGCGTCGGGCGGCACGCCGCTCGCCGTCGGCGAGGTCGTCCGGACCGACGCGGGCACCACCGCTCGCGTCCTCGGTGTCATCCACCTCAAGGACGTCGTCAAGGCCGGCATGCGGGAGCGCTTCGACCACATGCGCGCGATGGGCATCCGCACGGTCATGGTGACCGGCGACAACCCGCTGACCGCCAAGGCGATCGCCGACGAGGCGGGGGTGGACGACTTCCTGTCCGAGGCCAAGCCCGAGGACAAGATGGCCCTGATCAAGCGGGAGCAGGAGGGCGGCCGGCTGGTCGCGATGACCGGTGACGGCACCAACGACGCCCCCGCGCTCGCCCAGGCCGACGTCGGCGTGGCCATGAACACCGGCACCTCCGCCGCCAAGGAGGCCGGGAACATGGTCGACCTCGACTCCGACCCGACCAAGCTCATCGAGATCGTCGAGATCGGCAAGCAGTTGCTGATCACCCGCGGGGCGCTGACGACGTTCTCCATCGCCAACGACGTCGCGAAATACTTCGCGATCATCCCGGCGATGTTCATCGCCCTGTTCCCGGGGCTGGACGCCCTCAACGTCATGCGGCTGCACAGCCCGCAGTCGGCGATCCTGTCGGCCGTCATCTTCAACGCGGTCGTCATCATCGCCCTGATCCCGCTGGCGCTGCGCGGCGTCCGCTACCGGCCCAGCTCGGCATCGAAACTGCTCAGCCGCAACCTCTACGTCTACGGGCTCGGCGGGATCATCGCCCCGTTCATCGGCATCAAGCTCATCGACCTCATCATCCAATTCATCCCAGGGATCTCCTGATGCGCTCCTCCTGGCTCCGCAGTCACCTCGCGGCGCTGCGCGCGCTGCTCGTCCTCACCGTTCTCACCGGCGTTCTATATCCGCTCGCCATCTGGGCCGTCGCCCAGTTGCCGGGGCTGCACGACAAGGCCGACGGTTCACTGATCAAGGCCGCCAACGGCAGCACCGTCGGCAGCCGGATCATTGGACAGTCCTTCACCGACAAGGATGGAAACCCACTCAAGCAGTACTTCCAGAGCCGTCCGTCCACGGCCGGCGACGGGTACGACCCGACCGCCACCGCCGCGAGCAACCTCGGCCCCGAGTCCATCGTCGACACCCTGCCCGTCCCGGGCGCCAAGGACGACGAGGGCAACCCCGATGAGGGCGACCAGTCCCTCCTCACCCAGGTATGCACTCGCAGCAAGGACATCGGCGAGCTGGAAGGCGTGGACGGCTCCCGGCCGTTCTGCGCCAAGAGCGGCGTGGGGGCGGTGCTCTCGGTGTTCGGGTCGCGCGACGCGAAGGGAGTGGTGACCAGGCCGACCCGCGTCGTCAGCGTCAACGAGGCCTGCCCCGCCGCGCCGTTCATCACCGCCTATCGCGGGGTCGCGGTCGAGTGCGCCAAGCCGGGCGAGGACTACGCTGAAGGTCAGATCGTGCCGATCCGCGGGGGCGCCCCGGCCAAGCCGGAAGTGCCGTCCGACGCGGTGACGGCCAGCGGCAGCGGGCTCGACCCGGCGATCTCGACCGCCTACGCCCGCCTGCAGGCGCCGCGCGTCGCCACGGCCCGGGGAATCGCCGAGGACAAGGTTCTCGACCTGATCGACAAGTACACGACGGGCCGGTCGCTCGGCTTCATGGGCGAGCCGTCCGTGAACGTCGTCGAGTTGAACCTCGACCTGGACCGCGCAGCGCCGTACAAGTCCTGACCCGTACGCGAAGGAGATCACCATGGCACGGGGGCAGCTCCGCATCTATCTCGGGGCTGCCCCCGGGGTCGGCAAGACCTTCTCGATGCTCTCCGAGGGCCACCGGCGCGCCGACCGCGGCACCGACGTCGTCGTCGGCTACGTGGAGACCCACGACAGGCCGCGCACCGTCGCGATGATCGAGGGACTGGAGATCATTCCCCGCAAGACCATGACCTATCGCGGGGCGGTGTTCACCGAGCTCGACACCGACGCGGTGATCGAACGGGCGCCGCAGGTCGCTCTGATCGATGAGCTCGCGCACACCAACATCCCCGGCTCAGCGCACACCAAGCGCTGGCAGGACATCGAACGCCTGCTCGACGCGGGCATCACGGTCATCTCCACGGTGAACATCCAGCATCTGGAGTCGCTCAACGACGTCGTAGAGGAGATCACCGGCGTTCCGCAGCGCGAGACCGTTCCGGACGAGGTCGCACGCCGGGCCGACCAGGTCGAGCTGGTCGACATGGCCCCCGAGGCACTGCGCCGCAGGATGGCGCACGGGAACGTCTACACGCCCGAGAAGGTCGACGCGGCCCTCACGAACTACTTCAGAGTCGGCAACCTGACCGCGCTGCGCGAGCTCGCCCTGCTGTGGCTCGCCGGAGAGGTCGACGATCAGCTCGAGCGCTACCGCGCCGATCACAACATCGGCGGCACGTGGGAGGCCCGTGAACGCGTGGTCGTCGCACTCACCGGCGGGCCGGAGGGCGACACGCTGATCCGGCGCGCCGCCCGCATCGCCGCCCGCACCAAGGGCGCCGACCTGCTGGCCGTGCACGTCACCCACAGTGATCACCTCTCCGTCGCCGGGCCCGCGAACCTCGCCCGCCAGCGGACCATCATCGAGAGCCTCGGCGGCACCTATCACCAGGTGGTGGGCGACGACGTCGTCCACGCGCTGCTCGACTTCGCCCGCGGGGTGAACGCCACCCAGCTGATCCTCGGGATCTCGCGGCGGAACCGGTTCGCGCAGATCCTGTCCCCTGGGGTCGGGGTGACCACCACGGCGATGTCCGGCTCGATCGACGTCCACATGGTGAGCCACGAGGAGGTCAGAGGGTGGCGCCGTCCGGCCGGCCGGACGGGAGGCGTCGCACCACGCCGCCGCCTCGCGGGGTTCTGCCTCGCGGCCGTGGGCCTGCCGGCGCTGACGCTCACCTTGGCCGGTCTGCGCGCGGAGGCGTCACTTCCGACCGACATCCTGGTCTTCCTCGCGGCGGTCGTCGGCGTCGCCCTGGTCGGCGGCCTCTACCCCGCCCTCGTCGCCGCCATCGGCGGCTTCCTGCTGCTCAACTACTACTTCGCCCCTCCCCTGCACCAGCTGACGGTGGCCGAACGCGAGAACGCCTTCGCGCTGCTGGTCTTCGTGCTGGTCGCGGTCGGGGTGAGCGCCGTCGTCGACCTCGCGGCCCGGCGCACCCGGGAGGCCGCCCGGGCGAGCGCGGACGCCGAGGTCCTGTTCACCCTCGCCGGCAACGTCCTGCGCGGCGAACACGCCCTCGACTCCCTGCTGGAGCGCCTGCGCGAGACCTTCGGGCTCACCTCGGTGACGCTGCTGGAACATCCGCCCGGCGCTCCGCTCACCCCCGACTCGCACCGTGATCCGGCCAGCTGGCGGATCGTCGCGACGGTCGGCGGCAAACCGTGTACGACCCCGGACGAGGCCGACACGGAGGTCCCGGTCGGTGAGGAACTCGCGCTCGTGCTGCGCGGCCGCACCCTGCCCGCCGCCGACCGGCGGATCATCGAGGCGTTCGCCCTACAGGCCTCGGTCGCCCTCCGGCAGCGGCGGCTCGCCGAGGAGGCCGAACGGGCCGGGCCGCTGGCGCACGCCGACCGGATCCGCACCGCACTGCTCAACGCGGTGAGTCACGACCTGCGCACCCCGCTGGCCTCGGCCAAGGCGGCCGTGGAGAGCCTGCGCAACGCCGACATCCCATGGACCGGCGAAGAACGCGCCGAACTGACCGCCACGGCCGGCGAGTCCCTCGACCGGCTCGACCGGCTGGTGGCGAACCTGCTCGACATGAGCCGCCTTCAGGCGGGCGCGCTCGGCATGGTCATCCAACCCCTCGCCATGGAGGAACTGGTTCCCCGGGCACTCGACGATCTCGACGCGGCGAGCGGGCGCGTCACCAGCCGGATCTCCGGGGACGTGCCCGAGGTGCTGGCCGACCCGGGTCTGCTGGAACGGGTGCTGGTCAATCTCATCTCGAACGCGCTGCGCTTCAGCCCGCCGGACGAGAAGGTCCTGGTCACCGCCAGCGCACTGGCCGACCGCGTGGAGGTGCGGATCGCCGACCGCGGCCCCGGCATCCCGGTCGGCGACCGTGACCGGGTCTTCCTGCCGTTCCAGCGTCTGAACGACCGCGACAACGAGGTCGGCGTGGGGCTGGGCCTGGCCCTGGCCCGCGGCCTCGCCGAGGCGATGGGGGGCGGCCTGACACCGGACGAGACCCCGGGCGGAGGACTCACCATGATCCTTTCTCTGCCGGCCGCGCCCGCCTCCGGCGCGCCCGTGCTCGCCTCCGGAGCGACGACGGCGGGGGATCGGCGCGGCGGCGACGCCCCGTTCGCAGACCGTGCCGACCCTGACCCGGCCAGCGAAGGGGGAGCCCACCCGCACCACGACGATGACCCGATGATTGGAACGACATGACGCGCATCCTCGTCGTCGACGACGAACCGCAGATCCTGCGGGCACTGCGCATCAACCTGCGCGCCCGCCACTACGACGTCGAGGTCGCCGGCGATGGCACCGAGGCCCTACGGCGGGCCGGCGACTGGCATCCCGATCTCGTGCTGCTCGATCTCGGCCTGCCCGATGTCGACGGTGTCGAGGTCATCCACGGCCTGCGCGGCTGGACCCGGGTGCCCATCATCGTGCTGTCCGGCCGCGCGGGCAGCCGGGACAAGGTCGAGGCGCTCGAGGCGGGCGCCGACGACTACGTGACCAAGCCGTTCAGCATCGATGAGCTGGTGGCCCGCATCCGGTCGGTCACCCGCCGCTTCACCGCCGAGGACAGCGCCCCGGTCGTCGAGGTCGGCGGCCATGTGGTCGACCTGCGCACCAAGACCGTGACCGGCCCGGAGTCCGAGGGGGTCCGGCTGACGCCCACCGAGTGGCACCTGCTGGAGATCCTTCTCCGCAACCCGGGCAAGCTCATCAGCCAGCGTCAGCTGCTGACCGAGGTGTGGGGGCCCTCCTACGCCCGCGAGACGCACTACCTGCGCCAGTACATGGCCCAGTTGCGCCGCAAGCTGGAGCCCGACCCGGGCCGCCCCCGCCACCTGCTCACCGAACCCGGCATGGGCTACCGCTTCCAGCCGTGAGAGGCGGTCCTGCCGCCCCGTCCACGGCTCAGGTGCCGCTCGGCCGCAGCAGACCGAACGCGTCGTTCGGGGACTCGCACGACCAGTGGCTGAAGTCCCCGGTGCGCTGCCACACCCCGTGTGCCGCCTGGATGTTCCATTCGGGGTCCAGGGCCTGGGCCGGGCCGGCCCGAAGGCGCAGCAGCTCCAGATCGGTGAACTGGAACAGGCCCCACCGGCGAACACCCTGCCGGTCAGGCCCGGCGATCCAGAGCGGATCGCCGAGCGACAGGCACTTCGCCAGCACCATGGCCTCACCGCCGGAACTCCCGAACACCTCGTTCAGCCGCCGTGCGATCCGGGCCTTCGGCCACGTGGCGGTGGCGGCCCCGCGGGACAGCAGGGCCGTCTTGGTGGGCCCGTCGCCCATCCCGGTGGGCGGAAGCCCCGTGAGGACCTGGAAGGCGGTGACCCGCATTCTGGTGTACGGGCCGAACGAGGCGTCGGCGGGCAGTTTCAGGCCTCGTTGCTGCAGACTCTCCTGTAGCCGCTGAGCGCACTGACCGTACTCGCCCAGCGCGATGAGGGCCGGGCAGCGGTCCGACGTCAGCAGGTCCGCTTCGGGGGCGGAGGGGCGCGCCTCCGGGGAACGTGCCGCACCGCCCGCCGTTCCCAGCACCAGCACCAGCCCCGCGACGGTGGCCGGCCAACGCCGGCCGAGCAGGTTCGCCCACGCGCGGCCCAGGCCGCGGCGCGGTGGTGCGGCCGTGCGCCGTCCGGGCGCCGGTCGGCCGGTGTCGTCGCCGGGACGGGGCCCGCCGAGCGGCCGCTCACCCGCGGTCGTCACCGTCAGCCGCCTGCGGACGTCTACCCAGATCGCCACCTCCTGCGGTGTGCAGCCGCACGCGCGCAGATAGGCGGTCAGCAGCTCTTCGCGGGGCAGCCGAGGACGCGCGAGCGCCGCATGGATCGTGCTGTACGGAAGGACATCGCCGTTGGTGACGGCGCGTTTCTCCAATTGCCGGAACGTCAGGCCCGACCACGCACGGAGGCCGCGCAGGAGGCCGACGTACTGCTCGGCCGTCTCGGCGCCCCGGGGGTCGGGAACCGATCGTGCGGCCGTTCGGGACGGGAGGTCCATTCAATGCTCCATAACTGACCATCCGTGATCGCACTGATTGTGATGATGCCCGATCCGACGGCGGTACCGCTCGCCCGGCGTGCACCGGGACTCGCTGCGCCTCGTATCGCACCGAACCCGACGGGATGGCGCCGTGAACGACGCCTATGAGCAGGGCTGCCGTACCCTCCTGCGCGCCTATCCGCCCCGTCACCGCCAGGTGCACGAGTTTTATCCTGACGGGTCGCCGTTCGCTTCACCTCAGCCCTGGCGGCAACCCGACGGCCCGCTACGAGCGGGCGGCTGAGCGCGCCGCCGGCTCTTGGGGCGGCTTGCGTCTCAGAGCCACCCGCTCCTCCGGAGGAGGCGGAAGACGAAAAAGACGGCGACGACCATGACGCCCACGCTGAGCGGGTAGCCGATGACCCAGTGCAGCTCGGGCATGTGGTCGAAGTTCATGCCGTAGACCCCGGCGACCATCGTGGGGACGGCGATGATCGCCGCCCATGAAGAGATCTTGCGCATGTCGCTGTTCTGCTGCAGGCCCACCAGCGCGACATGGGCGCTGAGCACGCTGGTCAGCAGTTCGTTGTGCTTGTCGACCTGGTCATCGACGCGCAGCAGGTGCGCCAAGACGTCGCGGAAGTACTCCACGGCGTCCTCGCAGTGCTCGACCCTCCCCTTGACGATCTCCTGCAGTACCGGGATGAGGGGATCCTCGGCACCGCGGAACTCCAGCACCTCGCGCTTGAGCGCGTAGATGCCCTCGGTGACGTCGCTGCGGCCGGTATCGAACACATGACGTTCGAGGGCGATGATGTCGGCTTCGACCTTGTGCGCGATCTCGGAGTAGGTGTCGACGACCTGGTCGCAGATCGCGTACAGCACCGAGGAGGGCCCGTCTGCCAGCATCCGCGGGTCGGTCTCCACTCGCGCGCGTACGGGCTTGAGCGGGTTGGCCGTGCCGTGCCGGACGGTGATGATGAAATCGGAACCGAGGAACACCATGATCTCGCCGACCTCGATGGTCGAGGTGTCCTCGCGGTAGCTCAACGTCTTGAGCACGACGAACACGGTGTCGTCGTAGCGTTCGAGCTTGGGCCGCTGGTGCGCCTCGATGGCGTCCTGCACGGCCAGCGAGTGAAGGTTCAGCTCATCGGTGACGAGGGCGAACTCCTCTTCGGTCGGTTCGTGCATGCCGATCCAGAGCCAGCAGTCGCCCTTGGCCCTGGCGGCGTCGAAGGCATCGCTGATGTCGCCGTCGACGGTCTCGCGGCCGCCGTCGCTATAGATGGCCTTGTCCACAATCACGAGACGACATTGTCCTGGATGCGTGGAGTGTGCGGGGTTGTCGAACACCGCTCGAGCGCGAACTCCGGCATCGAGAGCGGACGACACCGCAAAGCTAGTGAACGTGGGGGGCGCTTCTTGGGCCTGCGGAGCGTACGTACCGCGACTCCCACCATGTTGACGGCCGGTAGATAGCCCGCCTGGCGGGAATCGAAGCTGTGCCCGGGGTTGTCGCCGACGGCGAGGATGGCCTCCGGCGGCACGATGTCCCCGCGCCGAACCGCGCCTGGGGGGCCGAACTCGGAGGGAGCGGTGTCGCCGGGCCGTGCCACGAGCCGCTTGATGAGAAATCCTTCGCCGGCGGTGGAGACCGTCCCGTCCTCGAGCCGAGGCCCACGGGCGATCGGCTGCATGTGACCGCCGGTGCTTCTCAGAACGATGACCTGTCCGGCCTTGACCGCTCCGACACCAGTGCGGCGCGCGAGCACACGATCTCCCGCCCGCAGGGCGGGCTCCATGCTCTGCCCGTCGACGGTGACGACCAGCAGCCGGCGGCGGATCGTGACCACGGCGGCGGAGATCAGGATGATCAGCGCTCCCGCCGCAAGTACGGTGATCTTGAGAAGTGTCACGGCCGGTCTCCTGGTGCCGAGGTGCGCCGGGCCGCGGCGGGCCGCGCCGTCGCCCGTGCCGGGGCGGGCTGTTGCGCGAACAGGCCGGCCAGGTCGTCGAATCGTACGACCAGGGCGGCGACGCAACCGGCGGCCGTGAGCACGACGAGGGCTCCGCCGGGATGAACGGATCCCGGTTCGCTCAACCGTGATCCCGGTTCGCCGAACTGTGCGATCAGTCCTCCCGTCACCGCGACCACCAGCAGGGCACCGTTACGGACCAGATGACGCCCGCCCAGTGACGTGCCGGACGCGCCGAAGCACTTGCAGGGAATGTTCGTGTTCCGTCGGATGGCGGTCCCGATCGCGACACTGAAGGCGATCAGGGCACAACCCGCGAGCACGAAACCCCCGACCACGGTCGACGGCACGATGAGCAGCACGGGGATCGCGGCCTCCACGGTGACGACCGCACCGGCGACGGGACGCGCCCATCGGCCGGGCAGCGGCTCAAGCCGCAGGAGCGAGACCACGAACGACCGAAACGCCGCCCGGTCGCGCAGCTTGCCCAGAGAGGAGGCCACGAAGACGAGGGCCAGCACGGCACGGCTGAAGATGATGACGTAGTCCATCGCTGTCGACCGCTCTCATTCCTCGGAGGTCACTGCTCGGGCAGGGAGGGGTCCAGAGCCTTGGCGGACGCGTCGCCGTAGCCGTCGGCCTGGAGGTTGAACAGGCGTGCGTACTCGCCGTCTTCGGCGATCAGCAGGTCGTGGTCGCCCTGCTCCGCCACGCGACCGTCCACAAGGACCACGATGTGGTCGGCGGTGCGGATGGCGCCCATCCGGTGCGAGATGAGGACGCGGGCGGATCCGGCCGCGTGTTCCCGCAGCGCCGCATGAACCTCGTACTCAGCCTCGGCGTCCAGGCCCGAGCTCGGCTCGTCGAGGATCAGGAGGTCTCTTCGGTCCCTGACCAGCGCGCGAGCCAGCGCGACCCGCTGCCACTGCCCGGTGGACAGCGAGACGCCGACGTACGGGGCGATCTTCTGGGCGTCCGCCGCCTGGTCGGTACTATTGCCGGCACTCTGGCCTGGCTTGACGGGGAACGTTCGGCTGAGCAGCGTTTCGTAGCCATGCGGTAGACCGGTGAGGGTCTCGTGCACCCCGGCGGTGCGGGCGGCCTGTTCCAGCCGCGCCGGTTCGCCGAGCGCGGTGAGGTCTCCGAGGCCGATGTTCTCCGACGCGGTCAGGTCGTATTCCATGAAGTCCTGGAACACCGCGCCGATCCGGGTCCGGAGCGCCTCGGGGGTCATGTCGCGCAGGTCGACACCGTCCCAGAGGACGGCGCCCCTTGACGGGTCGTAGAAGCGGCACAGCAGCTTGACCAGGGTGCTCTTGCCCGCGCCGTTGCGGCCGACGACGGCCAGCGCCCGGCCGCATGGAATGAACAGGTTCACCCCGCGCAACACCCAGGGATGGTCGGGGGTGTAGCGGAACCACACGTCTCTGACCTCGATGCCGTGCCGCAACGGGGGAGCGGGGGTCGGCTCGGCCCGGATCGGCAGCTCCGGCCCGGACCGGACCACCGCCAGGTGATGCTCGAACAGCAGCACGCCCCGGTGCGATATCCCGAAGTCTCCGATGAGCCGGCCCAGTCCGTTCTGGACGCCCGCGATCGCGGCGACGAACATCGCCACGTCACCGATCGAGAGCCGGCCGGAACGAGCGGCCCCGACCGCCCACACCAGTCCGCCGCCCGCCACCGCCGCCGAGAGCAGTACGAGTCCACCCTGGCTGAGCAGTTCACGCCGGTCGACTCTTCGCTCGGCGAGGTTGGCCGCCCGCCGCTCATCGAGCATCCGCAGCCGCAGGAACGTGCCGATGCCGAAGAGCCGTACCTCCTTGGCGGCGCGCAGGTCGCCGAGCAGTTTCGCGTAGAAGAACTCGCGGCGTGCGGTGGGGCTGATCCGCCACATCATGGTGGTGCGGAGGCGGACGAGAACGACCTCCATCACGACGGCGGGCACCGCGGCGGCGAGTGCCACCATCGCCATGGCGGTGTTCACGGCGGCGAGCGATCCGAGGAACCCGACGATCATTATTGACCCCTGGGATCCGCCGATGACGCCACTGAGCACGTCAAAGGGAGCGGTCCGGCTGGTCTGCTGCGCCAGACGCAGGCGATCGTGGAATGTGGGGTCCTCGAAGCGGCCGAGCCCGACGAAGCGGTTGACTGCGGAGTAGAGCCGGTCAAGGCTGAGCAGACCGAGCCGGCGCTCGGATTCGGCCCGCACGTACTGGGTCACCTGCGGTTCGACAGCGGTGACCACACCGGCCACGGCGAGCCCGCCCGCGAGGCCGAGCAGGCTCGACAACGCCGCGCCGGCTACGAGCCCGTCCATCACGAGCTTGAGCAACCAGGCGGTCGCCACCGGAGCCACCGCTCCCACCACGGCCAACGCGACATAGGCGATGACGGCGCCCGGTGCGGCGCGCACGGCCAGGCCGATGGCCGACAGAGCCGTCGCCGACCACGTGGACACGGTCAGCCGGCCGGCCTGCTGATCGGTCGTGGTCGGCGTCATGCCGCGGCCGGCACCATCAGATCATCGATGTCCCTTCCCGCGGCCACGATCACGCCGCTCTCGTCGAGCAGGCACATGGACGGGAGGCCGCGGGTCTGGAACGCGTTCGCCACCAGCCCGTCCTCGGGTTCGAGGATCACCTGGGCCACCGCGTCGAGTCGGGCGACCAGGGGTGCGTCGGCCTCATCGGCGCCCGCCATCACGACGAGCACCCGGTGATCGCCCGGGAGCCCCCGTACCTGATCGACGAACCTGGGGATCTTTTCCAGGCACGGCGCGCAGGACGGCGAGAAGAACGCGACCACGGTAGGCCCGGTGAGGGTGTCGGGCGAGACCCGCCGGCCGCCCGTGTCGGCGGCGGTGAAGTCCCGCGGTGGAGCGCCGAGTGGCATGACCTCCGCCCGCCCGGCCGCCGCACCGGAGGCCAGCAACTGACCGTGTTCGCGCAGGCGGCGGACGACGGCCAACGTGAGCACCAGGTCGAGAAGGACGAGCAGGCAGACGAACACCATGGCTGCGACCAGGTAGGGCATGACCGGGATCCCTTCGAACGGCGGCGCCGCCAGTGCCGGCGAGCGCGGGCTGGAGCAGGGCAGGGCACGAGATGACCGCGCCCGGAGGATCCGGCATGTCGCCTGGACATCCCGGAATTCGCGGACGCGGTCAGCGCTGGTGACTCGTAGGTCAGCTTCGGCAGGGAGACTTGCTGCAGGCGCCGCAGTTCCCCGGCTCCCAGCACGGGCGGTAGTACGGGCCGGCGCAGTGCTCGCACCAGTCCGCCGCCGCCGACGCGGTTACCTTGGGCGCCATCCGTTCCAGTAGTCGATCCCCAAGGTTTCGTACCAGTCTGGACATACCGGCTCCTTCCTTCGGCGTGGGCGATGGAGCCCCCGCCAAGTGGGTCACGGTGGATCCTGTGGTCAGCCGATCTTCTCTGGCAAGGCCGCCGGTGTCTGGTCTTGTCTGAGTTTGTCCATGCAGGTCACCGCCATGAACGACCCAAATCCACGACGCCGGGGTTTCCAAGATCGCTGCTCGGCTCAGCCGCCGCGCGCCTCCCTTCTCGCGGTCGTCCGACCGATCGCCGTCTCACAGGAGCTTGTCCAGGTGATGGGCAGGTCGCGAACCCGTTTGCCGGTCGCGAGGTGGATCGCGTTCGCGTTCGCGTGCGTGGCGGCGGCGGACCGCCGCCTGCCCCGCGTTCCTGCCGACGCTGAGACGCACTCTCGTGGTGATGGCCGCGGGATTCCCGGCGGTGCGCTGACCCGCGTCGCGGCTCGGCGCGGTGGCGCGGGTCGGTGTCGCGGATCGGGGCCGCGTGGTCAGCGTCGCCGGTTCGCTCGGCCGGTGGCCTTGCCGGTGGCATCGGCGGGCATCAGCTGCTCCACCACCGCGCAGACGCTGGTGATCGGGTCGAGTTCGTTGGCGCCGGCCGCGAGGCGTTGCAGCAGAGCGCGGAACGCCGGACCGTCGTCGCCGAGCGCGCCCAGGACATGCTGCTCGACGTGCCGCAGAGCCTCTTGCCGCTGTGACCACAGCGCCCGGCCCTTGTCGGTGGCGATGACCTGACGGCTGCGCCGGTCGGCGGGGTCGGGCCGCCGTTCGACCAGGCCGAGCTCTTCGAGATCGTCGATGAGGTAGGTGAGCACGGTCCGGTCGATGCCGAGTTGCTGGGAGAGAAGCCCTTGGTTGCCGGCGAGATCGTGGGCCGCCGAGGCCAGCAGCTGGTAGCCCCGCGGGCCACCGGGCAGATCGCTGAAGAGCGCGTCCACGGCCTTGACGTAGGAGCGGAAGACGACGCCCAGCGCCCAGCCCAGGTCGGCGTTCAGTCCGGGGACGGACGGCCGCTCGCCGGGCCCGTGCGCGCCTGCCCTGTGCGGGCCGTCCGGCTGCGGGCCGTCCCCCTGCGCGTCGCTCGCGGGAGGTGAAGTCGCCATGGGCGAAGCTTAGCTCATATGCGGTTAGACATACCTTCTTGATAACAACTCTTATCCTTGGCATAAGATCTATTAAGCAACGTAGTTTCGGGAGAGGAAGAACCCATGGCCGACTACGGCCACGACCTGCTTTTCGGCACCTTTCTGACGCCGGCGGCCGAGCACGCCGAGCGCGTGGTCGAGCTGGCGCAGCTGACCGAGCGGGTCGGGTTGGACCTGGTCAGTGTCCAGGACCATCCGTACCAGGCCGCGTTCCTGGACGCCTGGACGCTGCTGTCGGTGATCGCCGCCCGCACCACGCGCGTGCGCGTCTTCCCCAACGTCGCCAACCTGCCGTTGCGGCCACCGGCGGTGCTCGCCCGCAGCGCGGCCACCCTGGACGTCCTCAGCGGCGGGCGGGCCGAGCTGGGTCTCGGGGCCGGTGGATTCTTGGACGCCGTCGCCGCCATGGGCGGGCCACGCCGGGCCCCCGCCGAATCGATCACGGCGCTCGAGGAGGCCGTTCAGGTCATCCGCGCGTTGTGGACGCCGGGCGGCGGTGTGCGGCTGAAAGGTGAGCACTACAGCCTCCAGGGCACCAGGCCCGGTCCCTTCCCGGTGCACGAGATGGGGATCTGGGTCGGTGCCATCAAGCCCCGCATGCTGCGGCTGACCGGACGCGTCGCCGACGGCTGGCTGCCCAGCTCGCCCTACGTACCGCCCGAGCAACTGCCGGAGTCGAACCGGGTCATCGACGAGGCGGCGGCCGCCGCCGGTCGCTCCCCGCGGGCGGTGCGCCGTCTCTACAACATCGCCGGCACGTTCACCGACACCGGCATGGGCGCCGGCGCCGCCGGCGGCAGTGACTTCCTCCAGGGGCCGCCGCCGGTATGGGCCGAGCAGCTCGCCGAGCTCACCCTCACCCAGGGCATCAGCGGCTACATCCTGATGGCCGACTCGGACGACACCGTTCGACGATTCGCCGCAGAGGTGGCACCGCTCGTACGAGAGCTCGTCGCCGCCGAACGGGACAGGGCGACCGCTCCGAAGGGACCGGACGTCCCGGACACCACCACGCCCGTCCGGACCGAAGGCCCGTCACAGGCCACGACCACCACCTCGACCCCGACCACGACCAAGACCCCGACCACGACCACGACCACGACAAGGATGACCGCCCGCGTGATGGCGACCCCCTTCGGCGTGACCCCCACCCCGGACGACGGCGTCCGGCTGAGCGATGTGCGGGTCTGGGACGAGACCGCCCGCCCCACCGGCCCTGCGCCCGAGCCTGACCGTCGGTACACCCGGCACGAGCAGGCGGCCGGCCGGCACCTCATCGACGTGCACGACCAGCTCCGTGCCGAGCTCGCGCAAATACGCGATCTCATCGAGCAGGTCGCCGCCGGGTCCATGGACCCCGGCCTCGCCCGATCGCACATCAACACCATGACCATGCGCCAGAACAACTGGACCCTCGGGGCCTACTGCGAGTCCTACTGCCGCGTCGTCACGACGCACCACACCGTGGAGGACCAGGCCCTGTTCCCGCACCTGCGACGCGCCGACCCCCGCCTCGTACCGGTGGTCGACCGCCTCGCGGAGGAGCACAAGGTCATCCACGAGGTCCTCGAAGGCGTCGACCGCGCGCTGGTCGCGTTCGTGGCCGAGCCCGGCGACATGTCCGGTCTGCGCGCCGCCGTCGACCTGCTCACGGACACGCTGCTGTCCCACCTGTCCTACGAGGAAAGGGAACTGGTCGAGCCGCTCGCCCGGCTCGGAGTGGGGTGAGCGCGTTG
>NZ_JABVEB010000519.1 GCF_014323665.1 Actinomadura sp. HBU206391 | reverse complement strand
ACGACACCGAGGAAGATCGCCAGTATGGAGTTGGCGTACCAGGGAATCGCCGGAATCGCGGTATAGATGATCCAGGGGCCGTCCGGCCGGAAGACCTTGTACGCCCTGACGGTCATGCAGCCCTCCAGACCGGCCGGCGGGCACAACGTCCGATAGGCGCTGAACTCTGTCGTCGCTGGAAGAAAGGTCGCCATCAGCGGCTTGCCGGCGAGCTGCGGGGTCGCCGCGACGACCCTCCCATGCGGGTCCCGGACCTGGATCGCCTCATCGGCGTTCTGGACCAGCGTGCTGGGGAGCGCACCCTGTTTGAAGTGGTGCTGCACCTGGTCGATGGCCCCCATGATCTGCTGCTGTCCATGGCGGGCGGCGCTTTCGCGCACGGCGATCACCACGAGCGCACCGACAACGAGACAGAACAGCGCGGCGAAGGCGCCGGCCACCAACGTGATCCGGGCCTGCAGAGATTGATTCCCGCTGGGCACCTCACCCCCGGAGATGAAGTCACGACCTCCTCAAAGCATGGGCCGACACTGGGTCAAACCATCCTCACATCGTGACAAAGAGAACCTCGCGTTCTCTCAATCAGCGCGACAGACCCTGTCCACGTGCGACGTGTCACGTTCGCGCGCCCGGCGGTGTCTTGATGCCGAACAGGAGAACGTACAGGGAGGACACCATGGCGCCACGCGTTCCGAAGACGGAGCTCACCGGGTTCACCGGCCGCATGATCAAGCGCTTCAGCCGCAAGATGTTGGGCGACGTGCCCGAGCCCGTCGAGGTGATGTGGCACAACCGCAAGGTCGTCAAGGCCACCCTGCGGCTCGGGGGCAAGGCGAGCAAATGGGATGCGGCCGACGAGAGCCTCAAGTCGTTCGCGCACATGGCCGTCGCGGCACAGGTCGGCTGCGGCTGGTGCCTCGATCTCAGCTACTTCCAGGCGCAGAACGAGAACCTGGACATGGCCAAGGCGAGCCAGGTGCCGCGCTGGCGGGAGTCGGAGGTGTTCACGCCGCTGGAGCAGGACGTGCTGGAGTACGCCGAGGCCATGACGAACACGCCGCCGACCGTCACCGACGAGCTGTCCGCACGCCTGCTCGACCGGCTCGGCCCGGCGGCGATGGTTGAGCTCACCGTGTTCATTGCACTTTCCAACTTCGCGACCAGGAGCAACACGGCGCTTGGGATCGAGTCGCAGGGCTTCTCCGCTGCGTGCGAGATCCCCCTGGCCGCGCGCCCTGAGAGTTCCGGCGTAGCGTTGACGCCATGACCGACGACCCGTTCGTCGCCCATCGCAGCCTGCTGTTCACGGTCGCCTACGAGATGCTCGGGTCGGCGGCCGACGCGGAGGACGTGCTGCAGGAGGCCTGGCTGCGGTGGGCCGACGTAGACCACTCGCAGGTGCGTGACCCGCGGGCGTACCTCATCCGGGTCGTGACGCGGCAAGCGCTCAACCGCCTGCGAACGTTGTCGCGCCGCCGCGAGGAATACGTCGGCGAGTGGCTGCCGGAACCGCTGCTGACCACCCCCGATATCGCCGAGGACATCGAACTCGCGGAGAGCGTCTCGATCGCGATGCTGACCGTGCTGGAAACGCTCGGGCCGACGGAGCGGGCGGTGTTCGTGCTCCGCGAGG
>NZ_JABVEB010000518.1 GCF_014323665.1 Actinomadura sp. HBU206391 | reverse complement strand
CTGTCGGACGCCGAGCAGTACAGCTCCATCGTGTACGGCCTGATACTGCTCGTGGTGGTGCTCGCGATGCCCGGCGGCATCGCGGCGCAGGCGCGCAGGCTCGGCGGCATCCTGTACGGACGCGTCCGAAGGCCCCACGGCGACCGAACCGGCGAGGAGGCGTCTCATGTTGACGGCTGAGGACATCACGGTCGGCTTCGGTGGCGTCCGCGCCGTCGAGGGCGTCGGCCTGGAGGTGGGCCGGGGTGAGCTGCTCGGACTCATCGGGCCTAACGGCAGCGGCAAGACCACCTTCCTCAACGCGCTCTGCGGCATCGTGCCCGCCCGCGGGAGTCTCACGGTGGACGGCGCCGAGGTGCGCCTGGGCCGCCCCCGCCTGGCCCGCCGCCACGGGATCGGGCGGGCCTTCCAGACCCCGCAGATCTACGACGGACTCTCGTGCCTGGAGAACGTCCTGCTGTCCAGCCCCGATCCGGCCCTGCGCGGCTTGACCGGCGCCTGGCTGGCCCGCCCGCTGATGTGGGGGCACGAGCGGCGGCGCTGGGCCAAGGCGATGGAGGCGCTCGCGTACACCGGCCTCGCCGAGCACGCCACCAGGGCGGCGGGGCTCCTCACGTACGGGCAGCGGCGCCTGCTCGAGCTCGCCCGCGCGCTCGCCGGCATGCCCAAGGTGCTGCTGCTCGACGAGCCGAGCGCCGGGCTCAACGACGCCGAGACCGCCACGGTCGCCACGCTGCTCGACGAGGTCAGGGCCGCGGGCAACACCTTGATCGTCGTGGATCACAAGATCGATTTTCTCGACTCGCTGTGCGACCGCCTCGTCGTCCTCGAGCTCGGCCGGGTGATCGCCCGGGGGACACCGGACGAGGTCTGGCGCGACGACCGGGTGATCAGCGCGTATCTGGGGGTTCCCGTCGATGTTGTCGATTGAAGACCTGCACGTCCGGTACGGCACGACGCACGCCGTGTGCGGGATCGGGCTGCGGGTCGAGCCCGGAGAGGCGGTGGCGCTGCTCGGCCCGAACGGCGCCGGGAAGAGCTCGACCCTGCGGGCCGTCAGCCGCCTGGTCACCTGTACCGGCTCGATCGTCTTCGACGGCCGCGACATCACCAGGGTCGCGGCCGAGGAGGTGGCCCGGCAGGGGCTGATCCATGTGCCCGAGGGACGCCGCGTGTTCCGCGACCTGACGGTGCACGAGAACCTCCAGCTCGGCACCACCGCGCGGCGCGGCCGGCCGGTGGTGTTCTCCTTCGACGACGTCTACGATCTCTTCCCGCCGCTGACCCGGCTGCGCGACCGGCTGGGGTTCGCCCTGTCCGGCGGCGAGCAGCAGATGGTCGCCCTGGGCCGGGCGCTGGTGGCCGCCCCCCGGCTGCTGCTGATCGACGAGCCGTCGCTCGGGCTGGCGCCGGTGGTGGCCGACGCCGTGGCGCGGGCGCTCGCCGAGGTACGGTCGCGTACCGCCCTGCTGCTCATCGAACAGAACGTCCACTTGGCGGTCCGGGTCTGCGGGCGGGCCGCCGTCATGAGCGGCGGGCGCATCGTCATGGAGGCGCCCACCGCGGAGCTCCAGGATCGGGACCAGCTGCTGGCCTCCTACCTCGGCCAGACCCGCACCGGCACCGGCGTCTGACCCCAGCCGATCAGGCTGACAGGT
>NZ_JABVEB010000517.1 GCF_014323665.1 Actinomadura sp. HBU206391 | reverse complement strand
CCCGTACGGCGTCGCGCTGGGCGAGCATCTTCTCGTCGGTCATGCGCTGCATGTAGAGGTTCGGCGCGTGGTCGGTGATCGCGTAGTACTCGAGCCCGCGGCCGGCGGCCGTGGTGACCATCTCCTCGAGTGTCGCGAGGCCGTCGGTGAGGTCGGTGTGGCTGTGCAGGTCGCCGCGAAGATCCTCGGCCCGCACCAGTCGCGGCAGCTCGCCGGCCAGGGCCGCCTCGATCTCCCCACCGTCCTCGCGGAGGGTCGGCGGGATCCACGGCAGGCCGAGTCGCTCGTACACCTCCTCCTCGGTGGAGGACACGATCAGGTCGCCGGACTCGGCCTCGAACAGCCCGTACTCCGAGAGCTTCAGCCCGGCGCGTACGGCGATCTCCCGGATGTGCACGTTGTGCTGCTTGCTTCCGGTGAAGTATTGGAGTGCCGCGCCCCAGGACGCCAGCGGCACGACGCGCAGATCGACCTGCAGCCCCTTGGTGGTGCGGATCGAGGTCTTCTTGTCACCGCGGGCGATCACCTCGGACACGATGGGCAGCGAGGCGAAGGTCTCCATGAGCGGAGCCGGGTCGTCAGAGGCGGCCAGCACGTCGATGTCGCCGATCGTCTCCCGCATCCGGCGCAGTGACCCCGCGTGGGCGCAGCGCTCGCAGCCGGTCACCTCGCGGAGAGCCCCGACGATCTCCTCGGCCAGCTCGGTCGCCAGGTCGACCAGCACTCGGCCGCCGGACTGCTCCAGCAGCGCGATGCCGTGCAGGATGTTCTCCTCGGTCTTCTCACCGAAGCCCTTGAGATCGCGCACCCGGCCCTCGTCGATCGCCGTGGCGAGCTCGGCCACCGAGGTGACCCGCAGGCTCTCGTACAGCACCATGGCCTTCTTGGGGCCGAGCGTCGGGATCGCGGTGAGCGCCCGCACCCCGGCGGGGATCTGGGCGCGGAGGTCCTCGACCTGCCTGATGGTGCCGGTCTGCTGGTAGTCCAGGATCTTCTTGGCGATCGCCTCGCCGACGTTCGGGATCTTCTTCAGGCCCTTGAGGTCGAGGGCGGACACGTCCTCGGGATGGCCGCCGATCGCCCGGACGGCCTTCTCGTACGCCCGGACCTTGTAGGCCTCGCCGCCGGTGATCGACAACAGGTCCGCCAGCTCCTGCAGGAGATCCGCCACTTCGTCATTCGCCCGTGCCATGACGCCGAGTCTAGGGTCCGCCTCCGACAGTGGAGATCTCGTTCTCCGAGGTCGCGTACCGGGCATCTGACGTGCGGCCGCTGTTACGATCTTGCACCCCGAAGACTTGCGAAGATTGAGAACTGGATATGGCAGTGGAACCCTCGGAGCCGGCAGATGGCTTCGGTGAGGATTTCGTCAAGGGCGCGGCATTCGCCGAGCCGTCGGCTCGTGAGCGATCGCGAGGGCCCGGTCCGCTGAGGCGGGCGCGCGCCCGCCGGTCGGAGCGGCGGGCCGAGAAGCGCCGGCGGCGCGCGATGGTCGAGCAATGGCGTGATCCTGGGTACCGCGCGCGGGGCGGGATCAAGACGATGGCGAGCGCGCTCACCGGAGCCCTGATCGTGGCGGTCGTCGCCGCGGCGGTATGGGACGCACGCGGCGACGCACCGTGGCGGCAGGCCGCTCCGGCCATCGACCGCCCGATCTCGC
>NZ_JABVEB010000516.1 GCF_014323665.1 Actinomadura sp. HBU206391 | reverse complement strand
GTGGGCGGACAGTCGGCGAGGCGACGAGCCGGTTCGTCAGGTGGTGACGAGCCAGCCGGCCGAGCACAGTCCGGTCACGAACACGAGCGTCCGCAGATACGTGGGTTCTATTCGCTTGCCGAGCACGGCACCGAGCCAGCCGCCGAACACCGCGCCGCCGCCGAGCAGCAACACCGGCTCCCACACCGGCAGCAGATGACCGGTAGCGACGAAGACCACGGTCCCCGTCACGTTGATCGTCGCCGCAGTGAGGATCTTCAGAGCGTTGATCTGCTGGAGCGACGTGCGAGGGAACGTCGCGTTGAACACCGAGAACAACATCACCCCGAGGGCGACCACCCAGTAGCCCCCGTAGACGCTGGTGGCCAGCATCAGCGCCCACGGTCCCAGGCGGCGACGGCGGCCCGCCGGCCGCGGCTTCGCGGCGGAGGCGTGGTGGGCCGGATCGGCGGCCGGGGGATCGGGGCGCACCTCGGCATCAGGCGGTCCCGACGCGGTCTTGACGAGGACCACGGCTGGACGGGACACGGGCTCATGCGGCGGCAGCGTCGCCCGCGCGGCGCGGCGGATCATGAGCGGCTGAACGGCGACCAGGACCGAGGCCGCGAGGATGAGCGCCGGCGCGGCCACCGTGAACAATCTGGCCGGCAGGGTGAGAAGCAGGGTGCTGCCTATGAGAGCACCGACGACGGCCACGACGGTGATCTTCGCTAGGAGCCTGGGATTTCTGGGCAGGTGCGTGCGGTATCCGTAGGCGCCGGAGATCCCGCCGGGCAGCAACCCCAGGCTGTTGATGACGTTGGCCCACACGGGCGGGTATCCCAGCCAGATCAAGGCGGGGAAGCTGATCAGTGATCCACCGGCCACGATCGTGTTGAGCGCGCCGGCGGCCACGCCCGCGATCACGAGAAAGACCATGTCCGCCCAGGTCACGGCTGGATCCAAGGCGACGCAAGGGCGATGACACTCATCCGCTGTGCTTCGGGGACCCGCGCGCGTTCCTCATCCATGATTGGTTCCGTCAGCCTCATGGCAACCTCTCATCGAGATTCATGAGCGGATCGAGGTCTTCGGAGAGGTCCGCGGTCCCGCTGAATCGGTTGTCCTGCGTCATACGGTTGACAACCCGAGCGTTGTCATGCACTCTCTTCAAATCGCCATTGACAGGTGCTGAGTGCGTGATCCGCATCGGGTGCGATTCAGAACGTGACATTGCGTCTGCAGCTCTCTCCCGGCCCAGTCTTCGACTCCGCAGGCGAGATTCGTCGCCTGAAAGTCAGGATGCGCGCTGCACCTTGATGAGAACCTTGCTCATACCTTGCAGCCCACTTCGGCCGCTGAGCAGGTGTGATTCGGGCCAGCGGCCGGCGACTCGCACATGGGTCAGCCGAGAGACCAACGGTGCAGGCGAGTCATTCCGGCGGCTCTGAGGCGCTTGAGGCCGTTGTGGCCGCTGATGCCGGGACCGGTCGGAGCGTGACCACAGAGCGTCGCCGTCGGCCGGTTCATTCGCGGCATCTCGCATCGAGACGATGCGGGGGAGAGGCGGGCCCGGAAGGGGCCGCATGGGCAATACCCGTCGCGGCTCGCAGAATTCCTGGGGCTCGCAGATTTACTGAAGAAGAGCGTCGGCCGTCGCTGAACTAAAGTGATGACGCTCATGCCGAAATCGCTGTTCGGCGACAATGCGGCATGCA
>NZ_JABVEB010000515.1 GCF_014323665.1 Actinomadura sp. HBU206391 | reverse complement strand
CTCGCTCCTTCGCGCCGATGCCGAGGTCGATGTCGTGCAGCACCCGGTGACCGGCCACGTAGGCGTGGCCGACGCCGGCGGCGTCGACCGACGCGTCGGCGGGAACCGCGGGCCGGTGCGGTTCGGGCGGAGCCGGCAGATCAGCGACCCCGACCAGCCGGGCGAGCCCGGCCGTGGCGGCCTGGGCGTCGTCCACGAGGCCGAGCGCGACGTTGAGGGGAGTGAAGAGACTGTGGAAGTAGAGCGCCGCCGCACTCGCCGTCCCCACGCTGACGCTCCCGTTCCGTACGAGGAGGAAGCCGGTCACGAGCACGGCGGTGAGCCCGACGTACTCGGCGAGGTTGAGCCGTGCGTAGAAGCGGGTGACCAGCCGGATGCCGCGGAGCGCGAGGTCGACCGCGGCCTGGGACCGCCGGCGGACCCGGCCGGTGTGCTCTTCGGCGAGCCGGAACGCCCGTACGGTGGCGGCGCCACCCACGGTGCCGAGCAACTGCTGGTGCTGCGCGCCGACGGCCACGCGCTGAGCGGCGTAGAGCGGAACGGCATGGCGGACGTACCAGCGGACCGTGTGGAACTGGATCGGTGCGGCCAGCAGGGCCGCGAGCATGAACCGCCAGTCCAGAACGGCCAGGCCGACCAGGGTCAGCGCGATGGTCAGCACCGAGCGGGCCAGCTCGGGAAGCGCGTTGCGCACCGCTTCGGCGATGACCGACACGTCGTTCGTGACACGTGCGGTGAGGTCGCCGGAGCCGGCCCGCTCCACCTGGTCGAGCGGCAGGTGCAGCGCGCGTTCGACGAACCGCTCGCGCAGGCCCGCCAGCATTCCCTCGCCGAGGCGGGCGACCAGGGACAGGCCGAACGAGGTCGCGGCCCCCTGCGTGATCGCGACCGCCACGAGCAGGACGACCGGAGTGGTGATGGCTTCGGCCGGGCGGCGGCTCGCGACCAGATCGATGATGTGGCCGAGCAGGGGCGCGGTCAGCAGGCCCACGCCGGTCGCCGCGACCAGCACGGTGAACCCGCCGAGGGCGAGCAGCCGGTACGGGCGCAACAGTTCGCCCACCGCCGCGCGGGTGCGCGTGCCCGTCGCCGTGGGCAGCAGCTCCCGTACGGGCTCGGCCGCCGGCTGTCTCGCCTCCGTCATGGGGCTTCCTCCATCGGTCGTCGGCAGATGCAGGGCTCAGGCAGCGGGATCAGGCACCGGGTTCAGGCACGGGGTTCCGGCACGGGGCTCAGGTGGACACCGTCGTCCGGTAGGTCTCGTGGTCGCGCATGAGATCGCTGTGGAGGCCTTCGGCGGTCACCACGCCGCCGTCCACGACCACCACCCGGTCGGTCACGGCCAGCAGGACGGGGCTGGTCGCCACCACGATGGTCGTGCGCCCGCGCCGGGCGTCCCGGATCCCGGTCGCGATCCTGGCCTCGGTGACCGTGTCGATGGCTGTGGTGGGGTCATGGAGGACGAGCACCGGCGGGTCGGCCGCGAGGGCGCGCGCGAGCGCGACCCGCTGGCGCTGACCGCCGGACAGGGACAGCCCCCTTTCGGCGAGGAGGGTGCCGGTGCCGTGCGGCAGGTTCCGCGCGACCTCGTCGGCGCCCGAGGCCACGAGCGCGGGTTCGACATCGGTTCGGTCCGTCGCCGCCGTGACGTTGTCCAGCAGGCTTCCCTCGAACAGCTCGGCGTCGTGGGCCGCCACCAGGAGTGCGGCGCGGACGT
>NZ_JABVEB010000514.1 GCF_014323665.1 Actinomadura sp. HBU206391 | reverse complement strand
GCATCCACGTTCGGCTCGTCGGGCGTGGTCAAGCCGATTCCGCTGGCCACGACACCGGTGGTCGTGATGGCTGAGGGAACCGCGCACGGGAGGGCGCCCTGGGCGGTGACCGCAGCCTGGATGACTCCGATTCGGCCTCCACGCCGGATGTGGAGTGGCCGCATCCAGCTGGCCTGCCGCCCAGGGCGCATCACATAGACGCTCGACTCGCCACCGCCGGTCAAGGTCGTGGTCGCCGAACCCGAGCCGGCCAGCGCGCAGGACCAGCGCGGGAACCGTCCAGTTCAGGACGTCGCCGGAGGATGTCACGGGCTGCCACATCACCGGGCGTCCTGTGGCGCAGGCGCGATGTCTTGGCCCGGGTCGAGCGGGCGTCTCAAGACGAGGACCTCTTCGTGGGCGTTGACATGCAAGGGCAGACCCGCGGCGCGCGCTTGGCCGGTTTCGTGCATGGCGAAAAACGACGCCCGGGTGACCAGCCGGTCGTCTTTGATTCCACACAGCAAAGCCACCAGCCGCTGCACCGGTTCCAGCCCGGCGTCTTGGGCAGCCGCCCAGACCTGGGCGGGGAAGTCAACCAGCCGTCCGCCTTTGCGGAACGGGCGGGTGGTGATGACGACGACGCCGCCGGGCCGCAACAGCGGCAGGCATCCGATGAGGATGTCGGTGAACCCACAAACGAGACGGTCGTGGCTGCCTCGAGAGAGGTTGTGCGGGGTCTTTCCGTAGGTGTGATTCCGCTTTTGGACGCCGCTCTGCCCGCTGTTGCGGGTGTCCCGCACATCGGATCCAGCACCAGCTCTCCCGGTTTGGTATAGGAGCTGATGGCAGTGGCGGCCAGGGCCGGCAACATCTTCGCCGGGTGCGCAGTCGAGGAGTGCAGGTAGCGACCTTGGCGCTGAATCCTGGAGGGCTGCTGCGCGCACGCCCACACAGACAACGGCACCAACTCGCCGGCGACGCGGTCCACTTCTCGCCGTGGCGGGCGGCCACTGCTGCCGGAGTTCTCGGTGTTCTCGTGGTGATCGGGGTGTTGGGTCATGACGAGGGTGCTTCTGCGCATCCACCCGTCTCAGGACGGCACGGGCTCAAGGGAACCCGTCCATGTAGGCATTTCTTAGGCAGCCGCGTAGGCAAGTCACCGGCATGCCTAGGCACGTCATAGGCGCGTGACCGGCCCCGCTGAGGATCTCCCACAAATGATCAATGGTGGGGTGGATCTCACTTGCTGTCGGATGTGCCCCCTGGCGTGGGGGTGCTGGAGTGGCTCAAGCCTTGAGCGGTCTGCGATGAGTGGTGTGCTGTCATCGAGCCGCCGTTGCCGGGGGTCGAGTGCCGTACTCCCCATGCGGCAGATCTTGTTCAGAGGCGCGCGCAGTTCGCTCTGGGACGCAGGGAGCCTGTTTGTGGGAGCGGGATGGCTGGAGGCTGCGTCTCATTTGCGGGAGGTCGTCGTGAGTAGATATGGGGCCAGTCAGGTCTTTCTGGAGCGCATGGTCGTCTTGTCCTGGGGCTTCATAGCCTTCGGTCTTCTGGTGCTGGTACTGGGCATTTTCGACCTGGAATGGATCGCCGTGGTCGTTGGTGCGGGCATCATCGCGGCTGGAGTGGGGTATCGCTGGCTTGCCAACTGGCTGGCGGAATGGGCGTCGCGGCGAGACTTCGAAGATCGCTGGCGCCGCTGACCTGCTACTTGTCTCTTTCGCGCTTGAACTGCTTTCTTGGCCCATCCGACATGAGCGAGATCCCTCCATACCTTGATCATTTGCAAGAGGCTCTTAGA
>NZ_JABVEB010000513.1 GCF_014323665.1 Actinomadura sp. HBU206391 | reverse complement strand
TCCGGTCCAGCGCGCCTTCGAGCGCGGCGAGGTCCTGGTCGCCGCGTCGCCGCGCCGCGAGCCCGGCCACGACCGGCTCGACGATCGACCGGATCTCGTGGAGGTCGTCGAGGAAGGCCCGATCGGGCCCGGCCGCGAATTTCCACCGGATGACGTCTCCGTCGAGCAGGTTCCAGTCCGCGTGGGGCCGGACGAAAGTGCCGATCTTGGGCCGCGCCGCGAGGAGCCCCTTGGCGGCGAGCACCTTGAGTGCCTCGCGCAACGCCGTCGCGCTGACCCCGAGCCGGCCCTGCAGTTCGACGACATCGATGGTCGCACCGGGTGGGTAGGCGCCGGTGAAGATCAGGCGCGCGATCGTCTCGACGATCTGGCCGTGCACACCCCGGCCGCTGTAGCGGGCCATGCCGTCACCCGATCCCTCGACGCGGTCCGCCGCTCACGCCGAATCCTTCGCGGCGCTCAATCGACCCGCGCACCGGGCCCGTACTCCACCGGTCACCACCGCGACACGGCCGGCGAGCCGCCCCGAGGCCGGATCTGCATTACTCATAAATATGAATAATCCCTCACAAGTGGCGCACCCGGCCACGACCGGCCACCGCGTCGGACGGGCCCCACGGCCTCCGCCGGGCCCACCGATCCGAGCAGCCTGCCGCGCGCCGCGTCTCGGCGGCAAGCCGATGGCCACACCCCGCCAAGCGCGTAACGGCCCGGCCGGTAGCATCACCCCCTGGCCATGAGCCTGGGATGGGGCGTCCCACATCGCCAGATCAGGGTGCGCGGTGAACGTTCACGGGAACGCGGCGATGGATCGAGTGGCGAGCGGTCACCGCCGTGGGCCCGCTGGGCTACGGGCCGCGTCGAGGGTGATGGGATGATCAGGACATGCCTGACCCCCTATCGCTCGAAGATGTCCGTGCCCGCATCGATGACATCGACGCCGACCTGGTGCGCCTGCTGGCCGACCGGCAGTCCTTGGTACGAGCGGCCGCCGAGTTCAAGACCGATGAACAAGCGGTCCGCGCACCCGCCAGGGTGGCCCAGGTGATCGCGAAGGCACGTGAGCGCGCCGCCACCGCGGGACTGGATCCCGCGGTCGCCGAGTCGGTCTGGCAGGCGATGATCGATGCCTTCATCGAGCTGGAAATGGCCGAGCATGCCGCACACAGGCCACGGCCGGCCACGGGTCCGGTGAGCCGTCACCGCGGATGAGGCCCGGCCGCCGGAGCAGACTGCCGCACACAGACCCTGCGGCAAGACGCGTCAGTCGAAAAGGTCTGCCGCCGACTCCACGGTCGGCGCCCGCTGAATCCAGCTGTCCAGCTGATCGAGATCAGTGCACGCAGTGATTCGGGCACGTGCCTCATCCGAGACAGGAAGGCCACGAGCCGCGAGGAAGCCGAGGATGGCTTTGGCCTCACCCTCTGCCTTGCCCTCTGCCTTGCCCTCACCGTGAGCGCGCCGGAAGAAGTCGCTCTTGTATTCGTGGGTACGTGTGGTCATCAGCATCTCCAGCAGTCGGCGGGCATGCTCTGGTTGTACCGCCAGGACGTTGTCAAGGTAAGTCTGCCCCTGATCGGCCTCGATGTGCTCCAGCATGTCCAGCAGCGCGGTGTAGACCTTTTCCCCGGCCGCGCCCGCACCGTGGACGAAAGCCGAGGCCACGACGTCGAGTGGGGCCGTGGCCTGGTCCGGGTTGAGGATCACCGGTACGTCCCGCTGCCCGATCACCAAGGGACGCAGCACCGACCCGGGATTGCCGAGCGGGATGGGCTCACGGCATCTCGCGGCCTCGG
>NZ_JABVEB010000512.1 GCF_014323665.1 Actinomadura sp. HBU206391 | reverse complement strand
CGGTGGGCCTGCCCGCGACGAAGTGGATGGCGGAGGCCGGAGCGCTCGCGATGCGCTCAGACACCGAACTCCTGTTGAAAAGCCGCCGCGTCGTCCCCGGCCGCCTGGTCGAAGCCGGCTTCGCCTTCGACCACACGCAATGGCCGGAGGCCGCCGATGACCTCGTCCGGCGCGTGCGCGCCAGATCTGCTTGAGCCGACCCTGCGCTTGCCGAAAATGTCATCCGGCCAGGTGCGGGCTCTGGGTCGCTTTGCCGGGTCCCCAGGCGTGGTGCTTCTGGCTGATCGTGTCGGAGTGCTCGCCCGGGAGGCGGTCACGGCGGGATGATGATCGGCTGTGCTGTTGCGACTTGCCTACTTGACGGCGACGAACACCTTTGCTGTGCTGCGGTTGCTACCGATGAGCGACCGCGACAAGACACCGAGATCCTGACGCTGCGCACCAGATCGCGGTGCTGGAACGCCAGCTAGGTAAGAAGAAGGTGCGGTTCACCCCAGGCGACCGTGCCTTCCTCGAGGCGCTGATGCACCATCTGCCGCCCGAGGCGCTGCGTCGGCTGCGGCTGCTGGCACACCCGGACACGATCCTGCGCTGGCACCGCGACCTGATCAACCGAAGACACGCTGCCAAGTCAAACCCCAAGCGGCCGG
This sequence comes from Actinomadura sp. HBU206391, assembly GCF_014323665.1. Classification (GTDB taxonomy): domain Bacteria; phylum Actinomycetota; class Actinomycetes; order Streptosporangiales; family Streptosporangiaceae; genus Actinomadura_C. The sequence goes on along the minus strand of NZ_JABVEB010000512.1, from coordinate 1,165 downwards.
GCCGGCCGCGAACCGTACGTTCCATCCGGGCCTTGGTCCTGCGTCTGGTCCGGGAGAATCCCAGCTGGGGGTACAGGCGCGTCCACGGCGAGCTCATGGTCCTGGGAGTGAGGGTCGCCGCCTCCACCGTGCGGGAGATCCTCAAGGAGGCCGGAATCGACCCGGCGCCCAAGCGCGCCTCCGGCACCTGGGCCGATTTCCTGCGCTCTCAGGCGGATGCCCTGCTGGCCTGCGACTTCTTCAAAACGGTCATCTTGTCCGGAGCACAGATGTATGTGTTCGCGGTGATCGAACACGGGAGTCGCCGCATCCGGATTCTGGGCGCGACCGCGCACCCGACGGCGTCCTGGGCCGTGCAGGCGGCGAAGAACCTCGTTATGGACCTGCAGGACGCCGACTGCCGGGCGCGGTTGCTGATCCGGGACCGGGACGGCACACCCCAAGCTGTTCGACACCGTCCTGAAAGACGCAGGAATCGAGGTGGTGCTGAGCGGCGTCCGGGTACCCCGCATGAACGCGATCATGGAGCGCTGGGTGCAGACCTTGCGGGTGCCGAAACCTCATCCATAGCCTGCGACCTGGAAGTTCTTGAGAACAGCTGAGGACCGGCGCCCAGGCGCGCCCAGGTAACCAATCGTGCTGCTGCGACTCCCTCGAGTATCGGGTTCAGACGCTGACCTGCAGATTGAGACGGGAGTGAACCTGGGCATTTCATAGGCACCCGATCGGCACATCCCCTACCTGCCGCGTGCCCAAGTTCTGCCCACACCGGCCTTGAGCCGCGGCTAAAGGATCAAGCGACAATCACCGCTGCCCGGCTCCGGGTGAAGGCTGGCCGCCACGAACGCTTCCCCGACCGATTCACCAGAGCCACCCGTGCACGGCGGACGACGCTAGTCGTGCAAACGACTGAACGTCGGTTCACACCCAGAAGAACCGCAGATAACAACCGTGCTCCCCCGGTTCGTGCTCCCGCTGCTCCCGCCCGGAGCAGGGAGCGACGGGAGCACGCAGGGTTCCTGAACCGTCCTGAACAGACGTCGACGAGCCTCATCGGACGGCGCTGACCTGCGACACCTCGAAGAACCGCAGGTCAGGACATGATCGGAACAACCTTGACACGGTAGAGGTCACTGGTTCAATCCCAGTATCGCCCACCACTGTT
>NZ_JABVEB010000511.1 GCF_014323665.1 Actinomadura sp. HBU206391 | reverse complement strand
CCGCATACCAGGCCCGGTCTCACTTTCATGCTGACCCGAGCATCCGTTCAAGGAGCCGTGTGAGCGTGCGACGCTCCTTCGCATCGAGACGGCCCGTGGTGGGGGCGAGTGCGCGACGCACCTGGGCGTGCACACGTTCGGCGAGCTCGAGGCCAGCGGCGGTCATGAACACGTCGACGACGCGGCCGTCGTCGGCGTTCTTGCCGCGTTCGAGCAGCCCCCGCTGCTCGGCGCGGTCGACCAGACCGGAAATCGTCGACTTGTCGAGCCCGAGGAAGTCCGCCAGCTCCGCCATCCGGGGTCTGCGGTCTCGCAGGATCCCGAACACCCGGAGCTGGGTGAGCGACAGCTCGTGTTCCGCTCCGATCCGGGTGAGCACGCCCATCACCACGAACGCGCTCTGCGCGAGCGCGTCGACGAGCGCCTCCCCGTCCGGATCGGCCTCTGCGTCGTGCATGTTCGGCGGTTCGTCGAGATGGATCGGTTCCGTACCCATGCCATCACCCTAATTGACATGGTTTGCATTACCAAGCATTATCGGGAGGTCGTCATGCACGCAGCCGTCGTCACATCGTTCGACGCCCCAGCACGTCGGCATGGGGTGTCCTCGGCGTCGAAGTCAACCTGTCCCGCCGCACCTACAATATTCTGCGACCCCACCAGGCCCTTGACGAACGCACGCCACGCGCGGCTTACCTCGCCGTCGAACACTGCGATCAGCGTGTGGCCTTTGGCGGACCCGCTACTTGACTGGGAGGTCCTGGCATGACCAGTAAGTTCACCGAGCTTGCGATCGACTGTGCCGATCCCAACGGTCTCGCCCGGTTCTGGTGCTCGGTCCTTGACTACGAGGTGCAAGACGAAGACGACGGAATTGTCACAATTGGCTCCCCTAGGGTGTCTGAAGGCAAGAACCGCCTTGGCCCAGTGCCACCGACGTTGACATTCGCGCACGTACCCGAGGGCAAGACCGTCAAGAACAGGCTGCACCTCGACGTCAACCCAACCGACAGGGAGCAAGACGAAGAGGTCCGTCGCCTGCTCGACCTAGGTGCTCGACACGCCGATGTCGGCCAAACCGGCGATGAGAGCTGGGTCTGTCTTGCCGACCCGGAGGGGAACGAGTTCTGCGTCCTTGCGGGTCGCCGCCCCTGATCGGAGGCCGCACACCGCGCCAGACCTACTTCCGGTCGCCTACCCACGCTCACGCGAACACGATGAGGGCGCCTCCAAAGATGGAGAATCCCGACGTTGCCCGAGCGCTGCGCCGCCTACGCTGAGGCCATGCCCGACGACGAAAGTCGGCCCGCCCGGGTCGAGGACGTGCACGAGCTTGCTCTGGCTATGCCACATGTCACCGTTTACCCCGGGACCGGTGACAATCCGATCTACCAAGTGGGTGGGAAGTCGTTTATCTTCTTCCGCAATCCGCGGCCTGATGCGGTCGATCCCGAGACGGGGGAACGCTATCGGGATGTGATCGTTTTCTGGATTGCGTCCGAAGAAGACAAGCAGGCGTTGGTGCAGGACGAGGCATCGCCGTTTTTCACCACCGCGCATTTCAACGGCCACCTCTCTGTGCTGCTGCGGGCCAGCCGCATCGGTGAGCTCACCCGGGACGAACTGGCAGAGATAGTTCAGGACGCGTGGTTGTCACGCGCGTCAGCCCGCCGAGCTTCAGCCTGGCTGAACGCTCACCCCCCAACGTGATCATCGTCTCGCCACGTGCTCCACGCTGCGGAACACCTCGTACTCAGCGCGGCAGATCAGTGCACCTGATCATGCAGATGAAGTTCCCGGGGCTCTAGCCTGCATGGTGCGCTGCCGGGTGG
>NZ_JABVEB010000510.1 GCF_014323665.1 Actinomadura sp. HBU206391 | reverse complement strand
GGTCTGTTTTCTGCTGAAGGTCCGGCCGGAGCGTCTCGACGAGTACCGGGAGCGACACCGGGCCGTATGGGCGGACATGCAGGCCGCGCTGCGGGACACGGGCTGGCGCAACTACTCCCTCTTCCTGCGTGACGACGGGCTGCTGGTCGGCTATCTGGAGACCGACGACTTCCAGGCCGCTCTCGACGGCATGGCGCGCACCGACGTCAACGCCCGCTGGCAGGCGGAGATGGCGCCGTTCTTCGAGGAGCTCGATGGACGGCGTCCCGACGAAGGAATGCTGACCCTCGACGAAGTTTTCCATCTCGACTGACGAAATTCGGGGACCCCCTAATGACGACAGACATTCCGCAAGTGAAGGCGGCTCTGCGAACCCAGGCGATCGAGACACCCTCGTGGGCGTACGGCAACTCGGGCACTCGCTTCAAGGTGTTCGCCCAGCAAGGTGTCCCGCGCACCCCGCAGGAGAAGATCGACGACGCGGCGCAGGTGCATCGTTTCACCGGCGTGGCCCCGAGCGTGGCGCTGCACATCCCCTGGGACCGCGTGGACGACTACGCGGCGCTGGCCGCGCACGCCCGAGACGCGGGGGTGCGCGTCGGGGCGATCAACTCCAATGTCTTCCAGGACGACGACTACATGCTCGGGAGTGTCACCAACCCCGACCCCGCGGTGCGCCGCAAGGCCCTGGACCACCTGCTCGAGTGCGTCGACATCATGGACCTCACCGGTTCCCGCGACCTGAAGCTGTGGTTCTCCGACGGCACCAACTACCCGGGCCAGGACGACATCCGCGCCAGGCAGGACCGGCTGGCCGAGGCGCTCGCCGCGGTGTACGACCGGCTCGGTGACGACCAGCGGTTCCTGCTGGAGTACAAGCTCTTCGAGCCGGCGTTCTACGCCACCGACGTGCCCGACTGGGGCACCTCGTACGCGCACTGCCTCAAGCTGGGCGACAAGGCACAGGTGGTCGTCGACACCGGGCACCACGCCCCGGGCACCAACATCGAGTTCATCGTCGCCTTCCTGCTGCGCGAGAACAAGCTGGGCGGGTTCGACTTCAACTCCCGCTTCTACGCCGACGACGACCTGATGGTGGGCGCGGCCGACCCGTTCCAGCTGTTCCGGATCATGCACGAGGTGATCCAGGGCGGGGGGTACGGGGAGCATGTGGCGTTCATGCTCGACCAGTGCCACAACATCGAGCCCAAGATCCCCGGCCAGATCCGCTCGGTGATGAACGTGCAGGAGGCCACCGCCAAGGCGCTGCTGATCGACGTCGAGGCGCTGCGCGCGGCGCAGAACGCCGGCGACGTGCTCGGCGCCAACGCCGTGTTCATGGACGCCTACAACTCCGACGTGCGCCCCCTGCTCGCCGAACTCCGCGAGGACATGGGCATCGACCCCGACCCGATGGCGGCCTACAGCCGCTCCGGCTACTTCGAGAAGATCCGCGACGAGCGTAAGGACGGGCAGGCCGCCGGCTGGGGCGCCTGAGCCCGCACGACGTGACCTCGCCCGGGTTCTCGCCACGGGAGGGCCGGCCGCACGGCGCCATGGACATCCACGACAACCGATCCCTGTGATCGATTTCAAGCTCGGCTGAGAAGGAGAACAAGAGATGACCTCCACTCCACCCGAAGTGGAGCAACTGCTCGACCGGTCCCACGCCCTCGGCGCGGATCCGCGCAACACCAACTACGCGGGCGGAAACGCCTCGGCCAAGGGAACGGTCCAGGACCCGGTGACGGCCCAGGACGTGGAGCTCATGTGGGTGAAGGGGTCCGGCGGTGACCTCGGCACTCTCACCGAGGCCGGGCTCGCGGTGCTGCGGCTCGACCGGTTGCGCG
>NZ_JABVEB010000051.1 GCF_014323665.1 Actinomadura sp. HBU206391 | reverse complement strand
CGCCGACGAGGAGTCGGCGCTCGCCCGCGTGCTCTCCGACTCCTCACCGGCCGCGCGCGGCGTGCTCGAGGAGACCGCGACCTATCTGGGCGCGGGCATCGCCGACCTGATCAATCTCTTCAATCCGGAGAAGATCATCATTGGCGGCTGGGCCGGCCTGATGCTCGGCGGCCGCATTCTCGGCCGGGTACGAGACGCCGCGTCGGAGTACGCGCTGCGCCGGCCCTTCGCGCAGACCTCCATCGAGCTCTGCCACCTGGGCCCGGAGGCGGTCGCGGTCGGCGCGGCCACCCTGCCGCTGGCGCGGCTGCTCGACAGCGGCGGCGCGTCCGGCCGGACACCGGCACCCGCCGTCATCGACGGCCGCGCCGTGGCCCGCCCGGCGGCAGGGCGATTGCGTTGAGTTGCGGCGTGTCGTTGCCTGCGGCGGCGGATGACCAACGACACGCCGCAACTCAACGCGGGACGTTCGTGTGCGGCATCAGGGGCAGGCGCTGTACAGGCGCCGGGTTCCCGTTCCGGCGGCGTAGGCCGCCCGGTCGCTGAACCGGCAGCCGAAGTCGGCGGCGGACGGGCGGCGCACGTCGTCGCCGGCCGGGCGCGCGCCCCGGTGAACCCAGGCGGCCAGGTCGTCCCAGGCGGCGCCGGCCTCGTCGGCGGAGAACTCGCAGTGCTGGCTGGTCCGGATGGCGCGCTGGACGACCAGCCCGCTCCGGCCGTGCCGGGCCGCGTCGGACCGGTAGGCCTGCTCCATAGAGAACGGCACGAACATGTCGCCGAGCCCGTGCAGGCTCAGCACCGGGGCGCTCGGCACGCCGAAGATCTGCGGCACCTCGGTCAGCCCGGGCGAGAGCCGGTCACGCAGAGACGCGGGCGCCACCCGCTCCACCGTCCGGTTCACCTTCACCGGGGAGTCGGGGGAGTAGCGGGTGAGCAGGTTGGTCGCCACCTTGCCGGGGTCCTCCGAGAGCGAGTCTCCCGTTGGCGGGGCGGCCAGCGTGAACAGGAAGTCCTTCCACACCGAGAACGCCGCCACGGCTCCGGGCCGGTCCCCGCCGCTGCGGTTGATGGTGATGGCGCGCAGTTGCTTGCCGCGGTCGTTGGTGGTGTCGGGGCCGCCGGGTCGCAGCCCGTCGATGCCGAGCGCCTGCTGGATCCTCGGCACGGCGTTCGTCAGGTAGTCGGCGGCCGGCGGATTGGCGTCGACGTCCGCGAGGTCCTGGGCGACGAGGTTGTAGTCGAGGAAGAAGTCGAACAGCGCGTGGTCGCCGAGCACTCCGCACATCGGCAGGCCCCCGGCGTAGAAACCCGGGTACTGCTCCATCGAGCGGCCGATGATGTGCCCGCCCATCGACACCCCCGCGATGAACGTGCGGCGCGGCTTGCGGACGCGGTCGCGGAAGAGCAGCGCCAGATCGCGGGTGCTGAGCACGCCCGCACGCACGTCGTAGCCGTTGGCGTAGTACGACGACGCCGCCCACGCGTACCCCTGGTCGAGCAGCTTCTGGCGCAGTTCGAATCCGGGCGGGTCCACGGTGAGGACCTTGGTGGCCCCGCGGTATCCGTGCGCCCACATGACCAGCTCGCCGTTCCACTTCGGCGGCACTTCGATGTCGTAGGCGGCGTGCCGGTGCACGCCCTGCAGTACCCGCGTGGGCTTGCCGCCCACGACGGCCGGGGTCAGCGGCGGATTGTCGATCGTGTAGCCGGGAAGCGGCCGGTCACCGGGTGAAGGGGTGGCGCTCGCTGGTGCGGCCGACCCTAGAGCGATGGCGAGGGCGGTCCCGGCCGAGAGGAGGCCGAGGCGGTGCAGGACCGAACGTGGGCGCATGGGTGCTTCCTCCTGGCTCCGCCGGCGTGTACCGGCCGGTGGCACCAGGAACGTAAGCGATCATCCTGCCGCGGTCAATGGCCGATCTGAGTGCTCGTGCCGAGCACGGCCGGGCGTGGGAAGGTTCGTCCTCTTGGCCAGGTCAGCCACCTCACCGGACGATCCATGAGATTCCCCGGCAGCTCGGCGCACAGGATGTGCGGATCACGTGTCACCCACCTTTCCGGTCAGATGTTCAGACTGGCCCAGACGACTTTTCCGGGAGGGCTGTCGACGCGGTGCCAGCCGTGGTCGTCGGCGAGGGCCGCGACGATGTGGAGCCCTCGGCCGGACTCCTCTAACGGGTCGCACACCCCGATGATCGGAGGCTCCGGGTTCGGATCCCAGATCCCTGACCGGACGGCGGTCTCCTCGTGGGTGAGCAGGAGGCGGAGATCCGTGCCCCTGGCCGCGTGCAGAGCGTTGGTGAACAGTTCGGAGACGATGAGCCGCGCGTCCGCCAGGAGGTGCGGAAGAGCCCAGTGCAGGAGGGTGACCTCGGTCAGCTCTCTGGCCATCTTCACATTCGCCGGCTCCGCATAAAGCGTGAACTTGACGCTTATTTTTACGGTTTCCGGTGCTATTGACCCCATATGTCCCGCCTCTGCCAGGCCCCTCCGGTCGTCTTCCGGTTTCACTGGTCATGCTGGCCCTCGCGGACTACGTTGTCGCGTATAGGTTGGACATCCGATACAGCCAGGAGTCCTCGATGGCTGCGAGAGAGTCCCTCGACCCCGACTCGTCAATGTGGCATTGGATAGCCGTTGACCTGCACTTCTGGCGCAACCGGAGCGGCCTGTCCTGTGCCGGGTTAGGTGAGATTCTCGATATCTCGCGAGGTGCCGTATCGAATCTTGAAGCGGCGCGCCCCGGATTCCGGCTGAGCGAACGTCAGGCCAAGATCCTCGATGCGGAATGGGGTCTCAACGGCCACTTCGAGCGGCTGCTCCGGTACGCGAAGTCCGGCCACGACCCGGATTGGTTCAAAACGTTCACGCAATATGAGGCGAGAGCCATCTATATCAAGGTATATGAGGCACTTGTCATCCCGGGTCTGCTTCAGACTCCCGCCTACGCCCGTGCGCTGCTCATGGCCGGTGGAGTGGAGGACCTCGAGGCGAGCGTGGATCGGCGAATGTCCAGGCAGGAGGTGCTCACCCGCCCTCGCCCCGCGGAGCTTTGGGCGCTCGTCAAACAGACGATGCTGGAGGAGCCCGTGGGCGGTCCGGACGTGATGCGCGCACAGCTCGAACACCTGATCGAGATGAGCCGGCGGCCGAACGTCTTCCTCCGGGTGGTGCCGAAGTCGGTGGGTGCGCACCTGGGCCTCGACGGCTCATTCAGCGTCATGACCGTCGCATCTGGAAACGCCGCCTACATGGAGGCCGTGGGCGGTGGAAGACTCTCGACAGACTCCGCGGAGATACATCGGTTCACAGTAAGGTTCGAGCGGATCGGGGTCGATGCCCTATCCCGAGACTCTTCTCGAAGTCTCATGGCCGAACTGATGGAGACGATTACATGAGTGCCCCGATATGGCGAAAGTCCAGTCGTAGCGACACACAAGGTAATGCCTGTGTTGAGGTCGCCTCGCTTCCCGGCGCCGTCGGCATCCGCGACAGCAAGAATCCCGGCATTGGACACCTGAGCCTCTCTGCAGATGTCTTCGGCGCGCTTCTCGGGCGTATCAAGGCCGGACAGCTGGGCCTTTGAACCACTAAAACGACAAAAGGCCCTCGTTCCTCCGATCGGAGGAACGAGGGCTTTCGTGTGCGGGTTTCGCCGATCCGTCAGCGCGCTTCCGGATCGCTGGAGGCGGCCCAGATGTTGATGCCGGCCTCGACCGCGTCCTGGTCGATGGCGGCCAGTTCCTCGGCGGTGAAGCCCAGCCGGTCGACGGCGGCGAGACTGTCCTCCAGCTGCGCGACACTGCTCGCGCCGATGAGGACGGACGTGACCCGCTCGTCGCGCAGGGTCCAGGCGAGTGCCATCTGGGCGAGCGTCTGGCCGCGCTCGGCCGCCATCTCGTTGAGCGCCCGCACGTGCCCGAGCGTCTCGTCGGTGAGCAGATCCGGCGACAGTGACTTGCCCTGGCTGGCCCGCGAGTCCTCCGGGATGCCGTTCAGGTACTTGTCGGTCAGCATGCCCTGGGCGAGCGGAGAGAAGGCGATGCAACCGACGCCCTCCTGGCCGAGGGTGTCGAGCAGCCCGTCCTCGATCCAGCGGTTGAGCATCGAGTACGACGGCTGGTGGATGAGCAGTGGTGTGCCCATGTCGCGCAGGATCTTCGCTGCCCGGACGGTGTCCTCGGGCGAGTACGACGAGATGCCGGCGTAGAGCGCCTTGCCGGACCGGACGGCGGTGTCGAGCGCGCCCATCGTCTCCTCGAGCGGCGTCTCAGGGTCGAAGCGGTGGCTGTAGAAGATGTCGACGTAGTCCACGCCCATCCGGCCCAGGGACTGGTCCAGGCTGGCGAGCAGGTACTTCCGCGACCCCCACTCGCCGTACGGCCCGGGCCACATGTCGTAGCCGGCCTTCGTCGAGATGATCAGCTCGTCGCGGTAGGGCGCGAAGTCCTCGCGGAACAGCCGGCCGAAGTTGATCTCCGCGCTGCCGTAGGGCGGGCCGTAGTTGTTGGCGAGATCGAAGTGCGTGATGCCGAGGTCGAACGCTCGCCGCAGGATGGCCCGCTGCGCGTCCACCGGGCGGTCGTCCCCGAAGTTGTGCCACAGGCCCAGCGAGACGGTCGGCAGCTTGAGCCCGCTGCGTCCGGAACGGCGGTAGGGCAGGCGGTCATAACGGTCATCGGCGGCGACGTATGTCATGTCGTGAGTGTGCCATGTCCTGGTCGGAGGAGAGTGCGTGCGTCCGGCCGCCCCTCGGGCAGGTCCGGCCTGTCCCCGGCGGCTGTCCCAGCGTGCCCATCTCGTCGACGATCAGCACCTGGACAGCGCCTCACGTATCACCCCCGCTCTGCGGATGTCCGGTAGGTGTTCGATCGCAGTCCCGGCTTTGGCCATTTTCAGTGATGAACGGCGAGGGGTAACACCGGGATACCGGACCGGCCGATCTGCCGTTCTGAAGATCAGCCCGGACCTGATCAGGGATGAAGTCGATCTGAAGCCATCATGAAGCCGCCGGCCACTTAACTGAACACACCCGCCACACCGTACGGCCTCGGACGGAGGGTGAGAGGACTGGGAGAGCGATCCCGACACCCCGGAATGGGTTCGGTTGGCGGATGTCCGTGAGCCGACGCGCCGACCGCGACATGACGTCCCGCGTCCCCGGGCAGGGCGCTGGACTCGGCGCCGTTCCTGGCGGTGAGCGGTACGGCTTCTGGCTCATCGGCGGTCGCATCCGCCGAGCACAGACTTCCACGGTGACCGGCCGCGGATCAGCATGCCTCCGTGGAGGCGTCCGAACAAGGAGGAATCATGCACAAGATGGGAACGGCTGTCGCCGCACTCGCACTGGCCGCCGCCGGATTGACGGGCACGGCCACAACAGCCCAGGCGGAGAATGTGCGCGCGCAGGAGGCGGGCTGCAGCACCGCGTGGCCAGGGCGCGACGGGTACGTGCGCGCCTGGAAAGACGTCAACTGCGGCGGCACCCTCCTCGGCCTGACTCAGGGCGACGACATCAACTGGGCCGACGGCTGGGGGCAGTTCCAAGGCAGCGACAACGACAACGCCTCCTCGGTGATGAACAGCGGCTACCTCGGCGGCGAGGACGTGGTCGCGTTCTACAGAAACGCCGGGCAGCGGTACCAGGACGGTTTCGGCTGCCTGGCCCCGGGTGAGCTCTACGCCGACTGGCTGGGCGACAACTACTACTACGGCCAGGGCAGCAGCATGAACGACAGCATCTCGTCCCATGCGTGGGTGTACTCCACCGGCTGCCCCAGTGGCAGCTGGATCACCTGACGACCGACCCGAACCCAGGGCCCGCCGGCGCAGAACGGCGGGCCCTGTCGGCCACGGCAGCCCCTGTGACCTCCGGGCGGGCGACAACCTCGGGTGGCCCGAACGAGAGGGGGCGTTCGTCTTCGACAAGGCCGACCGCTGCTATCTCCACTCGCTGCCCGAGGACGACGCGCGGTACGGCTATGACTACCCGGTGGCCGCCTACGACCATGACCCGCCGCCCGACTGGTCCTGCTCGGGTGATGTCGGCCGGGCGATCTCCGGCGGTTACGTCTACCGCGGCCACGAGGCGCCCGAACTGTACGGCAAGTACATCTTCGGCGATCTGGTCGACGGCCGGGTGTTCTACACGAGCGAGCGCGAGATGCGGCGCGGCCGGCAGCGTGCACCGATCCACCAGCTCATGCTGTTCGACCGGTCGGGCGAGCGGGTGACGATGCAGGATCTGGCCGGCGACCAGCGGATCGACCTCCGCTTCGGCAGGGACAGGGCCGGTGAGCTCTACCTGATCTCGAAGGCGAACGGCAAGATCGGGAAGGTCACGGGCACGCGCCGCTTCGCGGGCTGCGACGTCGGCCGCACGCGGGTGTCGCACACGGCGGGCGAGAGGAGTTGGGCCCGGGTGACCCCGTCGAAGTGGCGGTTCTCCGGCGACCAGGTGATCATGACCGAGCCCGGAGTGGCACGGCCGGGTCCCCGCCGTCCCTTCGAGTACGCGGTGCTGACGGCCGGACCGCAGGTCGGCTCGGCCCGGATCGATGCCAGGGTACGGATCGACACCCCGGTCGACGTCACCAACCGAGATGTGATCATCGTATTCGGGTACCGATCCGACACGCAGTTCTATTACGCCCACCTGTCGACCGACAACACGATCTATCCGCACAACGGGATCTTCAAGGTCGACAACGCCGACCGGCTGCGGATCGAGGACCAGTGGGACGCCGTCCATTCGCGCGGCGCGGCACCGGCCATCACCGACACCAGGTGGCATGACGTCCGGGTGGTGCACTGCGCCGGCACGGGACAGATCGCGGTGTACGTCGATCGATCGAAGACCCCTCTCATGACGGCCGTCGACACCACGTTCACGTCCGGGCGGGTCGGCTTCGGGTCGTTCGACAACATCGGAAGGCTCCGTGACCTCGAGGTCACGGGAACCCGGGTGGACGACTGACCGGACGGTGTGGTGACCGCGGCGGAAACCCCCACCCTCCCGGCGGCCACGGGCCTTCCGTGGCCGCCGGGGACCCGGACGCGCATGGAGGGGAGATGAGAGATCGCCTGTCCGCCGTCCTCATGACCGCGCTGCTGTGCGGGTCGCTCACGGTGGCGGCCGGGGAGGGCCGGGCGGACACCGGCACCGGGAAGAGACCCGCCGGTGCGGCGTGGTCGCCGGCGTGGGGCGATGCGAAGGTGCTCCCAGCCTGCGCCGTGGCAGCAGTACCATCAGACGTCGTCGGTCCGTCAGTAGCCGAGCGAGCGCGCGAGGACCGTCATTTGCTCGCACATCTCATCGCGCAGACCCCAGGAGGGGTCGAAGACGACCGGCCCGGGTGCCGGAATCGGACGGAGAGCCGGGGCGCGAAGAAACATCGGGTCGCCGCCGAGGAGCCGCCCCGAACGCCCGGTTCCGGCGAACCGCCAGTTCTCTGTGAGCAACATCCGATCGATGATCTCTGTATTGCTGTCCAGTTCCAGCCAGGCCAGGATCCGCGGTAGCCAGACCCGCGGTTCCGTGAGCAGGTCCTCGGCCCGAACCCGCATCCACTGCTGGGAAGGCAACGGCGCCAGTGCCTTGATGATCCGCTGATGTGACAGATACCAGAAGGCGGCGGCCTCGGCGATGAGTGCCTCCTCGGAGTCGAAACGCCCGGCCGGGCGCCAGTGATCATGTATCGACCGCTGGGTCGTCACCGGATGGCGCACGAGATGCAGGAAGCGCGCACGTGGATAAGCCGCCATGCACCGGGCGAGTGTCGCATCGCTGCTGGAGGTGTCCGGCGACTTCTCCAGACTGATGCGGGGCCGGGCAAGGCCGATGAGGTGGTCCATCAAACGTGTGGTCGGCCACTCGGGGCGGTCGGAGAGCCATGCCTGTGCCCGTGCCACCGCGTCGTCTTCCTGGCTGCCCTCGTGCAGGTCGGCGACGGCGCGCCAGAGGCCGCTCTTTCGCAGGGGGCGCGCCCATCCCGTCTGCTCGCCTAGCAGTTCGCCGACGGTATCGGCGGTGAAGATCAGCAGCTCCGGAAAGCCGTAAACGTCGGGGTGACCGGACATTAGGGCCAGCGTGACGGTCGAGTAGCTGCGGGAGGGAGCGAGGAGGAACACCGGCTCGGCTCCCGCGCGGTCGGATTCGCGCATTGGCCCGTGGGTCATAAGACTCCTCTTTTGGTGTTGAGGGTGTTAAGGGTGTTGAGGCCGGCGATCCGCCGTTGCCGCAGTCGGCTCACCACACCGATGACAGTGGCCAGCGTCGACGACACCGCACTCACGACCTGCATCAAGTCCTTCACGTGGTGAGTCCTCCCGTCTCGGGCTCCCGGAGTTCACGAGAGATGGAGAAGACTGCGGTGATCGGTGCCGTTGAGCGCGAACCACGGCGATGAGGGCCACCACGTCCAGGTCGGTCCGCTCCCTTGCGGGTAGATCCCCCAGCGGAGATTGGCGAGCAGGCGCGGGATCATCAGCCATATGATCCTCTCTTCGCGTTCGTATGACGAGTACCGCTCGATGTTCGACCTCACCGACGGCGACCTGAGCGGTGTCACCCTCGACTGCGCGGGCGGCGCGGCCGCTTCGTCGCTGGAGCCGCCGCCGGCGGATCATTTCGTTGAGAAAACCTTGGTGGGGCATGGGTCCTCTCATCTTGACTAGAGGGCTCAAGTGATTGCTCTCGCTCAAGATAAAGATCATTAGCCCAGGGTGTCTCGATGTGATCTCCCCGGGGCCGTATGGATCTGACACCGTCGTGACCTGTGGTGAAAGGGCTCCAGCCCGGCTTTGGATGGCCGTGTCAAAGCGGCCGTCCAGAAATCTCGAGGCCCATCACACCTTATGCCTTCAATGTCACGTTCGAACGACCGCCGGGCGGCTTGGCGCGATTAGATAACTCTTTGGCGCAATTGAGCAACTCCCCCGGTTGCGCCGATCGCGGCCTCTGCGAGCCATGTCGTTCTCGGATTTGGGTCTTCCTTGGGCCTGCGGGCCCTGTCGATGAGATTTATGATCAATGATGCTCTGTATATGCCCTCACATCTGCGATCTAGAGACGGTGTTTCGCGGCGATCATTGCCTGAGAGAGGCGACGGTCCGGTGCAGTATCTGGCGGTGACCCTCCTCATAGCGGGTATCGCCGCGAGCGTGGTGGCGACCGGTGTGGGCGAGCATGTGACGGCAGGTATCGGAAACGCGATCTGCAGGGTGACGGCGGAGGACTGCAAGACGGCCGCGGCACCTCGGGCGGCCGTACCGAAACCGCCTGAGGTGGCCTCTCCGAAACCTGATGAAGGAGCAGGTTCGGGCCTAGGGGCCGCTTGGAATCGACCTTATCGAAGAGCTGACCCGGAAGGCGGGCGTCCGCCGAATTTTTCTGACTGGGAAACAGCAATGACCGCCGAACGAGCATGGTTTCTTCACCAGGGTGGCAGGATCGAGTTCCGCGAAGGTGGCGGTAACACGTTCGATCTGACGAATAAGATAGTATATCTCGACACTACGACTAATAAGTTTGAGCAGGCTGCAAGCTGGACTAAGGCGGTTGAGGCTTTCGGTGGGGTTGTCGAACCACCGCCATATGTCTCGCCGGAGGATTCCCCGTCGCGTGACGAATACATCAAGACAACGCTAGAGAATAGCGCACAACCCGATTATCAAAGGGCCAGGCTTACTCGGGAGATAAGGGATTTTGGTGATCCCAATTATCGTAATCTCGGCGTATGGCGACAGGACGAGTACGATTGGGCTTACAATAAAGCCGTTGCGGAGGCGGAGAGAGCTCAAGTCGTCAATCGGCCGCTCAGTGAAGCGGAGAAGCGACGGATCGGCGACCGCGCCGGACGCGCGGCGATCTATGAGTACCACAAGCGAGATTCAGACCGTAACGGCCAGACGTGGGAGCGCTACCACCCTCGAAGCTGGCGTTGCCTCTGGCTGTCGCATTGCGGCAAGGTCGACATGCACCAAAAATGATGGAAGATCCACGCGATCATGCAGAAGGCCCATGACGCCGTCTCGCAACATGTTCACGACCTGCTGTAGACGTCTTGCCGGCGGCTCGTAGTGGCCGCTGGTGTCGTTGATTACGAAAATGCCGTTGCAAGGGCCGAGCTATCTCAAGCCGTCAGCCGGCCGCTCAGTGAAGCGGAGAAGCAACGGATCGGTGAACGCGGCGGACGCACAGCGCTCTACGAACACCACAAGGCTGAAGACGACAGTGCGGGCGAACGGTGGGACCGTCACCATCGCTCCGAGCGAGGCTGGCGCTGTCTCAAGTTGTGGCATTGCGCCTGACTCCCGGTGTTCTGACGGTTCAGCGGATGATCACCGGGATGGCGTACGCCGCCGTGCTCACCAGGGCGGCGATGGTGAGGATCGACATGCCGGCGAGGATGGCCCAGCGGCCGGCCTGATAGCTCGCCGGCACCAGCGCGGAGTCGCGGCCGCGGGCCTCCCACGGGGCACGCAGCGGTGCGGTGCCCGGCAGCTCGGGGCCGGTGCCGCCCGTGGCCGCGTTCTCGCCGCCGACCGGGAGCCCGGTGACCCAGCCGAGCAGCTCGGCGACGAGGCCGGGCTCGGTGGACAGGCCCGAGCCGAAGTAGCGCACCTCGGAGGCCAGCTGGTCGAGCGCGCGGATGATGTTGCCCAGGCCGAGGCCCTCCAGCCAGGCGCGCACCTCGGCGCTCGACGCCGGATCCTCCAGATGGCGGCCGACGATGGTGTAGGCCAGCAGATCCGACTTGGTGACCACCACCGCGACGCGCTTCTGGCGGCCCCGGTCGCGTCGCGAACGCAGCTCGTTGAGCACCCGCTGCAGGGTGTCGGCGGGGTCCTCGTCGGACGAGGCGACCGCCTGCGCGACCAGCTCGTTCTCCTCGCCGGTCAGCGTCCGCCGTACCTGCGGCAGCGCGAACGGGTCCATCACGAACAGCAGTGCCTCACCGTGGTCGAGATAGCGCAGCGACTCGACCAGGGTCGCTCCGGTGAAGTGCTCACCGGCGGGGTCGAACAGATAGAGGATCCGGTGGCCGGCGCCCGGCAGATCGACGTCGACCATGGTGGCGAGCGGAAGCTCCGGGCCGGTCTTGGCCAGCCGGCCTCCGCGCTGGAACTCCTGCACCGCCCCGGCATAGGCCTGGGCGTGCCGCCGCTCCACGAACGTCACCGTCCCGTGGCCGGCGCGGGCCCGGGCGTGCAGGGCCCGGATCGCCAGGAACATGAACGTGGTCTTGCCCGCCGCCGGGCCGCCGACGAACGGCAGCGGCTCCACCCGTACCCGGCCGATCCGTTCGGGCAGCCGCCCGTTGCAGTGGGGGCAGTAGGCGGTGAGCCGGAACCGGCCGAGCGGGATGGTGGTCGGCAGGCGGGTGCCGCACCGGCACACGTGCCGGATCGCGCCGAAGGAGTTCGGAGTGAGCCTGCGGTGCCGCTCGCCACAGGCCGGACACTCGTACACCGGCAGGGCGACCTTCTCGTAGCAGAACGGGTGGGGGCAGGTCTGCAGGATCCGCCCGTAGGCCATGAACACCCGCTCGACGATGCCCAGCACCAGTACGCAGACCAGCCAGCCGGCCAGTCCGACCGTAACCACCGCCCCGTACAGCAGGGTGAGCAGCGTGCCGAGGAGCGCGGCGGGGACGGCGGCGAGCACGATGCCCGAGCAGATGGCCAGCCAGAGCGGAAAGGTGAAAAATCCCCAGATGCCTGACACGAGCGTCCTGGTGACGGTCGTCAATGCCACGGTGGCGATGGTGATGATCTTGGGCATGATGCCGCGGGTGATCGCCCACCAGTCCCGCCAGACCTGCGTCAGCAGGTAGTGCCGGTAGGCGGGATCGGGCACCGGGGCGTCCTGCGAGCGGGCCGAGGCCGGCACCGGGACCGGGGCGAGGCCTTTGGCCGGCGCGGGCACGAGCGCGCGGCAGGCGTACACGTAGTAGTAACCGATCGCGCCGGCGGCGGCCACGACGAGCGCGACGGAGAACACGACCGGGAAGACGAAGACGAACCCCACCCACATCGTGCCCAGCCACACGACCACCAGCAGCGCGACGAGGATGGCCTGCACGCGTCACCTCCCGCGCCGGTGACGGCGGGTCTGCGCCGCCGGAGACCGGCTGCCCAGAGAGTGGCGGCGCAGATCCTTGAGGCCGGCCCGCAGGTCACGGTCATGGCGGAAGCAGGTGTCGAGCTGGAGATAGGACAGCCGGCCGGCGGCCTGCCCGGCCGCCCACTCCTCCAGCGCCTCATCGGAGATCCCGAGCCGGCGCAGCCGGATCGCGACCTCCATGAGCTCATTGCGCGCGGCCTTGCTGTGCTTGCCCCCGGTCCACTCGGCCACCAGCCGGTCGCGGGCGGTCGCGGTCGCATTGGCCAGCACCGCCGTACGGAACTCCGGCGCCCGCAGAGCGAGCCGCTGCGCCGCGCAGCGTACGACGCCGTCGGTCAGCGGCCCGGACGCCTCCGCGAGCGCGACGATCCCGGCCACCCCCCGGGCGGCCTCGGCCGCCTCGTCGGCCCGTACCGCCACCGCGTAGGCCTGGACGGCCGCCGCGGCCGCGGCCGCCCGGTCGTCGGCGGGCAGCACCTCGCGCGTACGCCGGGCGAGCTCCAGGGTGTCGGGCGCGTCCAGTTCGTCGCCGGTCTCGGCCAGCCGGGTGAACACCCGCGCGGGCAGCTCGTACAGACACGCGAAGCGGGGGAGCGCGGCCCCGAGGGAGCCGACGATCGCGCGGCCTTCGCGCGCGGTGGGCGGTTCGGCCCACACCGCGCGCAGTACGTCCTCGACCGCGGAGGCGGGCTCGGCCAGACCGATCAGCACCCGCGTGACCTCGACCCGCCGGTCCTTACGTCGCCGCCCGACCGACCGCAGCACGTGCAGCGCGACGGCCCCCGGCAGTGACGACGGCGACGGCGTCCCCGCCGGGGCGCCGGCCGGAGCCGAGGCCGGAGCAGGATCCGGAACCGGAGCCGAGGCGGGGTCAGGGGCGGACGCAGGACCAGGACCAGGAGCGGGCGCGGGCGCGGGCCCTGCGACTGCGCGCGGGTACAGCAGGTCGCAGGCCGCGTCGGTGAGCACCGCCGCGCGGGTGCCCTCGTCGGTCGCGTCCAGTCCCGCGAGCGCGCCGGCGATCAGCCGCTCGCGCACCGACGAGGGGGCCGCGCGCACCGCCGTGGTCAGCTCCGCAGCGCCGCGCCGCGCGCACCCGGCGGCGGCCGCCTCGACGCCGCGGCCCGGAGCGTCCGCCCCGACGCGCTCGGCCAGCTCGGCGATCAGCGCGACCTCGGTGAGGTCGGGCGCCGCGAGGAGAGACTCCTCGACGATGGGAGCGAGCCGGACCAGCGCGGGTTCCGGCAGCTCGACCGCCGGCAGCCGGGACCGCAGGCCTGGGTCGCGGAGCGCCAGCACCACGCAGCGGGCCGCGCACCGGTCGGCGAGCTGCCGGTCCCGCGCGGCCCACGCCATGATCGCAACGGCCAGGTCGAAGCCCATGCCGGGCAGCGTCGGCGTGAGATCGCGCCACACCCAGTCGGGCACGTCGGCGCCGTGCCGCTTCAACAGGGCCGCGGCGGCGGCCTCCTCCGGCTGCGTCACCGATTCGTCGCCCTGGCACAGCGCGAGCAGGGCCGCAGCCTGGTCGAGCACCTCGTCGAGCGCGGTGGCGCCCTGCGCTCGCAGCGCGGCGTCGGCGAGCTCGCCCATCGCGTCCAGGCCCGCGAAATCGAGATCGCGCCAGCACCGCGCGGCCGTCCGGGCGTAGCGCCTCTCGCCGTCGCGGGGCGGCTCGCCGGCGGAACGCCGGGCGTCGACGAAGAAGACGGGGCCGTCGTGCCTGGTCGTCTCCCACACGTCGGGTGTGGTGCCGACGACGCGCTGAGGTGCGACCTCCGGGTCGGCGCTGTAGGTGATGAACGACATCAGCGCCGCGGCCGGCACCGGCAGGGAGTACGACACGACCGCCATCCACCGGGCGATGAGCTCGGTGTCACCGGCGACCAGCATGATCCGGCCGTGCTCGCGTCCGAGCACCGCGGTGACGGCGTCGATGAGCCTGGCCAGCAGGTCGTACGCCGACTCGGCGTCCCACTGGTCGGCCAGCCAGTCGGCGAGCGACTCGGGGTCGATGGCGCCGCCGGGGGAGAGGTCGTCGAGCGCCGGCAGCCGCCCGTTCGCGGGGGTTTCGTCCCACAGCGGGGCACGCCAGAGCTCCATCGGGCGCAGCCCCTCGAGCTCGCCGGCCTCGGCCACCACGGCGTGCGCGAAGAAGTTGCCGTAGCGCCCGGAATAGTCGCGGCCGAGATAGCGGCAGCGGACGAGCACGGGCCGCTCGTCCACCCGGTCGTAGGCCAGCCCCACCGGGAACCTCGCGAGCTCGTCGGTGGTCGGCGACAGCGGGGCGTGCGGCGGAGGCCGGTAGACCATGAGGGGCGTCACGGCGGTCCGCAGGCCGGGCGGCAGACCGGGGGTCTCGGCGACGAACTGGAAGCCGGCCCGGCCACTCGGACCGGACTTCGCGGACGTGTAGTGCAGCTGCCAGGCCACGGTTCACACGTTCCTTCCGGCCGCCGGCCGCGAGTCCGCCGCCGAGCCGCGGACGCCGTCGAGCATGCCGAACCGGTACAGCAGCCACAGCAGCGGGTCCTCCACCCGGTACGGCTGCACGCCGCCCGCGCCGACCCGGCCGTCCCCTGGCATGGCCCCGAGCGCCGACAGCCCGAAGAACCCGTACTCGGTGTACTGCTGCCGCAGGTAACGGTCGAGCTGCCCGGCCTGCCACTCGTGCAGCAACGCCCGGACCTGCTCGTCGACCGCCTCGCGGTCGTCGAGGTCGAGCGCGCCCCGGCTCTGCCGGGAACGGTGCAGCGCGGACTGCCGGGCGAAGGACGGCTGCAGCGCGTCGATCTTCGTGAGCGCCACCGCGACGGGGATCCGCAGCCGGTCGCCCGAGCCGCGCGCCTGGAGCGCCTCGGTGACGCGGGCGATCACGTTGATCGGCTCGCTGTCGGGATCGTCGGCGGTGACCGGCAGGGCCCCGCCCACCAGTGCCGCCCGCGCCCCCGGCAGCTCCAGCGGATCGACGAGGAAAATGACCGCGTCCGCCGCCTCGAGATAGCGCAGATGCAGGTCGCGCACGTCGCGGCTGCGCAGATCCTCGCCGGCGGTGTCGAACAGCACGAGCGTGAGCGCGTCGTTGCCGCCGCCGAGGCCCAGCCGCCCGAACCGGGTGCGCCGGGTGCGGGTGAGGAGGTAGACGAGGGGCTCGCGCGGCGTCGTAGCGGCGCTGGCGGTGGTCGGCAGCAGCCGCCGCTCGTCGTAGAGCGGGCGGGCGAAGTCCCGCTTGTAGCGATCGATGGTGCGGTCGTCGCAGGCCACCAGGGAGGTGTCGAGCTCGGTGCCGATCCGGTTCATCAGCTCGTGCAGCAGTACGGCGATGTAGGTGCTCTTGCCGGCGTTCTTGGCTCCGACGAGGGCGACGATCCGGCCCGGGGTGTCGCAGTAGGCCGACGGAAGCGGATTGTGGCACTCCGGGCACACCCGGCGGCCGGTGGGCTTCCCGCAGGCCGGGCAGTCGGCCCGGTTCCTGCGGCCGGACGCGGAGAACACCGGCGGGAGCGAGGCGGCGGCGGTGGATCCGGTGTAGTCGGCCAGCCTGCGGTCGAGGACCGGTTCGCAGCCCGGCCCGCGGCCGGCCCGCCCGAGGCAACGGAACTCGATCCGCTGCGCGGGCACCGCAGCGAAGCAGTACGGACATGTGATCGCGCGCATCTCAGCCCTTCACCTGGAGGCGGCGCACCGGCGGATCGCTCAGCTCGATCACACCATCGGCGGCGAAGCAGCGCAGCCAGAACGGCCCGGCCCGGCCGGGATGCGGCACCGACAGTTCCACCGGCACCTCCAGTTCCTCCCAGGACGCGACGGTATCGCCGTCGCCGGGGTGCTGCGGCATCACCCGGCCCTCGCGCAGGACGAGCAGCAGCCGCTCGATGCGCACCGGCTCGTCGGACCGGAGCTTCACCACGAGGGTGCGGCGCCACGGCGGGCCGGCCCGTTCGAGGTCGTAGTCCACCAGGGCCCGTGCGGGCACCGTCACGGGCACCGGCGCGCCGACGACCCGAGCGTCGCCGCCCATCCCGCTCGATGCCACGAGCACGTCGACCTGCCGATTCTCGGGCGCGGCCAGCCGCACCCCGCCCTGCGCCTCATAGGCCGCGCGAGTGATGACGGTGCGGCGCGGATCGGAGTCGCCCACCTGATAGGTGAGCTCGACCTCGGCGACGTCGTCCGGCCAGTCGAAACCGATGTGCACCGTCGCCCCGCGGCGCTGCGCCACGAGGTTCCGCGGCGGCGGCAGGTTCACGTGCCGGCGGTGCGCGCCGATCGCGGCCGCCTGCCCCGAGACGGTGACGGTGAGCAGCACCCCGCTCGCCCCGGGACGCACCGCGAGCCCGTTCGGCGTCGGCGTCGCCGGCACCGCGCGGCCCGCCCGGCGCACCTCGGCCAGTGGCACCACCGAGCCGTACGGCCAGGGCGGCGGCCCGCCGAGCAGGACCACCTCGGCGGTGCCGTGCCGCGGCGGGACGAAGCCGAGGATCAGCAGGCCCGCATCGCCCGGATCGGGCTCCGCCGTGAAGCCGCCCACGGGCTCGGGCGGCGCGCTGGGGGTCGCGGACACCCGCACGCCCGGGGTCGTCACCTCGCGGCCCGACTCGTCGAGATAGACGGCGGCCACACGGTAGTGGTAGGTCGTCCCGTTCCTGACCCGGTCGCGGAAGCTCTCCCGGTCGGCCCGGACCGCCATTCTCGGGAGGTCGACCGAGGCCTCGTCGCGGGTGACGAGCACGCGGGCCGCCGCGGGCGGGCAGCGCCACCGGCCCGTGACCACCCCGTCGCCGGCCACGAGCTCGACCTCGGCCGGTTCCGGGCGCACCACGACGGGCCCGGCCACCGCCGGGGCCGCGGCCGAGTCGCCGCGCCGGGCGACGATCGCGTAGAACAGCGGCACGTTGACCGGCGGACGGCCGTCATAGGCTCCGGTGCCGCTGCTCGCGACGGCCTCGCCGTCCGCGGCGTCGCGCGGCGGCCGGCCGCGCTGCCGTACGACCCGGTAGCCGATCTCACCGACCTTCGACGCCGACTCGGTCCAGCTCAGCCGTACGGCGGTGCCACCGGCGTCGACGACGGCGGTGGCCGTCTGGACCGGCCGCGGCGGCAACCGCCGTTGGTGCTCCTCGGCGCCGGGCAGGTCGCGCACCAGGTGCAGGGCGTCGGCGAGCAACCGCCACGCCCGGTCCGGATCCGCGCAGTTCACGGCCTCGTCGCGCAGGCCGACGGCGGCGGCGACCCGCTCGCGCGCCTCGGTCGCCAGAACCTCGGCGCTCTCGGCCTCGCGTTTCGCCGCGCCCTTGGCGGCGCCCCGCTCGGCGAGGTCGTCCCCGGCGGTGAGGGCGGACTCGGCGAGCAGGGCCGCGGCGTGCGCGGCGCCGGCGTCGAGCAACTCGCGCAGCCGCCCGGCCAGGCCGCCCGCCGGGCCGGTCTCGCGCAGGACGGCGAAGACCAGACGCCGTGCCTCGCCCGGCTCGATGCCGAGGCCGTCGACGGCGTACCGCAGCAGTGCCCGGTCGGAGGCACGCTGCCGGTGCCGCTCCCGCAGCCGGTCCACGAGGTCGTACAGGACCAGCTCGGCCAGCCGCGCGCCGTCGCCGGTGTCATCCTTCAGCGCCGAGCGCAGCGCCACCAGCACCGTTTCGGCGTTGGTCGAACTGGTGTCCCTCGGCCGCCTGGCCCAGTCGGCCGACACGGCCGCCACCACCGACGCGTCGAGCCGTACGTCCGGCGCGTGGAACCCGCCGAGCACCCGCATCGGCCCGGTGAGCCGCGCGCCGAACAGGAAGTCGGCGAGGTGCCGGTGGCCCAGCACGGCGAGGGACTCCCTGGCCTTGAGGTAGCCCTGGTACGGCGCGGACGCGGGCAGCGCGTCGGGTTCGCGGACCTCGACCCGTTCGGCGCCGAGCAGCGCCTCCAGCTCGGCGCGGGCGAAACCGCTGGAGCGGGCGATGGCCTCCAGGTCACCGGGCGACAGCAGCCGCAGCGGTCCGGCGGCGTCCAGCAGCCGGGCCTTCGCGTCGGCGCGGCGCTGTGCTGTGCGCTCCGTGCCCCCGCGCAGCCGTGCGCGCAGCGGGCCCGCGTCGCCGCGCTCGGCTGCCGCGAAGACCGGCGCGAGATCCCGGTGCTCGGCCTCGAGCCGGTCGATGAGCTTGCGGTACTTCAGCTGGCCGCGGGCCCGACGCCAGCACTGCCGGACGAGCTTCACCTGAGCCGCGACGTCCTGCGGGGACAGCGATTCGCGCAGCTGGTAGCGCACCCGCAGGTCCTCGGGCGGCTGGTCCCCGGCGTTCCGCGCCGGTTCGAGGACCTCCCGCTTGTACCGGTCGTCGAAGTTAACGGCCTTGCCCCCTTACGGCTTATGCCATGCCCATGCCCCTAGCCGATCAACTCACCTGTACTCGGGACAGGGCCGCGCGGGAGCGTTCGACGTCCTCCTCGGACATGCCCCCCACGTCCACCGTCAGCTCCAGCCGCTCGCCGGTCTCCTTCTCGACGGCGGTGACGTGCAGCAGCCCCGAGGCGTCGAGCGCGAACGTGACCTCGATGGGCCAGCCGGCCTTCTTGCCCGGCGGCACCTTGATGACCCCGGTGGCGATCTCGGTGTTGTCGGTCACCTCCGACGACTCGGCGGCGCCGGCCTGTTCCATCACCCGCACGTCGGCGGCGGTCTGGTCGTCGTTGACGGTGAAGAAGTCCTCGGTGCGGGCCGCGGGCAGCTCGTCGTTGGCGTGCACCAGATGGGCCACCTGCTCCAGGTTGCCCACCCGGTCGAGCACCACGATGCCGAAGGCGCGCGAGGCGACGGTCTTGATCTGGCGGTTGGCGATCTGGCGTTGCTGCTCGGCCGACAGGCCCGCCCGGTTGGCCATCTCCTCGGCCCGCTCCTGGGCGCCCTGCAGCAGCAGCCGGCGGAACGTCTCCTCGAAGGCGTAGAGCGCGGCGCCCTTGGCCACCGCGAGGTCGGGGTCCTGCAGCTTGGGCGGGAGGCCGAGCTCGGTCTCGAGCCTGGAGGCGACCGCGGGCATCTTCGTCGATCCGCCGACGAGCACGAGGTCGTCGTAGTCGGAGACGCCCTTCTCGCTCGCCGTCGCGAGCGTACGGCCGGTGATCTCGATCGTCCGGTCCAGCAGATCCTTGGTGATCTCCTCGAACTTCTCTCTGGAGACGTCGACGGCGGCGACCCGGCCCTCGTGCATGACCCGTACGGTGTGCTGGGTTCGGGAGGTCAGCGACTTCTTCGCCTCTTCGGCGTCGCGGCGGAGCTGCTGCTCGGTCTGCTTGTCGTCGAGCGGGTCGCCCGCGTCGGGGTGCTCCTCACGGAAGCGCTCGGCGAGGTACTCCACGAGGCGCTCGTCCCAGTCGGCGCCGCCGAGCTCGTGGTCGCCGTCGGTGCAGACCACCTCGATGTGACCGCCCTTGAGTGCGATGACCGTGGTGTCGAACGTTCCGCCGCCGAGGTCGTACACGAGGATCGTGCGGTCCTGCTCGGGGTTGAGCACGCCGTAGGTGATCGCGGCGGCGATCGGCTCGGAGATGATGTCGATGACGTTCAGCCCGGCGATGCGGCCGGCCTTGCGCGTGGCGTCGCGTTCGGCGGCGCCGAAGTAGGCGGGCACGGTGACGACGACGTCGCGGGCGTCCTCACCGGTGACGGTGCGGGCGTCGGTCGCCAGCTTGAGCAGGATGAACGCCGACAGCTCCTCGGGCGTGTACTCGAAACCGTGGACCGGCCGGGTGAGGTCGCGGCCCATGTCACGTTTGATCAGGCTGACCACGTTGTCCGGTTCCAGTACGGCGGTGTCCTTGGCGGCGGCGCCGACGACGACGTTGTCGCCCGACTCGAAATAGACCACTGACGGTGTGGTGTCGGTGCCCTCGAGGTTGCGCAGAACCGTGGGGCGGCCGACCTCGTCGATGGAGGCGATGCACGAATATGTCGTGCCCAGGTCGATCCCGTAGACAGCCATCATTTCCACCTACTCGGGCTCGGGTTCAGGCGAGATGTTC
This sequence comes from Actinomadura sp. HBU206391, assembly GCF_014323665.1. Classification (GTDB taxonomy): domain Bacteria; phylum Actinomycetota; class Actinomycetes; order Streptosporangiales; family Streptosporangiaceae; genus Actinomadura_C. The sequence goes on along the minus strand of NZ_JABVEB010000051.1, from coordinate 19,233 downwards.
TCACGGTCGTCGGGCTTGAACCGGGCGACGACCACTTCGGCGCGCCGTACGACCCGTTCACACCGGGCGAACCCGTCCGTACGGGCGCTCACGACGGTGCCGTCGAGCTCGGGCCGGTCGACCCGCTCGGTGGCCACCGGCCGGTGCCGAGCGGCGTCGTAGAGAACGCCGGGCTCGACGGTGAAACGTTCGACGCCGGAGCGGGCCAGGATCTCGGCGATCTCGTCGGCGACGGCGGCCAGCAGTGGCGCGATGTGGACAGGGTCCGGTGGCCGCGGTGCCGCCCACCGCTCGGACTCCCGCCTGGTCATGTCGTGCAGGCGGTAGAGCGCGGCCCGCACCGGCTCGTACATCGCCTGGAGCTCGCCCCGGCGGAGCAGCTGGTTGTCCTCGTGCAACCGGTCGATGATCGCTTCGCGGTGGGCGGCGCGCTCGTTGCCCTGGCCGACCGACCGGGTCAGCTCGGCCAGGGCCGAGCCGATCTCGCCGAGCTCCGCCATGACCCTGTCGATGTCGGCGGGGCCCTGTTCGGGAGGCGGATCCTGTGCACTCGACACGGGCAGCAACCCTAACGAGCCCTAACGCCCGGCGTAAGGTTTTCTGTCCAGGTCTCGGCTGGCCCATGGCCCGCGCGCGGTCGCCGCCGCCTGCGGTCGACGGTCGGCTCCGGACCGGTGAAACCGCAGGTCGAGCGCATTATTTACCAGGCTGGGTGAGCCTGCACTTCTCGACAATGATACGACTAGGTAACAGTATTGAAACGTGCGTAACGCAGCCTGAGGGCATTCCACCCCGGATCACCACACAGCATCACCACACGGGATCAACACAGGATCATCACAGGGAGGTGAGCTATGTTGCTGAGGGTTCGAGTCCGCCTGCCGGATCGCCCAGGGTCACTGGGCAAAGTAGCGCGGACACTGGGCGCCGCCGGTGCCGACGTGGTGCAGATGGTCGTCCTGGAGCGGGACGCCGGTCGGGCTCTGGACGACCTCACCGTCGCCTGGCCGTCGGGAGCGGGCATCGACCGGCTCTGCGACGGGCTCGCCTCCATCCCCGGCGTTGAGATCATCGGAGTGTGGCCGACCGCGGAGCCCCAGGGCGCGTTCCCGGACGCGGCGCTGATCGGCCAGCTGGCCGCCAACCCGGACGGCGGGCTGGTCATCCTGACCGACGCCGTCCCGGCCATACTCAGCGCCGACTGGGCGGGCCTGCTGCGACCGGCGCGGCCCGGTGCGGTGGACCATGAACGGGAGCGGGGCGACGTCGTCGTGCTGCACTCCAGCGTGGGCGCGTTCGGCGACATCGACATTCCGGACGTGAATCCGATCCGGCCGCGCTCGTTCACCGCCAAGGACGGGACGCAGTACACGGTCGCGCCGATCGCCGACGGTGAACTGGCCCTTCTCGTCGCGCGTACGGGCGCGCCGCCGTTCCACCGCACCGAGGTGTTCCGTCTCGCCCAGCTGGTCAGCGCCGCCGAGGCCGTGCTGACCGCGCGCCACGGCACGATCCCCGCCGAGGTCGAGGCCGTCTGAGGCCGACGGGGCGACGGCCGGGCCCGGCCGGGTGAGCCGCTAGCCGGCGAAGGGTCGGGACGGCAGCCCCTGCCCGGCGCCCGGCACCACGAACACCGAACCGCTCAGAGGATGCTCCGAGCGGGCGGTCGTGATGTAGAGATCGGTGAGATCGTGGCCGCCGAAGGCGCACGCCGTGGTGTTGGGGACGGGCGCCTCGATCACCCGGTCGAGCGCTCCGGACGGGGTGTAGCGGTGCACGCGCCCCGCGCCCCACAGCGCCACCCACACACAGCCCTCGGCATCGACGGTCAGCCCGTCCGGCCTGTGGTCGTCGTCGAGGACGACGAACGGCCGGCGGTTCGTCACCGTCTCGCCGTGGTAGTCGAACACGTCCACCCGATGGGTGGGGGTGTCGTTGTAGTACATGAGCCGTTCGTCCGGGCTCCACCCGGTGCCGTTGCTGACCGTCACGTCGTCGAGGATGGTCGTGACCTCACCGCCGGGGGCGACGCGGTAGAGGGACCCTCCGCCGGGCGCCTGGTCGTAGCGCATCGTGCCGGCCCACAGCGACCCGTCCGGGGCGACGGCGGCGTCGTTGCCGCGGACCCCTGGCCTGCCGAACGGCGCGAGCCACCGGAAGGTCCCCTCCGGTTCGTACAGCCCGACGCCGTCGCGCAGGTTCGCCACGAGGCCGCCCTCTTCGCGCGGCTTGGCCGCGCCGACGTGCTGCGTGGTGCCGCGCACGGCGTCCTGGCCGGTGCCCGGGTCGTAGGTGTGGATCGCGCTGCCGAGGATGTCGACCCAGATCAGCCGGCCGGTGGTGGGGTCCCAGGTCGGGCCTTCGGCGAGCTCGGCCTTCGCGGAGACGGCGACCTCGATCCCGGTGTCGCTCATGACCGGTCACCGCCGCTCCGGTGACCGAGCCGGCCGGACAGTCCCATGGCCCCCCGCCGGACGAGCTCGCCCCACTCTCGTCGCCGGTCGTCGTTCCACCGAAGCGTCGGTACCGAGATGCTCATGGCCGCGACCATAGCGCCGGTGTGGTCGTAGACGGGTGCCGCCACACAGCGGACCGCCTCGTTGGACTCGCAGTCGTCGTAGGCCAGGCCCAGTTCGCGCACCTCGGTGAGACGCGTGCGCAGCCGCGCCGGCGAGGTGATGCTGTTCGGCGTCATGCCGGGCAGGTCGCGGTCGCGCGGATAGCGGGCGTCCAGCGCCTCTTCGCTCAGCTCGCTGAGCAGCATCTTGCCCAGGCCGGTGCAGTGCGCGGGGAGCCGCCGCCCGACCGCCGACACCATCCGCACCGGATGGGTGCTGTCGACCTTGGCGACGTAGACCACGTCGGTGCCGTCGAGCACCGCGACCTGGACGGTCTCGTCGCACTCGGCCGCCACCTTCAGGGCGACCTCGCGGCCTTCGTGGGCGAGGTCGAGCTGGTCGGCGAACACGCTGCCGAGCTGGAACAGCCGCAGCCCGAGCCGGTAACGCGTGGGCTGGCCGGACACCGGGATCAGGTAGGAGCGGTCGACCAGCGTGGTGATCAGCTCGTGCACGGTCGTGCGGGGCAGGCCCAGGCGTTCGGTGATGTCGGGCGCGGACAGGCTGGAGCGATCCAGGAAGAGCTCGAGGATGTCCAGCGCTCGGCTGACGGCGGGGACCGCGCGACCCATGACTGCCACCTTGTCGGACGTCGTGCGAAATACCGAATGCACCATAGCAAACAGGCTGTTGACGGCGGAACTTCCCGGTGATTACCTTCCATATGCGGGCAATCTTTCGAACTCAGTTCGAAATATCGAACAAGGAGCAAGTGTGAGCTTCGACGGCCATGACGGGATGGCGAGCACCCGGCGGTATCTCTCCTCGCTCGGGCTGCCTGAGCGCGACCTGGGCGAGCTGCCGGACTCCGCGAAGCGCTTCCCCGACGGCGCGCAGTTCCGGGTGGAGATCCCGTCGGTGGAGGGCCCCGCGCCACTGCGGGCCGTCCTGGAGGCCGCGAAGGAACACGACCTCCGGATCCACCGGATCAGCCAGGGCAGCGGCATGATGCTGCTGACCGACGCTGAGATCGCCGAGATGGTGACGCTCGGGCGCGAAAGCGACGTGGAGGTGTGCCTGTTCGTCGGCCCGCGCGCCTCCTGGGACACCGGCGTCCAGGTCACGGCGTCGTCGGGCGGTGTGGCGGCGGGCGTGCTGCGCGGCGCCGACCAGCTCGTGTACGGCATCGAGGACGTCGTGCGCGGATGCGAGCTCGGGGTTCGAAGCGTGCTCGTCAGCGACATCGGTCAGCTCTGGGTGCTCGGCCGGATGAAGAGCACCGGCGATCTGCCCCCGGATCTGGAGTTCAAGGCCTCGATCTCGTTCCCCACGGCGAATCCGGCCACGGCGCGGCTGCTCGAGGATCTCGGCATCACCACCATCAACCTGCCCACGGACCTGTCCCTGGCACAGGTGGCGGCGATCAGGCATGCCGTCGATGTGCCGCTGGACATCTACATCGAGGGCGCGGACGACTTCGGGGGCGTCGTCCGCTACTACGAGGTGCCCGATCTCGTCCGGATCGCGGCGCCCGTCCACCTGAAGTTCACCGTCCGCAACGCTCCCGGCATCTATCCCTCCGGCCGGCATCTCGCCGAGCTCGCCGTCGCGACGGCCCGCGAGCGCGTACGCCGCGCCGCGATCGGCCTGGCGATGCTGGACCGCTACTACCGGGAGGCCGTCGCCAGTCCCTGACGGCTCCTGGTTCCACGACCGACTCGGGGGGCACACCACACCACCGCAGAAAGAGGTGCCCATGCTCGTCTGCTCAGGAAGACGCTCGCTCGTGCGGCTGTGCCTGGCCGCTCTATTGGCGGCCGCGATGACCGCGTCCGGCGCCGCCGCCTCCGCAGCCTCCCCCGGGGCCGCCAGGGCCCGGCCGGCGATCGCCAAGGACCTGTTCGGAACCCTGGCGGACGGCACGAAGGTGTGGCGGTTCACCCTCACCAACCCCCGCGGTGTACGGGTCCGCATCATCACGTACGGGGGCATCGTCCAGACGATCGAGACCCCGGACCGCAGGGGCCGGATCGGCAACGTGGCCCTCGGCTTCGCGACGCTGGACGACTACGTGACCAAGAACAGCCCCTATTTCGGCGCGATCATCGGCCGGTACGGCAACCGGATCGCCGGGGGCAGGTTCACGATCGACGGAGTGACCTACCAGGCACCGCTGAACAACGGGCCGAACAGCCTGCACGGCGGCACCACCGGCTTCGACAAGCGGGTGTGGGCGCCGACTCCGCGCCTGCACGGTGACGAGGTCTCGCTGAGGCTGGACTACACCAGCCCCGACGGCGAGATGGGCTATCCGGGCACGCTGAAGACCACCGTCACCTACACGCTCACCGCCGAGAACGCCATCCGGATCGACTACCGCGCGACCACCGACAAGGCGACGATCGTCAACCTCACCAACCACTCCTACTTCAATCTGGCCGGTGACGGCTCCGGCACGATCTACGACCAGGAACTGCAGATCAACGCCGACCGGTACACGCCCGTCGACGCCACCCTCATCCCCACGGGACAGCTCGCGCCGCTGGCCGGCACCCCGCTGGACTTCCGGTCGGCCACGCCCATCGGCGAGCGGATCCGCGTGCCGCACCAGCAACTGCTGTACGGCCAGGGCTACGACCACAACTACGTGCTGAAGCGCAGGGGCTCCGGGCTGGAGCTCGCCGCACGGGCCAGTGACGCGCGGACCGGCCGGGTGCTGTCGATCTACACCGAAGAGCCCGGCATCCAGTTCTACTCCGGCAACTTCCTCGACGGCACGCTCGTCGGCACCGGCGGCCGCGTGTACCGGCAGGGCGACGGGTTCGCGCTCGAGACCCAGCACTACCCCGACTCCCCGAACCACCCGAACTTCCCCTCGACCGTGCTCCGGCCCGGCCAGACGTATCAGACGACCACCGTCTACCAGTTCTCGGCGCGCTGAGACTCCGGTGGGGCCGCAGCGACTTGCCGCGGCGGCCCCCCGGTCTCCGTGACCGCGCCCTCCGCAGGGAGGTATGAGTGAAAGACGTCAATCCCACGGTCGAAGAGGCCGTGGACACGCTAGGCATCACCGGAGTCGCGCGGCGGCGGCTGCTCAGCGGCGCCGGGCTGGTGAGCGCCACCGCGGCCGCGTCGGCGCTGCTGGCGGCCTGCTCCCCAGACAACAAGAAGGAGACGCCGGCCGCCGCCGGCGGTTCGGGCGACTTCCCGGCCACTCCCAAGTGGAAGTTCGTGTTCGTCAACCATGTGACCACCAACCCCTTCTTCACCCCCACGCAGTACGGCGCGCAGGACGCGTGCGCACTGCTCGGCTGCCAGTTCCAGTGGACCGGCTCCGAGACGGCCAAGGTCCCCGAGATGGTCAACGCGCTCAACACCGCCGTCTCTGCCAAGGCCGACGGCATCGCGGCGGCGGTGGTCGACAAGAACGCCTTCAAGGACCCGATCGCCAAGGCCCTCGACTCGGCGATCCCCGTCGTGTCGTACAACGCCGACGGCTCCAGGGACGACCCGGGCAGCGACCGGCTCGCCTACGTCGGCCAGGATCTGTACGCCTCCGGGTACGAGCTCGGCAAGCGCGTCGCCTCGCTCATGACGAATGGCGGGGACGCGGTCGGCTTCATCGCCACTCCCGGGCAGTTGAACATCCAGCCCCGGATCGACGGCGCCAAGGACGCCATCAAGGCCTCGGGCAAGTCCATCAACTTCACCGATGTCGCGAGCGGCGCCGAGCTGCCGAAGGAACTGTCCACCATCGACGCCTACGTCCAGGGCCACAGCGGGCTCAAGGGCATCTTCGCCGTCGACGCCGGATCGACCGAGGCGGTCGGCAAGACCGTGGCGAAGTACAAGCTCAAGAGCAAGGGCGTCGTGGCCGGCGGCTTCGACCTGAACCCGGCGACGCTCACCGCCATCAAGGCCGGCGACCTCGACTTCACCATCGACCAGCAGCCCTACCTCCAGGGCTTCCTGCCGGTGCTGCAGCTCTGGCTCTACAAGCTGTCCGGCGGCCTGGTGGCGCCGGCCGACACCAACACCGGCCTGCTGTTCGTCGGCAAGGACACCGTCGACCCCTACCTGGCCACCAAGACCCGGTTCGAGGGCTCGAGCACCCGGCAGCAGGTGCTCAACCGCTCCGGGGCCATCCCGCACGGATGATCGACGCGGGAGGGGCCGAACGGCCCCTCCCGCACCGGAAGGAGCTGGGACACGCCCGTGAGTGAGACCATCGAGAACTCGGTCGGCAAGGTGCGCCCCCCGTCGCCGGGGCCGCCCGCCCGCGGCGCGCTGCGGACGGGTGCGGACGCCTTCCTGCGCCGGCGCGAGGCGAGCATCCTGCTGGTCGCCGTCGCGCTGTTCGTCTACTTCCGTACGGCGAGCGACGTCTTCCTGACCAACGACAACCTGGTGAACATCTCGCAGGTGCTGGCGCCCGCCGCCATCATCGCCGTGGGGCAGGTGCTGCTGCTGGTCAGCGGCGAGATCGACCTGTCCGTCGGCATGGTGTTCACGCTGGCGCCGTTCCTGATGCACTACGCCATCGACTACTACGGCGCCTATCCGATCGTCGCGATAGCGATCGCGCTGGCCGCGGCCTCGGCCATCGGATTCGTCAACGGATTCGTCACCGTGGTGCTCAAGGTGCCGTCGTTCGTCGCGACGCTCGGGACGCTGTTCGTCGTCAACGGGATCACGCTGACCACTTCGCACGCCTACCCGGCCGAGATCCCGCCGGCAGCGGTGGGCATCGAGGGGTGGTTCGGCCGGGCTCCGTGGGCGGAGCTGATCTGGGCGGTGCTGATCGTCGCCTTCTTCCACGTGCTGCTCACCCGTACGCGCTGGGGGCTGCACACCGTGGCGGTCGGCGGCAACCCGCTCGGTGCGAGCGAGGCGGGCATCCGGGCCGGCCGGATCAAGATCGGCAACTTCATGGTCACCAGTGTGCTTGGCGCGTTCGCCGGCATCCTCGAGGCGTTCCGGGTGCAGTCGATCGACCCGACGGCGGGCGGCACGGGCATCATGTTCACCGCGGTGGCCGCCGCCGTGATCGGCGGCACCGCGCTCGCGGGCGGCTCCGGCACGGTCATCGGGGCCTTCCTCGGCGCGCTCGTGCTCGCCGTGCTCGGCAACGGCTTCAACCTCATAGGGATCTCCGCCAACCCGTTCAACCTGATCCTCGGCGCGGCGATCCTGATCTCGATGATCTCCAACGTCTATCTGGCCAGGCTGCGAAGGGCGGGGCGATGACCGAGGAAGGGACGACGGCCGAAGCGGCGACGGCGACCACAGTGCTGTCGGTCGAGCACGTCGCCAAGCGGTTCGGCGCCGTGACCGCCCTGCGCGACGTCAATCTGCGGCTCGGCCGGGGCGAGGTGCTCGGGCTCATCGGCGACAACGGCGCGGGCAAGTCAACGCTGCTGAAGATCCTCTGCGGTTTCCACCGGCCGGACTCGGGGCGGATCGTGCTGAACGGCGACGAGGTGACCCTCAAGTCGGTCGAGCACGCCCGCTCCCTCGGCATCGACGCCGTCTACCAGGACCTCGCGCTGGTGAACGAGCTGACCGTCTACCACAACATGTTCCTCGGCCGGGAGAAGGTGTGGCCGGTTCGGCTGCTGAACAACCGCGCCATGCGCCGGATCGCCGCCGAGCATCTCCGGGACATGGGGGTGAACATCCCCTCGGTGGACGTCGAGGTGGCCAAGCTGTCCGGCGGCCAGCGCCAGGCCATCGCGGTCGCCCGCTCGGTCTACTCCGACGCGAAGATCCTCCTGCTGGACGAGCCGCTCGCCGCCATGGGCGCGAAGGAGGGTGCGCTCATCCTCGACCTGGTCCGCGACCTGAAGCGCCGCGGCGAGGTCTCGATCATCATCATCGCGCACAACTACGCCCAGGTCCTGGAGGTGTGCGACCGGGTCAACCTGCTGCAGCACGGTGCGATCGCCTTCGACGAGCAGACCTCGCGCACCTCGCTCCAGGAGCTGACGGAGCTGGTCGTCGCGGAGTACCGCACGGCCAGGGGTGGCTGACCGCCCGGAACTCAGGTCTCGTCGCGGTAGGTGAACGGCCCGAGGTCGGCCCGCTTGGCGACGATGTCGTCGCCGGACGAGCGGCCGCGCAGCCGCCGCCCGACCCAGGGGACGAGGAAGCCGCCGGCCCATCGCAGATCCGCGAGCCGTCGCGCGCCGGGGCTCAGCGTGGGGAGCGGGGGCGGCGGCTCGCGCCAGTCGCCGTCGGCGGGCACGCCGAGCGCCTCCAGCGTGGCGAGCGCCACCCGGCGGTGGCCCGCCGGGGACATGTGCAGCCGGTCGGCGTTCCACATGCGCCAGTCGCGCAGAACGGTCATCGCCCACTGGTCGACGACGTACGCTCCGTGCCGTGCCGCGATGCCGCGGATGTGCTCGTTGTAGACGGCCACCCGGCCGCGCGTCCGCCGGATCACCGGGGAGCCGACCGGATCGACCCCGGTGAACACCACGACGTCGGCGCCCGCGTCCCGCAGCCGCCGCACCGCGTCCTCGGCGCGCTCGGCCAGGGCGTCCACATCGGTTCCCGGGCGCAGCAGATCGTTCCCACCGCCCGAGATCGACACCAGATCGGGGCCGAGGGCGATCGCCTGCGGCAGCTGGCCTTCGATGATCTGCCCGAGCAGCCGCCCGCGGACCGCCAGGTTGGCGTAGGCGAAGCCCTCGGTGCGGGCGGCGAGGGCTCCCGCCACCCGGTCGGCCCACCCGCGCCAGCCGCCCGGGGTCTCGGGATCGGGGTCTCCGAGTCCTTCGGTGAAGGAGTCGCCGATGGCGACGTACCGCTTCCAGGTCATGGGGGAATTCTGCCGTACGCCTTAATTAACCGGACAAATAGGTCGGTCACGGGGCGTGGCCGCACGTGAAGCGCCGCGGCTCCCCGTCGCCGGTGCGAGTGCCTCGATATGGGAAAGGCCGTGGCAATTCCTGTGCTCGGCACTCCGGGCCGCCGCGCGCAGCTGCGACAGTTGATCAGAGACGTGCGCCTGATCGATCGACCGGCATGCCCGGCGACCGGCCTCGCCGGGCCCGGGTACGCGCTCAGGCGGGTACGCGACGGGAAGGGATCTTCATGACGAGCGAACTGGCCCGGCTGACCGGCTTCCTTTACGAGCAGGGGCTGTTGAAGCGCTACCGGCGCACCGGTTGGCACATCGTCGGCGTGGGGAACCCCGAGAGCATCGCCGACCACTCCTTCCGTACGGCGGTCATCGCGACCGTCCTTGCCGCGATGGAGGACGCCGACCCCGAACGCGCCGCTCTGCTCGGGCTGCTCCACGACACCCAGGAGACCCGGCTCACCGACATCCCCTACGTCGCCAAGCGCTATCTCGCCGCCGCCGCCAACCAGGACGTCACGGCGGACCAGACGCGCGGGCTTCCGGAGGCCGTGGCCAAGGTCGTGCGCGGGGCGGTCGACGAGTACGAGGAACGCGAGAGCACCGAGGCCCTGTGCGCCCGCGACGCGGACAAGCTCGAATGCCTCATCCAGGCACTGGAATATCGCGCTCAGGGACACCAGAACGTCCAGCCCTGGATCGACAGCTCACTCGCCGCGCTCCAGACGTCCTCGGCCAAGGCCCTCGCCGACGAGGCGCTTCAGGAGGGCTGCCTCGAGTGGCTGGACCGCGTGATGAACGGTGAAAGGGCCTGAGTGAAAGGGCCTGAGAGCGGTCCCGCCCCGATTTCGCTGCGCGCGTAGGGCCTGGATCGCGCGTGGCACGTGGGACAGGCTGATCGCATGACGGAATTCCGGTTCGGGTTCAACGTCTTCGGCATCCGGTCGCGGCAGGACTTCGTCGAGCAGTGCCGTACGGCGGAGGCACTGGGTTACGACACGGCACTGGTGCCCGACCACCTCGGCGGCCCGGCGCCCTTTCCCACCCTCATCGCCGCGGCCGAGGCCACGGAGCGGCTGCGGGTGGGCACGATGGTGCTCAACGTCGGCTTCTGGAATCCGCACCTGCTCGCTCGCGAGGTGGCGACGGCGGACCTGCTCACCGGGGGACGCCTGGAACTCGGGCTCGGCTCAGGCCACATGAAGTGGGAGTTCGACGCCGCCGGGATCGGCTGGGAGCCGCTCGCCGACCGCACCGAGCGGCTCGCGCGCACGGTCGAGGAGCTCGGCCGGCTGCTGCGCGGTCCGGACTACGAGGAGCGTGCCCAGCTCCGGAGCGCCTTCGACCTGCCCGACCTCACGCCCGTTCAGCGCCGCGGGTTCGGCGGATCGGGGCCGCCCCTGCTCATCGGCGGCACCGGCGACGCCGTCCTGCGGCTGGCCGCCGAGCACGCCGACATCGTCGGCCATGCCGGCGCCATCCAGCTCAAGGGCCGGCCGCCGGGGACCTTCCGGCTGGCGACCGCCGCCGAGATGGACGAACGGGTCGCCTTCGTGCGCGAGCACGCGGGGGAGCGGGCCGGCGACCTGGAGTCGAACGTGCTCGTGCAGATGGTCGTCGTCACCCGAGACCGCCGGGCGGTGGCCGAGAAGCTGGTGTCCGAGCAGCCGACCTTCACGGTCGACGAGGCCCTGGAGAGCCCGCTCCTGCTCATCGGCACCGTGGAGCAGATCGCCGAGCGGTTGCTCGAGAACCGGGAGCGGTACGGCTTCTCCTACATCACCGTGCACGAGCCGTACATGACCGAGCTCGCGCCGGTGATCGAGCGTCTCCGGGCCGGCTGAACCCGCCCGGAGCCCTTCGCCGCGGCCGGTCCGCCGGCCGTTCGTCGCGGCGGTGCCGCGCGGGCCTCAGGGGTGCAGCAGGACCTTGCCCGCGGTGGAGGAGCCGCTGAGCTCGAGCGCCTCCTCGTAGTCCTCGAGCGGCAGGTCGTGGGTGATGAGGGGCTCGGGGGCGAGGATGCCGGCGTTGAAGGCACGCACCGCGTACGTCCAGTCGGCGGAGGTCGCGCCGAACACACTGCTCAGCGTCAGGTTGCGGGTCACGATGAGCGAGGTCGGGACGGCGTCGGCGGGGTCGCCGGGGATCCCGGTGAGGACCACGCGGCCCCCGCGGCGCGCGAGGGCGACGCCGGTGCGCGCGGTGCCAGCGGCGCCCGCCGTCTCGACGACCACGTCGAAGCGGCCGGTCAGCCGCTCGGCCGCCTCAGGCGGATGGAACGTCGTCGCCCCGGCCGCGAGCGCCGGCCGCTCGCGCTCGCCGCGCGGGTCGAAGACGGTGAGCTCGGCGGGGGAGGACGCCGCGAGCAACTGCAGCGACAGCGCTCCGAGAGTGCCCGCGCCCACGACGGCCACCGAGTCGCCGGGACGCGGGGCGACCTTCCGGAGGGCCGCGGCGACGACGGCGGCGGGCTCCAGCAACGCGGCGGCGCGCAGGTCGGTGCCCGGGGCGAGGACGTGCAGCAGCCTGGCCGGGAGCAGCAGGTGGTCGGCGAACGCGCCGGGCCGGGTGAAGCCGGTCTCGTCGTAACCTCCCGTGCACAGGTTCGTGTCGCCGGTCCGGCAGTTGTCGCACGCCAGGCAGGCGCGGTAGCCCTCGCCCACGACGGGCGACCCGGCGAGCGCCGGATCGACGCCGGCGCCGACCGCCGCCACGGTGCCCGACCACTCGTGGCCGGGCGTCACCGGGTAGGCCGCGAAACCCTCGGGCCTGGTTCCCGCGTGCAGCTCGCGGTCGCTGCCGCACACTCCGGCGGCGGACACCTTCACGAGCGCCTCGCCCGGGCCGGGCTCCGGCAGGTCCGTGGTGATCAGTCGCCACGATCCGGGCGACTCCAGCAGGATCGAACGGTTCATGGTCGCGGGTCCCTCATGTGCCAGTCGTCGGCGAACAGGTCGAAGGCGGCGCGCTGCCGGGGGAACTCGGCGAGCGCGTCCAGGTCGAGCTCCACCCCGAGGCCGGGCGCCGTCGGCAGCGCGAAGTGGCCGTCCACCACCTCGGGCAGCCCCGGCGCCACCCGCTTGACGCCCGCGTCGGCGAAGTCGTTGAAGTGTTCCTGGATCTTGAAGTTCGGGGTGCACGCCGCGAGATGCAGGTTCGCGGCGGTGAGCACCGGGCCGCCGACGTTGTGCGGTGCGACGAGCACGTAGTGCGTCTCGGCCGTGGCGGCCAGTTTGCGCGTCTCGAGAATGCCGCCGAGGTGCCCGATGTCGGGCTGGATGATGTCGGCCGCCTGCAGCTCGAACAGCTCGCGGAACTCGGCGCGGTCGTGAATCCGCTCGCCGGTCGCGATCGGCAGCGTGGTGTGCGCCGCGACCTTGGCGAGGGCCTTGAGGTTCTCCGGTGGGCAGGGCTCCTCGATCCACGCCGGGTCGTACGGTTCCAGCAGGCGGGCGAGCCGGATCGCGGTGGCGGGGGAGAAGCGCCCGTGCATCTCGACCAGCAGCTCTGTCTCGGGGCCGACGGCGTCCCGTACCGCCTCGACCAGGGACACCGAGCGCACGGTCTCGGCGTGGTCGAGCTCGAGCCGCCCGGCGCCGAACGGGTCGAGCTTGAGGGCGCGATAACCGCGCTCGACGACTCCGCGGGCGGCCTCGTGAAAGGCCTCGGGGGAGCGCTCGACCGTGTACCACCCGTTGGCGTAGGCCTTGACCCGATCCCGGACCCGGCCGCCCAGGAGCCGCCACACCGGCTGGCCCAGGGCCTTGCCGACGATGTCCCAGCAGGCCATCTCGACGCAGGCGATACCGGACATCACGATCTCGCCCGCGCGACCGTAGTCGCCGTACTTCATCCGGTGGACCAGGTCCTCGATGTCGAACGGGTCGGAGCCGGCGACGTGGTTGCGCCCGGCCTCGGCCAGGTAGCCCAGCAGCGCGTCGGTGTGGCCCAGCATCCGGGTCTCGCCCACGCCCGTCAGGCCCTCGTCGGTGTGCACGCGGACGTAGGTGAGGTTCCGCCACGGGGTGCCCGCGACATGGGTGGTCAGCTTGGTGATGCGCACGTGGTGTGGTTCCTTCCATGCCGGGGGTGTCGGGCGGCTCGGGCGCCGGGGAGCCGATCCGCGTGGGTCATCGGGGAAGATCGGGCTCGATGCGCGGCTCGGTGAGGGTCAGCGCGGCCCTGAGGTCGCGGGCGGTCTGCTCCAGGTGGTCGCGCATGGCGGCGGCGGCCCCGGCCGGGTCGCGGTCCCTGACCCGGTCGAGGATGCGGGCGTGCTGCTCGATGACGTCCTCGACGGTGCCGCCCCGGGCGAGGTGACCGCGCAGGCTCCGCATCCGGCCGGCGTGCAGGGGTCCCTCCATCCCCTCCAGCAGGAAGCTGAGCATCTGGTTGCCGGTGGCCGCGGCCAGGCCCTCGTGGAAGCGCAGGTCGGCGTCGTGAATGGCGCCGGTGTCGCCGATGTCGCCCGCGACCTCCCGCATGGCCGCCAGCGCGGACTCGAGCGCGGTGATCGACGCACGGCCGGCCCGCAGGGCCGCGAGCGAGGCGATGTGCACCTCGAGCGCCTGCCGTACCTCCAGGAGATCCATGAGCCGGCGCGGATCCCGGCGCACGGCCGAGGTGAAGTAGTCGTCGATGGGGCCCGCGCTCGGATGGGCGACCACCGGCCGCCGCCCCTGCCGGACGTCGAGCAGCCCCCGGGCCTGGAGCGCCTTGGTGGCCTCGCGCACGGTGAGGCGGCTCACCCCGAGCTGGACGGCCAGCGCCGACTCCGAGGGCAGCTCGGAGCCCGGGTTCAGCTCACTGAAGATCAGGTCTTCGAGGCGCTGCAGGACCGCTCCGATGACCTTCTGCGCCGGGGCGCCGGCCGTGGGACGTGGGGGGGCGTCCGGGATGTCACCGAGGCTGTCCGACACGGCATCCAGAGTGCACGACACCCGACCCGGTGGCAAGCACCCATCAGATGAGTACGACACCCGACCCGGAGGTGGGGGCGAGGCGGATGACGTTCCAGGACACCGGGGGCAGTTCCGCGCGCAGCAGCCCGTCCTCGACCGCGGCGCCGGTCACGGCGCGGGGCCGCACCCGGTCGGGGCGGTCGGCGGTGTTGCCGGCGAGGCGGTCGGCGTCGGACAGCACCTGGTGCCCGACCAGCCGGCATTCGCCGAGCGCCCGCAGGTGCGCGGTGAGATCGAGCGGCCGTTCCAGGTCGCGGTTGACGGCGAAGATCGTCACCATGCCGTCCTCGTCGCGCGTCGCGGTCGCGTGCAGCGCCGGCACCTCGCCGAACCGGGCCGTCTCGACGACCGGCCCCGACGGCTCCACCCGCAGCACCTCGCCGCGCCCGAACCGCGCCGCCTGCGCGAACGGGTGGAAGATGGTCTGCCGCCAGGCGGCGCCGCCCGGCTCGGCGACGATCGGCGCGATCACGTTGACCAGCTGCGCCTGGCAGGCGACCGACACCCGGTCGCAGTGCCGCAGCAGCGCGATGAGCAGGCTGCCCACGACCACGGCGTCGGTGACGTTGTAGCGGTCCTCGAGCAGCCGCGGCGCCTCCGCCCACTCGGCCGGCGGCCCCTGCCCCTGCCACCGGCTCAGGTACCAGACGTTCCACTCGTCGAACGACAGGTCGATCCGCTTCGCGGACCTGGTCACCGCGCGAACGTGGTCACAGGTCGCGACCACGCTCTCGATGAACGACTCCATGTCGACGGCCGAGGCCAGGAAGCTCGCCGGGTCGCCGTCGTGCTCTTCGTAGTAGGCGTGCAGGGAGACGTAGTCGACCACGTCGTAGGCCTCTTCGAGGACGGTGGCCTCCCACGCCCCGAACGTCGGCATGCCGGAGTGCGAGCTGCCGCAGGCCACCAGCCGCACCGACGGATCGATCGTCCGCATCGCCCGGGCGGTCTCGGCGGCCAGCCGGCCGTACTCCCGCGCGGTCTTGTGCCCCGTCTGCCACGGGCCGTCCATCTCGTTGCCGAGGCACCACAGGCCGATGCCGTACGGCTCCTTCGCGCCGTGCGCGGCCCGCAGGTCCGACCAGTGCGTCCCCTCGGGGTGGTTGGCGTACTCGAGCAGGTCGCAGGCCTCGGCGATGCCGCGGGTGCCGAGATTGACCGCCATCATGGGCTCGACGCCCGCGCGGCGCGTCCACGCCATGAACTCGCCGAGCCCGAAGGCGTTGGTCTCGACCGAGTGCCACGCCGGATCGAGGCGTCGCGGGCGGCGCTCCGGCGGTCCGACGCCGTCCTCCCAGCGGTGGCCGGAGACGAAGTTCCCGCCCGGATAGCGGACGACGCTCACCCCGAGCTCACGGACGAGATCGAGGACGTCCTCGCGGAAGCCGTCGGCGTCGGCGGCCGGGTGTCCCGGCTCGTAGACGCCGGTGTAAACGCACCGGCCCAGATGCTCCACGAAGGAGCCGAACAGCCGGCGGTCGATCTCGCCGATCGGGAAGGCCGGGTCGATGGTGAGCTCGGCGTGATGGGCCACGCGCCCAGGGTGCATGAACCGGACCGGTAGATCAAGACCTATCTGATGAGTTACTCCGTGTCATCTGACATGGAAAGAACGTGAGGACGCAGCGGGGACGATCGTCATCCGCCGGTGACTTGCTGTTGCGACTGTTGTCATGGTGACGCGGAAGACTTAACGTCCAGGATGTTCCGTACGTCAAGTTCGCGTTCGTTTTCGAACAAACTGGGCGGTGCGTCATATGACGTCGAAAAGCCGGATGACCCGCTGGGCGGCCGTACTCGTCATCGGCGTAATGGTGCTCGCGGGATTCCCCGTGCCGGCCGTGGCGACGCCGCGGGAACCGGCCGACGCATCCGACGTCTACGCCTACCTGGATGATCCGCAGATGACCGGGGAGGGACAGGAGCCCGCGCACGCCGTGCTCCGTCCGTACGAGAACCAGAGATCGGCCGTCGCCGGCGGGGACTCGCCGTTCGCGCGGTCACTGGACGGTCAGTGGCGGTTCGCGCTCGCCGAGCGACCGGGGGAGGTGCCCGCAGGCTTCCAGCGGGACGGCTACGACACCTCGGGGTGGCGGCGGGTCAGCGTGCCGCACACCTGGCAGAGCGACCGGCTCGACCATCCGGTCTTCCGCAACATCCCCACCGAGGTGTGGCCCGACGACCCGCCGAGGGCGCCACGCGACATCAATCCCACCGGGGCGTACGTGCGGAGCTTCGACGTGCCGGCGAGCTGGGACCGGCGCCGCACGTTCCTGCGCTTCGAGGGCGTCACCAGCGGCTACTTCGTCTGGGTCAACGGCGAGTACGTGGGCTACGACCAGGGCGGCTACACGCCGGCCGAGTTCGACGTCACCGACCACGTCCACAGCGGCGCCAACACGGTCGCGGTGCAGGTGCACCGCTGGGGCTCCGGTTCCTATCTGGAGGACTACGACCAGTGGCGCTACAGCGGCATCTTCCGGTCGGTGTGGACCTACTCCACGCCGCAGGCGTACGTGCGGGACGTCCACGTCACCACCGACCTCGACTCCGCCTACCGAGACGCGACCCTGAACGCCGCCGTCACGCTCGCCCGCAAGGACGGACCTGAGGGCGCTTACACGGTCACCGGCACCCTCGTCGACCCGAAGGGCAGGACCGTCCAGCGGCTGTCCGGCGAGGCCGACATGTCCGGCGGGACCGGCGGCGCCGGAGAGACCGCCACGGTGCGCCTGTCGGGTCTGGTGCGCGACCCGGCGAAGTGGTCGGACGAGACGCCGAACCTCTACACGCTGGTGCTGGCGCTCACCGACCCGTCCGGCCGGACCACCCACGTCACCCGCGAGACAGTCGGCTTCCGCGAGATCGAGATCCGCGACCGGCGGTTGCTCGTCAACGGCGAGCGCATCCTGATCAAGGGTGTGAACCGCTCGGAGACCGACCCCGACACCGGCCGGCACCAGACCCGGCGGCGGATGGAGTCCGATGTCGCGCTCATGAAGCGGTTCAACGTCAACGCCGTGCGGACCTCGCACTACCCGAGCGACCCCTACCTCTACGACCTCGCCGACCGCAGGGGGCTGTGGATCGACGACGAGGTCGACATCGAGACGCACAACCACGAGAACTGCCCGAGCGACTGCCTCGCCGACCGGGCCGAATGGCAGAAGGCGTTCGCCGACCGGTTCCAGGCGATGGTGGCGCGCGACAAGAACCACCCGAGCGTCTTCCTGTGGGACACCGGCAACGAGGCCGGGCTCGGCAGGGCGCACTACGCGATGGCCGAGTGGGCGACCGCGAACGATCCGTCCCGGCCGCTTTACCACCAGTCCAACTCCCCGGACGGCGACGCCCCCTTCGCGAACGTGTGGGGACCGCGCTACCCGACGCCGGCACGCCTGGAGGGCCAGGCCCAGCGCACCACGAAGCCGATCATCATGGGCGAGTACGCGCACGCGATGGGCAACAGCCTCGGCAACTTCCGCGAGTTCTGGGAGGTCGTGCGCAAGTATCCGCAGGTGCAGGGCGGGTTCATCTGGGACTGGGCCGAGGCCAACCTGCGCCATCCGCTCATCACCACCCCCGACGGCTCGGGCAACGGCATCAAGGCCTGGCTGCAGGGCATCCCGAAGGTGGTCGACGGTCACCGGGGCAAGGGGCTGTACTTCTCCGGTCTTGACGACTTCGTCGAGGTCTACCGTGACCGGCGGCTGGACATCACGGGCACCGGCCTGACCCTGGACGCGTGGGTGAAGCCGGCCAGACCCTGGACCGGCGACTTCACGATCCTGTCCAAGGACGACCACCAGTTCGCGCTCAAGATGAGCAACGAGAACACCCTGGAGTTCTTCGTCCACAGCGGCACCTGGCGGACCGTGCGGGCCCCGGTGCCGGCCGACTGGTACGACCGATGGCACCGCGTCACCGGCACCTACGACGGTTCCGCGCTGCGCCTCTACATCGACGGCGCGCAGGCGGCGCAGGTGCCGTTCACCGGCCCGATCGACTGGTCGTCGTGGGAGGTCAACGTCGGCCGCAACACCGAGACCATGCAGGACGACATGCGCGGCCGGATGGCGCACGGCTCGATCGACGACGTCCGGATCTATCCGCGGGCGCTGAGCGCCGGCGACCTGGCGTCGGGCGCCGACCCGAAGCGCGACGCGGCGCTGGCACTGGACTTCGACTCCTTCAAGGAGAGGGGCGCGTTCCTGTCCAACGGGCAGAGCCTGTCCGGTGTGGACGGGCTGGTCGGCTCCGCCCGGTACGTACAGCCCGAGACCGCCCAGCTCGCCTGGGTGCAGTCACCGATCCGCATCACCGGCACGGGCACCGACGTCACGGTGTCGAGCGAGCGGGTGTTCGCCGGCACCGGCGACCTGGAGCTGCGCTGGAAGATCACCGAGGGGCGCCGGACACTGAGCTCCGGGCACCGGCCGCTCTCGCTCGGCCCCGGCGGATCCGTCGACGTAACCCTGCCCGAACCGCCCCCGAACCCGTCAGGGGCCGAACGCTGGCTCACCGTCGAGGCGGTCCTCGCGGAGAAGACCTGGTACGCGCCCAAGGGGCACACGGTCGGCACCGGCCAGCTCGCGGTCGGCGGCACCGAGGTGCCCGGGGTCCGGATGCCCGTGCCGGACCGGCCGGTCCGGGTGACCGAGGACGACGACGAGGTGGTGGTCTCGGGCCGCGACTTCCGCTACACCTTCGACCGGGCCAAGGGCACGCTCACCTCGATGCGCCACCGGGGCGCCGAGCTCGTGCGCACCGGCCCGGAACTCGACGTGTGGCGACCGCCGATCAGCAACGAGATCTACACGTGGGGACGAGCCGAGGGGGAGGACTGGCGCAG
>NZ_JABVEB010000509.1 GCF_014323665.1 Actinomadura sp. HBU206391 | reverse complement strand
TGTTGGCGTACTCCCAGATCTCGGTGGTCCCGCGTCCTGGAGTCTCCTCGACCGGCTCGAAGAAGAAACGGCGGTTGATCTGGAGATGAATGGGGTTGCCGGCCGGATCCTGGGTCTCGGTCAGCACGATCTGCCGCCGCGGAACGCCGGGGGGCGGGCCGAGGACGTCCATCGGCGGCAGGACCAGCGCCTCCGGCGGAGTGGTGCGGTCCTGCCCAGAGAGCGGTGCGGTGACCTGGAATCGCATGATCTCTGGCATCGGTGGGCCGCCGCCCATGGGGTAGGGCGCCGGGGCGTCGTTCATGAGGGTGACGTGGGAACCCGGCCGCACCGTCGTGAAGTCGATGATCACGTCGGCTCGCTCGGCGGGCGCCAGGAGCAGGTTCGACAACCGGAGCGGTGCCGCACGGAGGCCGCCTTCGTGTCCGATCAGCCAGAACGGCAACCGCCCGCGGCCGGCGCGGAACCAGAAGTCGAAGAAACGCGCGTCAGCGGCGTTCAGGAATCGCAGCCGGTAGCGCCTCGGCTCGACCGCGAGATAAGGGTAGGCCTTGCCGTTGACGACGGGGGTGTCACCGAACAATTCCGGGACCCATCGTGGGTGGTAGGCGGTCACACCCTTGGCGGGGTAATGAAGCGAGCCGTCGGAGTTGAAGATCCGGTCCTGCAACACGAGGGGCACCTCGAATCGGCCTTGGGGCAGGCCCAGATCCGATTCCGTGGCGTCGCGGATCAGGTAGGCGCCGACCAGCCCGGCGTAGATGTTGAGCCTGGTGATCGCCATGGCGTGGTCGTGGTACCAGAGCATGGTGGCCCGCTGCTCGTTGGGATAGACGTAGATCACCTCATTGGGGGCCGCGCCGTCGAGCGTGGTGTACCGGTGGCCATGGCGGCCCTTCGGGGTGAACCATGCCTCGGGGTGCCCGTCGAACTGGGGCGGGGTGAAGCCGCCATGGAGGTGGGGGACGGTCCACACCTCGGTCCCCGCCGGAAAGCTCTCGGGCATCCGCCCTCCAGGCGGGTCGGGCGGAACGCCCGGGAGGTTCTTCCAGAGTGTGACGTCGATCGCCGGACTCAGCAGGTGGGAGGTCGGCAGGTCGTTGCGGTAGCGGACCACGGTGGGACGGTTTTTGCGCGTCACCAGGGTCGGCCCGAGGTAGCCGAGGCCGATTGGCCGTGTCCGCGTTCCGGTGCCGGGCCGGTCCGACGTCCAGTAGCCCCACGCTGCCGTGGTGCGCAGGTCCCGATGGAATCGCCATGGCCGCTGCAGCATCGTCAACTCGTAGTAGTCGGCGCCCGGATAGGCGGATCCGCGCGGGATGGCGATGGGGATCCGTGGCAGCGGATCGACATATTTTTCCAGCCTCCCTGTGGAAACCGGCGAGCTTGCCATTCCTCCGGGCCTTGAAACGCCCAAGCCGACGGCTGCGGTGACGTAGGCAAACTCTCTTCTGGTTAAATTCCGGGTGAATCGCAAGGCATGCCCCCGATCGTGGCCGCATTCTGCGGCCCCTCACGCATCTTCAGGCGACGTTTAGATGATTGCGGGATACCCAGACAATCTATGCCTTATACGGTCGAATCCCGTTTCAAAGGAGGCCTTGGTGAATCGGCTCGAGCGGCGTCGGAGTGCCCTGGCCACCACCTGCCGTCAGCCGCACCGCGTCCCACGAAGCGGACGGCCTCAGCGTTCCATCTGCCGCCGGTGGACCGCTTTGACCACCTCGATGACGCCGTATGACGCGGCAGCGGCGACGGCCACCCGCAGCCAGGCGGGACCGCCGAGCGGTGCGGATCCGAACAGGGCGTTGGCGGCCGGCAGGTAGGTGTAGAGGACTTGGAGGCCGATCAG
>NZ_JABVEB010000508.1 GCF_014323665.1 Actinomadura sp. HBU206391 | reverse complement strand
TCTTCGCTTTCATTTCGGCAATCGCAGCGATGATCGTGAGAATCAGCTTGCCGTACGGGCCGGCGGTGTTGATGTCGCCTTCGGCCAGGGCGGAGGCGCCGCCATGGCGCTCCAACTCCTCGGCGAGCGTCAGGAGGTCGACCGTGTTCCGGGCCAGGCGGTCGAGGCGGAGCGACACCACGACATCGGCGCGACGGTTGCGGATGGCGTCGCGCACGATGCGGAGGCCGGGGCGGTCGAGGCGGTCGCCCCTATTGCTGCCGGACACGGTTCGGGGAGTCATGATCGCGGCGTACCTCCGCAGGTCACGGTACCGGCCGGGCGGCTGATGCCATGTGCGGACACTACAGCCGTCGCTGGTGCCGGAGGCGACGATGGCGGCCAGGATCAGCCGGGCCAAGCAGCGCATCAAGGCCGCCGGCAGCTCGTTCGGCCTGCCGGACGGCGCGGAGCGCGAGGAGCGGGTGCGGGTCGTCCTGCACGTGCTCTACCTGATCTTCAACGAGGGCTACACCGCCTCCTCGGGCAGCGAGTTGCACCGCGCCGACCTCGCGCACGAGGCGATCCGGCTGGCCAGGATGGTGCACGCGCAGCTGCCCGAGGACGGCGAGGTGGCCGGGCTGCTCGCGCTGATGCTGCTGACCGACGCCCGGCGGGAGGCACGTACGACGGCGGCCGGCGACCTGGTGCCGCTGGAGGAGCAGGACCGTGCGACGTGGGACCGCGGGCTGATCGACGAGGGCATCGAGCTGGTCAAGGCGTCGCTGGCCGGCCCGTCGCTGGGGCCTTACCAGCTGCAGGCCGCCATCGCCGCCACGCACGCCGACGCTGCCACGGCCGCAGAGACCGACTGGCCGCAGGTGCACGCCCTTTACCTGGTCCTCGAACGGATCGCGCCCAACCCGATGGTCACCCTCAACCGGGCGATCGCGCTCGCCGAGGTCGAAGGCCCGCCGGCCGGGCTGGCCCTGTTGTCCACATTGGACAGTGACGAGCGGATGGCCGGACATCACCGGCTGCTGTCCGTACGGGCACATCTGCTGGAGAAGACCGGCGACACGGCCGGGGCCCACGAGCTCTACCGGCGCGCCGCGAAGTCCACCGCCAGCATCGCCGAGCAACGCTACCTGGAGTCCCGGGCCAGTCGGGTGAGACCATAGTTTCCGCCATTTGCCACGGAGCCAGGCGCGCAGATCATTGGCGGGCGAGCAGGCGCAGCAGGGTCCGCGTACCGAAGCCGGTCGCCCCGTCGCCGGACGCGTCGCCGGCCCAGGCCGGGCCGGCGAAGTCGCAGTGCACCCAGGGGATCTCGCGGGGGA
Organism: Actinomadura sp. HBU206391; assembly: GCF_014323665.1. GTDB lineage: Bacteria > Actinomycetota > Actinomycetes > Streptosporangiales > Streptosporangiaceae > Actinomadura_C. The sequence continues at coordinate 550 of NZ_JABVEB010000508.1, read as the reverse complement.
CGAACTCTCCCAGGAACAGGGCGGCGGTCAGCGCCCGGCCCGACGAGTGCAGCGGGTGGTTGCGTACGCCGGAGGCGGTGCGCACCTGGTCGAGGTACCGAGGTGCCCAGGGCAGCCGCCACATCGGCTCACCGGCCGCCGCCGAAGCGGCGAGGAACGCCTCGGCGGCCGGGTCGTCCGGACTGATCACCGCGGCTATCTCAGGCCCGAGCGCGGTGACCGCCTGGTAGGTCAAGGTGGCCATGTCGATCACCAGATCCGGTCGCTCCTCCACCGCCAGCGCCAGCGCGTCGGCGAGGACGACCCGGCCCTCGAAGTCGGTGTCGAGAATCTGGATCTGCGTGCCGTCATAACTTGAGACGACATCGCCTGGACGGGCGGAGCCCGGCCCCGGCAGGTTCTCGGCGAACGGCAGGATCGCGCGCACGGCTGCTCGCACGCCGAGGCGCCGGAGCACGGCCATGACGGCCAGCACGGCGGCCGCGCCCGCGACGTCCGAGCGCATCGACTGCATGGCGTCCGGCGACTTCAGCGACAACCCGCCGCTGTC
>NZ_JABVEB010000507.1 GCF_014323665.1 Actinomadura sp. HBU206391 | reverse complement strand
TCGACTGCTGCGTCAACGACGGGGGGCTGTGGTTCCAGTGGACCGCTCTGGAGGTTCTCCTCGGCAGGGCCGACGACGTCCCGAGCGCTGTGCAGCGAGTCTTGTACGTCCTTCGCATCAGCAGCGATGTATGACGTCGGCCGCGCGGTGGAAGCTCGCCATGTTCAGGCGACCAATCCCGGCTGGGTGGTCATGTGGGGTACGGGGTCGAGGCGTTTTTGTGCGTTCGCCTGCTGGCACCGCGCCGAGAGCTTGGTCTTACATGCGCCTGACGTTGTGGAGCTGCTTGCGCAGATGTGGCAGGCGGAGGCCGAACACGGTAGAACCGGGCTGCCTTATCGCTTGGGTGAAGACCATTCGCCGGATGGTTAGGCGGTAGCTGTGGGCGTCTGGTGGACAGATCCGCCGCTTTGGCCGGTATCCAAGAGTGTGTGCGCGTCGAACGGCGCGGACGGCGCGCACACCTGTTGTCCGGTTGGGGAAGGCCGGACCGGCGGCGGCACGGCTATCCCCCGGGTCGTGCCGCCGCCCACCCCAGTGTCCGGGCGCTACCCGCCCGGACCGGGCGTAGGGCCCGACACCGTCGGAGCCGGAAAGCCGGGCCCTACGCCCCATTTCCGGCGCGGCGGTACAGATGCCTCGGCTCAATCAGTGAGGCATCCGGCCCCTTCGGCGTGAACAACCGGCGGTGTGGGTTGCGTTCGATGGGCAGCAGCGTGCTTGGGTAGTAGCGCAGGCAGATTCGGTAAACATCGATCTTCGCTGGTCAACTATGCGATGCGGCGGCAACTGTCATTTTTTTCTGACGGTGATCTTCTTCGGCGGCCGTAGTTTGCGAGTGTCGCGAAGGGAGTGCTGGTGCAGGAGCAGATGACCACCGGCCAGCGGGTGGCCCGTGCGCGTCGACGTAAGGCCTGGGATCAGACGACGCTAGCTCAGAAGATGGGTCGCTCGGTGAGCTGGGTGACCAAGATCGAGAACGGCAGACTGCCGCTCGACCGTGCGAGCGTTGTCGCGAAGCTGGCCGAGTTGCTGGGTGTTGAAGTGCCCGAACTCACCGGGCAGCCCTACCGGCACGACACCACTGAACTCGACTCCGGTCACGCCGCCATCCCGGGCCTGCGGTTGGCGCTCCAGCAGGCGGCCATGCCGGGCGGGGCGGCAATGCTGAGTTCGCGGGAACCGGTCTCACTGCAGGAGCTGGCCGGGCTGGTCACGCTTGCGGAGAAGCTCCGCCAGGACGCCAAGTTCAGCGCACTGGGCGACATCCTTCCGCAGATCATCACGGACCTGGTGATCCACACCTCCGACCGGACCTCGCCTGACCGTGACACCGCCGAGGCGATGATGCTCCGCGCATGCCACATGGCGCGGGTCACCTCCAACCTGCTCGGGCACCATGACCTCGGCTGGACCGCGGTACAGCGTGAGCTTGTTGCCGCCGACCGGGTCGGAGCGCCTGAGCTGGTCGCCGCGTCCGCGTGGGATCTGTGCGGCGTCTGGCTGTATGGGGCCTCTCTCGACGGGGCCAAGAGCGCGGCGTTGGCGGCTCTCGATGACATCGATGAGCACGTGTCGTCCGGTGGCTCGTCGCTGCAAGCACTGTGGGGGGCGTTGCATCTTCGGGCCGCAGTCGCCTACTCCCGGTTGCTGAACAAGCAAGAGGCAGAAGACCATCTGGCCGAGGCCGAGCAGATCGCCGCGCATCTGCCTGCGGACGGCAACGTCTTCCAAACCCAGTTCAACCGGGTCAACGCTCGTATCCACGCGGTAGAGATCAGTCTGGAACTGGGCCGGCCCCGCGATGTCGCCTCGCGGGTCGAGCAGGTCGCCGTGAGTGAGATCGCCTCAGGTGAACGCCAAGCGCACT
>NZ_JABVEB010000506.1 GCF_014323665.1 Actinomadura sp. HBU206391 | reverse complement strand
GGAACTGATCGTGCGAGAGTCAACGGGATGAGGCCCATGCGCATCGCACTGTTCATCACATGTCTCAACGACACGATGTTCCCGGAAACCGGCAAGGCCGTGGTGCGGTTGCTCAGCCGCCTCGGCCACGACGTGGAGTTCCCGCCCGGCCAGACGTGCTGCGGCCAGATGCATTTCAACACCGGCTACCGGGACCAGTGCACGCCACTGGTGCGCGGCTTCACCGAGACGTTCGACTCCTACGACGCGGTGGTCGCCCCCTCGGCGTCGTGCGCGGCCATGGTGCGCGAATGGCACCCGCGCATCGCCGAGAGCGCGGGCGACCGGGCTCTCGCCGCGGCGTCCACGCGCACCGTGCCCAAGGTGCACGAACTGTCGGAGTTCCTGGTGGACGTACTGGGTGTGACCGACGTGGGGGCCTACTTCCCGCACCGGGTCACCTATCACCCGACCTGCCACTCGCTGCGGCTGCTCAAGGTAGGCGACCGCCCCCTGCGGCTGCTGAGGGAGGTCCGCGGCATCGATCTGGTCGAACTGCCGGAGGCCATGGAGTGCTGCGGCTTCGGCGGCACCTTCGCCCTGAAGAACCCCGAGGTCTCCGCCGCGATGGGAGCCGACAAGGCGGCCAACGTGCGCAAGACCGAGGCCGAGGTGCTGTGCGCCGCCGACAACTCCTGCCTGATGCACATGGGAGGGACGCTGTCACGGCAGGACGCGGGAGTCCGGCCCGTCCACCTCGCCGAGATCCTCGCCAGCACGGAATCCGCCCTAGGAGCGAGGCCATGAACACAGCGGGCCAGACGAACACGGCGATGCCTACCTACCTGGGGATGCCGTCCTTTCCGGACGCCGCCCGTGAGGCCGTCGGCGACAGCCGGCTGCGCGGCAACCTCGCCCACGCGACCACCACGATCCGCGCCAAGCGCGAGCGGGCCGTCACCGAGCTGGCCGACTGGGCCGAGCTGCGCAACGCCGCCAAGGAGATCAAGGACCACACGCTCAGGCATCTGGGCCACTACCTGCGCCGGCTCGAGGAGCGGGTCACCGCGGCCGGCGGCACCGTGCACTGGGCGCGCGACGCCGCCGAGGCCAACCGGATCGTGACCGAACTGGTCCAGGCCACCGGCGAGACCGAGGTGGTCAAGGTCAAGTCGATGGCGACCCAGGAGATCGGCCTCAACGAGGCGCTCGCCGAGGCCGGCATCGCCGCCTATGAGACCGACCTCGCAGAACTGATCGTCCAGCTCGGCGACGACCGGCCGAGCCACATCCTCGTCCCCGCCATCCACCGCAACCGCTCGGAGATCCGCGACATCTTCCGCAAGGAGATGCCGGACGCCCCGGCCGATCTGTCCGACTCCCCGCCCGAGCTCGCCGAGGCCGCCCGCAAGCACCTGCGGGCCAAGTTCCTGTCCGCCAAGGTCGCGGTGTCGGGCGCGAACTTCGCCGTCGCCGACACCGGTACGGTGCTCGTCGTCGAGTCGGAGGGCAACGGGCGGATGTGCCTGACCCTCCCCGACACGCTGATCACGGTGATGGGCATCGAGAAGCTGCTGCCGACCGGCAGGGATCTCGAGGTCTTCCTGCAGGTGCTGCCCCGGTCGTCGACGGCCGAGCGGATGAACCCGTACACCTCGGCGTGGACCGGAGTGACCCCCGGTGACGGTCCCCAGTCGTTCCATCTGGTGCTCCTGGACAACGGGCGCACGGCGACGCTCGCCGACGAGGTCGGCCGTCAGGCGCTGCGGTGCATCCGCTGCTCCGCCTGCCTGAACGTGTGCCCTGTCTACTCGCGCGCGGGCGGTCACGCGTACGGCTCGCCCTATCCCGGGCCGATCGGCGCGATCCTGTCCCCGCAGATCCGCGGGATCGGCTCGCC
>NZ_JABVEB010000505.1 GCF_014323665.1 Actinomadura sp. HBU206391 | reverse complement strand
CTAGTTCTGCGACCCGAATTCGCCTAGTACACGAATTGCCTGGTAAGAGTTGCTTGACATGGGTTGATCCCGTTACGGTCTGGGACATGTTTCTGCGGGAGGTGAAGCGGCGGAACCGTGACGGCAGCCAGGTGTCGTACCTGCAACTGGTCCACAACCAGTGGGACCCGGCCGCCCGAGCCTCCCGTACCAAGATCTTGTTCAGCTTCGGCCGGGCCGATCAGGTCGACACCGCGCAGGTCGAGCGGCTGATCGCGTCGTTGTCGCGGCTGCTGGATCCGGCGTCGGCGCTTACGGCCACCGCCGGCGCGGAGCTGACCTTCGAGTGCTCGCGGCCGCTGGGCGGCACCGACGTGCTGGACGGCCTGTGGCGGCGGCTGGGCATCGATGCGGCGATGCGACGCCGGTTGAAGGGCCGTCGGATCACCACCCCGTTCGAGCGGATCCTGTTCGGCCTGGTCACAGGCCGGGCGCTCGCGCCGTCCTCCAAGCTCGCCGCGGCCGAGTGGATCACTAACGACGTGCACATCGACGGGCTTCCCGCCACCGACGAGGATGCCTGCTACCGAGCCATGGACTGGCTGTTCGCCATCCGCGGCGAGCTCGAGCAAGAGATCTACCACCAGGTCGCCGACCTGCTGAACCTTCAGGTCGACCTGCTGTTCTTCGACACCACATCGACCTACTTCGAGACCGAAGACGCCGATCTGCCCACCGCCCGCGACTGGCGCGGCGAACCCACCGACACCCCAACCGACGGCGACGGCGACGGCGACGGCGAGCAGAAGATGGCCGGGTTTCGGACGTGGGGCAAGTCCAAGGACAGCCGGGATGATCTGCCGCAGATCGTGATCGGGATGGCCGTCACCCGGGAGGGCATCCCGGTCCGGGTGTGGTGCTGGCCCGGCAACACTGCCGATTCGGCGCTGATCCGCCAGGTCAAGGACGACATGAGGGACTGGAGCCTGGGCCGGGTGGTCTGGGTGAGTGACCGCGGGTTCTCCTCGGCCGCCAACCGCCGCTACCTGCAACGCGGCGCCGGGCACTACATCATCGGGGAGAAGCTCCGCTCCGATTCACCCGAGGTCAAGGCCGCCCTGTCACGCCAAGGCCGCTACCAGACCGTGGCCGACGGGCTGCAGGTCAAAGAGGTCCGCATCGACGACGCCGACCGGTTCGTGATCTGCTTCAACCCTGAGGCCGCCGCCCGCGACCAGGCTGTGCGCGAACGCATGGTCGCCAAGCTCACCGAGCTGATCGACCACGCCGACACGCTCACCCCGGTCAAGCGGGCCGAACTGCGCGGGCGGATCTCCACCATGCCGGGGTTGAACCGGTTCCTGCGCATCACCCCCGGCGGGCTGCTGCGCATCGACAAGGCCAAGATCAAGACCGAGGCCAACTTCGACGGCAAATACCTGCTACGCAGCAGCGATCCGAAAATGACCGCAGAAGACATCGCCCTGGGCTACAAGCAGCTCCTGGAAGTCGAACGAGGCTGGCGCGACATGAAGTCCGTGCTGGACCTGCGACCGGTCTACCACCGGCTCGAAGAACGCATCCGCGCCCACGTCATCCTCTGCTGGCTCGCGCTGCTGCTCATCCGCATCGCCGAGACCACCACCGGCCAGACCTGGCAGAACCTGCGCCGCGAACTCCAGCGCCTGCACGCCATCACCTTCACCGGCCCCGACGGCACCTTCCGCCAGACCACCCAGCCGACCAAGCCCCAGATCGACATCTACGCCCAGCTCGACCTACCCCTCCCCAACAAGATCATCGAGATCATCCCCGCAGGCCGCTGACCAGGCACAACACTGCCGCCTAGTTACACGCGCGACAAGCGCGCCATCACGCATTCCCGCAGCTCACACCCTAAATTCGCGTACTAGACCGAGACCTCAACTGCGGAACGCGGG
>NZ_JABVEB010000504.1 GCF_014323665.1 Actinomadura sp. HBU206391 | reverse complement strand
CGAGGCCACGACGTCGAGTGGGGCCGTGGCCTGGTCCGGGTTGAGGATCACCGGTACGTCCCGCTGCCCGATCACCAAGGGACGCAGCACCGACCCGGGATTGCCGAGCGGGATGGGCTCACGGCATCTCGCGGCCTCGGTGTCATTGGGACAGACCACCATGAGGAGCACCGTGCATCTGCGGCGCGCCCGGAGATTGGCCACGTAAGCAGGCCAGCTCCAGTGCTTCTCATCGACGTACTTCCGCTGGCTCTCCACGATCACGGCGAGCACCGGGCGTTGGTCCATGGGGTCGGCGTAGAAGCTCACCACCTTGTCGGCCCGGTACTCCGTCGGGTTGTACTCGGCGAGGTCCCCAGAGTCCACACGGACCTGGACGTATGGCGGAAGCTAAGTGAGTGACCACCTGGCCGGTGGGCTCGGCGTCCTTGGTGCAGCCGTCGTGGCCTCGCCGGCCTCCCCGGTCGTCAGCTCAGGTCGTGCCGGCCGGCCTTGACCCGACGAGCGAACGCCATCCAGCCGGCGGCGTCGAAGACGAGCTCGGGGCCGTCCGGGTCCTTGGAGTCGCGTACGGCCACCGCCGGGTGCAGGCTCGCCACCTCGACACATTGGCCGCCCGTATCACCGCTGTAGGTACTCTTACGCCACTGAACGGTCGCCGAGTCCGTCGTGTTCATAGGCTCTCCATGATCGCGTAGAGCAGTTCAAGGGACTCGTCGGCGGACATCGCCGCTCCCCTGATCAAGTCGAACCGTAGCCCAAACTCACGTACGGTGTCGGAGCGATCAATGAGCTGCCCGCCGACGTGGCCCTCCACATACGCGATGTCTCGCTCGTCCGGAAAGCCCAGCAGAGTGAACGTGCCCATCAGCCCCGCGTACGCCCCTCTACTGCTCGGGACGATCTGCATCGTGATGGTCGGACGGGCCGCCAGCTTGATCAGGTGATCGATCTGGTCACGCATGATCTCTGTACTGCCGACCAGACGCCGCACGGCGCCCTCGTCGAACACCACCACGACCCGGGGCGGGTCCTCTGCTTCGAGGATCTGCTGGCGTGAAAGCCTGGTCGCCACGAGCTGTTCGATCTCTTCCGCGGTCCTTCCGGCCTTCAGCACCTCATAGGCGTACTCACGCGTCTGGAAGAGCCCGGTGACCGCCATCGCCTCGAACATGTACATCACGACGGCCTCGGCTTCGCGTTCCACGAAGTCCGGGAATCCCGGCGGCAGGATCTGGAGTTGGCCGGCGACCTTCAGCCATTCCCAGAGCCGGTGGAATGTTCCGTTCGTCGTGAAGAAGGTGTCGCAGTCCTTGGCGAACTCCTCAGACGGGGTGCTTTTGCGCTGCTCGATCTGGCCGATCCACTGCGCGGTGTAACCGAGCTGGTCAGCGAGCTGTGGCCGCGACAGCCCGGCGGCCTCGCGATAGGCGCGTAACTCGGCGCCGAAGTAGTCGGCGGGCGATTGTGGAGTTCCAAGCTCTCGGGGGCGACGAGGCATCGGGAGACCTCCGGCGTTGGAAAGCGGCGCACTTTCTCTTGCGTCCGAGGGGTTTGCCCGTGTGGGCATCTGACCCTTCCTGACCTTAGCTTCGTCACCCCATGCTTGTGTGCCGTAACCGACAGAGACCATCACGTGAGGCGCACCTTCGATGGACACCCGCAAGGCCACCGATGACGAACTGCTCGCCAGGCTCCGTAGGGAGTATCCCGGCCACCGGATCTGGCGGTCGGTCCGCTACGACGGTCTCCTCGGCGACTGGGTCGCGACCTTGCACGACCCGGCCGCCGGTGTCGATGCGACCGTGATCCGTCCCACCGCCGACGAGCTGCGTGCCGAGCTCGACGCCGAGCGGAGCCGAGCGGCACAGCGGCCGAGGACCCAGTGAAGCGGCGAGGCGGCATCCCGCGCCGCCCCCGCAGATGGCGGCGACCG
>NZ_JABVEB010000503.1 GCF_014323665.1 Actinomadura sp. HBU206391 | reverse complement strand
GTGGCGATCGGCGGCTTGCCGGCGAGTTCGCGCGTCGCCGCGACCACGCGGCCGCGCGCGTCCAGTACCTGGATCGCCTCGCTCTTGCTGTCGGCCAGCACGCTGTCCGGCAGCACGGGAGGCAGATGTCCGCCCAGTGCGATGACGGGCAGCACCCGGTCCCAGTCATCGGTGACACGGGCCTGGACGGCGTCGGTCTTCTGGCTGCCCATGAAGATGAGGAAGAGCAGGCTCACCCCGATGCATACCAGCGCCGCGGCCGCGCTGGTGGCCAGCACCGTACGGGCGCGAAGCGACGACCGGTCCCAGTTGAGCACCGGACCCCCCCGGAGGTGCGCCGGTCTTTACCCGGCCTGGGTGTGTGCGTGACCGTTCAATGCTTCACGCTAAGGCCGAACCGGTCCGTGAACGTGGCCGTGGTGCACCCAGCCTCAGCGCTCCCGCCGGAGGTCGCCCGTCGGCGGGACCGGTGGTCGGTGGATCGCCCTCGCCGGTTATCATGCTAAACCAGTATGAAAAGTTGGCTTTTTCGTACCGGCCTCGGCCGCGGTTTCTTAGCCACGGGCAGGGGACGTCGCGACGCTCTTCGGCCGGATCGGCGACGTCCTCTCCACCACGCCATGACGAGATCGGCCCGTGCCCGAGACCGTCATGTACGGCAGCTGGGAGCGCGCCAGGCGACCCAGCCTGCGCCGGAGCCCGACGGCCGCCATCCGGCCGGCCGGGACGGCCATGTCGACGCGGGCCCGCCGTTCGCCGAGGCGGGCACGAGGACGGTGCACACGCCTGGCCCGGGCCGCTCCCGTGCGGGATCGAACAGGCGCACCGTGGTCCACCAGATCTGGCCGCTCTGCCGCACCCGGATCCGCCAGGACAGGGCCCGGTCGGCGGCCACCCCGCCCGCCGTGGCGCTTGCCGGGGTCGCCGGAATCTCGCGGGGCATGGCGAGGTGCCCGCCGATCACGGTCAACGCCGTCAGGTTCAGTGCGGCCAGCCCGGCCGCCGCGACTTCGCGGAACCGTGCGACACAAGCGGTCACCGCGAGGATCGCGACCGCCGCGAGCGACGCCCGCACCGCATTCAGGGCTGTCCAGTCGCCGGTGAGAAAGGACGTCTCGGGGAAGTCGAAGCCCACGAACGCGTGGCGTCGCAGCCGGTCGCCCGAGTAGGCGACCGTCCAGGCACCCGTACAGCACAGGATCGCGATTCCGCCGCCGACCGCTCTGAGCGGCCGCCCGTGTGAGAGCACCGCCAGGCCGATCAAGGCGTAGATCCCGGCCACGCATGCCAGATACCGTCCGTACGCGTAGTTGCCGACCCGATGCTCATCCGGCAGCGCGGCGGCGGAGGCGTAGGCGATGCCCAACGTGGTCGCGAGCAGGGCCCCGGCCGTCACCCGCAGATCACGGCGCGAGTGCGCGAGTGCCCACCCGGTCGCGGCCAGCCCGACCGCGCCGAAACCCCATGCGCCGACGCCCAGATACCAGATCTGCCCGGCCGCGCCGGACAGCGCGCGCAGCTGCCCCTGCGGCGTGGTCATCCGGGTCCACCACAGTGCGCCCAGGTCGCGCGGCCCGCCGGGGTAGAGCGCGTGCAGGACGGCGTCGTTCAGCAGCCGGCCCGCGACCACACCGGCGGCCGTCACCACGGCGGCGGCCACCGGCACCCACCGCGGCCCCCACCGGCGGAGCAGCGCCATCCCTAGGACGGCGAGGTGCGCCGCAAGGATCACCGCTCCGCGCGTATGGGTCGCGTGGGCATAGGCGGCCAGCACACTCGCGACGAGGGCCGCACCGGTCCGCGCCGACCGCAGGAACGTGTGCAGGGCGAGGATCCACCCGGCGAACAGGACCGGGAAGACGGCGTCGGTGAGCGCGAACTGGCCGAAGAACGCGCAGGCGGGCAGGAGCGCCATGGCCCAGGCGATCGTGAACGACCGGCGGACCGGAAGCTC
>NZ_JABVEB010000502.1 GCF_014323665.1 Actinomadura sp. HBU206391 | reverse complement strand
ATCAGCGCGGACGACCCCTTCCAAGGCTCGCCCGCAGAGGACTACGCCGTCGGCGAGGCCGGGATCCGGTTCCCCAAGGCCAAGGCGATGAACGGCTTGTCCGCCGACAACATGGCTCTCGCCTTCCTCCACGTGAAAAAGATGGTCGTGGCCGCCAACCTCGATCCGGACACCGTGTACAAGGGGCGGCCGGACGCATTCGCCAAGCTCCTGCCTCCTGAGCAGCGGAAGGAGTTGCTCGCGCACCTGAACAGCAGGGGCCCGGATCAGAACACCAGGCTCTGGTTCACGAGTTTCGCTCCGAAGACCGCCGAGCCCGCGGGCGACGTCGTCAAGGTGCACGGGACGACGAAGGTACGCGGGGCGAGGGAGGACGGGACGCGCGGCGTGATGGTGGCGCTTGATTACAACTTCGTTTATCCGGTGCACCGGCCGGGGAAATCCGGCACGCTCACGCGCGTGGTGGTCCGCCGTACCACCGAAGTCTTCGTCTACCGCGAAGGTTCCGGGGTCAAGCTCTGGCTGTCCTCGTCGGACTCGAGTGCCGCCCCGGTCCGTTGCGGCACCGAGGACGGCTTTCTCCGTCCCCTCTATGACGATGAGTCGCAGGGCGGACCGGAACCGACCGGTGTGCCTGTGGATCCCTACGATCTGACCGAGGAACAAGGGGCGGCGGGTGGCTGTCAGGCGGTCACCCGCACATGACGACGACCGTCTTCGCGGTCGCTGATCGGTCGCCGAACTGCTCTGGACCACGCGTAACCGAGCGCAAGGAACGTCATTGAAGACGCCCGCGGAGACAGAGGATCGTCTTGGCGACTCGGACGACGGGAAACCCCCCGCCGGGCCATTGACGTCGCTGTCCGCGCGTGGGGTGATTGTCTGCGCCCTGCTGCTCATCGCCCTTCAGGTGGTGCTGAAGGCCGACTATCTGCGCCATGGCTACTTCCGGCAGGACGACTTCGAGTACATCGCCCGCGCCGTCGAGCACACCGGCGCCTGGGACTACCTCCTGCGGATGCACGCGGGGCAGTTCATGCCGGGCGGCTTCGGCCTGGTCTGGCTGCTGGTCAGGGCCGACGCCTACGGCTGGGGTCTGACCTCGGCCACCACAATCCTCATGCAGGTGGCCGCGTCGCTCGCGCTGCTGCGGCTGCTCCGGCAGATGTTCGGCACCCGGCCCGCGATCCTCGCTCCGATGCTGGTCTACGCGTTGACGCCGATGACGCTCGGCATCACGGTGTGGTGGGCGGCGGCGCTGAACGCCCTGCCCCTGCAGATCGCCCTCCCGATGGCGCTGCACGCCCACATCCGGTACGTACGGGGGGACGGGTTCCGGCACGCGGTCTACGCGGCCGGGTGGACGGTCTTCGGATTGGCGTTCTACCTCAAGGCCGGGACCATTCCACTGCTGCTCTTCGCGCTGACGTGCGCCCACCTGGCCGGGGCGCCGTGGTGGGGCGCGCTGCGCCGGTACGCCGGCGCATGGGCGCTGTACGCGAGTGTCCTTCTCGCGTACACGGGCATCTATCTGGCGCGGATGCACACGACGACGATCCAGCCGCGGGCGGCCTCGGCCGAGGTCATCGGTACGTTCGCCGGACGGCTGCTCGGACAGACGCTCCCGGTCACGGCCGTCGGCGGCCCGCATACCTGGATGTCCGTCGGCACCTTCGACTACGCGCTGGCCGCTCCATCGATGTTCCTCGTGGCGTGCTCCTGGATCGTCATCGCGGCGATCATCGGACTGAGCGTGTGGCTGCGCCGCCGGGCGCTTCGCGCCTGGTCGATCCTGATCGGCTACGTCGTCGTGACCGATGTCGTACCGGTCGCGCTCGGCCGGGTGAACGAGAGTTACGCGGACCTGCTCGGCCTCGAGTCGCGCTACATCGCCGAGGCCGCCCCTCTGCTGGCGATCTGCCTGGGACTCGCCTTCCTGCCCCTTGTCGGAGAGGCCGAT
>NZ_JABVEB010000501.1 GCF_014323665.1 Actinomadura sp. HBU206391 | reverse complement strand
TGGCGTACATGGTCGTCGCAGAGAAAAGCTCGCGCGGGCGGTGCGCGACCCCCCGGGCGCACCGCCCGCGCGGCCGAACCGGACGAGGCGTTCGCCCAGTCTCGTCCGACCCGGCTCTGGCCGGCTCAGCTCGGCGCGGGGTGGCCGGCGTATCCCTGGTTCAGCGAGGTCCCGCCATGGCGCACGTGGTCATGATGGCGAGCGGCGCCGGCCAGGCGGCACGGGCCGCCGTCCTCGCCGACCTCCACGAACGTTTCCCGGGAGTCCCGTGCTGGTGGGGGGTTCACACCCGTCGATGGTGGGCGATGGTGGCCTGGGACGACCGGCCGCGGCTCGTGGAGGCCGGCAGTCCCGAGGAACTCATCCCGATCATCATCGCCGCGCGGCTGCGGCCGGGACAATGAGCCTGCCGCGCGGCCGTTTGCGGGTCGTGCTCGACTTGGAGCCGGTCGCAGACGTTCACTTCCCCTTTGATCACCGCCACCGGCTTGCCGGTTCCTCTGCATTCATGGGAGCCGCCGCCGACAGGTCGCGTGGTCCCTGGTGCGGGCCGATCGAATCATCTGGTGGTTGCCTTGCGGCGGGCGCGGTAGGCGGCGACGGTCGTTCGGCTGGCGCAGGTGTTGGAGCAGAACCGGCGGCTGCGGTTGCGGGAGTCGTCCACGTAGAAGCGGACGCAATCGCCTGCCTGGCACCGGCCCACGGTCACGTCCGGATCCCCGCAGATGACATGGGCCAGCGCGGCGGCGCAACTGCGGCCAAGCCAGGCGACGGGTTCCTCTCCGTCGCAAGCGAAGTGCAGGTGCTGCTGGCCCTCCCCGTCGTGCTCGCTCACGTACACCAACGGCGGGAAACGCTCCAGAAGCAGGTTGACGGGGGCGATCGGAGCTCCGTCCGCGACGGCCGCCACCGCCTCACGCAGGTACGGAAGCAGTCCTCCCAGTTCGTCGGCGTCCGGTTCGGCTACGTGGTGCTGGAGGAAGAACTCCCGCCGCAGTTCGCTGGGCTCCTCGCCATTGACCAGCTCGACGGCCATCCGGGTCAGATTACCGATGTAGGCAACGTAACGCATTTGACCACCTACCTCCTCGCCCTCAATAGTAAGCGGCATGAACATGAACACCACCTACATGATGAACCCTGTCGAGGATGCCGCGCGGTCCCTGAAGCGTGCCGGACTATGGGACCCCGCGCTCGACATCGCAGGAGCCGACTCAACCTCCCTCCGCGCGGAGATCCTGACCGACGGCTTCTGGTGGCGTCTGGAGCGATCGGACGAGGCCGAGGCCGCCGTCGCCGCACTGTTGGAGGAAGATTCCGTACTCGGCGGGTTCTACGACGCCCAGCTCGCCTACACCCGGGTGCTCTTCAGGGTCGGTCCCCGAGCCGACGACGGAGAGCGGACCCGCGCGGGCTTCTCCGCCGCGGCCGACGACGAACGACTCGCGCATTGGGCGACCTTCTGGCTGGGCGTCGTCGCCGAGCACGGGGACCACGCCCCGGAACAGGCCGTCGAGCACTACACCCAGGCCCTTGACGGAGCCCTCGAGGACGGGGATCTGATGCTGGAGTCCTATGCGACCAGGCATCTGGGCGGCCAGGCTCTGGAGAACGGCGACATGAGCGGACTCGACCTGTTGCGCAGGTCGTACCACCTGCGTGCCGCCCTTGGCGCCCGCCCTCACACCGCGGCGGCAGCGGCCACGCTCGCCGATTCACTCCCGCCAGGTTCCGAGGCCGAACAATTGAAGAGGACCGCAGCGAGAACAGCACGCGAGCTAAGACTGACCTGGCTCGCCGAGGCCCTATGAGACAGTCCGGTGGCCGCACAGGCCGTACTGAGGTTGCGCGCTCGAATATTGCTGTTGCGGCCGTCGGCATATCGATGAACGATCTCATTGTGAAAGAGGTCGTATGCGGTTGAGGTTGCGGGAGTTCCGGCCACGAATGGGCCGGGTCGAATA
>NZ_JABVEB010000500.1 GCF_014323665.1 Actinomadura sp. HBU206391 | reverse complement strand
TGTCCTGTCCCGGTAGATGCTTGTCACTTCAGTCCCACCTGATGCTTGACAGGTGCTGGTTCGGCTTCGCTATCGCGTGTTCGTTTGCGGACGTCACGTGGTGGGAGGCCGGGATTGGCACTGGTGGAGTTGTCCGTTGTCGAGCAGCGGTATCGCGCGGTGCTGGAGGTCCAGGCGGGGATGTCGGTGACCGAGGTCGCGGCCAGGTTCGGGGTCTCACGTCAGAGCGTGCATGCCTGGCTGGTCCGGTATCGGGAGTCCGGGCTGGCGGGGCTGATGGACCGCTCGCACCGTCCGATCTCGTGTCCGCATCAGCTGCCGGGTGAGGTCGAGGTGCTGGTGTGTGAGCTGCGGCGTAAGCATCCGCGTTGGGGTCCGGTCCGGCTGGTGCATGAGATCGGTCGGCTCGGTGTCGTGCCTGTCCCCTCGCGGATGGGGGTGTATCGGGCGTTGGTGCGTCATGGCCTGATCGAGCCGCGGAAGCGGCGTGGTCGGCGGGAGTTCGTTCGGTGGGAGCGGGACGCGCCGATGGCGTTGTGGCAGATGGACATCGTCGGCGGTGTGTTCCTGGCGGACGGGACCGAATGCAAGGTCGTCACCGGGGTGGACGACCATTCCCGGTTCTGCGTGATCGCCTCGGTGGTGCCCCGTGCGACGGGCCGGGCGGTGTGCCTGGCATTCGCCGCAGCGTTGCGGAAGTTCGGGGTGCCCGGTGAGGTGCTCACCGACAACGGCAAGCAGTTCACCGACCGGTTCGGCCGCGGCGGGGAGGTGCTGTTCGATCGGATCTGCCGCGACAACGCCATCGTGCACCGGCTCACCCAGCCCCGGTCACCGACCACGACGGGGAAGGTCGAGCGGTTCCACCAGACGCTGCGGCGGGAGCTGCTGGATGAGGGGGTGCCGTTCGCTGATGTGGCGGCGGCGCAGGCGGCGATGGACGCCTGGGTGAGCGACTACAACACCCTCCGGCCCCATCAGAGCCTGGGCATGGCCTGCCCTGCCGACCGGTTCGACACCACCCATACCCGTGGTGAGCAGGAACTGCTGCCGCTGCGGTTGCCGGCGGCGGTGCGGCTGGCTGCCGTTCCCCAGCCCCGGGTCCAAGCGCCTGAACCGGCTCAGCCGGAGCCGACAACCGGTGATGAGGCCGCTCCTAAGGTGGTGGCTCCGTGGACCGGTGGGGCGGTGGAGTTCGACCGGGTAGTGCCGCCCGCCGGGAACATGTGGGTGGCCGGGAAGCAGTTCTGGCTCGGCCCCGCCCGGGCCGGGGTGAGGGTCACGTTCTGGGCCGATACCGACGTCATCCACCTGTCGGCCGGTGGGACCCGGATCAAGAGCATCCGCTCGCATCTGTCGAGTGCCGACCTGGCCGCGCTCGCCGCCCACGGCGGACGCCAAGCCGGGCCACCGCCACTGGCCAAGGCGGCCGACAAAGCGGCCGACAAGGTGGCGGTGGAGGTCGATCGGACCGTGAACAGGACCGGCAGCGTCGGCCTGGGCGGACGCTTGGTGCTGGCCGCCGACATCCTCGCCGGCCGCAGGGTCGGTATCCGCATCGAGGAACGAACACTGATGTTCTTCGACCCAGACACCCGGGAGCTGTTACGCACCCGGCCCAACCCGTTCACCGCCGAGCAGGTCCAGAACCTGCAGGGGGTCCGTCCGGCCGGGCCACCACCACACACCTCGAGTGCGCCGGTCACGGTGCAGCGGCGGGCCAGCGCCACCGGAGTCATCGTGGTCTGCGGGCAGAAGGTCTCAGTGGGCCGGCTGCACGCCGGTCAGATCGCCACCGTCCAGGTCACCGACACCACACTGACGATCGAGTTGGCCGGCGACGACACCCGCACCGTACGGCGAACCACGACCACCCCGGTCCGCAACATCAAAGCCGACCGGCCCCGCAAGGCCGGCCAAATTGTCTAGGGCACCTGTCAAGCATCACCCGAGACAGAAACGTCAAGCATCAGGTGGGACTAAACAG
>NZ_JABVEB010000050.1 GCF_014323665.1 Actinomadura sp. HBU206391 | reverse complement strand
GTCTTCGTCGAGACGGTTCTGATCCCGGAATACACCCGAGGCAGGCTCCGGGTCCGTAACCCGGAATACCGCACAGTGGAACATGCGATTGCGCGAGCCCGCCGGAGAAAGGACCGTGCCGAGGTTCGGTCCCTTTACCGGCAGCTGCACAGCCTTCCCAGCCAGGATCCCGTGATCCCGGCTATCGGAGGCTGCGTTATTGCAGATACGCCGACGACAGCCTGCTCGGTTTCGCCGGGCCCAAGGCCGAAGCCGAGGAGATCAAACAGCGTCTGGCGGAGTTCCTGCGTGATGACCTCAAGCTGGAACTGTCGCCGGAAAAGACGCTGATCACCCATGCCCGCACCCAGCGGGCCAGGTTCCTCGGCTATGAGATCTCGGTCGCCGGTCGTGACCACAGGACGAGAAAGCCGTCCGCGAGCGACAGGCGCAACCGCCGGTCGCTCAACGGGACGGTGGTCCTGCACGTCCCGGCGTCAGTGGTCAAGGCTAAGTCCGCCCCGTACTTGTCGCGCGGCAAACCCGCGCGCCGGAACCCGATGGTCAACGAGAGCGACTACAACATCGTCGCCCGATTCGGGGCCGAGTACCGGGGGGCATCGTCCAGTACTACCTGCTTGCCAGTGACGTCTTCCGGCTTCACCGGCTGCGCTGGGTCATGGAGACTTCCATGCTCAAGACGCTGGCCAGCAAGCACCGCTCGTCGGTGACCAAGATGGCGGCCCGTCACAAGGCCAAAGTCCCCACACCGCACGGGCTGCGCACGCGGTTCGAGGCCAACGTCGAGCGCCCGGGCAGGAAACACTGGTCGCCTGGTTCGGCGGCATTCCACTCAAGCGGCAGAAGAAGGCGGTCCTCACCGACCGTCAGCACACCGGGCCCGTCTACCCGAACAGGCGCCTGGTCACCCGGCTACTGAAGGGCAGGTGCGAGCTCTGCAAGCGAACGGACAACATGCAGGTCCACCACGTCCGGGCGCTCGCCGACCTCAACCGGCCCGGCCAGCCGCAGCCCCAATGGGCGCAGGTCATGGCCAAGATCCGCCGCAAGGCCCTCGTGGTCTGCGGCGACTGCCACGGCCTCATCCACGGGCACCCCGCCACACCGCTCACGCAGTAGTCACTGGAAAGCCGGATACTCGGAAACGGGTCCGTCCGGTTTGGAGGGAGACCGAGCGGAAAAGGACCAGCCCACGGCTGACACCTCGCCGCTCGGTCGACCCTACCCGCATCGACGCCGAGGAGTTCTACCGAATGCTCAACGGAGTCGTCATCGACGACGCCCAGGTCTTCAACGACAAGCTCCGCGAATGGGAGAACTACTACAACTACCATCGACCCCACGGCGGCCTCGGCGGCCAGACCCCCTACGAACGCCTCAAGCAGAAAACCACGACCCAGGCGTAAACGATCACCGTCGGTCGCACACGACACCTGGAACGAAGATCAATTCTTTTTCTACGGTAACCGTCCAGGTGAAACGTGGTCGTGACGTCGCAAATCTAGGCCTGGGCCCGCTGCGGACGCGGCCATCGCAACTGCCCATCGGCCCTGCGATTCGCGGCACATGGTTGCTCGGTGGTTGCTCGTATGTCTCGGAACGCAGCGACACCATGCGACACAACCCGGCATCGAAAACGGTGGAGTCGCGTACGAAACGGCATAGACCGACAGTCGGAGTACCGATCCGGCACGTGAGCAGCGGACTCTTAATCTGCGGGTTCGGGGTTCAAGTCCCTGACGGCGCACCCCGTCTGACCTGGGCATTCTCAATGATCATGAGAGTGCCCAGTTGTCGTTTTGGGGTGGTTTGAGACCCGTGGTTGCTCGTTGGTTGCTCGGATGTCGTGATCTTGTCGCCGCACGCCGGTCGGATGTCGTTCTGGAGTGATCGTTGCTGTCCGGTTGAAGATCGCTGCGGGGGCCCAGGGGATCAAGGTCCGGTCGGTCCTCGCTTTCATATCTCCCTCCGGTGTTCCACGCCGTGAACGAAGCGAACACGCACTACCCCAGTAGACAACTGGGCGGCCTCCTCGACGGTCAGATGATCAAGCAATGCGTGCAGGACCCGCGGAGCCGCGTAGGACTGGTTTCGGCGTTCTTTCGGCCACCCGTACGCCTGCTCGATCAACTTAAGAATTCGGTTCGTCTTGTCCACGGTGGTGTTGAAAGACGAGTATCCGGTTTCGGCATTTCATTGCTTCTCCCGGCTGGCTGGAGGGCGAGAATGCGCCGAACGGTGCGATCCGCCATGTCTGTCCCCTCCCCCCGTGGCCCGTGGATAACCACGCGCGCGTCGCCCCGGCCTCCGCATCGCCGCAGGTAAACAGCGCCAAGATGGCGGCACGCCAGAGGACGTGGGCGGCCTCGGGTACCACGGGTTCTACAGTGGAGTGATGGCGGTCTCGATCGGTCTCGCCGGTGCGGGACGCTGGGCCACGGAGGTCCATGCGCCCTCGCTTGCCTCATGCCCGGAGATCCGGTTCTCGGGAGTATGGTCGCGGACGTACGACGCCGCGCGGTCGCTCGCGGCCCGGCACGGCGTGCCCGCCTGCCGGAGCTACGACGAGCTGCTCGGCCACTGTCAGGGCGTGTCCTTCGCCGTGCCGCCGGCGGTCCAGCCCGATCTCACCGTCAAGGCCGCGCGGCGCGACAAGGCCATGCTGCTGGGGAAGCCGCTGGCCGGGGATCTCGCCGGGGCCGAAGAGATGACCATCGAGGTCGACAACGCCGGTGTTGTCTCGCAGCTGGCTCTGACCTGGCGTTACGCCTTCGCCGTCCGGGAGTTTCTGAACCGCGGCCGCAAGCGGACCCTGGCCCTCGGCGGAGCCGGGAGGGTGGTCTCCGGCACGATGATTGCCGATGGCCGGTCCGAGGCTCCGTGGCGGCTCGAGCGGGGGTTCTGCTGGATCTGGGACCGGACCTCGTGGACCTGCTCGAGACCGCCTTGGGGCGGGTGCTGGCGATCCGCGCCCATGGCGATCCACATGGCTGGTTCGGGCTCATGCTCGAACACGAGGGCGGGCGGTTCAGCGAGGCGTCGATGTGCGGGTCGGCGGCGGTCGATCAGCCGGTGGCGCGTGTCGAGATCTTCGGGTCCGGCGGCGCGGCAGAGGTGGACTGCACCGCAGCGGTCGGGCCGGAGACGTACACGACCATGTTCCGTGAGTTCGCCGACGCAGTCCACCGCGAGACCCCGCACGAGCCCGACGTGCATCGGGGCCTGCGTCTGCAACAGCTAATCGAAGCCGCCGACACCGACCTGCTCGCCGGTCGCTGAGCCCCCGTGCCCCCTCCGGCGAAACGTCCGGACAGATCGAGCTGGCGATGCGCGTCCTGCGCCGCTCGCATCGCGAGACAGCTCAACAGGATCGAGGGCGTCACAGCCACGGTGAACTACGCCACCGAGAAGGCCAAGGTCCATTCCCCGAGAACATGATGAGCTGATCGCGTCGTGGAGAAGCCGGCGGGCGGATCGGCGGCGACGTGGTCCATAAGAAGCTGCGGGCGATGGGGTTCACCCGGGACGGACCGAACGACGCGGCGGGCGGTCGCGGCGGCCAAGACTCGTATCGGCGAGGAACCGGTGGGTGCACCGGCCGTGGGTCGTCGAGCCGGGGTTGTGGATGCAGTGGGAATGGGGTTCGGTCCTCGGATCGATGGCCGGCAGACGCATCGGTGGTGCGCGTGGCCGGCCTGGTTGCGGTTCCAGGTGGTGATCCCTGTTGGACAAGACGCTGCCGACGATCTCGGCCTGCCTGGACTCCACGTTCCGGACGTTCGGCGGGGTGCCGACGTATTGCCTGACCGACAACGAGAGGACCGTGACGGTCGATCACGTCACCCGGATCGCGGTCCGCAACCCCGACGTCCCCGATCGGCCAGCATTACGGGACGGTGATGCGGACGTGCATGTCCGCCGACTCGCAGTCCAAAGGCGGGACCGAGGCGACGGTCCGGCTCGCCAAGCGGGACCCGGTGCCGACCGAGGTGAACCTGCGGACCGCCTACTCGGGGTTCTCGGAGCTGGAGCGGGCCCAAGCCCGCCGGATTCTCACCGAGGTCCTGCCGGCCACCAACATCGGCCGAGTTGCTTGCTGCGGCCCGTCTGGCCGGTTCGGACGCCCACCATCTGGCTGCCCAAGAAGATCGCCCTGGTACTACCTCAGCCCGGACTGTGTGGTTCAGGAGTGGCTGATCTCATCGCGACGGCCGGCGCCTCCGGCCGATCGTTGACGGCGGCCTGAAAAGCCTCGGGCGACGTGAAGACGCCGAGACCGGGTCGCCGCCCCGGCCCCGGCCCCGGCGAGAGGAGCCGTCAGTGGTGGAAGCTGGTCGCGTCGCCGGGGCCGTAGATGGGCCTCGGCTGCTTGCGCAGCCACGGCAGCAGGTTCCTCAGATCCTCCACCAGCCGGTCGGCTAGGTCGGCCGAGAACCCATTGCGGCATACGACCCGCAGCACCGCCAGATCCTGGCGGTCCGCCGGGAAGGTGTAGGCCGGCACCAGCCAGCCGAACTCCCGCAGCCGCCGCGACACATCGAAGACGCTGAACTGGGTGACGTCATCGGTCGTCGTGAAGGCGAACGCCGGCAACTGATCGCCGCGCGTCAGCAACCGGAAACAGCCGAGCGCCTCGATCTGTTCAGCCAGGTACATCGCCACCTCCCGGATGGCCCGCTGCACCGCGCCGTAGCCCTCCTGGCCGAGCCGCAGGAAGTTGTAGTACTGCGCGATGACCTGAGAGCCAGGCCTTGAGAAGTTGAGCGTGAATGTGGCGACCTCACCGCCCAGATAGTTCACCCGCTCCACCAGATCCTCGGGCAGCGCCTCCTTATCGCGCCACATCACCCACCCGATCCCCGGGTATACCAGCCCGTACTTGTGACCCGAGGTGTTGATCGAGGCAACCCGGGAAAGCCGGAAGTCCCACTCCAGCTCCGGCTCCAGAAAGGGCGCGATCATGCCGCCGGACGCGGCATCCACATGAACGGGCACGTGCCAACCCATGCGCTCCTGCAGCGCGTCGAGCGCGACGCAGATCTCGGCGACCGGCTCATAGCTGCCGTCCATCGTCGACCCCAGGATGGCCACCACGCCGATCGTGTTCTCATCGCACGCCTCCGCGGCCTGTTCGGCGCCCAGGTGGAACCGCTCGCCCTCCATCGGGACCAGGCGGGCGTCCACTTCCCAGTAGTTGCAGAACTTCTCCCAGCACACCTGGGCATTGGTGCCCATCACCAGGTTGGGTCGGGCACCAGCAGCGTAGCGATCGGCGTTGCGGTGCATCCAGCGGCGCTTGAGCGCCATCCCGCCGAGCATGCAGGCCTCGCTGGAACCGATGGTGGAGCTGCCGACTGGGGCGTCGGGGTCGGGGGCGTTCCACAGGCGGCCCAGCATCGCGACGCAGCGCTGTTCCATGTTGGCCGTCGCCGGATATTCGTCCCTGTCGACGAGGTTTTTGTCAGCGGTGTCGCCCATGAGCGCGTGCGCCTCCGGCTCCATCCAGGTGGTGACGAAGGTGGCCAGGTTCAGCCGCGGGTTCCCGTCCAGCATCAGCTCATCGCGGATCAACCGACACGCGGTCGCCGGCGCCATCGGGCCCTCCGGCAGCCGGTGCCGGGGAAGAACCGCCTTGACGCCGGACACCGGGTCGGCCTCCCCGAACAGCGGGTTCACCCATATCCGCCCTTGCCGGCCTTGCTCGTCCGTCTCCGACGCCACCTTTACTCCCCCTCCGACCGGCCCACCGAGGAGCAAGTCTGGCAGCCGGCCACTACAGCCCAGGCAGGCAGCGACTAAAGCCAACGTATGGGCTCCTCCGCTCGGCGCCCGGCCCTGCTTGGCGCGACGAGCGATGCGGGCCGGGCGCCGACGGACTGTGCACGCCGGCTGAGCTACCGGATCCGGCTGGAGATCGAGCATCCGCCCAGCGGCGCAATCCCCAAATGAGCTTCCCCCTGTAGCACGGACACCTGCGGTGTGGTCACATGGTGGTGTCTGAGGGCTGGTAGAGCGGGGATCGCCCAGCCGCACTCGCTGCCCTGCTGGTCGCGGTACGGCTCCAGGCCAAGGTCCGCTGTTCCCTGGGCCCAACGTCCACCCACACACCGTCGGAGGTCCCTACCCGGCGGGGTAGAGATGCAGCACAGTGAATGGACCGGACGAGGGGTCAAGATCATGGGGCCGGCCCTGGGCTGACAGGAGGCGAGTCATCATGAGCAGCATCGCTCCCGTATCGCCGCCCTGTTCCGGATCAAGGCGAAGGCGAAGGTGGACGCGTCCCGCGAAACCAAACTGCGGCAGGTGCGGGAACCGCTCTCCGGCGAGGGCCTGATCCCGAGGTGATGGCGATGCGCAGCCGCTTTCAACCCGACCGGCAGCTGACCGCCCGCATGCTGGTCACACTGTTCCTGCTCGGGCTGCTGTACGTGGCGTTTATGGCCGCGCTCATCGCCCTGCTCAAGTCCTGGATCCTGGTCGTCGTCATCGCCGCAGGGCTGTTGGCCGCGCAGTACTGGTTCTCCGATCGGATCGCCCTGTATGCCATGCACGGCCGCATCGTCACCCGTGAGGAGCAGCCCGAACTGCATGGTTTCATCGACCGGCTGTGCGCCACCGCGGACATGCCCAGACCCCGCGTCGCCGTCTCGGAGATGGACATGCCGAACGCGTTCGCTACTGGCCGCAACGCCGACCACGCCGTGGTCTGCGTCACCACCGGTTTGCTGCGCCGTCTGGAGCCCGCCGAACTTGAAGGCGTGCTGGCCCACGAGCTCTCGCACGTCGCGCACCGCGATGTGGCGGTGATCACCATCGCCTCGTTCCTCGGCGTGATCGCCGGGCTCATCGTCCGCTTCGCCTTCTACTCGCAGTTGTTCGGCGGGCGCGGCCGCCGCGGCGACCAGAACACCTTCGTGCTGCTGATGACGGTCATGGCGGTCTCCGCCCTCGTCTACGCCATCAGCTTCGTGCTCATCCGGGCGCTATCCCGCTACCGCGAACTGGCCGCCGACCGCGCCGGCGCCATGCTCACCGGGCGCCCCTCCGCACTGGCCTCGGCGCTGATCAAACTCAACGGCGACATCGCCCGCATCCCCACCAGGGATTTGCGCGCCGCCCAGGCATTCAACGCCTTCTTCTTCACCCCCGCACGCCGACCCGGCACCACCGTCTCCAACCTCTTCTCCACCCACCCCAGCCTGGAGCGCCGCCTCGACCAGCTCTCGAAGATCTCCGCGCAACTGGGCAAGCCAGCATGACCGGCACCGCCGGACCGTACGCCCATCCCATCGTCGGGCCTGGCCCTGTCAGGCCGAAGCGCGCCTGGGGAAGTGACCCGTGGGCTTCCTGAGTGTGTTACTCGGCCGGAGCCGACAGGTCAAGCCCGACCTCGACCAGCTCTTCGGCCTGCCTTCGGCGGCGATCACCCTCCAGGCGGCCGCCGGATTCGAGCCCACCGGCCTGGGATCGGTGTGCTTCGCCACCATCGAGGGCGCAGCGTTCGCCCAAGTCCACCAGGAGGTGCGGGACCTGCTGGACGTGGACACCGACCGGGGCGGCGGCGTGCCGGTGGAGTTCAGCCGCGACGCCTACGGGTACTCGTGGCTGCTTTCGCACCGCGATCCAGACGACCTGGCCGCCCTGGTGAACGACCTGCACGCGGTCAATACCGCCCTGCAGGACAGCGGCTTTGGCCCGCAGTTGCTGTGCTCGCTGGTCGGCTTCCGCGACGCCGAGGAGCGCACGCTTGCGCTGATCTACCTCTACAAACGCGGCACGTTCTACCCCTTCGCCCCGCTCCCCGGGGACAAGCGCGACAACGCACTCGAACTCCAGATCAAGGGGGTGGTCGCAGACGACCTTCGCATCGAGCACGACTTGACCCGCTGGTTCCCGCTCTGGGGCGCCCCCGGTCTGTGAAACCGGGACTCCGCGCCTCCATGAGGTTCGCAAGACCACGGTGCGGGCTCCGCCAGCTCGAGCCCGCCTTGGCCGCTGACGCCGTGTTTGGCCGGTGCGACAAGCGCGCGACGTTCCGCGGTGTCCCGATCGGAGGTCAACGCGGTGCGCTGTTCGAGGGCTTGGATGGGCGAGGCGGTCAGGCTCAGCCGAATGTGGTTGCGCATCAGCTCGCCGATCCGCAGCCCGGCGCCGAGTTCGATCAGCAACGACCGGCGTACGAGATAAGGGCGGCGCGAAGGACCATGTCGCCGAACCACGGCTCACAGACGATCAGCTCGCGCAGGCGGGCGATCGGCACGCGCACCACCTCGCCGGGATCCTGCACCACGGCGCTGAAGAACGCAGGCTGGCCGGTGAGTGTCCAAGCTCGCTCAGGAACCGGCCCCTGCCGTGCACCCGGATGATCTCGCCGTTTTCCAGCACGGCCACCGTGCCCGCGGTGACGACGTAGAAGTCGTAGTCACGGTCACCCTCGCGCAGGAGGGTCTCGCCGCGTCGGGTGGGCTGGCGAAGCTGCGGCGGGCGATCGTGGTGCTGATGTCCGCAACTCCGCCGCGGACGCCACGGGCAAACTGTTATGCCGAGCGGTGGGTGCGCACGGTACGGGCCGAGTGCACCGACCGGATGCTGATCTATAACGAACGGCATCTGCGGCCGGTGCTTGGCGAGTACGTCGATCATTACAACGGTCACAGGCCGCATAAGTCCCGCCGACAACGGCCCCCCGACCAGGACGAGCCGGTGAGCGCGCCGGGTCCCGACCTCGACCACGAAGAAGACGTACAAACGGCGCAGCGTCACGGTGTCGACCAAGAAAAGTCACACGCCAGCGCGCCGGCCGTGTGAGCGCGAATGAAGTCGCGCCACCGGTCATTCGCACGCCGAGGCGCAGGACCTAGACCCGCCCGCTTCAGGATCCGGCGGAGCGTCGCACCGCTGACCCTGTACCCGAGATTCTTCAACTCGCCGCGGATCCGCTCATACCCCCACGAGGAATTCTCCCTGGCCAGCCTCAGCACCAACGCCACGATCACCGGGTCGGTCGGTGGCCTGCCTGGCCTTCACTGCGGATAGGTCCATCTGCGGGCGACCAGTCGCCGGTGCCAGCGCAACAGCGTTCCCGGCGCCACCAGCCGATGCACACGCAGCGCCTCCGGCAGCGCCCCGGCGAGCGCCGACAAGATCGCACGATCGACCCACGACAACCCCCGCCGATCCACCTGACGGCGTAGGACGGCGACCTCATGACGCAGGACCAAGATCTCCAGTTCCTTCGCGGCATCGCTACGAGCCAACAGCAACAGCCAGCCGACCACCCGGCAGAAGATCAAATACATCAAGCGCAGCGCCACGACCGTCAAGGATGCCCGACCCCACTCACCCCCCGACAACCTGATAACACCGCAGGTCACGACCTCGCGGCCGAGTATTGAAACCCTTCAGCCTGTCTGTGCCCCGATGGTGGATGACCGACACGCCGACCGGCAAGATAGCGGCCATGCTGGCCATCCCCGCTTCGACTATGACCTCGCTGGGCCAGCGGCTGAACGCCCACGCGAAGACGAACTGGCCCCAGCTGGTCGGCCTTAACGTCCGCTACCGCGCCCAATTCGCCTACGTCGAGGGTGAACTAACCGACGGCGAGATCCTGCCGTTGATGCGGCTGCGCTACGGCGGCTCAGCCCACCGCTGGGGCCTGGCGATCCACCAGGCCAGCAACAACCGCTACGAAGACCAGATCTGGTCCACCGGCAGCACCGAAGAGGCCCTCGACCTCGTGTGCGGCGTCTACGTGGCCAACCCAGATCGCTGAACCTCTACCAGGCCCCCGCCATCACGATCGAGGTCAAGGCCGAGTCCGACTTCGCCGTCGGTGAGTTCTGAGGCCAGCGTTGATCGCGTGCAGGATGTGGTCGGCGAGGGGGCCTGTCTTCGCGTGATCAAGTGGTGGGGCGGACGCGACCGATTCCTTTCGGCAGGTCGCCGAGTCGATAGGTGTGACGAAATCCGTCCGCACAATCCACAATCAGGAGAAACAGTGCTGCTCGAAAAGAAGAACGCGATCGTCTACGGAGCGAGCGGAGCCATCGGAAGCGCGGTCGCTCACGCCTTCGCCGCGGAGGGTGCACGGGTCTTCCTCGCCGGGCGCACCAGCGCCGCGCTGGAGGTAGCCGCTGAAGAGATCCATGCCTCGGGTGGCGTCGCCGACGTCGCCACGGTGGACGTGATGGACGAGGACGCCGTCGAAGAGCACGCCGATGCAGTGGTCCGGAATGCCGGATCCCTCGACATCTCTTTCAACGCCATTAGCCTCCCCCAGACAGGCATTCAGGGCACCCGGATCGTCGACCTGTCGCCCGACAACTTCGACCTGCCCATGGCCACCTACCCCAAGGCCAACTTCCTGACCGCCAGAGCTGCTGCACGGCGCATGACCGACCAGGGATCAGGCGTCATTTTGACGATCACGGCGAGTCCGTCACGGACGGCCGTCCCACTCATGGGAGGCATGGCACCGGCATGGGCGGCGATCGAAGCGCTGTCCCGGGGGCTGGCCGCCGAGCTCGGACCGCATGGCGTCCGAGTCATATGCCTGAACGCGGCCGGGATGCCGGAAACGCCGCAGCTCTCCGAGGTATATGGCCTGCACGCCGATGCCTACGGCATGAGCCGCGACGCATTCCAGGCCCGCATGGCGGACCGGACACTGCGCAAACAGTTGCCCACAGTCGCTGAGATCGCCAACGTGGCCGCCTTCGTCGCCTCGGACCGCTCCAGTGCGATAACCGGGGCAATCGCCAACCTCAGCGGCGGCATGATCGTCGACTGACCACCGTAAGGCGTCTAAGGTCGGCGGGGGCTCCGCCCGTCTCCTCGTCCCTACGTAGCTGGCAATGGGCTTGGTGGCCCAACAGCGTGCAAGCGGGTTCACGGGGAGAGGGGCGGGGCTGCCCATGGTCAGTCACGAGGTGTGGTCCTCAATGGCAAGTCGGGCTTGCCCGCCTTTTCAGAGTGGTCAGGTGGTTGGTGTGTCGGTCAGGCGGCTGCCTGGTGGGTGGGTTGTGGTGGTGCAGCCAGGGCTGGGTTTCCAGGTCACGTGGCGGGTGATGATCACGTGAAGTTGCCATGGGAAGCGCGGCGGCCAGGGGGCCTGCACGGATTGGTGGTGCCGGTGGGCTCGGGTCACCACCAACCGGGGATCGGTCCATCCCAGTCTGCCGGTCCGGCGCCGATTCCTTTCGGCAGTTCCCCGAGTCGATAGGTGTGACGGAACTCCGATGACGACTGAGAAGGACCGATCATGGCAGAGACGACGGGGATTCGGCTGGGCGGCCTGGTACTGGGCAGCGACGACCCGGAACGGCTCAGCGCCTGGTACCGCGCGGCCTTCGCGCCGTCGGCCGGGCCAAGCACCGTCCTGATGGTGGGCGGCAGCCGGTTGATCTTCGATCGCCGCGACGATCTCGAGCAGAGCACACGGGAGCCCGGCAGGATCCTGATCAACTTCTACGTCGAGGACATCAGCTCGGTCGTGGCCCACCTGAAGGCGCTGGGCATCACGCGGTGGATCCGCCCGATGGAGGACTTCGGCCCGGGCCTCATCGCGACAGTGGAGGATCCGGTCGGAAACTACGTGCAGATCGTCGAACTCGCCGCCCGGCCCGGCGCCGAACGGTGACGCAGATGGGCCACACCTACGTCGAAGTCGATAATCTGGCGGGCGATGATCCCGTCGGAGCAAATACTGAGGGGCCGCGGGGACTTCGCCTCGACACCACGTTCGAGAGGTTTGACGCCGCAGAAGGCGTGCGGGCCTGCCTCGGTCGGCCGACCGAGGCGATGGTGATGCCGCCAAGCGACGTCTTCGCGCGGCTGACCTCCCCATACCGGCCGGAGCTGCTGGCCTACTGCTACCGCATGCTCGGTTCGGTCCACGACGCCGAAGACCTCGTCCAGGAGACGTATCTGCGCGCGTGGCGCTCGTACGAGGCGTTCGAAGGCCGGGCGTCACTGCGCACCTGGCTTTACCGGATCGCGACCAACACCTGCCTCACCGCACTCGAGCACCGCAAGCGCCGGCCGTTGCCGTCGGGTCTGGGCGGTCCCGCCGACGACCCCGAAGGCCCTCTGGCGCCGCCACCGGAAGTGACCTGGCTCCAGCCCTTTCCTGACCGGCTGGTCCGCGCCAGCTCGGACGATCCCGCCACCATCGTCGCCGCGCGGGCAAGCCTGCGACTCGCCCTGATCGCCGCCCTGCAGTATCTGCCCCCGCGCCAGCGTGCCGTCCTCATCCTGCGCGACGTACTGGCGCTGCGCGCCGCAGAGGTCGCCGAGTTGCTCGGCATCTCCGTTCCCGCGGTCAAAAGCATCCTGCAACGCGCTCGAGCCCAGCTTGGCCAGGTGGCACCCTCCGAAGACGACACGACCGAGGCTTCCGGCGCGCGCCAGCGGGAGCTGCTGGATCGCTATGTCGCGGCCTTCGAGAACGCCGACATCACCGCCCTGATGGGGCTGCTGACCGAGGACGTCGTCCTGGAGATGCCGCCCACCCCGACCTGGTTCGCCGGCCGCGAGTCCATCGGCCGGTTCTTCGGGTCCAGGGTTCTCACCGTGCCAGGCGTCTTCCGGATGGTGGCGACCGCGGCCAACGGACAGCCCGCGGTCGCCATGTATCAGCGCGGCCCGAACGGCGTTCATCATGCACACGCGGTGATGGTCCTCTCGGCCTCCGACGCGGGGATCACACAGATCGTCGCGTTCCGCGACCCGGGCCTGTTCGAACTCTTCGAACTCCCCCAGACACTCGGCCCCGCTCCGGTCAGCCCTCAGGCCAACGAATCGGCCAATGCTCTGGACAACGGTTCGCCGACGCCGGACGAGCCGACGCCATGGCGGTTCTGACAGGGAGCCGCGATGCTGGAACGCGGGATCGGCTACACGGGAGGCGACACAGGCGTGCACTCAAGGACAGGCACCCTTGGTCACTCCGCGTCGACGCTGTCGGCATCACCACCACAGACCCGCGCCATGTCACGCCCGCCGGCGGCTCCGCAGGGCGCCGTGAGGGCCCCCGAACCTTCCCGGACAGCCTTGGTCACCGCCGCGGACAACGCCCTGCCCGGCGGCACCACCACAGACCCCCAGGCCCACACCACCTTCTCGGCCCCGAGTCAACCCCCGAGGGATTTTCGGCGCTGACCACTGAGACTCCACGCGTGGTGTCGCGGTTTGTACCCCGTGACCTGCGAAAGCGGGTGTCTGCTGGGGACCTCACCCGAAGATCATCAATATTCGCTCAGGAGAACGGCGGGCGCCATGGCGGACTGTGGCTGTCGACGTACCAGTCGAAGCCCTCCGCCACCAGGGCGGTGATCTGCGGCAGATCGATCTCCTCGCCGGCGGGGCCCGGCTCGCGTAGATGGTACGGCGGCGGGTAGAAGCAGTCGCCGAGCAGCAGCACCCCGGAATCCGGGACGGCCACGACCGTGGAGTCCGGCGCGTGATTGCCGCCCACATGCCGGACTTCGATCCTGTGACGCTCGAAAATAGGGTTAGGGTCGTTGACCTGCATGTTCAGGCGGCCCTGTCACGGTCACGTACCAGAAATCGCAGCGAGCCCATCCGCTCCCCCAGGTCCATGGCCAAGATCCGGGCCTGCTGGGTAACCCACGCGCCGGTCGGGTTGGCGGTGACCCCTCCCAGGTGCAGCCGACGGGTGCCGTGCTCGATGAACACCAGGACTTAGAGCCGTTTCAGCACGATCGTGTCTACCGCGAAGAAGTCACAGGCGATCAGGCCGTGCGCCTGAGCGGACAGGAACTGCCGCCAGGTGGGCCCAGACCTGCGCGGTGCCGGATCGATACCGGCCGCGTCCAATACCTCCCAGACCGTCGACGCTGCGACCTGGTGGCCGAGGCGGGCCAGCTCGCCCTGGATCCGCCGATGCCCCCAACCCGGATTGTCGCGAGCCATCCGCACGATCAGGTTTCTGACAGCCGCCTGTGTCGGTGGACGTCCCGGCCGGCGCCGGTCGGTGTAGGTCCATGTGCGAGCGACAAGGCGACGATGCCAGCGCAGGATCGTCGCAGGCGTAACCGGGAACACGGTCGGCCAGAGGTGGCGAGGGAGAAGCCGAGACAGTGCCGCGAACCAGATCCGGTCGGCCGACTGGTACCGGGGGCGCGGGACCTGGCGGCGCAGCATGGCGTTCTCATGACGGAGCACGAGTAACTCGACGTCCTTGGACAACTCACTGCGCCAGATGATCAGCACGAGACCAAGCAACCTCCGGACGATCAGATACACCAGAGAGAACACCATCTCGTGATGCTCTCAACCCAGGCAGCACCTCAGCAGCGAAACCGCAAGCCACGACCCGGAACCGAATATTCGAGCGGCACAGCGGCACAGCGGCGCAGCGGCAGATGTTCCCGGACATGAACTCCCGGATCTGTTCGGCGGAGCCCGCGCGCCCCTCCTTGAGCAGCGCCACCGCGGACATGATCTGCCCCGGCGTGCAGTAGCCGCACTGCAGGCCGTCATGGTCGATGAACGCCTGCTGCATGGGATGAAGCTCCCCCTTGACCGCCACGCCCTCGATCGTGGTCACCTGCTTTCCGTGGGCGCTGCCGGCCAGAGTCAGGCACGAGAGCACCCTCCGGCCGTCCACGTGCACCGTGCAGGCACCGCACTGGCCACGATCGCAGCCTTTCTTCGAGCCGGTCAGGCCGAGCCGCTCCCGGAGGGCGTCCAGCAGCGTCACCCGCGCGTCGATGCCGAGCCGCCTTGTCTGCCCGTTGACCGTCATCACAACCGTGATCTCCTGCCCGGCACCGGCCGTCGCCTCCGGCACCGCACCGGACGTAGCGGCTGCGGAGGTCGCCTGACCACCGCCGACAGTGGCGGCGACCGACACCGCGGCGCCGGCGAGGAACCCGCGCCGCCGGATGCCCGACCGCTCCGGCTCCGGCTCCGGCTGTGCGGGTTCGGGTTCGGCGGGTCTCTGCCGGGGTGGCCGGCTCATGGTGCCTCCTGACGAGTTTACATGTAAGTGGTTTTTACAATGTGAAAACCTTTATCATAGGAGCGCATCCTGTCAACCCATCCGGGGCGATCAACACAGCGTCGGCACGTCGCTTGACAGTCGCCTGCCGACACCCCAATGCTGTAGACAGGACAATGTTAAATGTTTTTACATTGCCTCGCTTCGACCGACCCCTATCTCGCAGGAGAGACCGAACATGCGTGCCGTCGCCACCTGGTGCGTCCGACATCGACTTCTCGTCGTGGCCGGATGGCTGCTCATCCTCGTCCTGTGCACCGCGGCGGCGCGCGCCGCGGGCAGTGACTACAGCAGCTCACTGAACCTGCCGAACACCGACTCCTCACGTGCCACCGAACTGCTCGAGACCGCGACGACGCACGCGTCCGGGGCGAGCGAGCAGGTCGTGGTGGAGAGCCGGTCGGCGGGCCGGCTCACCGAGCCCGCGGCGAAGGCCCGCGTCGAGGCGATCCTCGCCAGGATCGCCGAGTTGCCGCATGTGACCCGTGTCGTCTCCCCTTACACCCCCGAGGGCGCGGCGCAGATCAGCGGCGACCAGCGCGTCGCATTCGCCGCCGTCACCTTCGACGGCACCGCCGAGGAGATCCCCGTCGCCGTGGCCGAGCGCTTCGTCGAGACTGTCGCCTCCGGTGACGGACCCGAGCTGAGGGCCGCGGTGACCGGGCAGGTCGCCGAGGCGGCCGGCCGCCCGGCCCCTGTCGGGGCGGCATTCGGCATACTCGCGGCTGCGGTGGTGCTCCTGCTCGTCTTCGGCTCGGTGACCGCCATGTTGCTGCCCGTCATCTCGGCGATCGTCTCGATCGGAACCGCGATGGCCCTGGTCGAGCTGCTCACCCACGTGATGGGCATCGCGGACAACTCGGCCGAATTGATCCTGCTCGTCGGGCTCGGCGTCGGGATCGACTACGCGCTCTTCATCGTGACCCGCCATCGGCAGTACCTCGTCGCGGGACGCGACGTCGACTCGTCGATCGTGGACGCCGTGCAAAGGTCCGGACGTGCCGTCCTGTTCGCCGGGTGCATCGTGTGCCTCTCGATCCTCGGGATGTTCGCGCTCGGCGTCAACTTCTTCTACGGGATGGCCGTCGCCACATCGATCGGCGTGGCACTCACCATGGCCGCGTCTCTCACGCTGCTGCCCGCGATGCTCGGCCTGCTCGGCCACCGGGTGCTGTCGCGCCGGCAACGGGCCCGCATGGCGGCCTCCCCCGGAGCTGCCGACACCGGCTCGGGCTTCTGGGAACGTTGGTCGGAGTCGATCGCCCGCCGCCCGGTCCTGCCCGCGGTGGCCGCCTTCGGCATGATCGTCGTTATCTCCCTACCGCTGCTGTCGCTGCGGCTCGGCGCCTCCGACCAGGGCAACCACCCCCCGCACGCCACCACCCGCCAGGCCTACGACATGCTCTCGCGCGGCTTCGGGCCGGGCTTCAACGGACCGTTGATCCTGACCGCCAAGGTGCACGATGCCGATCAGCGTGCGGCGCTGGACCGCGTGGCCAGCGCCGTCGCCCGCCGGCCCGGGGTCGCCAAGGTCGCGACGCCACAACTGCTGCCCGCCTCCGGGGGCGAGATCGCCCTGGTCACCGTCTACCCCGCCACCGCTCCCCAGGACGCCGCCACCACCACGCTGCTCGAGCACCTGCGCGGCTCCGTCATCCCCGCAGCGCAGGGCGGGTCCGATCTGCGCGTTCACGTCGGGGGGACCACGGCCGTCTTCGCCGACTTCGCCGACGTGCTCTCATCCCGGCTGCCGCTGTTCCTCGGCGCCATCGTGGGCCTGTCGTTCCTGCTGCTCCTCGTGATCTTCCGCAGCCTGCTCGTCCCCCTGACCGCGGCACTGACGAACCTCCTGTCCATCGGGGCCGCCTTCGGCGTGCTCGTCGCCGTCTTCCAGTGGGGCTGGCTGGGCGAGATCTTCGGCGTGACGCGTCCCGGGCCGATCGAGTCCTACATGCCCGCGATGATGTTCGCCATCGTCTTCGGGCTGTCGATGGACTACCAGGTGTTCCTGCTCACCCGCGTGCAGGAGGAGTGGGAACGCTCCGGCGACAACGAGATCGCGGTTCGCCGGGGAACCGCCGCCACCGGGCGTACCATCACCGCCGCCGCGCTGATCATGATCTTGGTGTTCGCCGCCTTCATGCTCGGCGACGACCGCTTCATCAAGGAGTTCGGCCTGGGCCTGGCCGTGGCCGTCTTCATCGACGCCGTCGTCATCCGCAGCGCCCTCGTCCCCGCGGTGATGCAGCTCCTCGGGCGCAGCAACTGGTGGCTGCCCGGGTGGATGAGCCGACTGCTCCCCCGAATCACCCTTGAACAAGACGACGACGATCACCCGGCCCCACCGCGATCTCGGGAGATGACGGCGAGTGAGATCAGGTGAGCGGACAATGCCCGAGGTGACCTCTTCTCACCGCGACGACTACTGTCATGACCGTGCCCAAGACTTCTGACCGAGGCCGCTATCACCACGGCGACCTCAAGGAGGCCGTGCTCGACACCGCCGTCAAGGTGATCGCCGAGCACGGCCTGTCCGGGTTCTCGCTGGCCGAGGCGAGCCGGCGGCTGGGCGTGACCGTCGCCGCGCCGTACCGCCACTTCGCCGACCGCGACGAGGTCCTGGTGGCACTCGCCCTGCGCGCGGTCGACCGCTTGTCCGCCGCTCTCGAAGCCGAGACCGGCGAGGCGGGCGAGCCTGCGGAGGCCGGCGAGACGTCGGCCGCGGCCGAACGGCTCGCCGACTGCGCCCGGGGCTACGTACGGTTCGCCGCCACCAACCGGTCCCTCTACCTGGTGCTGCTGAACTCCACGCTCGACAAGTCGCGGTACACCGAGTTGCAGGACGCGGGCCAGCGCATCGGCGGCGTCTTCCTCCAACCGGCGCTCGAGCTGTGCGACCAGGATGCAGCGGCGGCCCAGCAGCTGGTCATCGCGATCATCGCCACCACACAGGGTTATGCCGCCATGGTCCTGGACGGCACCTTCGGGCCCGGCTCGGACGCCGTCGACACCGCCACGACCCAGGCGGCCAACGCCGTCTTCGCCCTGGTGCGGGGGCGCGCCGCTCTCGGCCGGCCGTGAGCACGCGCGGCCGACTCGCGCTCTCAGGATCCGCCGGCCCGATTCTTCCGCCGGCTGCTTCCGGCGGGCGTGGACCGCCGGAGCCGGCGAGCCTAAGGCGAGGCGCCGCGTCTCGGCCCGCGCGGGGGCTGGTCCCGCCGCGTGCTCGTTCTCGGCGCGATGGGCGCGACGGTGCTGACCTGCGAGGCTGGCATGGCCAACTGGAGCGGGGTGTTCTAGCCGGTTCAGGTCAGCTTGGGAGGCTTCAGCGGTACTGGACGGCCGCGCACGATGACCTCCTCGAGCGAGCGCCGTGGGCTGGCCGGCGCCAATGGTGCGTACCCCACCCGGAGCACCATCTGCACGGACATACGGTGCTCGCCGCCCCGGATGAGGCCGAGAAGCTCGGGGTCCTCCAGAAGTTGGGAGAACAGCGAAGCCGCCAGTCCGCGGCGGGTGGCCTCCAGCAGCACCCGCTGCAGTGCCTGCCCCGCCCGTAACCACTGCTTCGGCCCATCACCGCCGTGCACCGACAGCGTCGCCACAACCGGCTCCCACTCGAATCTCACCGTCTGGCGGCCGGGTATCTCGCGCTCGGGGGCGAAGTCACGGATGGGCATCGCCGCCATCTCGCTCCACGGCCCGACCGCCTCCAACGGCAGGCCGTCTTCCCGATACGGGTCGTCGGTCGTCCAGGCGAGCAGCTCGGCGCGGTAGGCCGAGTCCCGCCTCCGCCTCGTCTCCGCGGTGCGCACCAGGCCGAGCAGGGCATCCCGTTCCGCTGGGTCGGCGAAGTGCAGCATTGCCCCCTCCAGTTCCGCCGCCGCCGCAAGCCGCTCGAGGTCGGGTCCGGGCGGGCGGATGTTGTCAAAAGGACCCCGGTTGCTGTGCCGCCGCCCGATCGCGACGAAGAGCTCCCGCTCTTCCAGCCCCACGCTCCGACGTCCCTCGGCACGCACTGTGGCCACATGACGGGGGTCATCTGGATCGGGTAACAACAGCGTGCACTCGCTGTGGCCGCCGTTAGCCAGCGCGATCCGCAGGTTCAGCACGGCGGCGCCCAGGCTGATGTGCATAGCACGGCCCTGCGGATCAATGGCCGCGAGCCGCCGCGACAGATCCGCATGTACCTCGATCCCCTCAGCACCGGGCAGGAACAGCCAAGGCTGGGTGTTGTGGACCGACGGCGCTCTGGTCGCCGCCTCGATGGCAGTCAGGATCTCCTTCTCGGTGAGGGAGCCCATCGCCCGCCCCCCCCTTCTGTCGTTCACCTGTGCCTCAACGTTCCGCGACAGCCAGAGCCTGCGGCAGGTACAACGGTCCTCTCCTGTGGAGACCTTCGCCCTGACAGAGCCCGGCCGGTAGTCAGTCAGTCCTTCTCACGGTTGAGCGCCTCGGAGACCACGGCGACGAAACAGCAGAGCCATCGCGGCCCGAGACCCCGCCGACGCAGGAACCCAGCACAGCGGACCTGCACACCCTCGCCACTGAACTTGCTTGAGCTGGGTTCGGAAGCATTCCTCGATGGCCAAGCGATTCCCGGCCATCTTCACCTGTTCTGCAGACCACCGCTGACCGCCTGGCTCTTGGGTACCGCAACCACGTAGCCGATCTGATACCGGGGCCGGCGGCCGATGGCGCCGGTCGGGACCAAGGTCCCGCGACGACCCTCGCCTTCGCCTCTGCGGCGTTCTCGCCGGAGAGGTTGAGTAAAGGGCAGCCGGAGCCGGGCCGGCACATGGAAGAGGTGAACAGAGATGGCAGTCATCGACCGCTACCCCGAGGTCCGGTACGACCGCCCGACGGGGGTCGAACCGGCCCGGTCGCGTGACGCGGAGCCGGCCGTCCGTTACGTGTGGGCGGTGGCCCGGCTGTCGCTGGGCTGGGTGTTCCTGTGGGCGTTCCTGGACAAACTGCTCGGACTCGAGACCGCCGACAAGCAGGCGTGGATCAACGGCGGCCACCCCACCGAGGGTTTCTTGAAAGGTGCGGCGGCCGGCCCGTTCAAGGGCTTCTACAACGACATCGCCGGGGCGGCCTGGGCGGACTGGCTGTTCATGCTCGGCCTGGCGGGGATCGGCACGGCACTGGTTCTGGGCATCGGCGTCCGCGCCGCGGCGGCGGCGGGCGCGGTCCTGCTGGTGATGATGTGGACCGCCGTGCTGCCCCCGGAGAACAACCCCTTCATGGACGACCACCTCGTTTACGCTCTGCTGGTCATCGGCCTGGCGATGGTCAACGCCGGCGACACTCTGGGCCTCGGCCGCCGGTGGGGCCGTACCGCCCTGGTCCGCCGGTACCCCGTCCTGAAGTCACCCGCTCCGCTGAGGCGAGGAAGAGCGCGCGGCCGAGGGCCCGCGCTCCCTCTTTCTGCGTCCCCGATGAGGTCTCTTCGGCGCGGCGGTGCGGTGGCGGTTTGCTTCCGCGACCCGCTACCCCCAACACCGCACCGCCGCGCCCAGAGGTCGAGCTGAGATCATGGCGCGGGTGGGCTGCTGGGCCGATCAGCCCGGCTGGTCAGCCGAGCCGGACGGTCAGCAGGACCAGGGCGTCGGTGTCCGCGACGAGCCGGTGCCGCCGGTCCGGAATCGGGACGAGATCACTGTCGTTGAGCACCCATTCGCGCTCGGCCGTGGCCAGCCGTACCCGTCCCGCCAGGCAGGTCAAGGTGGCGGCACCGGGGGCCTCATGCTCGGCGAGTTCACGGTCGGCGGCCAGGGCGAGCAGAGTGACCCGCAGCCCCGGTACCGCGACGACGGTGCGTGCCGCCCGTCCGGCATCGGCGGCGCGGGCGGCTTCCAGCAGCCCCTCCCCGGCCCTGCGCAGAGCGACGACCTCGCCGTCACCGGCGTGAGCCTCATCCGCGGGTCCCGGTGCTCCGGGCGGTTTCTCGGCTGAAGCGTTCATCGCGTTTGCTCCCATCCGCGGCGAGGCGCACGAGTGCCAAGCCCCGCGTCCCTGCTGCGATAGACGATGTACGGGCGGGTGAGGTAGCCGACCGGTGCGGTGAGCATGTGTACCAGCCGGGTGAACGGCCAGATGGCGAACAGCAGGAACGCGCTGAGGGCGTGCAGCTGGAACAGCACTGGAGCGTTCGCCATGAGGGCGGCATCGGGCCGCAGGTAGAAGATCGATCGGAACCATGGCGAGATGGTGGTCCGGTAGTCGTAGCCGCCCCCGACGATGTTGGCGGCCACGGTGGCGGACAGCCCCAGGACGATCACCATGGTCAGCACAGCGTACATGGCCTTGTCGTTGCGGGTGGTGGCGGAGAAGACCGGGCCCACCGTGCGGCGCCGGTAGATCAGGATGGTGAGCCCGACCAGGGTGCAGAACCCTGCGATGGTGCCGAGTACGACGGCCACGATGTGGTAGGCGTCCTCGCTGACGCCGGCGGCCTCGGTCCAGCTCTTGGGGATCAGCAGGCCCCCCGATATGGCCGATGAGAACGACGAGGATGCCGAAATGGAACAGCGGGCTGCCGATGCGCAGCAGGCGGTTCTCATGCAGTTGTGAGGAGCGGGTGGTCCAGCCGAACTTGTCGTACCGGTAGCGCCAGTAGTGGCCGACGACGAAGACCGTGATCGCCACGTACGGGACGGCCACCCACAAGATCAGATCGAGAGCGTTGTTGTCACCGGTCATCGCACACCCTTCACCGGCGTCGGCATGTACGGGTCGGGCAGGAACACGGGCGAGCCGAACGGAGCCAGCCCCACCTGTTCCTCGGGCGGGCCCTGCGCGGCCAACCTTGCCACCGCCCCTCGCTCGTCCCCGGCCAGCGTCGGCAGGGTCGCCGACACCGACTCCAGCACGTCCGCCCAGGGCGAATTCGCGTCGCGCAGGGCCAGGCGCAGCAACTCGAGACCGGCGCGGTGCTCCAGCAGCAGCCGTCGCCCGGCACGGGCCTCGGCGGCGGCGAATTCGAGGACGACGGCGAGGTGGTCGGGCAGTTCGTCGTCGGCGAGGCGCAGGCCGGCCGCGGCGTAGGTCTGTTTCATCCGCAGCAGGGCCACCCCGCGCTTCCGGGTGTCCCCGTGCGCGTAGTAGGTCAGGAACAGACAGCAGCGCTTGCGGTGGTCGAAGGTGGCGACGTAGTCGACGGCCAGCTGCGTCGGCCGAGTCCGGCCGAGATGGTCGAGGAACCTGGTCAGCGGTCCGCCGACGGGATCGGGCAGCCGCGCCGCCACCTGGCCGATCATTTCCGTCTGCCGCAGCAGCCGCTCGTCGGGGTAGGCCAGCAGCAGCGACTGCGCCTGCCACGCCGATGGTGCCCAGGCCGGTGCCCGCCGGTCGTCGGAGCGTCTCAAGGTGTGTTCCCGTTCTCCGGGTCGGTTCCGTCACCGGCGCCGGTGTCCGGGCGGGGTGGGAAGAGCCCGGGCGGGGCGCCCTTGCCATCCCAGTTCAGCTGGTTGACCCGGGTCTGTTTGTTCTCGGGAGAGGCCAGGGATTCGCCGGTCTGCCGTTGCCGGAGCATGGAGAAGTTCTCCACGGCGACCGGGGTGGCGCCGCCGGAGGATTCTCCGAACGGGCCGGAGCCGCCCATGCCGGGGCCGTTTGAACGTGCCCCGAGTCTCTGGTGTCAGGGCGCAGGGAATCGCAGGTCACGGTAGTGGACGGAGTTTTCGGCACCCACACGTCCATCTCTTCTTGATCAAGCGGCGGTGCCAGGCCAGCAGCGTGCCCGGCGTCACGAGCCGATGAGCGCGCAGCACCCCCGGCAACAGCCCGGACAGCGCCGCCAGGACCGCCCTGTCGGCCCAGTCCGCCGTCGGCCGGGAACGTTACGCCCGCAGCACCGCCACCTCATGACGCAAAACCAGCGTCCTTCGAGGCCTGGCTACGAGCCATCAGCACGAACCGCCCAAGAACCCGAATCATGATCAGATAGAGAAGACGAAGAGACACGGACTGCGATCCTGCCCCACCGCACCCATCCGGCCAAACCGCAGATCAACGCTGTTGCGACGAGTTCTGGAGCGGTACAGGTGTCGCCGGGCGGCAGGATCTTGCTCGGCGAGGGCCGGGGCGCTGACGTTTATCGCCAACTTCGGATATGGAGACCACGGAAATAGTCAGTGGCGCCATGCCGGACACGACCAATCCACGATGTCAACCGCACATCGGAGGATTGGTCGGTGGGTCCAGCTCACATCCGTGGAATGTCGCGGCCGGTCGGCCGGTACTCGACCAACAGCACCCGGCCATCCAGGACCTGGTGGTCGACCAACTCGAGGTCGGCCGACGCCACGTCCGCGAAGGCCGCCTCGCGGCCGGATTTCCCTACCAGCAAGGGAAACGTCATCAGCCGCAGCCGATCGACGAGGCCAGCGCCGCACAGCTGCCGGACGACGGAAAGGCTTCCCATGGTGCGGAGTGGAACCTCGCCCTCGCTCTTGAGCCGGCCGACCTCGGCGATGAGATCATCGCGGCAGATGCGCGTGTTCGGCCACGATGCCGTCGCCAATGTCGCGGAGAACACGACCTTGTTCAGCTCAGTCATCCGGTGCGAGGACTCATCACGTACTTCCTCGGGCAAACCCGCAAATGCCTCATAGGTGCGCCGGCCAAGGATGACCATCTGCGGTCGGGCCAGCTCGGTAGTGATCCACTTCTCCAGCTCGGGCCCGAAGTATCCGAAGTAGCCTGGCGACGTCTCCCCGCGGGCCCACCCGTCGACCGAGAGGAACAGGTCGACGGTCAGTGGTTGTGTATCTGTTGTCACGACAACCTTTCCGTTGCTGGCGTGCTCAGCCAGACTGGTTCCCAGTTGCTGATTTCATGGAAGCGACGCAGTTCCGCGAAGCCGGACAGCGTGCCCATCCAGCCGGCGTACGGCGGCTTGTCCTTGAAACCGCTGTGGACAAAGGTGAGCTTCGTCCCGCCGCCCGACTCGGCCAGCTCCCAGGTCTGCACGCCGAAGCCCTCGCCCCAGTCAAGGGAAACCCGGGTGTCGTGCACCAAGTCGACGATCTTCGCGCCGCCGTGGTCAACCATCGACCATGCGCCGCCGACCCGTGGCTCGATCTCCATCGGAACGCCGAACCACCTGGTGACCTGCTCGGCGTCGATCAGGGACTCATACACCGCCGACCGGCCGGCGCCGATGGTCAGCTCGGTCCGCAGTGTCTGCGAGGTAAAGTCGCACATCGGGGTGAGCTCCCGGCCCTCGAGGTAGTCGATGAGGTTCGCGATGGACAGGCACCAGAACGTCTGCAGCACGCCCCGGATCGTGGTGCCGGCGAGCGCCTCCTGAAGGTCGAAGTGCGTCTGCGACACGGTGATCTTTGTGGTGTGGTCGTCCTCGGCTGTCAGCCGGACCTCGGTGGTGGTCTCCTCGCCGTCGAGCAGCCAGCCGAACCGCAGCGTGTGCTCGTCGAGGTGCAGCAGCCGCTGGTGCGGCGCGTCGCCCTCCGGCGTATAGCGCCCCCAGAACACCCAGCGGTGCGGCAGGTCGACCTCGGCGTGCTCGGCAAGCCAGGTGCGCAGCGCACCGGCGTCGGTCAGCGCCCGGTGCACCGCGGCGAGCGGCGCGCCGACGCGGGCGCGCAGGATCATCGGTTCGGTCATCGGTTTCTCTCAGGGGAAGGAGCGGTCGGATAGCAGGCCACGGCGAGCTTGAAGGCGTCCCCTTCCGCGCCGCCGTAGCGGGTGAACAGGTCCTGCAGCACCGACCGCAGGTCGTCGAGGAACTCCTCACGACGCTCCGGCGGCACGCGGACCTCGCCGGAGACACCGATCGAGGGCAGCTCCGGAGCGGTCCGATCGAGCCTGGCGATGTCGGCCTGGACCTCCTCGACGAGGTCAAGGAGGTAGCCGAGGCTCAGCTCGTCCTGTGCTCTGCGCAGACCGAGCCGGCCGACCAGGCCCGGCGACATCCAGTACGAGCGGGCGCTCGCCTGGTAGATGCCTTCGTGGATGCCACGCACCTTGCGCTCCGACACCTGGGTCACCAGACCCGCGTCCACCAGGCGTTTGACGTGATAGTAGACGCGCTGCGGGCTCTGTCCGAGCCGCGCGCCCACCTCGGTGCAGGTGCATGGCTCGGCTAGCTGCCGAAGCACCTCCACGCGCTGCGGCTTGAGCAGGGTCTCCGCCTGCTCAAGCCGCTCCAGGTACAGGACGTCTCTCATGGCGAAACTGAGTCTTTATGTAAAAGACCGTTTTGTCAATGGTGACCCGGCGGTGGCGTGCTCGACGACCGCAAAGCAGTGCAACCGAGCGAACGTGACCGTCTCGGCATGAAAGAAATCACAGGCCAGGATCCCCTCGGCCTGAGCGCGCAGGAACTCTCCCCAGGCCGGCCCCGACCTGCGGGGCGCCGGATCGACACCGGCCTTCTTCAAGATCGCCCACACCGTCGACGGCGCGATCCTGCGACCCAGACCGGCCAGCTCCCCAGCGATCCTCCGGTAACCCCACCCAGGTTCTCCGCCGCCATCCGCAGCACCAGCTCGCGGACTGAGAGCGCATCGGCGGGCGTCCTGGTCGTGTGCGTTTGTAGGCAGCGCAAGCCAGCCAAGAAAACGGACGAAGATGAGATAGACAAGTCGTAGCGCCGCAAGACTCGACCCTGCTCGTTCCGGACATCACCCGTCTGCTGAACAGGAAACCCCAGGCCACGACCGGTGGCCGAGTTTCCGGCACCTACACCGTGACCTCCGAGTCCGCCGGCCGCCGACCCGGACGCCAGGAATCGGGCCATGCAGCTGAGCCGCGCACTCGACATGGCGACACCGATCAGCCGGCCCGGTTCGG
Organism: Actinomadura sp. HBU206391; assembly: GCF_014323665.1. GTDB lineage: Bacteria > Actinomycetota > Actinomycetes > Streptosporangiales > Streptosporangiaceae > Actinomadura_C. Next base: position 13,611 of record NZ_JABVEB010000050.1, on the reverse strand, counting down.
GGCCTGCCACCCCGTGGCTTGCATCCTGCGTACCGAAGCGTGAACCGTCGAGCGGCCTCAATCCGATGATGGGGTGTGAGCGCCGTACCTGAGCAGAGCGACGCGGACTTGCTGGCCGCGACCACGTCCGGCGACCGCGCCGCGTTCGAGGCGCTGTACCGACGCTACGGGCCGTGGTTGGCGGCCCGGCTGCGGTACCGGTGCCCGGACGCTGCCCTGGTGGACGACGCGGTGCAAGAGACGTTCTTGGCGGTATGGCGCGGTTCGGCGCGGTACCGGGAGGGCGGTGACGTCGCCGGCTGGCTGTGGCAGATCGGCTTCCGGCGGCTGGTCGACGCGATCCGCGGGCAGCGCGCCCGGGACAGGCTTCTGCGGCTGCTGGCCGGTCGCCGCTGGCGTACCGCGCCCTCGGCGGAGGAGGAGCTGCTGACGGGCGTGGAACATGGCGACCTGGCTGGGGCGCTGGCCCGCCTGTCCCCGGAGCTGCGCGCGGTTATGCAGGCCACGGTGCTGGACGGGCTGAGCACGCACGAGGCGGCGGCCCTGCTGGGTATCCCGGTGGGCACCGTCAAGACCCGGGCGATGCGGGCGCGGCGGCAACTGCGCGGTGACCTGACATGACGACTCCGGGAGGTGGGCGATGAGCGTCGGTGACTGGCATGTCGCGGACGACGACTTGCGGGCATACGCCGACGGTGCGGCGCGGCCGCCGTGGCTGTGGTCGACCGAGGCGCACCTCGGGACCTGCGCGCGCTGTCGCCAACGGCTGGCGCAGCGCGTCGATCCGGCCGCGGTCCGCGCCGGCTGGGCGCGGCTGGACGCCGAGCTGGACGCCCCCCGGCCCGGCCCGGTCGAGGCGCTCCTGGTGCGGCTGGGCGTGGCGGCGCACACCGCACGGCTGCTGGCCTGCACGCCGGGGCTGCGCAGGTCGTGGCTCACCGCGGTGGGCTTCACCCTGGCGGTCACCATCGGCGCCGCGCACCTGGCCCGGTCGATGACGATACCGATTCCGCTGCTCGCGATCGCCCCGCTGCTCCCGCTGATCGGTGTGGCGATCTCGTTCGGCCCACGGGTGGACCCCAGTTACGAGCTGGCCGTCGTCGCGCCCTTGCACACCTTCCGCCTGCTGTTGCTGCGCTGCGCGGCGGTGCTGTCCGCGACCACGGCGCTGACCGGCGTGGCCAGCATCGCGGTGCCGGAGTACGGCGTGGTGGTGCTCGGCTGGCTCGCCCCGTCGCTGGCGTTGACCTTGCTGAGCCTGGCCCTGACACCCCGGTTCGGCCCGGTCACGGCGCCCCTCGCCGTGGGGTTCGGTTGGCTGGCGCTGCTGGGAGCCACCGTGCAACGCACCACCGGCGAGTCGGTCCTGTTCACTGCGCCCGGCCAGGCCGGGCTCGCGGCCATCGCCGCCGCGGCGGCGATGGCCCTGTGGAAGGTCCGCGCCGCCTTCGATACCACCCACCACCTGGGTCGCGTCGCCGACCCGAGTAAGAGGAGGACGATGTGACGACGGTACAGGCCGAGGGACTGTCGCTGCGGTTCGGCCGCACGACAGCCCTGGAAGACGTGTCGTTCGCGCTGCACGACGGGGTCACCGGGCTGCTCGGGCCTAACGGCGCGGGCAAGACCACGCTTCTGCGCATCCTGGCCACCGCGATCCCGGCGGACGCCGGGCGGTTGCGCATCCTCGGCGCGGACCCGCGTGGCGCCGCCGGGCGGCTGGCCGTCCGGCGGCGCCTCGGGTACCTGCCGCAGAACCCCGGCTTCCACCAGCACTTCACCGCGTTCGAGTTCGTCGACTACATCGCGATCCTCAAGGAGATTGTGGATGGCCGGCACGACGAAGTACGCCGGGTGCTGCACGCGGTCGGCCTGGACGTCCAGCGCGGCAAGAAGATCAAAGCCTTGTCCGGGGGTATGCGCCAGCGCGTCGGGCTGGCCGCGGCGCTGCTCGACGACCCGGCACTGGTGATCCTCGACGAGCCCACCGTCGGCCTGGATCCCGAGCAGCGGATGCGGTTCCGCGAGCTCATCGCGCATATCGGCGAGGGCCGTACCGTGCTGCTGTCCACCCACCAAACCGAGGACGTGGCCACCGTATGCCAGCGCGTCATCGTCCTCGACCAGGGCCGGATCCGGTTCGAGGGCGAGCCGGTGGAGCTGGCCGGCGTGGCGCGCGGCCGGGTGTGGACCAGCCCGGCCCGCGCGGATGGCGCGCTCGCCGCGTGGCGCACCGGCAACGGTGATTACCACAACATCGGCGACCCGCAGCCCGACGCGCGGCTGATCGATCCGAGCATCGAGGACGGGTACCTGATGTTGATCGACGCCGTGAGCCTCGCGGGGCGTACGGCATGACCGCGGTACTGGCCGAGGCACCCGGCACGCCGGCGGTCGACGCCAGGGCGCCGCGCCGGGCCGTCCTGGCCCTGACCCGGGTGGAGATGGTAAGGATGCTCCGGCACCCGTTGACCGTCGCCGCGACCCTCTTGCTGGCCGGCAGCTGGGTGTCCGCCTGGTTCGCGATCGAGACCACCCGCTACCCCGTGCTGCAGGACCTCGACCGCGCCAGCGCGATAGGCATGATGATGATGCTCGGCGGCGCCGCGCTGATCGTCGGCAACCTCGCCGTGCTGCGGACGCACCGCGACGGCACCACGGGCCTGAGCCAGGTGCTCATCCTCCCGGACCACGCGCGTACCCTCGCGCACCTGCTCGCCCTACTCCCGCTGGCCGTGGTCGGCGCCGTCCTGATCCTCGCCCGCATGGCGGTCCTCGCGATCTGCGCCGCGGCCGCGGGCCACCCGAACCCGTACGAGCTCGCGATCGGGCCGGCCACCGTCCTGCTGCTCGGCGCGCTCGGCGTGCTGTTGGGCCGGCTCACCCGGTCGGCGGTCGTCGCACCCCTGGCGCTACTTGTCCTGCTCGCCGGCCTCGTCGCACTCCAGCCGCTCACCAACGGCGGAAAGGCCATGTGGCTGGCACCGCAGGGCGAGCCGGCCCCCGTGATGTCCATGCCGGTATCCCTGATGGCCCGCCCGGCCGCGGCCCACCTCTGGTACCTCCTCGGCCTGGCCGGGCTGCTGGCCGCCGCCGCCGTGCTGCGCGCCGGCAACCGTGGCGTCCGGGTGGCCGTGGCCGGGGCGGTGGCGCTGGCCTGCGCGGTGGCGGGCGGCACGGCACAGCTGTCCCCGCCGGGCCGCGCCGTCGCCACGGCCCGGACCGCGGTCATGAACCACCCGTCCCAGCACGAGACCTGCCAGGAGCTCGGGCACGTCACCTACTGCGCCTTCGCGGGATTCAGCCGCTGGGTCCCCGCGTGGAACACGGTCGTGCAGGCTGTCGTGGCCCGGGTACCCGCCACGGCCCGGTCCGCGCAGCTGACGGTCAGGCAACGCGTGTTCCTGGGCTTCGACCGCGGAATGAGGCCGGAGCAACTGCTCGCCGTGTGGAGGGCGGACGACGCTGCCGCTGGTACTCCCGGGGCGATCGGCATCGGCACCAGCTGGGGAGACAGCCGGACCGCCGTCTACCTCGCCGCGCAGGTCGCGTACCGGCTGGTCACCGGCCAGACCGGCGAGGCACCCGTCGAGGAACGCGACGGCGCCACCGCCTGCGGCGGCGCGGGCGTGCTCGTCCTCTGGCTCGCCGGGCAGGCCAGCACACAGGCCCGCACCGGGCTGCGCCTGCTCACCGAGGATGCGCGCGATAAACGGGGCGGCGTCTCGTTCGACGAGAGCGAGATGTTCCCCCGCGTCTACGTACCGGCGCCCGAACTCGCTGTGGCGACGCAGGCGCTGGCCCGCCCGCGCGCCTACATCGCCGCCCGCGTTCAGCAGTCCTGGACCACGCTGACCGCGCCCGGCACAACCGCAGCGCAGGCCGCGCAGATCCTCGGCGTACCTGCCCCGGCCACGAGCGCGGCCTGCTGATGAACACCAGGACCCTTTACCCGCTGCTGCGGTCCACCGCGCACGCCATCACGTGGCGGCCCATGGTGGTCGGCGCGGCCCTGGGATCGCCCATCCTGCTGGTGCCCCCTGCGCTGACCGCAAGGCTGACCACTACCCACCTGACCACGCTGGCCCGCATCGCGGCGATCTGCGTCGCGCTCGGCGCGGCGTTCCTCCTCGACGACCCCGCCACCCGCAGCACTCCCACGCTGCCGACTCCGCGCCTGGCCCGCAACCTGGTTCGGGTCACCCTGGCGGCGCCGGCCGCCGCGCTGTGGTGGACGCTCACTCTCGGCCTCGCGAAGACGACCGGCCACCACGCGGCCGCCGCACACCTGCCCGTCGCCGCGTTGACGCTGGAGGCGGCGACCCTGCTGGCCGCCGCCCTCGCCCTGGCCGCCATCGCGCAGAGGCGCACCGCCGACGGGAACACGGGCGTCATCGCGGCGCCGGCCGTGCTGCTACTCGCAGCCGTCGCCTGGTTCCTGCCGCACCCGGCGGCACTGATCCTCACGCCCACCGACCCGCACTGGACAGCGTCGCACTACCGCTGGACTGCCGTCCTCGCGACCGCACTCGTAGCGTTCCTGTGGGCCAGCCACGAGCGGGAACGGCGGCGGGTTCTGCATGGGCGACTCACCGTCATCGCCGTTCTGGTGCTACTGGTGGGCGGAGGTACGGCGTTCGCCTTCCGCAGTGATAATGAACAGCGCACCGCGCCGCCGTCGAGGGACGTCGACACCGGAACGCATGCGTGGAGACGGATCGTGCCGGGAGGCGACTGCCAGTGTGCCAACGGCGGCAAGTTCTCCTTTTGGGAACGGCAGGCCGATCCGACCAGGGTCGTGCTGTTCCTGAATGGCGGAGGCGTTTGCTGGGACACCACGATGTGCGCCTTCACCAGCACCGGCCGGCCGGGCGAGAACGACTTCTACGACTGGAACGACCAGGGCGGCCAGAGACCAGACGACCAGCGGTCCGGCTTCTTCGACCTGACCCGGGCCGACAACCCGTTCGCCGGATACTCGATCATCTACCTGAGTTCCTGCACCGGCGACGCGCACCTCGGCAACGTCGCCCAGAAGTACTCACCGAAGCTGACCGTCCAGCACCGCGGCTATGTCAACGGCACCGCAGCGCTCGACTACCTCGCTACGCACTATCCGAGCGCCGCCCAGGTCGTCGTCATAGGCAAGACCGCGGGATCGATCGCCGCTCCCCTCTACGGCGGCCTGGTCGCCGACCGGCTCCCGCACGCCAAGGTCACCGTGTTCGGTGCACAGTCCGGCGCCTGGCCCGACAATCCCGACTTCAACGCCAAGGTCCTCGGCAAGGCGTGGGGTGCCTATGACGCCGCGCCCGCCTGGGCGATCGACGGGCTCACCGTCCGTGACTGGGGCATCCCCCGGTTCTGGGCCCAAACCACCCAACATGCTCCTGAGCTCGTCATGTCCCGCTTCGACTACGCCTTCGACCCCCACGCCGCGGTGGAGGTGACCAAATGGATGCCCGGGAGCCCACCGAACCTCCTGGCCGTCATCCACACCAACGAGACCGCGATCGAGACCGCCGGGGTGACCTTGCACAGCTATACGGCGCCTGGCGACGGCCACGGAATCTTCGAGTTCGACAGCTTCTACGACCTCGAGGTCCACGACGTCCTCTTGATCGACTGGCTCAAGCAGCTCGCAACCGGCAAACCGCCCGGCGATGTCCACTGCGACAAATGCAACCAGTGACGAAATGACGACAGAGGTCCCAAAACGAGCACGCTGAGATTCGCGGTCGTACATGCTGCCGCTGTCATCGCCGGTTTTGGGTGAGCGGGGCCGGTCAGTCATGTGCGTGTCCTCTCGTTGTCCTCGGTCTCACCTGGCGGCTAGGCCTGCAACTGCTCCCCCGCGTCCTGAGGCGGTGTCCAAGTCACCGTCAGCCGATCGCGTCTGCCGACCTGCTCGAGGCGGTCGGCGACGCGTTGTTCAAGCTGGCGCAGACTTTCCTCGTCGGCGGCCTCGGCGCGCAGGGTCAGGACGCCAACCCCGTGCCCGCCGATCGCGCGCCGCGGTCCGGCGGGGGTCACGGACTGATCGGCATGCGTGAGCGCGCGACCCTGATCGGCGGCAGCCTCGAAGCCGAATGCAATAACGGCGTGTTCCGAGTCCACGCACTGATTCCCTACGGAAGTCACCGCTTGTGACCCGGGTGCTGATCGCCGACGATGACGACCTGATGCGCGCCGGGCTCGTCGAACTGCTCTCCAACGACCCCACGATCGAGATCATCGGCCAGGCATCGACGGGGCGGGAGGCCGTCGAGCGAGCGTGCTGGCTCGCGCCGGATGTCGTGCTGATGGACGTTCGCATGCCCAACCTCGACGGGATCGCGGCAACCCACGAGCTGTCGCGGACGGCCCCGGAAGCAAGGGTCCTGATCCTCACAACCTTCGAGCACGACGACTACATCTTCCGCGCCCTACGCGCCGGCGCCTCAGGCTTCCTGCTCAAACGCACGCGACCCGAGGACCTGATCGCCGCAGTGCACACGATCGCCGCTGGCGACTCGCTGCTCTCACCATCGGTCACCCGCCGCGTGATCGACCGCATGGCCCGGCAACCCACCCCGGAGCTCACCGATCAGGGCAAGCTCAAGTCGCTGACGCCACGCGAGCGGGAGGTTCTCCAGCTCATCGCCCAGGGCCTCTCGAATCGCGAGATTGCGGTCGTCCTCGTCGTCGAGGAGTCGACGATCAGAACCCACGTGAAGCGGATCCTGATGAAGCTCGACCTCCGCGACCGGGTCCAGGCCGTGATCTTCACATACGAATCCGGCGTCAACCGCCCTCGCGGCCCGAGCCGAGCCAACACGTCCCCAGACCGAACCACGAGCTAGCAGCCCCAACGCCGTTGATGGTCCACGGTGAGCAATCACGCACAAGGCAGGACAGGAGCACCGCCTGTCGCTGAGAATCGGCCCGGCCCGGCCCGGCGCTGGCGACAGTGACAACGGCGCGGCGACCTTCGCCGCTGAGGAATCGCAAGTGTCCGGCTCGTTCGCCGAGATCCATGGCAAGGTTGCGGGCCTGCTGGGCGACCCATGCGCCGGTCGGATTCGCCGTGGCGCCGGCGATGTGAACGGCCCGGGTGGCGTGCTCAACGAAGAACAAAACGTAGATCCGCTTGAGGGCCACGGTGTCGACATGGAACAGATAAGGGAGCACGGATCGCGCCGGTCGCCCATGGCTTGGCCGGGATCGAGGGCGTTGCTCGCGACGTTGAGAGCGGATGGGCGGCCAGGCCGCTGGTACCGCCGGTGGACGTGGCCCACCACACTCAGGTCAAGGTCGCGCCCCCAACAGGCCAGGGTCGGGGCGTTCTCGCATCTTGAGATGCGCCGGCCACGGCTTGCGTTGCGGGCTGAACGCCACGAAGGGCCGTCCTCGCGTACGCAGCCGGCGCGGCGGTCATCGCGTCGGCGCCGTCCAGTACGCCGAGGAACGGTGCCACGGTGGCCGCCTGAATCCTGCCCGGTGCAGGCGGTACCGCCGGGAGACCCGGCGGCACCGCCGTGGCCGTTCCTGTAGGGAATGCCGTCATTCGCGCGGCAGCGGTTACGGGCTGATGGCTTGGAGAGTAAGGACCGCCAGGCCGGCTTCCAGGTCTGGACGGCCGGGGATGATGGCAGCTCGGAACGGGCGCGTAGCCATCATCGACAGCACCCACCATGCGCCGCTCTCCGGGTCGAGGTCTGACCGTATGTTCCCTTGGGCCTGCCCGCGCCTCAGGAGATCTGAGAGCAGGTCAGCGACCCCTTGTACCGCTCTTCGGGCGGCGTCGGCGACGCCGGGCTCACTGGTGAGGGCGGCAGCGTCGGCGAATAGCGCTCCGAGCGACCCCGGTGCGTGCAGCCGTTCCAGGTGGTGAGGAGACAGGACCTCGGCCAGAAGGTCCGAAACCGATCCCAGCCGGTCCGCCATGCCGGTGAACTCGGCCTTGATCGTGCTCGTGACCCGGTCCAGCACGGCGGCGAACAACGCAGCCTTGGACCCGAAGTTCTGAAAGATTACCGGCTCGCTGACCCCAACACGCTGTGCCACCTTTGAGACCGTCCCGGCCCGGTAGCCGGTCTCGGCGAACACCTCGACAGCTGCGGCAAGGATCGACTCCCGCCGCTCCTGTGGGTTTAGTCGAACCCTAGGGACCCGTCGAGACGGGGTGGGGGCATCGGTCACCCCCGCATCCTAAGCCCCCTTGCCACACTACTTAGTCCCCACTAAGTTAAGCTCACAACTTAGTGGGGACTAAGTAAGGAGGGTGTAATGGGGCTTGGGAAGTTCCTGCACAGTCACGTCGAGCACGCCGACGCGGGTGGCACGATCGAGCGCGCCCGCGCCTACGACATAGTCGGCATCGTCGCATTCGCCGGGCAGCGAGGCCGAGTGTTCAGGCGACTGGCCGCCCTGTCAGGAGCCCGTCCCGGTGACCGAGTACTTGACGTGGGCTGCGGCACCGGCGCCCTGACCCGCATGCTCGCCACACGAGTGAGCACCACGGGCACGGCGACCGGTCTGGACCCGTCCGAGCCAATGATCGAATACGCTCGCCACCGCGCGCCCGAGAACTGCGGCTACGTCGTGGGCGAGGCCCAGGACCTGCCGTTTGATGATCAGTCCTTTGCCGTGATCGCCTCCAGCTATGCCATCCATCACATCCCCGCCGCCGCGCGACAAGCCGCATTCACGGAGATGTTCCGCGTACTACGCCCAGGCGGCCGACTACTGATCGCCGACTTCCGCCCGCCCACGAACCCCATCGGCGCCCACCTCATCGGCATGGTGTCCGGGCCGGCCATGGCCCACAATCCCATCGACAAACTCGCCGGTCTCATCACCGGCGCGGGCTTCCACGTCACGGCCGAAGGTGATCAATGGCCCCTGCTGCACTACCTGCAAGCCACCCGGCCTACGCTTCCAGCAGCCCTTCACTAATTACCGAACAACCCTGTTCCGGGAATCGACGGGTACTCGGGCCTGAATGAACAGCGTCCCAGCCCTGATGTCTGCTGGCCAGGAGCCTGTCGGTGCCGAAAACTCGGCCACCCTATGCCACCTGCGAGTACTCGTGGAATAGGCCGCCGAGCCGATCGCGTCGAATGACCTTGATATCAGCCTCGATGGGATCGGGAAGTGCCCGCAGGGGCTGGCCTGGTTCAGACTCCGATGAGGTCGATGAGCGTTGAAACCGCGCCTCACTCGGGCAGACCACACCATCCTCGCCGCTCTCCTCCACCGGCTTCCCGGCGCCAGGTTGCGGCGACTGCACCTGATCGTCGCCCGGACACCATCTTGCGCTGGCACCGTGACCTCCCGCGCCGCCGCCACGCCGAGGTCTCCCGCCGTAAACACCCCCGGCCGGCCGCAGACCCGCCGCGCCATCCAGTCCCTCGTCCTACGCCTGGCCCGGGAGAACACCAGTTGGGGTTACGTCGCATCCACGGTGAACTCACCCTGCTCGGCATCAAGGTCACGCCCTCCACCGTGCGGGAGATCATCAAACAGCACGGCATCCAACCCGCGCCCCAACGCGACCGCCAGACCGCCAGGAATCTGGTCATGGACCTCCATGACGCCAGCGCCACGGTCAAGCACCTGATCAGGGACCATGACAACAAGTTCACCCGCGCGTTCGAGGCCGTCTTCGAGTCCGAGGGCATCGGAATCGTCACCACCGGCATCCGTGTCCCCCGGATGAACTCGATCATGGAACGCTGCAGCGCTCCCCTCCGGCCGGTCGCTGAGCCGCTCACCGAACCAGACCAGCTCAACATCCGCCGACGAGACCGGCTCGGCGGCATACTCCACGAATACCAACCTGCCGCATAACCTTGCACCAACGTAATAATCGGCACCCGCAGGGTGTGTGCTGGGGACCTCACGCGAAGATCATCAATATTCGCTCAGGAGGACGGCGGGCGCCATGGCGGGCTGTGGCTGTCGACGTACCAGTCGAAGCCCTCCGCCACCAGAGCGGTGAGCTGCGGCAGATCGATCTCCTCGCCGGCGGGGCCCGGCTCGCGTAGATGGTACGGCGGCGGGTAGAAGCAGTCGCCGAGCAGCAGCACCCCGGAATCCGGGACGGCCACGACCGTGGAGTCCGGCGCGTGATTGCCGCCCACATGCCGGACTTCGATCCCTCCGGGGAGCACCAGTCGGTCGGTGAAGGTGCGGGTCGGCGGCCGGACGGCGAAGTCCTCCCAGCCGTTCATGGACCGCGCCCGAGCCTTAAAGCTCGGCCCCAGCCGGGGGTTGGCGGCCATCTCCTGCTGCAGGTACGCGTGGCTCCACGGGCGGTCCGCCTCGGCCGACAACAGCGTGGCACCCGCCTCGTGGCCGACGATCTCCTCCACCTCCCAGGCGCAGGCGCCCCAGGTGTGATCCCAGTGGTGGTGGGTGTACACCAGCCGGCAGGCGGCGGGCAGCCCCGCCTCCGCCATCGCCAACTGCACGAGGTGGGCGTGCGCTGGGCTCTGCCCAGCGTCGACCACCGTGCTGCCCGCATCGTCGGCGACCACCGCCACACAGGGCATGACGGCCGCAGGATCCGGATCGCCAGGGTAGATCCAGACTCGGCCGGACAACTGGCTCAACGAAGTTGCCATCCCGGCAGTCTGTCAGGACTCACGATCCACGGGCAGGCCGTCCACGGCCCGGCGCCCGAGGGCCTCCACCTTCGTCAGGAGAGACCCGCGAGGTAGCCGTGCAGTGAGGTCTTGGGGATGCCGGTCTTTCGCGCTGTTCCAGTTCTCCACGATCTGGAGGCCGCCGTGGATCTCCCGTCACAGGTCGGGGCTGGCGAGGTAGTCGCACGCGAAGATCGTGCGGACGGCGCGGCCGAGTTCTTCCAGCGCAGCGTAGGTGGGGGGCTTGGGGCCGCCACAACGGAGCGGCACGACGCGGCACAACCCGGCATCGGAAACGGTGGAGTCACGTACGAAACGGCATAGACCGACAGTGGGAATACTGATCTGGCACGTGAGCAGCAGACTCTTAATCTGCGGGTTCGGAGTTCAAGTCCCTGACGGCGCACCCCGTCTGACCTGGGCGTTCTCAATGATTCTGAGGACGCCCAGTTGTCGTTTGGGGTGGTTTCTTCCATCCGTCACAAGAAGGAATGATCACCCAAGGGCTTCGCCCATGATCAACCGGGGCCGCACCATCGACACCACAGGTTAAAGATCAAGCTAGGGCGTCCTGGAGGCGGCGGAGGATGACCCGCCGCCCCCGGGGGACGTCAGCGGAAGCGGCGGAAGAAGCCGCGCAGGTCGTCGACTAGTAGGTCTGCGGCGTCGTGGGCGGCCCAGTGGCTGCCGCGGTCGTACTCGTTCCAGGACACGATGTTCTTGTGGTCGCGGTCGGCGAAGCGCCGCAGCGGCCGGAAGTCGTAGGCGAACGAGGCCAGCCCCAGGGGCGAGGTCGTCGGCTCGGTCGCCCGCTCGGCGTGGTGGTTCTCGTAGTAGAAGCGCGCCGAGGACGCCGCCGTGTTGGTGAGCCAGTAGATCGTCGCGTTGGTCAAGATGACGTCGGGGTCAGGGACTCCGGCGAGGAGCTGGCCGATCCAGGCGAGCTGCCCGGCGGGAGAGTCGGCCAGGGCGTGGGCGAGGGTCTGCGGCTGAGCCTGCTGGGCGCGGTCGTGGATCGCGTGCTCGACGAAGCTGCCGAGGAACTGCAGGTATCCCTGCTCCTCAGGGGTGAGGCCGGCCAGCTCGGCAGGGTTGCCGGAGGGGAAGGAGAAGATCTGGTTGACGTGCACGCCCAGCACGCGGTCGGCGTGGCGGCGGCCGAGCTCGGGACTGACGATCGCGCCCGCGTCGTTGCCGTGCGCGCCGAACCGCTCGTAGCCGAGCCGCCGCATCAGCTCGGCCCATGCGTCGGCGACACGGGCCGCGTCCCATCCCTTGGTGCGGGTGTGGCCGGAGAAGCCGAACCCGGGCAGGGACGGGATCACCACGTCGAAGGCATCGGCCGGGTCCCCGCCGTACACGGCGGGGTCGGTGAGCGGGCCGACCAGGTCCAGGTACTCCACGAAGGTGTTGGGCCAGCCGTGGGTGAGGATAAGCGGCGTCGCGTCTGGCTCGGCCGAGCGAACGTGCACGAAGTGGATGGTCTGGCCGTCGATCTCGGTCGTGAACTGCGGGAAGGAGTTGAGCCTGGCCTCTTGGGCCCGCCAGTCGAAGCCCTCGCGCCAGCGCGCCAGCAGGTCGCGGACGAAGGAGGTGGGCACGCCGTACTCCCAGCCGGGCTGGATCCCGCCGCGCGGCGCGCCGTCGGTCACCTCCTCGGGCGGCAGTTCCTCGGCGAAGCGGGTGCGGGCCAGCCGGTCGGCCAGGTCGTCCAGGTCGGCCTGCGGGACATCGATGCGGAACTCGCTGATCTCACTCATGAGGACCACACTTCCAGGCCATTAGGCGAGGATCGTTCCTAATGGCCTGGCATTCTGGGATTCATGGTGGAAACCTCGGCGCGCCTGCTGCGCCTGCTCGCTCTCCTGCAGACACCCCGCGACTGGACGGGCACCGAACTGGCCGAACGGCTCGGCGTTAGCGGCCGGACGATCCGCGCCGACGTCGAGCGGCTGCGCTCGCTGGGCTACCCCGTCCCCGCCACGCGCGGCTCGGCGGGCGGCTATCGGCTCGGCGCGGGCGCGTCGTTGCCGCCGCTGCTGCTGGACGACGATGAGGCCGTCGCGGTCGCGGTCGGCCTGCGCACCGCCGCCGGCGGCGTCATCGCCGGGAACGCCGAGGCGTCGCTGCGCGCGCTGGCCAAGCTGGAGCAGGTCATGCCGTCCCGGCTGCGGCACCGGGTCAACACGCTGCAGACCTACACCGTGCTGGTGCCGAGCGACCAGCCCGGACCGACGGTTGACCCCGAGGTCCTCACCACCCTCGCCGCCACCTGCCGCGCGCACAAGCGGCTCCGTTTCGACTACACCACCCACGCGGGCGATGCCGTCCGCCGCGAGATCGAGCCGTACCGGCTGGTCACCTGGGGACGCCGCTGGTATCTGCTGGCCTTCGACCTGGAACGCGCCGACTGGCGCACCTTCCGCGTGGACCGCCTCACACCGCGCGTCCCGACCGGGCCCCGCTTCACGCCCCGTGAGCTCCCCGACGACGATGTGGTGGGCTATGTCTCGAGCCGGGTCTCCGCCGCTGCCTGGCGCTACCGGGCGCGCGTCACGGTTCACGCGCCCGCCGAGGTCGTAGCCGACCGGATCAGTGCGGCCGTCGGCACCGTGGAGGCCATCGACGCCGATACCTGCGTCCTGCACACCGGAGCCGACACCGTGGAGACGCTGGCCGTCTACTTGGGCATGTTGAACGCCGACTTCCACGTCACCGAGCCGCCCGAGCTGGTCGCCCACCTGCGTACCCTCGCCGCCCGCTACGCTGCCGCGACGTCCTGACGACTGGTGTGACAGCGGAACGAAAGGCCCCGCTAAGTCTGAACTCAACGGCCTACGTCCAACGGCCTGACGACCGGCTCGTCGGACTCAACGCTCAGAATGCTCGGATCCGTGGCGTTGTGGTTGGCGCCCTGCGGCTTGGCCGATGCTCGCCCAGCCGGCTGATCCGCCCGTGTGACGACGACCCTTGGAATCAGCCC
>NZ_JABVEB010000005.1 GCF_014323665.1 Actinomadura sp. HBU206391 | reverse complement strand
AATCTCCTCGTAGACCGTCGTACCACTTGGCACGGTGTCTACGGAAGCGGGAGGGGTCCCACCAGTTACCCGGCCAAGGTTGCGTGACGCACTGGTCATGTCGGTTCGGTGGCCCCGAATGCACGCTCCCGGCCGATGATCTCTAGGCCCTTTGAGCCGCGGAACTGCCGGACCAACCACAACACGCCACCGAACCTGTGAGGTTTCGGCGCTGCCTGTGCCCTGCTCTGAGCAGGTTTCCGGGCCAGGCCGTCTCTATCGATCGAGTCGCCACGTGCGCACAGAATCCGTGACGTCCACCGTGAGCAGTTTGCGTTCGTCGGCGGAGACGAAGAAGGCATGCGGCGGATGGCCGTGCCCGGGATAGTGCTCGAGGAGCTCACCGGTCAGACGAGAGGCGATGGTGACCCGCTTGGTTCTATCGTTCCACCCCACGACGCGGCCGTCGCTGAGCTCGATATACGGGTCCATGTTGCGGATCGGATCGGCGAACTCCCGCACCGCCGGCTCCGCCTCAGGGTCACGCAGATCGGTGACCGCATATCCATCGCGCACCTCATAGAATATCCGGTGGTCGTCGTGGGGATCGTGGTGGATGCGCCCGGGGAGTCTGCGTTTCAGCGCAGGCTCGGCCAAATCGATCGGATAACAGCTGTCGTTCCGGCCGGCAACGGCGATCAGGTGCGGCCCGACCGCGCGCAGTGACCACCACGTCTCCGACAGGCCAGTGGCGACTTCACCGAATTCGTCAAGCTCACGCGTGTTCAGATCGAACCGCATGAGGGTGAGCCGTCCCGGGACGCGGTTCATGATCGAGTACGCGGCGTCACCGACGAGATGCATTTGCTCGCGTGTTTCGCTGCGCCATACGCGACGTCCCGTCGAGACTTCCCAAGCGCCGATGAATACTCGGTCGGCGAACCAGACTAGGTCGCCGCGGAAGAACAGCGACGGCGTGTGACGCATCCGGCCCCAATCGTCGTTGAGCGGGAATCCGTCAAGCTCCACGCCATCGGTGCGGCCGGGGTGGTCGAAATCAAGCCTGGCGAGCCGACCCTGCCGTATGGTCCAATGCTCGCCATCGCGCACCCCGTGCTCGGCGCCACCGCGCCACCAGGCCCTACCGGTACAGCGCGGAGGCACCGTCCACGCCTTCGCGCCCAGTCGTTCCAGCCCTCCCGTCGCGACGTCGCAGCGGTGGACCGCCCCCTCCCTGTCGCCCAGTGCCACCATCGCCCCGTCCTTGGAGATTGCGAGCGCGGTCACCTTCGCTTCACGGCTCGGCTGACGGCGACGGGCGGTCACCTTGACGAAGCCGGGGGCCATTGGTGCGAACCTCGGGACACGACTCAGACTCGCCAGCACCTTCTCACTGGAAAGGTCGATCACCGGCTCGGCATAGAACTCCGGCCGGCCGATGTCCAGATCCCAGATCATTACATCCCGGCCGGTCTGCAATATGGCGAGACGGCGACGGTCGGAGGATATCGCGAGCGGTCCCGCCCATGCGCTCTGGAGCTTGGTCACGAACTGCTCGTTGCGCTTGGCAGGCCGGCCGGTTTTGGCCGTCACCCGCTCCAGGTCCCAATCACGGTTGGCGACCTTCCAAAGATACTCGGGCTTTTCCGTGAAGCGCACCGACAAGTGCTGTGTTCCCTTGCGCGCGGCCCACACGTGCATCTCCTCGCCGGTATCGGCATCGTGCACGCGGACACGGGTGCCGTCCTTCACCACGACCCAGCGTGCTTCCGATGGATGGACATCGAAATCGGTCGTCTCTCCCGCTGAGATCGGGCTCCATCGCACACCGTCCGACTCGCGCTCCAGGCGGGCGACGTGCGAGTCCCCGGCCAGCCAGAAGTGGTCCGGCGTCACCGCGATGAAGTGCACAGGATACGCCAGCGTGTGTTCGCTCTGGAGTTGCATTTCGGTGTTCCAGACCAACAGGCGCTGTTCTGTGACGCCGAGGATCAGCGGGCCGTCGCTCGCCAGATCGAGTATGGGATCTCCCGAGGTCTCATGCACGATCCGCGATGTGCGCGAGCCGTCGAAAGCCCAGGATTCTATCCTGCCATCCGCTCTGGCGACGACCAGAACGTCGACCGTCTCCATGAAAGTCATTGCGGTGATTTGCGCCGTCATCCCGGAAACGTAACATAAGGAAAGATGTGCATTGAGGTCTTTTCCGTACGCCCCTCACCTCGGTGAGTCGTACGTACGACAGCGCGCGGTTGCCCCGATATACCACTAGACCATCCTGGCTGATGGCCCGTGAAAGCGAGACGGTCACACCGCCTCACGTGAGGCTGTCGCTCGTCGTGAGGTGTTAGGAGATCATCGGATCTTCCACAGCCGTAGGGTGTTGTCGGTTCCCTGGCCTGCCAGGGTGTGGCCGTCCGGGCTGAACGTCAGTGAGTGAATGCCGACGACAGGGCCGTCGAAGGGGCCCTCGCTGGTGGTAAGGGTAGCGGTGGTGCGCTGGGTCGCCAGGTCCCATAGCCGCACGGCGCCTCCGTCTGCGCTGGCCAGGGTTTTGCCGTCCGGGCTGAACGCCAGCGACAGGACCGCGCTGTCGCCGCGTTGGGTGGCGATGTTGCGCCGGGTCGCCACGTCCCATAGCCGCACGGCGCCGTCACACCATGTGCTGGCCAGGGTTGTGCCGTCCGGGCTGAACGCCAGCGACTCGAGGGCACTGTCGCCGTCGAGGGTGGCGGTGGTGCGCCGGGTCGCCACGTCCCACAACTGCACGGCGCCGCCGTATCCGGCGGCCACGGCTTTGCCGTCCGGGCTGAACGCCATCACGTCGCCGCCGATGCCACCAGGGTCGGTCAGGGTGGCGGTGGCGCGCTTGGCCGCAACATCCCACAGCCGCACAGTGTCGTCGCGGCCGGTGGTGGCCACGGTGTGGCCGTCCGGGCTGAACGCCACAGCAGTGACCCAGTCGGTGTGGCCGGTGAGGGTGGCGGTGGCGCGTCCGGTCGCCACATCCCACAGCCGCACGGTCCTGTCGCCGCTGCCACTGGCCGCGATGCGGCCGTCTGGGCTGAACGCAACCGAGAAGACGACGTCAGTGTGGCCGGTGGCCCCCTTGAGCGAAAAATTACGAATGGCGGTGAGGCGCTCGGCGGGTTCGGGCCAGAGTGTGATCGTGGAGATGGCTGCGAGGCTGGATGCGCCGAGACCAAGAGCGCCAAGGACGAGGGCGCGTCGCGGAAGTTTTGTCACCCGCAGCGAATCCATTCGGCAACACCCCTACTTCAAAAGTAGACCCGTACCCGGACCATCGATCGCGATCATTTCAGCAAGGCTACCGGGCAGGCCCCCGGCCGGCGCCAGCCTCTAGTGTCGCCCCCACAAAGCGCCATACCGACTGTTACCGGGACATCTATGGTCCGATGATGGCGAAGTTCCTCCCGGTGAGCGTCAAAGCAGCCGGAATGGGTCAACCGCCTGATGCGGATTACTTCCAGGCTCAGGGGCCGGTTTTTGTTGATCACGTAGGTGGGCAGGGGCGGGGTCGAACCGCCGACCTTCCGCTTTTCAGGAGTAGCAACTGCCCTGCTGCCGGCCCGTCAGCCGAGGTAGAGCGGCGGTCGACGTACGCCCATGCCTGTCGGCGGTTGCCGTCGTTGCCGTCACCGTTGCCGTCAGCAGCACCCTCCTACGCGGTGGCAAGCCGACCTGGACCGCAGGGCCGGCTACGGCCCGAGGACCGGAACGCGGCGCGGCAGCCGATCGCCCTGCCACGCACGGCGGCCGGCCACCCAAGCGATCGTCATGGCCTGCATTTGGCGACTTGATCCGAATCAATTACCGGCCAACGTTCGGAGACGAGCCACTAGATAGCGCCGCTAACTTGAACGCCAAGTATCGTGCAACCGTAATACATAGGCCGTCCTAGACGCCACTTCCAACGTCGTATGGTCTTGCATCAGCCAACCCAGTCAAAAGGTGTCGCCGACGCTCTAGTCCGGTCGTAAGTGATCGAGATACAGTCACCTCAAGCGAGGCTATAACAGGTTTCTCGTACCAATTCCGCAGAGACGGAACTAGATCCTCGCGCACCTTTCCAGTAATAACTCTTCCCTCGGGCGTGATAACTTCAAATGCATTACGAATACTACTTACGCCCCGAAGTTCACCCACGATCTCTTGAAATTCCTCAGCAACTCTCGTTTGCTTAAGAACATCATGGATGCGACGAGCGGCGACGGCATCCAAAGATGCATTAAGCTCGCCCTCAATCGGAGCAGAAAGAGTAAATTCTGCATCCGTCTCACTGTCGCTTATTAGTCGAACTAGACTATTTAGATGCTTATACGTACGAGGCCCGAGGGGATAAACGTCGTCAACTAGCGAGTCATCTGGCGTGCCACTACGGGCGTGTTGTGCTAGCGCGAGCAGGCGTTCAATAGCGGCAACTGCTAGTGGCTTAGTCCGCTCGTCTAGTAGCTCCGGATAGGGAATTTCTTCCGCTACTCGTGGATCAGATGGGGCTCGAAGGTAGAGCACGACAGAACCAGGTCCCGAAGCATTGTAACTTAGCGCCGTCTGATCTCTGACCTCCTTGGGAATAGAGCTTGCAGCGGTTGCGCTACCTCGCAACGCCTGCCCGATCGAGGAGACCGTTTGCTGCAATTCTTCCAAAAAGGGCCCGAGAAGTTCTAGCCTGACCTCGTGATCATTGATTGCTGTACCGACCAGACGGATCTCCAATTGCGGCCTGGTGGCACTGCTCAGGCGAGCGCGCACCTCTTCCAAGCGACGCTTGAGCGAGGAGACAGAAAGTCTGAGACTACCTGAATCAACCTGCATTTTCTCGGCTATTAGTCGCTCAAGGGTCTGCTCTTCTTCCTCAAGCTCGGAGATCCACGTCATCACGGCACCTCCACATAACCCTTGGTGGATCCAGGCCGAAATCGGGACCAAAGTCCATCCCAGTATGAGCGTTCATGAGTGTAGGCGCTACCCTGAGGGGTCGTCGACGGGTATACGGCGCAAACCTTGGAATCTACATGACTGTAGGCAGAATCTCCACGCCCGTTGGACAACTCGTAAACAACATCCTGACGCCATGCAGGTAGTCGATCAAAAGCGACTGCATCGACAAAGGTGACTACATCAATATCGCCAGGATTCAGCTTATCTGTGACGAAACTACCGTCTACCCACTGATACAGTACAGGGGCTAGTGACCGAAGCGCTGCCCGATGCGACCGCCACTCCCGGTATATCGCTCCGCGGCTATGGCTATTTGTGTATGAATCCACGAATGCCCTCCGAACGGCGCGTGCACTACAGACATAACGCCCAGGTGGCAGAACTCCCTCTTGTGTAAACGGCGGCAGAACAGTCGTACGAACGACCTCCAACGGGTTGCCCCCTTCGTACCGCCATCTGTGCTTTACCACATTAGCTCAGACGCTCCAAGACTGGGAGGGTTGATCCTGGTCTGGATCGGCCAACAGGCCACAGCGATGTCTGGTCCCGCAAGAGAATCAAGTGCTGCCCGTGACGCGACACTGCCCGTGACACGATCATTGCCGAATTTGGCCGTTTTAGATCAAGGGCGGCGGCGCTTCGCGCCCGCCGCCTCGGCCGTCCGGTCCCGCCGCTACGGGCGTGCGGCGTGGGCGCCGGTCCCTACGCGCCGTGCCCGGACGGCCGGGTCAGCGCCGGCTATTCGACCGCGGGGACCTGGCCGCCGTCTCGGCATCAGCGCCGACGCCTATGGCCGCAAGGTCATATCGGTTGATCGAGAGCGCCGCTGGGGGCTCCGTGGCCCAATGCAGTTGTTTTAGCGGAGCGGTGGCGGGGTGGGATGTGCGCCGCTGATGAAGGGTCTTCCTGCCCGGCGATCGGGTTTGACCTTGGCGGTGGGGCTGTTGGCGTGGCGGCCGGGGTCGACTTGGTCGCGTCCGGCGCGGGTGCGCAGGATGGGCCATCGGTTGGGTTTCTTGATCGCTCTGGGGCAGCGGCGGCCGGATCGGGGTGCTAGCAGGCGGTGGCGTGCCTCGTGCACGGCCTGGACCAAGGCCCGGGTGAGCTTGGCGGGTGTGGCGCCGGCCTGGGGTGTCACGCTTGTGCGGATGATCCGCACGCACTTGAGGTAGGAGATGCGGTCGCTGTCCACTTGCGGGCCAGTGCTCGCGGCGGCGTCGTGGGCCAGTCGGCGAACCGCGTGGTGCACCGCCAGATAGGCCCAGATCTCTTGGCGGACGCCTTCGGGCGTGCGTGAACGCAACGGCCCGCCGGTGCCGAGATGGTTCTTCAGCTCATCGAAGGCCAGCTCGATCTCCCAGCGTTGCCGGTAAAGCGCGATCAGTTCGTCGGCGGGGAACCGCTCGGGATCGGTCAGCGTGGTGCCCAGATGCAGCATGCTGTCGCCTGCGGCGAAGCTGATGACCCGGAAGGTGATCCGCTCCGGCAGCACACGCTCGGCGGCCTTGGCCCGACGCCGGACCTGCTTGCTCGGCTGTGAGGTGGACAGGCACGAGCCGTCGGCCAGTTCACTCACCGTCGTGCCCCGGTGGTTGGACTGCAGTCGGATCAGCAGGTCAGCGCCGGTCGCGGTGAACGCTGCGACCAGTTCGGCCGACCAGAACCCGCGATCGGCGATCACCAGGTCGCCGGGGCCGATGGCCCCGGTCAGCTCGAGCGCCAGGCCGCGCTCCCCGTCCCGATAGCCACCGACCGCCGCATCCAACACTCCGTGCGTGCCGATCTCCGACAGAACCACCGACCTGACCTGCGGGAAACCGAATGGCGTGCCGCCGGTGGACGGCCCGTCAAAGGTCTGGCCGTTACCGACCGAGTCCGGCACGTCGAACTGGGTGCCATCCAGCGCCAGCAACCGCAGCCCGCGCCACCACGCTCCGGGCGTGCCTGGGGTCGCCAGCGGCCCCGCGACCTGCCGAAACAGCGTCTCCAGCACCTGATCACCCAACCGGGCCCGCGCTCGGTACAACGATGATCGGTTGATCTGGACCAAGGCCCGGCTGCCCGGAAGGCCGCTGGTCAGCAGCCTTATGACCTCTTCATAGGACTCCCTGGCGAACAAGCACAGCGCAAGCACGAAGTAGACCACCAGGCGGGAGGGGAGCAGCCTGCGCCGACGCTCAACGCGGCCGTGTTCGGCGATGACCTCATCGACCAGCTCAGGGGTGAACACCACTGTCAACACGCCGAGCCGGGCCCGCAGCCCAGCGGTTCCACCACTCACGCTCGAACACGATCAAGCACCAGCAGAGCACTACCACCCGGTACCGCCGACCCGTGATGATCACGAACCGCAACCGTGATCCATCGCAACGCAACGTGGATGCAGGCCGGGCCGAACATGCCCAGCTGGGGGAACCACGGGCTTCCCGAGCCGCAGATCACTCAAAAGCAACTGCATTGGGCCACGGAGCCCCCAGACCCCCGCGAGCCAGAGCACTCATCCGCGCGACGAGGTCTGTCGCCACTCCCCGCCGTTCGCGCGGATGAGCACTCCGGACCGACCTCCGTGGGGTGCGGCCCGCGCTGCTAACCTCACCACAGGCACATCATCGGAAGTGACCATGCCTCGCCGGTCTCCGGCCGAAGTACGCGCCCGGCTCCCGCGCCGGTTTCGCAGGCACCGCACCGTGATTCCCGGGCTTGCTCCCTCGGTCCACCGCCAGTTCCAGAACTACGAGCTGGACAACGGCTTGGAGCCAGGACACGTCGTAGACGCGTACCTCCGGTACAGGGCGTGGGCATTCAGAGGCAGACCCCTCAAGGGACCTTACGGCGGAGGGACTCCAGATAACGCCTACGACTGGAGGGGCGATCTCGACGACTCCCGCACCGTGATCGAACTCGCCCTACGGAGTCTTACGCCACGAGCGAGACGCCAGTTCCGTGTGCTGATCATCCCACTCGACGAGGCATACCAGGCCTGGTCACTACCCAACCCGTTCGCCTCGCCTCAACTCCCTTGGTGGGTATGCCGGTACGACTCCATCGGATAGCACAGCACACGGCCCCGGACGCCGTGCCATTAGCGTGCCATTAGCCCTGGTGACCAGGGGGCAATAGCGGTCACTTGCGGATCATGGATCGCCCTGGTCAGGGACGTGACCGGCGGTGATCACGGAGATTTGCAAGCCGGGTGTCAGGGGTTCGAATCCCCTAGGCTCCACCCACCCGAAAGCCCAGGTCAGGAAGCGATTCCCGCCCTGGGCTTCGGTCGTTCAGGACCCCTTCTTGCGCTTCCGTGCCCGTTGCGTGCCCGATCGCTTCATGTCGGCCTGCTTGAGTTCGGCCTTGGCCATGGCGCTCAGCGTGTTCCCGGTATGCCTCAGGTCGTGGAACCGGACGCCCTGCAGCTCGGCCTTCTCCAGAGCGCGCAACCGGTTGCGCCGGTCACCTCCACACGGGTCCGCTCAACTCGAACCGTTCCCGCCTTGACATCAAGAGCGGCGGCGCTTCGCGCCTCCGCATCGCCCGCCCGGCGACACCGGGGCGGGCGTGCGGCGTGGGCGCCGGTCCCACCCCGGCGGGCCGAGGGCGGGCGCGCGAAAGCCACCGCCCACGCCCAGCCGCCCGGCTGATGGCAGTCACGGGGTACGCGCCGCCGAGCTGGTGCACGCCATGGGGCGTAAGTTCGGACATGCCTCCCGGCGGGGGCCTCCAACTCCGGGAAGCCCGGTCCGCACCCGTGACGGTGCGCGAGAGGTTGAGGTGGGGGAGCTCAGAAACGAGCGAAGAACTCAATGTGCCCACATTGGCGGCAACGGTAAGCGACCATCGGCAATGACTCTTTTTCTTTCACTTTCACGCGCCTGGCGAATACCCCCGTATACACCGCGATGCCCTTGTACCAACGAGCCTGCTCAGGCCGACTCAGGCTGCTTGAGCTGTTGTATGGGGTTTCGGTGATAAAACCCTCATCTAGGTCACTTACTCCACAATGCGTGCATTTCGGCCTATTGGTCATCCTCTGACAGTAACGCCCGTCCGGGATTGGCCGCTCGCAGAGGTATGACCTCACCGTTGCCCGACATGCCCGTTGTGTGTCCATCCGGGTAGACGATCAAGGGCGCGTACGGTCGCCAACGAGCCCAGGTCAGGAAGCGATTCCCGCGCCGTCGATCCGGCGGTGGCCGCGCGTATCGCCGCGAAGGTCGGCCCGATAGACGTCGGGCTGACCGGAGCGCGGGGGACCCTGCGGGTGACCCGAGTTTGGGCGTGCGATCCACCGTATCCGGCTAGATTCTCGCCATGATCTCTCTGCGTGCCCTTCCCCTCGCGCTGACTGTGCCGTCGTTGGCCGCGTGCTCCGGAGGCACGCCGGCACCTCTCCCGACGGACCCGGCGACGACGCCACCGGCTGTGGCGCCTTCGGAGTCGCCGCTCTTGGCCTATCGCCACTCCGAGCTGGACCTGTGCGCGGCGACCGACCTCGCGCCCCTGGCCGCTCTGAAGCTGACGGTGAAGGACAAGCGGCGCAAGGTGCCCCTTGGGTACCGCAAGGGCGACGGCGCGGGCGAGGTGTGCCTGCACGAGATGACGACGCCGAGCGGCCACATCGCGCGTTTGACCGTGGAGGCACGTCTCGCCAGGTCGGTGGACGAGGCGCGGCGCAACTATCGAACGGTGGCGGAGCGGGATCCGATGAAGGCCGATGGCGCGATCGCCGGACCGTGGGAGCAGGGCGAGGCGCGCACGCTGGACACGGTCGATGGCGACAAGCAATCGCAGTACCTGGTCCACACGCTCAGCGGCAACCTGCACATCGAGGTCTGGCTCGCGGTCGGTGGGAACGCGTACACGCCGAAGGGAAAGCTCGCGCCGATGGTCGAGGCGATCGCCGCGAAGACGTACGCGACCGTCACGCGCGCCTGGAAGTAGCACGGCCGTCGCAGGTGTGGGGCGCTCCCGGCGAACGGGAGCGGACCCACACGTGCTTCGGGTCGGATCAGCCCGTGACGGCCTGCGGCCAGGCACCGTGGGGAAACTTGCCGTAGTCCACGCGGTCACTAACGGTCTTGCGGACGCTCTCGCCCGCTTCCACGATCCGCTTGAGCCGCTGGTCGTGCCTGTTGCGTGCGCGATCGCTCCTTGTCGGCGTTGCGTTCGGCCTTGGCCACCGCCGGCGGGGCCTCCGTGGTGGCACCGGCTGACCTAGACTTTCTCGCATGAATCTCAACGACGCGACCCGCATGATCTTGGCGGAGTCTGCGGCCTTTCCGAAGCTGCTGAGAGTCACTCGCGACGCCTACGATGAGTTGGCCGCCGGTCGCCAGGTTCATCACACCACCCTCAACTGGATGGTCAGGGAGGCCAGCCGCAAGGACCTCTACGGTGTCCTCATACAGAAGCACGGCACTGGCACCTTCAATGACATGATCACCGTTCTTTGCCGTGAGATTGATCGGCAGGCGCCGGTCCCCAGCCGCTGATGAAAAGGACGGCAACGGTGATGGCGACAAGAGCGAACACCAGTGCACTCGGATAGATCCACCGATCTACCGATTCACGCACTCAGCCTCAGCCTTTGCGTCGGCAGTGTTGGCGGAGCACCATGTCTTCTTGTGGGATGTGTGATTGAGCTCTTCGAGATACTGCCGAAAAGCTTCTGGGCCCCGTTCGTGCTCCTTCGCCGCTTGTTCGATCATGGCGGCGACGCCCGGGTCGATTCCCTTCAGCTGACCGGAATCTCTCAGCTGCTCGTATATTGCGATTCCGAGCTCGCCACGACGCAGGTCCGCATCCATCATGGCCTTTATCCACTCCTCCTGCGGCATCCTTTTGGGATCGAACTCTGCGCCGGAATGGCGCGCGTAGCCGACCTGGATCGCGAAGCCAAGTGTATTCTGACCAAGGGGTGAATTGGTGTTGAGGAAGAACTCCTTCTTCGTGGGGTCGTACCGGGATTGGCCCGTGGTACCGGTGACCACCTTGATCCCGAGCGCCTTCGCATCGGCGAGCACTTGCCGGCCCTCAGGAGTCTGGGCGAGAATGCCCTCCATGGCTGACGCGGCGGAATCCGTCCCAGGCGGAAAGCTGGATGAGATCGGCGGGGTGCTCGGAGCGGGTGAGATGGACGCCGCTGATGGGCCCGGCGTAGGACCGCCGCCGCAATCGTCACCGCCGACCCGGCAGACTGCCCGGACGATGTCGCCTGTGACCGCATTGCCGATGCCTGCAGTGACCATCACTCCGGCTACCAAGGCCACCAGCAGGGCGATCGCCAGGTAGGAGACCGGGCCCTCACCGCGGTCCACGCTTCGCCGGCAGACCGCTCCCGCCTCGCTCTCCATCCAAGATCTCATGATCGGCAAGCTATCGGCGGCACCCTTCCTCTAACAGGGTTCAGGGGCCCAAACACGGGCCCAGGCGCAACATGTCGGCAGGACTTTCCCTTTCCCTCATTCCGCTCATTTATGAGGGCGTTCGTGGATAAACACCCGCTGGTCCGGAAATGTTGTTACACACGGCCTTTCCGCTCTGGCGGCTTGTACCTCGCAAAGGCATCCTCACGCCCCTGGAACGCGTCCTGGATCGCCTCCTCATACCCAGACCGGGTGTACGCGATCGCACGCAAGCGCCACTGCCGCAGCAGCGTCTGTACCTGCTTGAACCGTACGAGGTCATCAGCGGCGTCCAAAGCCTCGTCGTATTCAGCCCGAACTGCTCGCGGTGCGACGGCGGGAGCGCGTCGAAGATCGCGGGCCGGATCCTCGCTGGGATCGTGCGGCCTGGCAGCCTCTGCGGGCTGGGCAGTCATGCGGCCAAACGTACCCGCCCGTCGCCCGAACACCCTGGGTTCAAGCTCGGCACCGAGCGACTGACCGCCACGAACCACGCATTGGGAGGCGGCCCCCGGGCCCGGCGAGGGAACAGGGGCCGCCGTCACCGCCAACGTCTCTAAAGAGGCATTGACACGATCAGCCTAAACCAGGCGGCGGCGCGCACCCCCGCAGAGAGGTTCGTGCGCCGCCCAAGGCGACCTCGTACTTGAGTTCCTCAGGGAGGGCTCGCGCGTGGGAGATGTCTTCGGGAGGACCGACAGCGTCGATCGTGCCGGAGAACTCATCTCGCCAAGGCCCGTCCCATTCCGGGTCGTGGATCACCGTGACCCGGGTTCCGGGAGCGAGCGCTTCTGCCGGCCATGGTCCGCTCAAGGAGCGGCCGATGATGTGCTCGATCGCTGCGCGATCCTTGGCCTCTTTCGGGTCAGAGGCAGAGCCGGTAGGCATCATGACATCGTTCCGTATCCTCCGGCGGGCCTCGAATCCCGATGGCTTATCAAGGTCTATGCCGTCATGTTTTCCGGTAGCGGGATGAGAAGGCGGCGCGATGACGGCAGTACAGCCGTCCGTGCCAGACTCGGGGCGTGGAGATCCACCGCATCACCCGGTTCGAGGCGGTCGAGGCAGCCGGTCACCTCTTCGACGAGCCGCCACGCGAAGAAGCCACAAGGCGGTTTCTCGATGACCCGGGGCACCACCTCTTCATCGCGTACGAGGACGGTGTCCCGGCCGGGATGATCACCGGGGTCGAGATGACCCATCCTGACAAGGGCACCGAGATGTTCGTCTACGAACTCGGTGTGGACGAGCCGTACCGCCGGCGTGGCATCGCCGCGGCGCTGGTGTCGGCGCTGGCGGAACTGGGGCGTGGGCGTGGCTGTTACGGCATGTGGGTCATCACCGACGAGGGGAACACGGCGGCCCGCGCGACCTACGGCCGTTTCGCCCAGGAGGTGGAGCAGGACCAGGTTGTGTTCTCCTGGACGTTCGATGAGACCTAGACCGCCGGCCGCCCAGATCGGATGTTCATGAGCGAGGTTCCGACGTCCACCTCACGGCTTCAGGTGCGGCCACGGCACTGCGACGCCCAGGGGATGGTGCACGCCGCCCGTTACTACGAGTACTTCGAGGACGCGTTCCTCGACTGGCTCGATCGCCATGCGGGCGGTTACCGCCGGCTCCGGTCGGCGGGCGTCGACGTGGTCATCGTCGCCAGCGGGTGCGAGTACCGCGACGGAGCCCATCTGGACGACCTGCTGTTCATCGAGACCCGACCGGTCGCGGCCGGCACCAGTTCGTTGTCGGTGACATTCACCGTGCGGCGGGACGAGCAGGTCCTCGCGGTCGGCCGTGCGACCTACGTCTGCGTCTCCGACGGTTCGGCGGTACGGATGCCCGCGGTCCTGGGCGATCTCCTGCGGAATGTGCCGCCGAAGAGCGAAGACCGGTCTTGACCGGCCGGCCGGCGGCTCAAGAGTTCGCCCGGCGGTCTCGGCCGGATGGCCGTTCGTGCGCGGCGAGGGTGAAGCGCTCGTGGATCGGCGGGTGGCCGTCGGCGAGGTCGGCGGCGATCTCGCCGACGAGCGGGGTGAACTTGGCGCCGTGTCCGGAGCACGGTGAGCACACGACGATCGGGCCCTGCCGGTCGAGGATGAAGTCCTCGCCGTCCGTCGAGGTGTAGAGACAGGTCAGTTCGTCACATGGCGCCGGATCGACTCCGGGCAGCCATCGGCGTACGAACGACATCACCCGCTCACGCGAGGCCGGGTCGACGACGCCGTCGCGGTCCTCCGCGGTCGTCACGCGACCCCGGCCATGCTCGGCGACCTTCAGCAGCGGGCCCTCGGGCAGCCCGTACACCGCGTCGTCGTCCTCGCGGATGAACGTCGGCCAGACGGCGGATTCGTGCGGGCGGAAGAAGAAGACCTGCTGCTGGGTCACGGTGAGCCGCGGCAGTTTCACCAGCCCGGACAGCAGTGGTTCCGTCCACGGCCCCGCCGCCACGACGACCGTACGCGCGTGCAACGACCCGCTGCCGGTGCGCACCAGCACGCCGCCGTCGCTCTGCGGCTCCAGCGCGTCCACCCAGGTGCCGTAGGAGATGCGCGCGCCCGCCGAGGTGGCCAGGCGGGTCATGGCGGCCATAGCGCGCTCCGGATCGATCACCCCGGCCTCGGGGTGGAACAGCACCGGTCCCTCGAAGGACATCCCGGGCCAGCGGCGGGCGGCTTCGTCCGGCGGGATCAGTTCGGCGGGTACGCCGGCATCGGCGAGCAGCGCGGCCATCGCCTCGGGCTCGCCGCCGGCACCGTGGTCGAGCCCTCCGGTGCGGTGCAGCAGGCTCTCCCCGCTCTCCCGCTCCAGCAGCCGCCAGAGCTCGCCCGCCCGGCCGGTGAGCTCGACGTACAGCCGATCGGTATAGGCGCGGCGGAAGATACGGGACCGGCCGTGTGAACTTCCCCTGCGGTGATCCGGCTGAAAGGCCTCGAAGGCGACGACGGAGCGGCCTCGACGAGACAGCGCCCAAGCAGCGGCCGATCCGGTCAGCCCGAGGCCGACCACCACCACGTCGACTCGCGTCATGCGCACTCCCGTCCTGAGTCGTCCCGTTCCCGAGTGGGCACCATCCCCGGAACGGGGCACGTCTCAGACGAGTACGGCGTCCCGGACCAGGTACGTCTCCCAAGATGCACGGCATTTCCTCCCGGGGAGGCCATCTCGACCGTAGCGCGTCGGCCTCAGGCCACGAGAGGCGCGGTGCGGGTCGGCGGCGTCGCCTCGATCAGGCCGCTGTTTCTCCTCTGGTCGCGCCATGCCGGTGCGAGCGCGGCGCACAGTACGACGGCGGTGAGGGCGAATCCCATCGGGTAGCCCACCGGCCCGGCCACCAGGCCGAACCCGACCGCACCGACGCCCATCCCGCCGTCGTAGGCGAGGTTCCACAGCGCGCTGACCCGGCCGAAGTCGGCCTCGCGCACACGCTCGAACATGACGGCAAGGGTCACGTTCTGCGCCACCCCGAACCCGATCCCGAACAGTCCCATCCCGGCGATCACAGCGAGCGGTTCGTCCACCCAGATGAGCGCCGCCGTGCCTAGGGCGGCGAACAGGACGGCGGGCACCAGCAGGCGGGTGGAACCGTGCCGGTCGGCGTACCGGCCCGCGAACCAGCGTGCGAGCGGGGTCGCGCAGGACTGCGCGAGCAGGGCCGTCGCCGCAAGGTGATCCGACGCCGACAGGGCCAGCGGAAGGAACGTCAGCAGCACACCGGCCGCCAGCGTCACCGCGGCGAAGACGACCGCCGGCCCCGCGAGCCCGTCGATGCGAAGGGCCCCGAGGACACTGCCATGGGGCTCGACCCGCGCCGACCGGCCGGGCAGGCCGTGCACCGCCGCGAGCGCGAGCAGCGACAACGCCGCCCCGGTGACGAGAACCGGCCGGTGGCCGATGTTCGCGTTCAGCCACAGACCCAACGGCAGGCAGGCGATGGACGGGACCCCGACCGCCACGCCGTACAGCCCCAGCCCCTCGCCGCGGCGTTCGGCCGGTACGAGTTCGGCGATCAGGGCCGCGCCGGCCACCACCACGATGCCGAGCCCCGCACCGCGCACGAGGCAGACGCCCAGCACCAGGGGCAACGACTGCGATGCCGTCAGCGCGATGGCGGGCGCTCCGAGAAGGAACAGGCCCAGCGCCATGACCGCGCGGTATCCGTACCTGCCGAGCAGAGCCGGTACGGCGAACTCCATCAGCACGGTTCCGAGCATCATGGCGCCGGTGGCCAGCCCGGCGCCCACGCCGCCCGCTCCGCCCGCGGCCGCCAGCAGGGGGACGACCGGCATCAGGAGGTAGAAGCTCCCGAGAGAACCGATCGACGTGATCAACAGCAAGATCATGGGACGGGTCAGGATCGGCTGCGGGGCCGGCACGCTCGTGGGCCCGACGTCGGCGAGGGCAGCCGGAGGGCCGCTCTGGCCGCCGTTCTCATCGTGATACATGATCAGACCGTAAGGCGACGCCGGTCCACTGGTAAGGTCCAGTTCCGTGCCGATTGAGTGGACCGGTTTCGGGCCGGAGCTCCTGCTGCAGATCGACCGGGACCGGCCGGAGCCCCTGCGCGACCAGCTCGAAAGCGCACTGCGCGAGGCCATCCGCGCCGGCCGGCTGGCCACCGGCGAGAGACTCCCCTCCTCGCGGGCCCTGGCGCGAGACCTCGGCATCTCGCGGGGCCTGGTGACCGAGTGCTACGCGCAGCTGCAGGCCGAGGGTTACCTCGTCACGCGCCCTGGGGCGGCCACGCGCGTGGCCGCCGCCGCGTCCGCCGCCGCGTCCGCCGCCGCGTCCGCCGCCGCGTCCGCGTCCGCGTCCGCGGCCGTACGGCCGCGACCCGCGGCCACCGCGATCGCCCGGGTCGACTTCCGGCCAGGCCTGCCGGATGTGTCGAGCTTCCCCCGTGAGGACTGGAGCCGCGCACTGCGCCATGCCTGCCGCGACGCGCCCGCGCACCTGCTCGGCTACACCGACCCGTACGGAGATCGGGCGTTGCGCGACGTGCTCGCCGCCTACCTGAGGCGCGTGCGCGCAGCCGCCGCGGACGGCGCCCACACGGTCGTCTGCGCGGGCTACGCGCAGGGTCTGCAGCTCGTCCTGCGGGCCCTGGCCGGCGAGGGGGTGCGCACGGTGGCCGTCGAGGACCCCGGTGATCCCGACCAGCGCGTCATCGCCGCGACGCTGGGCCTCGGCGTCGTGGCCGTCCCCGTCGACGAAGGCGGCATCGACACCGGCGCGCTCGCGGCCACCGACGCTCGCGTCGTCGTCGTCACGCCCGCCCATCAATCGCCCACCGGCGTCGTGCTGGCTCCCGAGCGCAGGCAGGCCCTGATCGCCTGGGCCAGGGCGAACGACGCGACGATCGTCGAGGACGACTACGACGCCGAGTTCCGGTACGACCGCGAGCCGGTCGGCGCGCTCCAGGGCCTCGCCCCCGACCGGGTCGCGCTCATCGGCTCCGTCAGCAAGTCGCTGGCACCAGGGCTGCGGCTCGGCTGGATCCTGTGCCCCCCGCACCTGTCGGCCGCCATCGCCCACCACAAGGGGCTGGCCGACCGCGGATCACCGATCATCGACCAGCTGGCGCTCGCCGACCTGCTGAGGTCGGGCCGGTATGACCGCCATCTGCGCGGCATGCGCCTGCGCTACGCCGCGCGGCGTACCGCGCTCGTCGAAGCGCTCCGGCGACACGCGCCCGCTGTCGAGCTGCGCGGTCTCGCCGCAGGGTTCCACACCGTCGCCCAGCTGCCGCCCGGCACGGACGAGCAGGCGGTGGTCACGGCCGCGCGTCGCCGGTCGGTCGGGCTGTACGCGATGAGCGACTACCGACTCGAACCGCGCCCCGGGCCCGCTCAGCTCGTTCTGGGCTACGGCAACCTGACCGCCGACGCCATCTCCGAAGGAATCGACACCATCGCGGATCTGCTGCGCGGCGGCTGACCGCGCAGGAGCGGCCGACTGTCGGAAGCGGCCCGATCCTGTCCGCGTTCGGTCGTACGGTTTCGGTATGACGCTCAAGAGCGAGCTTCTGGACCTCTCCGACACCGCCTGGCGGCGACTCCGTGCCCGCGTCGAAGGACTGACCAACGAGGAGTACCTCTGGGAGCCGGCGCCCTACTGCTGGACGGTTCGCGCCGCCGGCGACGGCACCTGGCGGGCCGACGGCTCGGCGCTGCCGCCCGAGCCCGCGCCGTTCACCACGATCGCGTGGCGGCTGTCCCACGTCATCGATCTGCTGAGCGGCGAGCGGAACGCCACGTGGATCGGGGTCTCGCCCTCGGCGGCGCCGGAGCACACGGGGGCCCCGGGTACGGCGGCGGAGGCCCTCGACTTCGTGGCCGCATGTCTCGGCGGCGATCGCCCTGCTGCGGAGGCACGGCTCGCGGCCGATCCCGGCCTGCGCACGTCCCATCCGGCGATCCTCGTCCAGGCGGCGGCCGCGGGAAGCTGGGACGTCGTGGGCCTCCTGGCCGAATCCGGGTTCGAGGTGAACACCTCCGAAGGGGTTCCCGCGATCCACTACGCGGCCGGTGGGGCGAGCCGGAGCTCGTACGACTTCTCGTCGACCGCGGGGCGGACCTGAACGCGCGCGACCCGAAGTTCAACGAGACTCCGCTCGGCTGGGCGCGCTACTTCGGGCAGGACGACGTAGCCGACCTCCTGGCGTCCGTGCCCGCCTCCGCGTCCGCCGAACACCGGCGCCCGGATCGTCACCGGTGCCGGTGGGCACACCGCGAGCGCCGACCTGCTCGTCGGCGCCGACGGCATCTGGTCGGCGACCCGCACCGCCCTCGATCCTTCCGCCCCAGCCCCCGCCCCCGCCTACGGCGGGCTCTACAGCGTCTCGGGCACGGCCGAGGGAGTCACCCGGGACCTTCCACGGCTATGACCTCGAAGCGCTGCCCGTTTCCGCGGGCCGGTAGTAGAGGAGGACGTTCCCCGAGTCGAACCGCCTGGTGTCCGTCAGCGTCAGGGCGATCCGGCCGGCCGTGTCGCGGAACAGCGACCTCCCGGCGCCGAGAAGGACAGGAGCGACGATGACCCGGAGCTCGTCGACGAGGCCCAGGTCGAGCAGGCTCGCCGTCAGAGCGGAGCTGCCGAAGATCGCGATGTCCTTGCCGGGCCGCGCCTTCAGTTCGGTGAGCTCGGCGGCGATGTCGCCTGTGATCAGTCGGGTGTTGTTCCACTCGGCCCGCTCGAGGGTGCTCGACACGACGATCTTCGAAGCCTCGTTCATCATCGCCGCGATGACCGGGTCGTCGCGCTTGGCCTCGGGCGTCGGCCAGTACGACGCCATCACCTCGTAGGTGGCCCGGCCGAACACCAGCGTGTCGACCTCGTCGAGCTGCTGTGCGGCGAACTCGCCGAACTTCTCGTCGACGTTGTGCCAGTCGATCTCCTCGTTCGGGCCGGCGTGGTAGCCGTCGAGCGACACCATCATGAAAGAGAACAGCTTCCGCATGAAGACTCCTTGTGCTCACCGCAGTGGCGCCCGGTGGGGCACCTTTCACCGAGGGGTCGGAGCCGACGGCGGGTGCTCTACACGGCCGCCCACATTATTCGAAGTCGGCTTGTCGTACCTGGCTCGGTCATCCCTCGGCTCATTCGCATGTAGGCGGTTCAAGGGCCAGGACGGAGGGCACCTGTTCGGGGGCCAGAAGCCGCAACCAGCCGTAGCCGATCCCGGCGAGCCCGGTGAGCAGCCCGGGCACCTCGATGTCCCGGTGCAGCCCGCAGTGCCAGCCGGTCCGGTCGATGGAGTCCAGCACCGTCGCGGCCTGCCTGCGCACCCGGTCCCGCAGCACCGGGTCGTCCCGGTGCTCCGCGGCGAGTTGCAGGAAGTCGAGGCTGCCCGCGTCGCCGTGACAGAGCGAGTGGCCGTTGCCGAAGCCCTCCCGCAGCGTGTCTGCGATCGCCGCGTCCAGATCGGCGGTCAGGCCGAGATGGGTGACGAGGTGGGGCACGTCGAGACGGGCCAGGCCGAGACGGGCGGTGGCGCGCAGACGCGCGATCCCGATCCCCGGGGCGCCGTGGCACCACGCGACCGGCCGGTCGAACCGCCCCGGCGCGCCGCCGTCGAACTCGATCTCGATCTCCTTCTCGGTGCGGGAGAAGTCCCGTACATCCCGCCAATGGCCGCCCGCCGGGTCGAAGAGATCGCGCTCGTAGTCGAACGCCCGGGCGGCCGCGCTTCCGTACCGGTCGTCGCCGAGAATCTCCGCCGCCGCCAGCAGCGCCGCCGCGATGCCGGCGGTGCCGTGGGCGAACCCGGCCAGGGGCCGGTCGGCCAGGCCCGTGGCGACGGCCTCCGCAGGCAGCCAGGCGGCACCGCGGCCGTAGAGCCGCTGGGCCGCCAGGAGATGGTCGGCCGCCGTCCTGACCTGGTCGAGCACTCGCCCGGACGGCCGGGTGCGATAAAGCGCGGCGAGGCCGAGCACGGCGCCGGCCGCGCCGCCCATCACCTCGTACTCGGTATCGGCGATGATCGGCTCGTCCAGCCCACCCGCGATGCGGGCCGCCTCGTCG
Source organism: Actinomadura sp. HBU206391 (assembly GCF_014323665.1). GTDB lineage: Bacteria > Actinomycetota > Actinomycetes > Streptosporangiales > Streptosporangiaceae > Actinomadura_C. Next base: position 89,821 of record NZ_JABVEB010000005.1, on the reverse strand, counting down.
AGGAGGCCGTCGTCGGACCACAGCGCTCCGAGATGGGCCAGACCGTAGATCACGCCGCCCATCCCGGTGAACCCGATGGCTCGCCCGAGGCGACCGCGGCGCACCTGGGCGACGGCGGTACGGGCGGCATCGCCGGCGAGGCTCCGGGAGCCTGGGTCTCCGCCCAGTTCGGCGTTGTACGCCAGGAAGAGCGCGATGCCCAGCAGCCCGTCGTGCAGGCCCGGGCCCAGCACCCCGACGTTCCAGTTGCGGTACGACCCGGTGTGCGCTCCGATCCACACGGCTCCGTCGCCACCCCGTACGGCCAGCGCGGCCAGCCGGTCGGCGACGGCGGCGGCCGCGCCGGCGAGCCGGGCATCGCTCGCGGGCCGCGCCGCCGGTTCGGTCCGGTGCCGCCGGAAGAGGAACCGCTGCTCCTGCCGCACCCCGTTGACGGCGATACAGGCGCGGACCAGCCAGGTCTGCCTGGCCAGGTCCTCATCCCCGAGCCTGGCGAGGATCTCCCGGGTGACGCGCATGCCGTGCACCACCGGTACGCCGGGCACCTGCGCCCCGTGGCCGTCGACGAGCGGCCCACGGCCCGCGCCGGTGGTGAACACCGGGATGTCGCCGCGCCAGAGGTCCCGGCGCTCCGCCTCGGTGACCGCCGCCAGCCCGGGTCGCCGAGCCGCGTCGCGCCACAGCCAGTCGAAGTGCCGTTCCCGGTCCAGCCCGTCGATCATCAGGGTGGGGTGGAAGGACATGTCCAGCAACAACGCGTAGGTCATCGTGTCGCGCACCAGGACCCGTACCTCGTCATCGGCGAACGCCGCCAGGGGGCCGTCCGGCGCGGCGAGCTCGTCCCGGTGTTCCAGCAGCACCCCGTACACCTCGGTGAAGCCGCCGACGATGTCCTCGACATGGTCGGCGAGGCGGATGGGGAGCTCGCCGGCAGCGTGCGGGTCCGCCGCGTCGTCCGCATGCGCGTGCGCGTCCTCGTCCGCGTGCGTATGCGCATACGCCTGTTCATCCGCATGCGCCTGTTCATCCGCGTGCGCCTGTTCATCCGCGTGCGCCAGGCGGATCCGCATCCGATCGGTCCGGGCGTCGGCAACATGCGGCGACCGCACCACCGCACGCTCGGCCCGCGGCGCTCCGACGTCGCGCATGCCGGACAGACCGGCGCCCCAGGGGGACGGCCCGGTCGGCAGCAGACCGGCATGCAGGACCGATCCCGAGGTGAGATCGGCCGCCAGCCGCTCGGCCTCGGACTCGCCGGGTGCGCGCAGCGACGGGAGCCCCGGCTGGAACAGCGTCTCCAGGTCGACCAGCACCGGCTGATCACCGGCGGCGATCAGGTTCTCCGCATGGATGTCGCCCGCGTGCACGAGGTACAGCAGCGCGAGCAGGCCGCCCTGACGGCGGTAGAACCGCCGCGCCGCGTCCACGTCGGTGATCGGGGCGGCCGCGGCGTACTCCATCCAGCCGTGGTCGGCCCGGTCCAGGCATCGCAGCACCCGGTAACGCAGACCGGGGGTACGCGCGTTGACCCACGCCAGCAGGTCCTGGAAATGGCCCTCCACCGCGGACGGCCGGGGCTTGTAGACCACGCGCAGCCCGGAGGCGAAGCGGATCATCGCCACGGTCCGCGCCCCCCGGTGCGGATCGCCCAGCCCGGTGGTGACCTCGACGACCGGTCCCGGATCGGTGCCGGCGGCGAACGTCTCCACGATCGCGGGCAGGTCGGCGGCGAGGTGCGCCACGAACCCGGCCGCCTGGTCGGCCCAGGCCCGGCCGGTCACGGCGAGCTGCCGGGCCAGCACCGGATAGCGGACCAGCACGTTCCACCGCCGGCCCGGCTCGCGCAACCACGAGAGGAAGGAGGCGAACCGGTCCTCTGGTGTCTCGCCGATGAGCGTGCCCGCCCGCCTGGCGGCGGCCAGCTCCAGCATGCAGGTGCGCTGCACCATCGCGTTCAGCCGTGGCAACAGCCCGCGCAGTAGAAGGTCGGCGAGGTGTTCGGGCGCCGGCAGCCGCTCTGCGGCGACGGCTTCGACCGCCGCGACCAGCCGCTCGCGTACCTGGCCGGCGACCGGCTCTGCCAGGGCGAGGAACGGCAGGCCGCCGGCCTCGCCGATCCGCAGGTCCATCGGCAGTGCGTAGGCGGCGGCGAGGTCGGCCGCCCATTCCGGCTCGGGGCCGCCCTCGCCCGCCAGCACGGCGAGCAGGCCGGGCTCGTCCAGCCCGGCGGACGCGAGACGGCGGCGCCACAACACCTGCCCGTCCCCTGAACCGCCCCCTGAACCGCCCCCTGAGCCGGCCGCTGAGCCGACCGCCGCGACCTCTGCGGTGCCGTTCGATCCGGGTGAGCCGCTCGTGCCCATCGCGTCGTTCGAGCCGAACGGCACCGCCTGGCGCCAGCGTTCCCGCCGCACCTGGGCGAGGTGCAGCCGCCCGGTGTCCCGGACGCCGTCCTCGGGGACCGGACGCTCGCTCAGCGGGGTGGCCCGCCGGAACGCGCCGACCGACGGGACGGCCTCACCGCCCGCCGGCGGAGAGGCCATCGGCTGGGCCATACCGGTCACATCGATATCAGTCAGGAACCGACCTTGAAGCAGCAGATGCGAACGGCCGAGAACCAGGTGAAGACGCTCTCGGTCTCCCGCAGATCCTCGGACCGCTCGAGTTCGCGTAGTTCGGCGTCCAGATCGCCTGCGGGGTTGTCGAGTTCACGGTTCAATTCCTGTACTGCGGTGTTCGTCATGAGACTCTCTTCCATTAAGCGGCATGGCCGGCAGGCGCGACACGGAGTGCCGGCACTGCGCAGAGGTCGAGCGCACTCCCCTCTCGTGGGCGCGGTCCCGCTGGGGCATACCATGAATAACCGAGGAAGATCAGCATGTACAGGCCCAAGTTTCCGGGCCTACATTCAGGGCCCAGGGCGCCGGATGCCGCGCCGATTCCGGCCTTTATGGAGTACCGAAAGAATGGCGCCATTGAAGCCATCGGGCTGAATAATCTGAGCGCCGCCGACCGACGAGAGGACGTCATCATGGAACGTCCTTCGCGACGTGAGGACCCAAGGGACCCAGGGCCCGTTGTGACCCGGCGTACCGTGAGGGGGCCGCTGAGGCGAGGTGCGACGAGCCCGGCGGGCACCGGCTCAAACCCGGAAGTTGGTCAAGGTTCGGCCCCGCGGCGACCTCGCGGCCCGCGACAGCGGACAATGGAACCACGTCGCTAGTTCAAGGAGCCCCATTGACCGCCTCAGACACGAGCGAAAACCTGGACCTCGCCGCGAGCGCGCGGGAGATAGCAGACGGCTCACCGTCCGGATCCGTACAGAAGGCCGCCGCCGGGTCAGTGGCCGTGACCTGCGCGACCACCCGCAGCCTCGACGAGGCTCGGACCGTACTCAGCGGCGTCAAGCCCGAGCCGGTACGGCAGGCAGCCCTTGATCTCCTCGACCGGCTGTCGGTGGGCGGCTGACCCTCCGCGCCTCAGGCACGCGCCTCGCGTCTTCCTCGCCCCCTGCGACTCAGGACAGGGACAGCGCGGCCAGTGCGGCGTTGACGATGCTTCCGGGCAGCAGGTCGTGCAGCTCGTAGAGCTCCCGCACGGTGCCGGACTGGCCGAACTCGTCGACGCCCAGCGGCACGCACGGCGTTCCGAGCGCCGAACCGAGCCACGCCATGGTGTGCGAGGCCGCGTCGTGCACAGTGACGACGGGCGCGCGGTCGCCGAACACCGTACGCAGGGCACCGGGGACGCTCGGCGCGGCGGCGGTCCGTACGCTCTGCCGCAGCGTGCGCTGCCAGGCGGTGTAGATCCGGTCCAGCGAGGTCACGTCGGCCACGTGGGCGGCGATGCCCTCGTCGGCGAGCTCGGCCGCCGCGGCGAGCACCTCGGGGAGTACGGCGCCGGACGCCGCCAGGTGCACGACGGGGGCGCCGGCCGCACGGAGTTCGGGGTGGGCGTGGTGGGCGTCGAACAGCCGGTAGGCGCCGGCCAGCACCTGACGGCGCAGCACCGCGTCGCCGATCCGCGCCCGCGCGGCCTCGAACGGGGCCTGGTCGACCGGGCGAGTGGTCAGCCGGAAGTAGTAGGCGCCGTCCTCGGCGGGGGTCGCGGTGGTCGTCGAACTCGGGCCTGCGGCGATGTGCGACAGCGCGTCGCACATCAGCCAGTCGAGCGCGGTCGCGTAGGCGGGCTCGATGAAGGTCACACCGGGCAGTTCCAGGCCGACCGAGGCGGTGATGGTCGACTGGTGCGCGCCGCCTTCGGGGGCCAGGGTGACGCCGGATGGGGTGCCGGCCACGATGAACCTGGAACCGGAGTACGTGCCGTACAGGAACGCGTCGAGGCCGCGCAGGACGAACGGGTCGTACACGGTGCCGACCGGGAGCAGCGGCTGTGCGGACAGGTCCCAGGACAGGCCGAGCTGGCCGAGCAGCAGGAACAGGTTCATCTCCGAGATGCCCAGCTCGATGTGCTGACCCGAGGGCCCTTCGGCCCAGCGGAGCATCTTGTCCTCGTTCCAGGACCGGCGCTGTGCCGGGGCGAACACCCCTGTCTTGTTGATGAACCCGGCCAGGTTGGTCGAGGTCGCCACGTCGGGTGCGGTGGTGACGAGGTACGGCGCGACGTTCTCGTTGCGGGCCAGGTCGACCAGCACCCGCCCGAAGACCTCCTGAGTGGAGATCGGCCTGCTCGTCCGAACGTCGGTGCTCTCGGGCACCTCTACGGGCAGCGCCTGCTCCCGTGGGGCGCGTGCCAGCGCCTCGCGGCGGGAACCGACCCAGATCCCCGCGGGCGACGCGGGGTCGAACCGGTCCCACTCGGTCTCGCGGTCGAGCCCGTGCTCGGCCCGCAGGGTGTCGATCTGCTCCGTCGACAGCAGCGCCGAATGGTTGCGCGGATTGCCCGCGATCGGCAGCCCCCATCCCTTGACGGTGTAGGCGAACACGACGCTGGGACGATCGGTCACGGCGTCGCACTGGGCGTAGGCGTCGAGCATGGCGTCGAGGTCGTGCCCGCCGAGATCGGTGACCAGCGGCGCCAGCTCGTCGTCGGGGATGCCGGCGATGATCTGCTCCACCTCCGGCGGGGCGCCGTCGAGGAATCGTTTGCGCAGGCCGTCGCCGAGCGGCCCGAACAACGACTGGTACTGCTCGTTGGGCATCGCGTCGATCCATGCCCGCAGGTGCTCGCCGCCCGGGCGCTCGTACGCCTCACGCAGGCGGCGGCCGTACTTCACCTCGACCACATGCCAGCCGGCCGCTTCGAACTGGCCGCGCCACTGGTCGATCCGCACGCCCGGTACGACCCGGTCGAGCGACTGGCGGTTGAAGTCCACCAGCCACATCACGTTGCCGAGCCCGGTCGTCGCCGGGTCGGCGACCGCCTCCCAGATGTTGCCCTCGTCGAGCTCGGCGTCCCCGAGGATGGCGACGAAGCGTGAGGTGGGCCGCTCGCCGAAGTGGGCGTCGACGTAGCGTCGCGTCACCGCCGCGAACAGGGGCGCGGCCACCCCGAGCCCGACCGATCCGGTGGAGAAGTCGACCTCGTCGGGGTCCTTGGTGCGCGACGGGTAGGACTGGAGGCCGCCGCGAGCCCGCAGCCGCGGCAGGTAGGAACGGTCCAGGTTGCCCAGCAGATACTGGATGGAGTGGAACACCGGCGACGCGTGGGGCTTGACCGCGACCCGGTCGTCCGCGTTCAGGTGCGCGAACCATAGGGCGGTCATGGCCGTCACCAGCGATGCGCTGGACGCCTGATGCCCGCCGACCTTGACCCCGTCACCGGTCTCGCGGTCGTGGTTGGCGGCGTCCACGATCCGCGTGGAGAGCCACCGCACCCGCCGCTGGATCTCGTTCAGGACCTCGAGGTCGGGCGCGTGCTGGGGGGCGGGCCGTCGGGTCTCGTCGCGGTCGGTCACGGGCGGTCTCCAGGGTCGTACGCGGACGCCCCCGGAGGTCGTCCAGAGGCGTCCAGGCTTCGGCACGGCATGGTCAGCCGAACGAGGGGTCGGCCGAACGGGGCGCTGCGGCCGCAGTGACGCGGGTCGGCGGTCCGGGCTCACAGTTCGTTCGAGGACCTCTTGATGGTGCTGTTTGTGACTCGCCAGACGATACCGGGCATCGCCCTCCGCTCCCAGACGGCATAGGTGTCGCCGACCGGCGGGGGACGGCAGGGACCGCGTATGTGACATATGTCAAGGCCATCCCCGAGGAGCTGTGGCGGGCGCTCACCGGCGGTGAGTTCACGCGCCGCTGCTGGTTCGGCCACCGGGTGGAGCCGGAATGGCGGGCCTGCTCGGCGGGATGGCCCCGCCTGCCGTCCAGCCTGAAGAGCCGCATCGAGACCGGGAGCCCATTGCCGGTACCCGGTCCGTGACGGTGGACCCGGCGGGACCCGAAAGATCTTTTTCGACGCTCCGGGCATAACGAGGCACACCCTCACCGTTAGAATGAGGCAATCACCCTTTGCGGCGCTGAGCGCGCCTGGCTCGTCCTTGCAGCCCACCGATGGAACGTGGTGCCTCCCGAGACGTGCCCCCTCTCGGAAGGTTTTACGTGTCAGACACGCCCACGTTCGCCCAGCTCGGCCTGCCTGCTCCTCTCGTCTCAGCACTCTCCCGCCAGGGGATCGAGTCTCCGTTCCCGATCCAGGAGGCCTGCATCCCCGACGTGCTGGCCGGACGTGACGTGCTCGGACGCGGCAAGACGGGCTCGGGCAAGACGCTGGCCTTCGGACTCCCGCTGCTCACCCTGATCGCCGGGCAGAAGGCGGCGCCCAAGCGGCCGCTCGCCCTCATCCTGGTCCCCACCCGCGAGCTGGCGATGCAGGTCCAGACCAACCTGGAGCCGCTCGGGCGCAGCCTCGGCCTGCGTTTCAAGACCGTCATCGGCCAGACGTCGATGCCCCGCCAGATCGACGCGCTGCGCCGCGGCGTCGAGGTGCTCGTCGCCACCCCCGGCCGGCTCAAGGACCTGATGAGGCAAGGCGCCTGTGATCTCGGCGACATCGCCGTCACGGTCCTCGACGAGGCCGACCACATGGCCGACATGGGCTTTCTGCCCGATGTCACCGACATCCTCGACCAGGTGCGCCCGGGCGGTCAGCGGCTACTGTTCTCCGCCACCCTCGACAAGGACGTCGACGTCCTCGTGCGGCGCTATCTCAACGACCCGGTGAACCACGCGATCGGCCCGGTCGACGAGTCGGTCGACACCATGGACCACCACCTGCTGCTGGTGGCCCCCAGGGACAAGAACGCGATCACCGCCGAGATCGCCAACCGTGAGGGCCGCACGATCCTGTTCGCCCGCACCAAGCACGGCGTCGACCGGCTGGCCAAGCAGCTCGCCCAGGTGGGCGTGCGGGCCGGCGCCCTGCACGGCGGCAAGAGCCAGAACCTGCGCACGCGCACGCTGGCCGAGTTCCGTGAGGGCAGCATCAGCGTGCTCGTCGCGACCGATGTCGCGGCCCGCGGCATCCACGTGGACGACGTCAGCCTCGTCGTGCACATCGACCCCCCGGCCGACCACAAGGACTACATGCACCGCGCCGGCCGTACGGCCAGGGCGGGAGAGAGCGGCACCGTCGTCACCCTCGTGCTGCCGCACCAGGTGCGGGCCACGGCGGCGATGACCCGCCGGGCCGGCATCGACCCGTCCCGTACCAAGGTGATGGCCGGCGACGACAAGCTCGTCCGGCTCACGGGTGCGCGGCCGCCGAGCGGCGAGCCGATCATCGAGCCGGTCGTCCGCACGTCGGCGGGCCGTTCGGGCCGTGGCCGGCCCGGCGAGCGGCGCGGCAACCGCGGCCAGGGCTGGGGCGGCGGCGACCGTCTCGGCAGCAGGCCCCGAAGCGGCGAGCGGCGCGGCGGCTGGTCCGGCGAGGGCGGCGGCGACGGCGGCGGCGACCGCCATTCGTTCAAGCCGCGCACGGGCCATGGCCAGCGGGGTCAGGAGCAGCGTCCCAGCGCCGGCGGAGACCGCCGCCGCCCCCGCCCCTCCCACCAGGGCTGACCCGCACCACTCAGCCGGCTTCTTCGCGGAGCCTTTCCTGGAGCAGTTGGAGGCCTTCGAGCTCCTCCACGGTGAGTGCGGCGAGCTCGTCCATCGAGGCCAGCCGGGAACTGCCGCGCAGCGGCGGCTGCCAGCCCTCGTCGGGGTCATGGCGCCGGACGATCCTGGCCGGAACGCCGGCGACGACACAGTGGTCGGGGAACTCCCCGCGTACGACGGCGCCGCCGGCCACCGCGACGTTCCGGCCGAGCCGGGTGCCGGGCAGGATGATCGCGCCGGTGCCCAGCCAGCAGCCGTCGCCGATCACGACGGGGTTGTTCTCCGGCCACTGCCGCCCGATGGGCATGTCGAGATCGCCGTAGCTGTGATTCTGGTCGGTGATGTACACGTTCGGGCCGGTGAAGACGTTGTTGCCGATCTCGATGGACTGATGCCCGATGATCTGGTTGCCGCGGCCCAGAGAGCAGCTCTCACCGATACGTACGATCAGCTTCGGACCGAGGTCGAGCCCCGGCCCGAAGCCGGCCGACAGCGTGACGTGCGGCCCGATCAGCGTGTGGGCCCCGACGGAGATCCACCGCTCACCGTAGATGGTGCCCACCGGGAAGCCGATGCAGGCGCCTTCGCCGAGCCGGGCGAAGCGCAGCCGGCCGGGTGTGCTCGGAGTGATCTCACCGTGCCGCATCAGCCACTCCCACCCACGGTGCACGGCGACGTTGAGCATGCGGCGGATCGGCGCGGCGACCCCGTCCCTGAGCGACATGGCGGACACGGTACAGGCCACCTGCGCAGGGGATGCGCGCGGTCCGGGTGAGCCGGGCGAGCACCACGAGGCGAGCACCACGAGACAAGCGCCACACCACGAGACAAGCGCCACACCACGAGACGAGATGCGGAAGGACCCGGCGGCCACGCCGCCGGGTCCTTCGCTGCCGTCCTACGGAGATCGGATCAAGGAATGCGAGCCTGCCCGTCCGTTGACGGCTTGGTCATCGGGGACGACGGCTCCAGCACGTCCTCAGACTGCTTCGGAGAGTTCGTGGGGATGCGGCGACTCACCACCGCGCCGACCGCGCCGATCGCGCTGGCGGCCACCAGCGTCTTCATCGCGGTGTTCCGCCGCTGGCGCTGACGTCTCGGCGGCTCGACCTTGTCCGCCGCCTTGGCCAGCAGGGTGCCCACTCGCGGGCCCAACTCGGTCTCCACGTAATGCGCGGCGCGCACCAGTCGCGGTGCGCTCCACTCCCTGGCCTCGAGCATGCGCTCTGCGGCGATCACACGCGCGGCCTGTGTGGTGGGACCGAGACGTTCCTTGGCCCGGTACGCACCCTCCTTGCTCATCTCCTGCATACGCTGCAGTTGCGCACGGTCAATCTTGACCCGTGTCGACGGGCGGTATCTTTCTTTGAGGAACACGCTAACCTCCCGGATCTGCGGGGTCTCGACCCTCAACCTTCCCTGAGCGCGCAGGGTAAACCTCCCGCGTGGGAGTATGCGGTCACGCGCTGTTTTCCAAGCGCTACATGTCCGTGATCGAGGAGGAGGCAGCCTTCCGTGGCTGAACAAACCAATCAGGGGTACGGGGGAACGGGGAACTCGGAGGTGCTCGTCGCGACACTGCGCACAACGTTCGGGCCGATCGTCATTCGGCTGTTCCCCGAACATGCGCCGCAGACGGTCGGCAACTTCGTCAGCCTGGCCGAGGGCACGAGGGAATGGCTCGACCCGAACACCCAGCAGAGGTCGAGGGCGCCGCTGTACAACGGCACGATCTTCCACCGGGTGATGGACGGTTTCATGATCCAGGGCGGCGACCCGCTGGGAACGGGAACGGGCGGGCCCGGCTACGAGTTCGCCGACGAGTTCCAGTCGGGCCTTCGGTTCGACCGGCCGTATCTGCTCGCGATGGCCAACGCCGGCGCGAACACCAACGGCTCACAGTTCTTCATCACCGTCGTACCGACAGCGCACCTCAACAACCGGCACACCATTTTCGGTGAGGTCATCGAGGGCACCGATGTCGTCGACAAGATCGCCACGACGCGGACGGGCCCGATGGATCGTCCGGTGGACGACATCATCCTCGAGTCGGTGACGATCGACCGTCGCCAGTCGTAATAGAAGTATGAGTACTCGTGGACCGGTCGACTCGGAGGCGAGGCATGAACCGCGAGCGGAGCGAGCGCAATGAACCGCGAGGGGCCTCGAAGCGCGCGGAGTCGCGTGAGCGGAGCGAGCGCGAATGAATACTGATCCGCAGCCTCCTACGGGATCGGAGGCGGAGACGCCCAAGTGTTTCCGCCATTCCGACCGCGAGACGTACGTGCGGTGCACGCGTTGTGACCGTCCGATCTGCCCTGAGTGCATGCGGGTCGCGTCGGTCGGTCACCAGTGCGTCGAGTGTGTGAAAGAGGGCAACAGGGCCGTGCGCGCGCCGCGTACGGTCTTCGGTGGCAGGGTCTCGACGACCCCGGTGGTGACGTACACGCTCATCGCCGTCAACGTTGTCGTGTTCTTCCTGCAGGACAGTGCGGTGGAGGCACGCTACGGGCTGTTGCCCCCGGCCGTCGCGGACGGTCAGTACGAGAGGCTGCTCACCTCGGCGTTCCTGCACTACGGGATCGTGCACCTGCTGTTCAACATGTGGGCGCTGTACATGGTGGGGCAGCCGCTCGAGATGTGGCTCGGACGGCTGCGCTTCGCAGTGCTCTACGTGCTGAGTGCGCTCGGCGGTTCGGTCTGCGCCCTGCTGTTCGCCTCGCTGAACACGAACACGGCGGGAGCGTCCGGCGCGGTCTTCGGGCTGTTCGCAGCGATCTTCGTGGTCGCGAGACGGATGCGGTTCGACGCCCGGGGGATCGCCGTCGTGATCGGCCTCAACCTGCTGATCACCTTCACCATCCCCGGTATCAGCTGGCAGGGGCACCTCGGCGGCCTGGTGACGGGCGCGGTGCTGGCGTTCGCGTACGCCTATGCCCCACGGGACCGGCAGAAGCCGATCCAGCTCGGTGCGACCGTGGCGGTCGCCGCACTGTTCCTGGCGCTGATCGTCATCCGTGTCGGTCAGCTGACCACGCAGCTGAGCATCACCTAGTCGTGGTTTCGCAGCCGTTCGGCGAACGGCTGCGAGACCACGACGGTGGACAGGGCTGTGGACGACCTGGGGATATCAGGGCGAGTTATCCACAGGCTGTGGATGATTCTCGTGGATTGATCATCAACAAACGTGGGTACGCGTCAACGCCAGCGGGTCGCGAGCGCCAGCCCCAGGATGATTGAGGCGAACCCGATGCCCAGGTTCCAGTTGCCGAGATCGGTCATCACGGGGACCCTGGTATCGGTGCTCGCCACGACGTAGAAGGTCCCGATCCAGGCCACGCCGGCGATCCAGCATGCGACCATCGTCGGCGCCAGCCAGCGCGGGCTGACCTGGACCTTCTGCGATCTCTGCGGCGGCGTGTAGACGGCCTTCTTGCGCACTTTGGACTTGGCCACTGTGGATCGGTCTCCTCGGGCGGGCGGCGGCAGCGCGCCGGGCCACGCATGGGTGGTTTGTCGGATAGCGTAGTCGCTGGTGAGCAGCGTACGGCGTCAGACGTGGAGAAGCATCATTCCCATCCTCACACTTGCCGCGGGCACCTTGTTCGCCGCGAGTGCGAGCACCGCGCGTGGTACCGATCTGCGCGATGCCGGCCGCACCAGACTCACTCAGTTGATCACTGCCGAGCAGCGCCGCAACCAGCGGGAACGCGCTGATTACCAGCGGCTCCACCAGGATGTGGACAGCATCTCACGACAGGCCGGCCGGCGCGACGAGCGGGTGAAGCAGGCCCAGGCGCGGGCGGATGGATTGGCCGGAATCTCCGGATTCACCGCGATCAAAGGCAGCGGTCTGAGGGTGACGCTCGACGACGCCCCGCAGCGCTCCGGTCTCGGCAAGCGCGGCGGCGTCAAGCCCAATCCCGACGATCTGGTCGTCCATCAGCAGGACGTTCAGGCGGTGGTGAACGCCCTCTGGGCGGGCGGTGCACAGGGCATGCAAATAATGGACCAACGTCTGATCTCCACCAGCGCCGTCAGGTGCGTTGGCAATACGCTGATTCTGCAGGGCGTCGTCTACTCCCCGCCATTCCGGATCACCGCTGTGGGCGATCCGGGCCGGTTGCGGGTTGCGCTCGATGCCTCCCCGGACATCGCGACCTACAAGGACTATGTCACCGAGTATGGCCTCGGATACGAAGTGAAGACCCTCGACCATGTCACCCTTCCCGCCTACACCGGCAACGTGACCATGGAACACGCGACCGTGCCGCAAGCCGGCGAGCGCGACGGGATGTAGCTGCGGGGGTATGAAAAGTGCGGACACTCATTCGCGGTGTCGGCGAGCTCTGCATCACCGCGGGGATCGTCCTGCTGTTCTTCGTCACCTACGAGCTGTGGGGCACCGGTCGCTACACCCGTGAGCAGCAGGACATGCTGAGCAGGCAGCTCGCCCAGGACTGGGACCGCCCGCGGGTCACCACCGAGAAGGTGCGGCTCGGTCACGGCATGGCGCTGCTGCGCATCCCCCGGTTCGGCGAGAAGTTCCGCTACGTCGTGGTCGAGGGCGTCGATCTCGGCGATCTCCGCAAGGGGCCTGGGCACTATCCGGGGACGGCGTTGCCGGGTGAGAAGGGCAACTTCGTGGTCTCGGGCCACCGGACCACCTACTCCGCCCCGTTCAACCGGGTCGACGAGCTCCGCGACGGAGATCGGATCCTGGTCGACACCCGCGCGGGCCAGTTCGTCTACAAGGTGACCGACAAGAAGATCGTCTCTCCTCGCGAGGTGAACGTGACCGCCTCCGTCCCCTTCCACCCCAAGCAGAAGGCCGCCAAGCGGCTGATCACGCTGACTACATGCCACCCGAAATTCTCCGCCGCAAAGCGCCTGATCATCTTCGGTGAGCTGGTGCGGGAGCTCCCCCGTGCACAGGCCGGCTCGCCCGCCCACGGCTCCGGCGGGGGCACCTGATGTACATGTGGATCTGGCGTCATCTGCCCGGCACCCCTGCGACCAGGGCCGCGACCGCCGCGGCCCTGGCTCTGGTCCTGGCCGCCGTACTCTGGTACGTGGTCTTCCCGTGGCTCGAACCCAAGGTCCAGTTCGACCGCGGCGTCATCGACCACCACACCTCCGGGCCGTCCACCCCCAGACCATGAAAGCCGCGACGATGCCCGGACCTGAGGAGTTCCGCGAGGGGGGCCTCGAAGCGCCCCGAGCCGCCGCGACGGAGGTGCGGCCATGAGCAGAGTCCTCGTCGTGGACAACCACGACAGCTTCGTCTACAACATCGTTCAGTACCTGCTCGAACTGGGCGCCGACTGCGTGGTGCGGGATCGCTCCGAGGTCACGATCGCCGACGCGCGCGCTGTGGACGGCGTGTTGCTCAGCCCGGGTCCGGGGCATCCGTCCGACGCGGGTGTCTGTCTCGATCTCGTGCGTGACGCCGATCAGAGCGGGCGACCGCTGCTCGGTGTGTGCCTCGGCCATCAGGTGATCGCGGAGGCGTACGGGGCGGTCGTGTCGCGCGCGCCCGAACTGCTGCACGGATATACGAGCCTGATCCACCACACCGGTGAGGGCGTGCTGAGCGGCTTGGGCGACCCGTTCCCGGCCACCCGGTACCACTCGCTGGCGGTCGAGCCCGCGACCGTACCGGCGGAACTGGAGATCACCGCCCGCACCGACGACGGGACCATCATGGGCCTCCGGCATCGCGGACGGCCGATCGAGGGTGTTCAGTTCCATCCCGAGTCGGTGCTCAGCGAGGGCGGGCACCAACTTTTCGAAAACTGGCTGCGCAGACTCTGTAACACCGTGAGCCGCTGAAACGACTCACATGAAGAGGGCTTCCGCCATTGCCCCCGAGTGGCGGAAGCCCTCTTTCCATGTCGTCACTGCTGGCCGGGCAGGGTGATGGTCGGCTCCGGTCCGGGCGGCGGCTGCTGCTGCGCCTTGGCGACGTAGATGACCACGGTCGTGCCGGGCCGGACCTTCTGGCCCTCGTCCGGGCTCTGTCGGAACACGGTGCCCTCGGGGACATCGCCCTCCGGCGGGACCTCTCTGATCTCGACGCGCAGCTTGGCGTCCTTCAGCTGGTTGACCGCGTCGTTCTTCTGCAGACCCACGACGCCGGGCACCGTGGTCTCCTGCGGGCCGGAGGAGACGTACATGATGACCGTGGACTTCTCCTCGGCCTTGCCACCGCCGTTGGGGCTGGTCCTGATCACCATGCCCTGCAGCACCGACGTGGACGGCTGTGTTCGCGTGACCACCTTGAAGCCGACCGCCAGGAGCTCGGCCTTGGCCGCCTGCGCGGGTTGACCCCTGACGTCGGGGACCTCGACCTCCTTGACCTCTTTGCCCTTGGAGACGGTCAGGGTCACCGTCTCATCCGCGGAGATCTCCTCACCCTCCTTCGGGTCGGTACTGATGACCTTCCCGTCGGCCACGGAGTCGTCGAAGACCTCCTCGATGTCGGACTTCAGCCCAGCGTCCTCGATGGCCTTCACGGCGTCGCCCTGGTCGAGCCCCACGACCTTCGGCACGGCGATCTGCTGGCCCTTGCCCGAGTCGTCGCCGTTGCCCTTGGTCAGCATGATGCCGATCAGTGCCGCTCCGCCGAGGATCAGTACCGCCACGAGCAGCCAGATCGCGGCTTTCTTGCCGCTCCCATCGCGCTCGTCCTCGTCGTAGCGGACGGGCGGCAGGTCGTAGCCGGTGTTCACGGGCCGCTGCATCTGGGTCCGGGCCGGCGGGGCGGCGCTCATGACCTGGGTCCCGCTCATCGCCATCGTGGCCGCCGCGGAGACCGGCTGCCCCTGCAGGGCGCGCTGGATGTCGGCCCGCATCTCAGAGGTGCTCTGGTAGCGGTCGTCCGCGCTCTTGGCCATCGCCCTGAGGACGATGGCGTCGGCCCACGGCGGGATCTGCGGGTCGAGCTGGGACGGCGGGATCGGATCTTCACGTACGTGCTGGTACGCGATCGAGACGGGGGAGTCGCCCTGAAACGGCGGACGTCCGGTCAGCAGTTCGTACAGCACGCAGCCGGTCGAGTAGACGTCGCTGCGGGCGTCGACGCGCTCGCCGCGGGCCTGTTCCGGCGACAGGTACTGCGCGGTCCCGATGACCTGAGCCGTCTGGGTCATCGTCGCGGCGGAGTCGTCCATGGCTCGGGCGATGCCGAAGTCCATGACCTTGACCTCGTGCTCACGGGTCAGCATCACGTTCGCCGGCTTGATGTCCCGGTGGATGATCCCGCCGCGGTGGCTGTAGTCCAGCGCACGCAGGATGCCGTCCACGATCTCCATCGCCTTCTCCGGCCGGAGTCGGCGGGCCTGCTGGAGCAGGTCACGGAGGGTGTGGCCCTCGACGTACTCCATGACGATGTACGGGACCGGCGTGTCCCCGAACTTGTCCTCTCCGGTGTCGTACACCGCGATCACGGAGGGATGGTTGAGCGACGCGGCCGACTGCGCCTCGCGCCGGAACCTCGCCTGGGACGTGGGGTCCCTGGCCATGTCCGAGCGGAGTGTCTTGACCGCGACGACACGGTCCAGCCGGAGGTCTCGGGCACGGTAGACCTCGGCCATGCCACCGCGCCCGATGACACCATCGAGCTCGTAGCGGCCACCGAGTAGCCGAGGCTGAGTCATGTCTCGCACATTCCCTTGTCGTCTACAGCAATGCTATGAACCTAGTGCCGATCCGGCACTGCTTGACGGATCTGGCTCCGGAATCGACGGCTCAGTACTTGGATCAGGCTTGGGCGGGGTCGGCTTGGGAGTGATTGTCTGGGTCTTGCTGGGGGTCGGGCTGGCGGTCGCCGTGGGGGACGCACTCGGGGTGGGCACGGTCGTCCCTCCGTTGTCGAGTGACGGAGTCTCCTCAGGCGAGGGGGTCGATCCGACCGGGTTCGGATCGGTCAGATCCCCCTGCAGCACCGGCCCGTGCGAGGCCGGAACATCGCTGTCGTTGCCGTTGAGCCCGGCGCCCTGCCTCCCCGCCCAGGGGGACGTGATGAGGATCACACCCAGGAGCAGGACGCCCATCGCCACCGCCGCCAGGAGCAAGGGTGATCGGGGGCCGGTGCCGACGGTGGCTTCGTCGGTGGCGGCTTCGTCAATGGCGAGATCGTCGGTGGCGGCCCGTGTGGTGGCCTGTGCGGTGGTGGCCGGTCCACCGGTGATCCGTCCGGTGGCGAGGAGGTCCGGATCCTCGGCCACGTCTGATTCGTCTGATTCGACGGCGAGGTTATCCGACCTCGTGGCGTCGTCAAATTCGTCCAGGTCGAAGCCCAGGGCGAGCGACTCGCGGATGAGGTAGGCCTGGTCGGCCACCTCCTGGGCGCTGGCCGGGCGATCGGCCGGCTTCTTGGCGAGCAGTTGGCGTACGAGTTCGCGCACCGGTGCCGCGATGTCGATGGGCAGCGCCGGCGGGAAGTCCCGTACGTGCTGGAGCGCGATCGCGACCGGGGTGTCGGCGTCGAAGGGCGGCCGGCCGGTGAGGCATTCGAACGCCACCACGCCGAGCGAGTACAGGTCGGTCGAGGGGGTGATCGCCTGACCGGACGCCTGTTCCGGTGACACGTAGTGGGCGGTGCCCATCACCATGCCGGTCTGGGTCAGTGTGCTGACCGCCGCGGCCCGGGCGATGCCGAAGTCGGTCACCTTGATGGTGCTGTCGGCGGTCACCATGAGATTGCCGGGCTTGACGTCCCGGTGGATGATCCCCGCCGAGTGCGCCACCTGGAGTGCCCGTGCGACCTGCGCGATCAGATCGAGGGTGGCCTCGGGGTCGAGCCCGCCGGTACGGGCGATGATCTTGGAGAGTGGTTCGCCCGGGACGAGCTCCATGACCAGGAAGATGAGATCGTCCTGCTGGCCGTAGTCGTACACCTGGGCGATGCCGCTGTGGTGCAGTGACGCGGCGAACCTCGCCTCGGCCTGGAACCGGCTGCGGGCGGCCTCGTCGGAGACGTACTCGGGACGCAGCAGCTTGACCGCCACCGAACGGGCGAGGAGTTGGTCGGTGGCGCTCCACACCTGGCCCATTCCGCCGGTGGCCAGCAGCTCGTCGAGCTGGTAGCGGCCGTTCAGCAGGAGTTGCTCGGTCATGGAGACCCCCGCTCGGCGGTGGGCCTCCGCGTCGGGTCGCTCAACGCCGCACCGCCTGCATGATGGTCGCGGCGGGGTTGCCCGCGTTGGTGGCGGCCGCTCCGGCGCCCTCGGTGACGACGGCGAACGCGTAGCGCGGGCTCTCGACCGGGCTGTAGCCCACGAACCACCGGCTGTTGTTGGCGGCGATACCGGTCTCGGCGGTACCCGTCTTGCCGGCGATGTTGGTGCCCCGCAGGTTCGTGGCGGTACCGCTGTTCACCACGGCGGCCATCATCTGCTTGAGCTGGTCGGCGACGCCGCCGCTCATGGCCTGGGCGTACTGCTCAGGGCTCGCGCTGTAGAGCTCTGACTGGTCGTCCGCGCGCACCTTGTCCACGAGGTACGGCTTCATGATCTTGCCCTTGTTCGCCACGGCGGCCGCGACCATCGCCATCTGCAGGGGGGTCGCCCGGACGTTGGCCTGGCCGATGCCGCTCCGGCCCAGGTTGTCACCGCCCAGCGGCTGGCCGTTCGGCTCCTTGACGGGCACGTCGCTCTCGGCGCTGAACAGGTCCGGCTCGACCTGCACCTTCTTGCCGAAGCCGAATTTGGCGGCACCTGCGTTGAGCGCGGGCGCACCGAGCTTGAGCGCCATGTCACCGAACGTGGTGTTGCACGACTCGGCGAAAGCGTTGATCAGCGACGCGCTGCCGCCGCATGCCCCATGTTCGTGCGAGTTCGGCAGCGGCCTGCGCGACTCGGGCAGGATCAGCGTGCCGGTCGGGACCACGCTGTCGGTGGTGAGCCCCTTGTCGGCCATCATCGTGGCCGCGACCACGGTCTTGAACGACGATCCGGGTGGGAAGGTCTCGTTCAGCGCCTTGTTGACCAGGGGCTTGAAGTTGGCGTCGTCGAGGCGCGCGAGTTCCTTGGCGCCCTTGTCCCCCGTCTGGGGGGCGATCGCCTGCGGGTCGTAGGACGGGTAGGAGGCCAGGACCTTGATGGCCCCCGTCTTGATGTCCATGACCACCGCGGCCGCGCGGCGCGTGGTGGTGCCCTTCAGGGCGGTGTAGGCGGTGCGCTGCGCCCGGGGGTCGATCGTGGTCACCACGTTCGCGCCCTCGGTGGGCTTGCCGATGAAGGAGTCGAACCAGCGCTTGGCCGACAACCGCTTGTCCTGGCCGTCGAGCAGGGAGCTGTAGGCCACCTCGAGGCCGGACCGGCCACCGGTGGACGAGAAGAAGCCGGTGACGGGGGAGAAGATCACGCCGTCCTTGTAGTCCCGCTGGTACTTCGGGTTGCTCTTCCCGCTTTCCTTGGACGACGCCAGCGTCTCGGCGCCGGCGATGATCGAACCACGGTCGCGGTTGAAGACGTCGGCGTACTGCCGGGAGTTGAGCTTGTCCTTCCGCAGGTTCTCGGCCTCGCTGCCCTGGATGTAGTTCACATTGATCATCAGGGCGAGGATCAGCAAGAGCGCGAAGATCGACACGCGCCTCAGTGGCTTGTCTAGATCCATGGTTCCGCTCCCTGCCTCGTGCGCCCGGCCGGCGGGGCGATGCGACAGTGCGCGCCGGGAGCGGCGCTCGCGGCGCTCCCTCGCCGGTTCTCGGGTCTGCTCATCGTGTCATCACGACCTGCGTCATGCCCTCGTCCTGGATGGCTTGGGGGGGCGGCTTGCGCGCGTCGTGACTCATCCGGATCAGTAGCGCGATCAAGATCCAGTTCGCCATCAGCGACGAACCGCCCTGGGACAGGAACGGCGTCGTGAGGCCGGTCAGCGGGATCAGCCGGGTCACTCCCCCGACGATCACGAAGACCTGGAGGGCGAGGACGAACGAGACGCCGCCGGCGAACAGCTTGAGGAAGGGGTCACGCGCGGCGAGCGCGGTCTTCATACCCCGTTGCACGATCAACGCGTAGCAGACGAGCAGCGCCATGAGGCCGGTGAGGCCGAGCTCCTCGCCGAGCGAGTCGAAGATGAAGTCGCTGAACGACAGCGGTGTGCGCCAGGGCTCGCCCTGGCCGAGCCCGGTGCCGAGCACCCCGCCCTCGCCGAGCGCGTAGACGCCCTTCAGCAACTGGGCGCTGTCGGCGTACTCGCCGCCCATCTGGAGGCACTTGCCGAAGCCGTTCTCGCCAGGCTTCAGGGTGTCGGGGGCCACCGACACGACCTTGCCGCTGTCGAGCAGGCACCCGCCGTCGAAGTACGGCTTGGGGTTCTGCCAGATGTCGATTCGCTGGTTCACGTGGCCGAGGAACGGGATCAGCGTGGCCACGAAGATGCCGAAGGCCAGCAGCCCGGTGCCGATGAACACCCACGAGATCCGCTGGGTGGCGATGTAGAGCATCGACACGAACAGCCCGAAGT
This sequence comes from Actinomadura sp. HBU206391, assembly GCF_014323665.1. GTDB lineage: Bacteria > Actinomycetota > Actinomycetes > Streptosporangiales > Streptosporangiaceae > Actinomadura_C. Next base: position 70,298 of record NZ_JABVEB010000005.1, on the reverse strand, counting down.
ACAGGAGCGCGGTGCCCAGGTCCTTCTGGACGAACAGCACGCCGAGCGTGATCAACCAGATCACCAGGATCGGCATGAGGTCGCGGGCGCGCGGCAGGGAGAGGAAGCCGATCTTCTTGCCGACCAGCGACAGTGCCTGCCGCTTGTTCACCAGATAGCCGGCGAAGAAGACGACCAGCAGCAGCTTGGCGAACTCGCCCGGCTGGACCGAGAACGGGCCGATGAAGACCCAGACCCGAGCGCCGTTCACCTCGCCGCCGATGCCCGGCACGATCGGCAGGAGCAGCAGCAGAATGGCGAGGGCGCCGAGCGTGTAGGTGGAGCGCTGCAGCGTCTTGGGCGTGAGCGTGAAGCGCTGATCGCCCTTGGTGTCGCGCATCATGACCATGGCGATGACGAAGAGCGCGATGCCGATGAACGTCCACTGCAGCTGCGTGAGCGCCTTGGCCTCGTCCTCGGCGAGCTTCTGGCCCGCCTGGACGGCGGCGATCTTGGTGCGGCTTGTGTCGAGGTCGAGACGGTAGATCATCGCGATGCCGATCCCGTTGAGCAGGACCGCCAGCGGCAGCAGCACCGGATCGGCGTACGGGGTGAACCTGGCGACGACGTAATAGGCGGCGCCCGCCAGCACCGGAAGCGCGACGGAATAGAAGAACAGGCCCTTGGGCAGGCCGCCGTCCCGGGCCAGCCCCACCTGTGCGAAAGCGGCGAGCGTGACCACCATCGCGAAGACGAGCAGCGACAGTGAGGCGCCTTTTCGCGGGGTTCGCGGGACTTGTTCGGACACTGAACTCATGATGTCTACTTCGGGCAGTCCGGCAGGGCGGTGGGCGTCGTGCGGCAGGTGTCACGCTTGGCGATCAACTCGGTCAGAGTGGCCTGTGCGCCCTCACGGCTCTCGCTGGCGATGCCCTTCCGCACGGCCTCCTTGTCGGAGTTCGGCAGATCGTTGATCTTAAGGGCCGGGGTGCCGGTGATCGATGCGCCCGAGCAGCCCTTGTCCACCTGCCCGCGGCCTTGGAAGATCAGTACGTTCTCCTTCTCCGACGCGACCGTGTAGCGGCACAGCGCGGCGCGGAGTTCGTTGACGGTGTTCTTGGCGGCGGTCAGGCCTCCGTCGACCTGGATCGTGTCGGTCACCTGCTTGCGCCGGTCGGGGGGAAGATCGCTGAGCGGCACCGGCGGAGACGGCTGGTCCTTGGCCTTCTGTGACATGTCGAGCCCGAAGACGCCGTCAGGCGAGCCCTTGTAGATGGCGACCGTGCCCTTGTCGGCGGTCACGTAGTAGCCGCTCCGCAGCAATCGCAGGCCGGCGAAGCCGCCGCCCACGATCAGCAGGGCGAACACGACGACGGCGACGACCAGCCAGGTCCAGCTCCGCCGCGGGCGGGCGTGCGGCGACCTCCGCATCGGGTCGCCCGCACCCGCCATGGCAGGGGCGGGCGCCGGCGGGGGCATCTCGTCGACGGCGATCGGCGGCTGCGGCATGGTGTCGCCGAGCTGCCTGGCGCGCTGCGCCGGGGTGTCCTCGACCATGGCCGGGGCGGGGCCGCCGGACGTCTGCCCGGGCGGGCCGCCCGAGTTGGCCGCCGCGCCCGCGACGACCGGCCGTACGGCCGGTAGCTGCTGGCTCAGGTCGGCCACGTCGGCCACGACACAGGTGATGTTGTCCGGCCCGCCGCCCCGGTTGGCCAGATCGATGAGCTGGCGTACGGCCTGCTCAGGGTCGGCGACACCGGTCAGCACCTGGTGGATGGTCTCAGCGCTGACCACACCGGAAAGGCCGTCGGAGCACAGCAGATAGCGGTCGCCGACGCGTGCCTCGCGCAGTGACAGGTCGGGATCGACCTCCCCGCGCCCGTCCAGGGCCCTCAGCAGCAGCGAGCGCTGCGGGTGCACGGCCGCCTCGTCGATGCTGATCCGGCCCTCGTCGACCAGGGACTGCACGAGAGTATGGTCGTGCGTGATCTGGAAGAGCTCGCCGTTGCGGAGCAGATAGGCGCGGGAGTCGCCGATGTGCACGAGCGCGATCTGGCTGCCGGACCACAGCATCGCGGTCAGCGTCGTGCCCATGCCCTGCAGGGTCGGGTCGCCCTCGACGATGCGGTGCAGGTTCTCGTTGGCCTGCTTGACGGCGTGTTCCAGCGCTGCGAGAAGCTCGGCCGCGGGTACGTCGGCGTCGAGCTTGCGCAGGGCGTCGATGGCCGCGGCGCTGGCGATCTCGCCCCCGACATGGCCCCCCATGCCGTCGGCGACCGCGAGCAGGCGAGTGCCCGCGTAGGCCGAATCCTCGTTGCCCTCACGGAGCATGCCGACGTCCGACCTGGCGGCGTAACGAATTCCTATGTTCATTTGCGCAGCTCAACGACGGTTTTGCCGATACGGATTGGTACGCCGAGAGGGACCGGCGCGGGCCGGGTCACTCTCGTACGTCCGAGATAGGTCCCATTGGTCGAACCGAGATCTTCCACGATCCACTGACCGTCCTGCGCGAAAATTCGGGCATGTCGGCTCGAAGCGTAGTCGTCGGTGACCACGAGCGTGGAGTCATTGGCTCGGCCGATTGTGATGGGGGCCTCTCCGAGGTCGAAGGTCGTGCCCTGCAGGGCGCCCTGAGTCACAACGAGCTTGCTGGGCACGTTCTGTCTGCTGGGCCGGGAGGGCGGCTTCGGTTGGCGGGGCGCTTTGGGTTGCCTGGCCGGCCGGGATGCCGATCTCGTGGCGGCCTTCGAGCCGAACAGGTCGGCCCGAATCACGCCGACCGTGGCAATGACGAAGAGCCACAGCACCGCGAGGAATGCCAGCTTGATGAGAGTCAGGGTCAGTGCGGTCATCGGAGTCGGGGCTACTCCCTATCGCGGCGGAACACCAGGGTCGTCCGGCCCATCGTGATACGAGAACCGTCGACAAGTGTGACGCGTCGAATCGGCTGCCCGTTCATGAATGAGCCGTTTGTTGACCCTAGGTCCACAAGGACTATTTCGGGACCCTCTACGCGGATCTCGGCGTGATGCCGTGATACGCCCGGGTCGACCAGCCGTAGATCGCAGTCCGTTCCCCGGCCGAGCAGCGTCACCGGAGTGGTGATGTCGTACGACCGCTGCACGCCGGCACCGCCACCCTCGCCGGCCGTGGTCACGAGGAGTCGTGGCCGACCGCCGAAGACGCCGGGACCGCCGGGTGGCAGGTCGCTCCTCGGCTGCCGGATCTCGCCGCCCTCGACCGTCGAGCCGCGGATCACGCCGGACCGGATCCGGAACATGCCGGTCGCGAGATCACCGGCGTTCTCGAACCGCACCCGCACCGGCCCGACGAAGGAGTACCCCTGCTCTTTCGCGTACTCCCGCGCAAGGTTGGCGAGCTCCTGGCTCAGGCTGTCGGCGTAGACCGCCAGCCGTTGCCCGTCCGTCGGTGAGATCTCGACCACGAAGTCGTTCGGGACGAGCGTGCGGCCCTGGGCCACGATCGCGGCCCGCTCGTCCATTTCCCGCTGTACGGCGCTCGCGACCTCAACCGGCTGTAGCTCCGACTTGAAGGCTCGCGCAAAGGCACCCTCGACCATGCCCTCGAGCCGTCGCTCGAAGCGCTGTAGGACACCCACGGGCACCTCCCTTCCCCACTGCTAGACGATCGTATCCGTGCGGAGGTTCGCAGGAAGCATGCACGTTCCGACCTCGTGCCCGAGCCGTGCTAACCTTTCCACGCGCCCAGGGCGGGTGGCGGAACGGCAGACGCGCACGGTTCAGGTCCGTGTGTCCGCAAGGACGTGAGGGTTCAAATCCCTCCTCGCCCACTCGGGGACAGCGATGTGATACTGACCCCCACAGTGACGTAACGGGCCCCAGTGCGGCAAGCACCGGGGCCCGATTGCTTGTTATGGGCAGTGTACGGGGCGACGGCGTCTGACCTGCCCCGATAGGGGATTTGCCGTGCTGTGTCCCTATTTGGGCATCAGCACGCTGTCGATGGTGTAGACGGTGGCATTGGCGGTCTTGACGTTCCCGCAGACCACGCCGGCTACGGTCTCGACCCGCGACCGGACGGCGGTGCCCTGTCGCATCGCGCGCACGAGGGCGGGTGAGCGCCGGCGCTCCCACCACGGCCCCGGCGGCGGACGGGAGCACATCGGTTCCCCTCGCACCCGGACGGGAGATCGCGGCCACGCCGCCGAGCGCGCCGAGCAGCCCGAGCCCCACCGTTCCGTACACCGGGCGGCGCCGGGCGAGCAGGCCGATGACGAGAGCGATGACCACGATGCCCGCGCCGATATCGCAGAGCAGGACGAGCTTGTCGTGGGCGCCGAACCGGCGGATCGCGAAGTCCTTGAGCCACTGCGGGGTCAGATCGACCCCGGCCGCGCCGACGGCGAACAGCGGTGCGGCTCCGGCGCGGCCGAGCAGGCCCGCAGCGAGTTCCGCGACCCCCATCGCCGCCGCGGCGGCGAGGAGGCCGAGGGATGCGGCGGCGGGGCGGCGTACCGGTTCGCCTGTCACACGGAGCATTCGGAGCCGTGTGCGGACCGGATTGGTGCGATTGCGAACCGATACCAAGAGGCCGGTGCAACCGGCGCCGCGACGTCTTGCGAACCGATACCGAGGCCCGGGGCAAGCGGCGCCGCGACGTCACCCGCCTAGGTCACATCCCCGTCCACCTCCCCCGCCGTGATCATGCAGTTGTTCTCTTCTCATCCCAGGCCGTCCGACGAGTCCCTGCGAACAACTGCATGATCACGACCGGTGGATGTCGCCACTTCAGCCGTGATCATGCAGTTGTTCGCGGTGTGCCCGTGCTGGCGGGAACGCCCGGGCGGGAACAACTGCATGATCACGGCGGCGTTTGGGCGGGACGTGCGCCCGTCCGGGCTGGGTCACGCCCGCCTGGGCGGGGTTTCGCCTGCCTTGGCGGGGTGGGGGTCAGGAACTCCCCGCTGTCGTGGCGGTCGTCGTGGCCACGAGGACGGCCGTGGTCGCGGCGTGAACCTCACTGATGACCTTTCGTACGGCCGCGCCGGCCCACTCGCCCTCGGCCATCTCCTGCGCGCGCTGCTTGAGGAGCGACTTGGCGACGTCCGGGAAGATCTTCCGGTCGAGCTTGCAGGCGTGGATCAGGGCGAACAGGCATGCCGTGTGAGCGTTGGGCCGGGCGCCGTCGATCGCGGAGCGCAGGTCGGCCCGTATCTGCTGCTCCGGCACGGGGTCCTGCTCGGGGTAGCGGGTGGTGGGGAAGACGCCGAGCACGCGGCCGCGCTCTTCGCGAAGGATGCCGCGTTCGGCCAGCCGGCCGGTCAGCCGTTTCCGCAGGCTCTCTGAGCGCAGCTTCGAGACCCACCACTTGGCCTTGCGTTGCTTCTTCTCCTCGGCGATGCGGCTCAGCGCCGCGTCGAGTTCGGGATCGCCGGTCGGTGACGGGTCCGTGCACGTGATGCGGTCGTCGTCGTCGATGCCGAGGCGGCCCGCGATGACCAGGTCGGTCAGCAGGGCCCCGGCGACGGCGGTGACGGCCTCGGTCGAGCCGATCAGCGGCTTGCCGTTCTCCTCGCGCAGGGACAGCAGTACGAAGGCCTCGGCGATGGTCAGGTTCGTGTCCGTCATGGCCCCTCCATTACCCGATCGCCCTCAGGCGGAAAGTGATGCACGTCACATCGCTGCCGCGTCGGCTCGACACCGAACCGAAGCCGGAAGTTACCTGAGCGTCCGGAAGTCCCGACGCGCGCCACGTGGCCGGCCTCTGGCGGGCAATGGGACACTTCCGACCATGAGTCTGTCGGCGCGGTTGCATGAGATCGGCCGGCCGCTGGTCGAGGAGCAACTGAAGCACCCGACGGTGGCCGGGATCGCGAGAGGCGATCTGGACGAGGCGGTCTTCAGATCCTGGCTCGAGCAGGACTACCTGTTCCTGCTGGACTACGTGAGGGTGTTCTCCCGGCTGGCCTGGCAGGCGCCGTCCGAGCACCTGGGCGACCTCGTCGACCTGGCGCACTCCACCTTCCACGAGGAACTGTCGCTGCACCGTTCGCTGGCCGCCGAGTTCGACGCCGACCTCGGCGGCGCGCGCAAGAGCCCGGCGTGCGCGGCCTACACCGCGTTCCTGCTCGACGCCGCCGCGCTCTACGGCGAGGGACTGGCGGCCCTGTACCCCTGCATGTGGGGCTACTCGGAGCTGGGCGCGATCTTGGCGACGAATCCGCCGGAGGAGCCCCGCCTACGGCGGTGGGTCGATACGTACGCCGACCCGGGATTCGCGGCGCTGGCCCGGCGCTGCGCGCAGATGATCGACGAGGCGGCACCGGATCCGGCTCGGGCCGAGTCGCTCTTTCTCGACGGCATGCGCCACGAGATCGCGTTCTGGGACGTGCCGGCCTGAGGCACGCCCGCCGGGCCGACGGCGCGGCCGTTCCGCAGGTGGGGCCGTTCCGGCGTGGCGCCGATCTTCAGTGGTCTTTCCGCCGGCACGTTACGGAGAGTTATCCACAGGCGTTGTGACGGCCGGAACCGCCGCGCCTTGGCGGTTTGCCCGCTTCTGCCATGGTACGGAGCTCGGAAACCCTGAAGCCGCACCTGGATCCGGGGTTACGCACAGGCTTTTCCACAGCCGTCCACAGGCCTGTGGAAGGTCGGCTTGCCCCCACGGGATGGTCGCCCATACTTGAGGGATGCCTGAGCTACCCGAGGTCGAGGCGCTCGCGGCGTTCCTTCGGGAACGCGCGGTCGGTCGCGTGATCGCACGGATCGATGTGCTCGCCATCTCCGCACTCAAGACCTACGACCCCCCTGTGACCGGCCTGGGCGGTCTGCCAGTCACGGCGGTCGGTCGATATGGCAAGTTCCTCGACCTCGATGTCGACGGACTGCACCTCGTCATCCATCTCGCCCGCGCGGGCTGGCTGCGGTGGAAGGAAGAGATCCCGGTCAAACCGGTGCGGCCCGGCAAGGGGCCGCTCGCGCTGCGCGTCCATCTGGACGACGGCTCGGGATTCGACCTCACCGAGGCCGGCACCAAGAAGGGCCTTGCCGTCTATGTCGTCAGAGATCCCGCGGACGTCCCCGGCATCGCGGCCCTCGGCCCGGACCCGCTGTCAGAGACCTTCACGGTGGCGACGCTGCAGGAGATCGTCGGCGACCGCCGTACGCAGATCAAGAGGCTGCTCCGCGATCAGCGGATCATCGCGGGGATCGGCAACGCCTACTCCGACGAAGTCCTCCACGTCGCCAAGATGTCCCCGTTCAAGATCGCCGCGACCCTCACGGAAGAGGAGGTCGAGCTCCTGCACGGCTCGATCGTGATGACGCTGAGGGAGGCGGTCGGCCGCTCCGAGGGACTCGCGGCCGGCGACCTGAAGGCGGAGAAGAAACTCGGGCTGCGCGTGCACGGGCGAGCCGGTGAGAAGTGCCCGATCTGCGGCGACACGATCAGGGAGGTGTCGTTCGCCGATTCGGCACTGCAGTACTGCCCCACCTGCCAGACCGGCGGGAAGCCTCTCGCCGACCGCAGGCTGTCCCGGCTGCTCAAGTGAGTCCGCGCTCCAACCGGGCGTGGACCGCAGCGGTGGCTCTCGCGGCGGTGATCTGGTGGCCGTCCGCGCACGGGACGACCGCCAGATCATGACCGCCGGATCACCGCTGCCGACGGGAGGTCAGCCGGCCTGGGGGAGTTTGCCGAACACGGGGGCGAGCCCGCTCCAACGGGACACCTCGCAGCCGTTCTTGCGGTTGAACTTCGCGTCGACCCGCTTGCCCTTCCAGGTGCCGGCGACGGTCGCCTCCTCGGGCCCGCCGAAGATCATCGTGCACTGCCGGTCCTTGGGGACGGGCGCGAACGGGTCCGGGGCCTTGCCCAGCGCCGCGCACGCGGCGGTCGGGTCGGGGTGGGTGCCGTCCGGCGGATCACAGGAGAGCGTCCAACTCTTGGTGGGCGCCTCGGCGGGCGGTTCGGTCGATGACGTGGGCGACTTCACCTGGATAGTGAGATCGGTCATGGGCTGTGCCGGACTCGGGGTGGCGACCACCCCGGAAGGGGTCCGGCTCGGAGCGCCTTTGGCCTGCTCAGAGCCGCAACTCGCCAGAGATACGATCACCGCGAGGCCAGGCACTGTGAAAAAGAGCATCCGATACCGCATGCGAGATTCGACGTGGACGGGTTCCTCGGGGTTCCATGGGATCGTGATGAATCTCGGGGAGAACATTCCGGTGGTCGACGCCACGGCCGTCCCGGAAGGTGCGTATCTGCTGGACGTCCGGGAGCCGGAGGAATGGCTGGCGGGCCACGCACCGGGGGCGGTGCACATCCGGATGCGCGAGCTCAGTGATCGGGCCGGTGAGATCCCACGCGATCAGGACGTCTACGTGATCTGCCGGTCCGGTGCCAGGTCGGCGCAGGTCACGGTCGCGCTCAACAACGCCGGCTGGCAGGCGGCGAACGTCGACGGCGGCATGCAGCGCTGGGCCGAGGCGGGGCGTCCGATGGTCAGTGAGACGAGCCTGGAGCCCTACGTGGTCTGAGCGCCCGAGCCCGCGTCTTCCGACCCGCCGAACGGCCTGACCGCCCACAACGCCAGACCGGTGGAGCCTGGCGGGCCGAGTGCTGGACCTGTACTATTTGCCCGTCTAACTAACTGAAGACCGCGGGAGCTCGGGCGGAACCGGGCTGAGAGGGCGACTGACAGCGTCGCCGACCGCATGAACCTGTCCGGGTAATGCCGGCGTAGGGAGAGTGCGTTGAGCGCCGCCGTCCAGAAGCATCTGAACAACGAGCGTCCGAACAAGGACGGCCGACCCAACGAGGTCCCCTACACCCTCGACGAGCCCGCGCCGAAGGTCCTGAGCTTCTGGGACCAGGGGGCGTTCTGGGCGAATCTCGGGGTGAGCCTGTTCGCCTTCTCCGGGGCCTACACCGTGCTGGCCCCGGACGCGAACGGCGTCCCGCAGCTCGCGATCACCGCCGGCATCACGGCGATGATCGTCGGTACGGTGCTCGGCGGGCTGATGCTCGGGGTGGCCGCGGTGCCCGGCGCCCGCACCGGTCAGCCCGCGATGGTGCTGCTGCGCGGGCTGTTCGGGGCCCGGCTGTCGTATCTCCCGACCGTGCTGAACGTGGCCCAGCTGATCGGGTGGGGCACCTTCGAGCTGGTCGTGATCGCCGATGCGGCGCGGGCGCTGTACGACGACATCCCGCGGTGGAGCTACGTCGTCGCCGCCGGCGTGATCACTACGGTGCTGACCATCTGGCCGCTCGGCTCGGTCCGGATGCTGCGCCGCTACGTCACCATCGCGGTCGCGATCTCTCTCGTCTACTTCTATGTCCAGTTGCTGCGCGAACCGCTGCCCGACCTCACCGAGGGGGGCTGGGGACAGTTCTGGCTGGGCGCCGACGCCGCACTGGCCGTCTCGATCTCCTGGGTCCCGATGGCGGCCGACTACACACGCCATGCCCGTACGGCGCGCGGGGCTTTCGGCGCCGCGGCGATCGGGTACTCGGTCACCCAGATCGTCGCCTATGTCCTGGGGCTCATCGCGCTGGCGCTGGTGGCCGGCGACTCCTCCAAGGTCTTCGACCCGTTCCTCCACGTGGCGCTGGGCGCCGTGTTCTTCGGGATCTTCGTGCTCCGCGAGGCGGACCAGTCGTTCGCCAACGTCTATTCCACCGCCGTCTCGCTCCAGAATCTCGCGCCGAGAGCCGACCGCCGGGTCCTGTCGATCGCGCTTGGTGTACTGATCACGGTGCTGGCACTGCTGGTCGACATCGGCGACTACTCGAGTTTCCTGTCGCTCATCGGCTCGGTGTTCGTCCCCATGCTGGGCGTGCTGGCGGTCGACTTCTTCGTGCTGCACCGCGGCCGTGCCTGGGACGTCTCACGTACGGCGCCCTCGCGGTGGGGCATGATCGCCGCCTGGGCGGTCGGCTTCGCCCTCTATCAGTTGATCAACCCGGGCGGCGTCGGCTGGTGGAGCGGTTTCTGGGGCGATGTGCAGGACCTGCTGCACTTCTCCCCGTCCTCCTGGATGAGCGCATCGCTGCTCGCGTTCGCCGCAGCGGCCCTGGCGACGTACCTCATCGGCCGGCTCACGCGGCGCTGACCACCGGGAAACCTTCGTGCGATCACGCTGATCAGTGACGATCCTGCGGAGTGGGCCGGGGAACCGTCGGAACTTTTCCACGGCACTTCAGGCGCCGTCAGGTGGCATCCGGTGGCACCATGACAAACGTGCAAGGGGACGTCCACGATCCGATCGTCCGCGCGGTCATCGAGTGCGCGGCGGATGCCATCGTCGCCGTCGATCCCGATTTCGCCGTGACGGTCTGGAATCCGGCGGCGGAGCGGATGTTCGGCTGGGCCGCCGGCGACGTGCTCGGCAAGATCCCGCCGATCGTGCCCGACGAGCTCAAGGCCGAGCACAACGCCGTGCTCGAGCGGATCCGTGAGGGCGGGCAGATCTCGATCGCGACCCGCAGGTTCCACCGGGACGGGCACCTGATCGACGTACGGATCGACACCAGCGTCCTGCGCGACGCGGGCGATGAGCTGATCGGCTGGGTGAGCGTCTTCCACCCGGTCGAGGAGGACGAGGCGGCCCAGCATCACGCGACAGAGCGGGCCCGCCTCGTCCGCCGCCTCAACGACGTGATCGCCGACCTCAACGCCGAGCTCGACCTGGCCACCGTGCTCGACCGGATCACCGGCGCGCTGATCGAGCTCACCGGCGCCGATGCCGGCGGGTTCGTCCGGATCGACGGGGACAAGCTCAGGCTGGTCAGCATGCGCGGGCTCCCAGAGCACCTCAACGACTCCGTCGCGGAACTGCACCCGAGCCTGGTCGGCGAGCTGCTCCGCACCGGCAAGACGGTGATGCTCGCGACCGGTCACCGCCGGCTCGACGAGCTGATCTGGTCTGAGCTGCCGGGCCTCCACACGATCGCGCTGAGCCTGTCCTACCTGCAGCAGGCGCCGTACGGCGCGCTGTATGCGCTGTTCTCGGGGCAGAAGGTCGGCCACAGCGAGCTGGAGGTGCTCGAACTCCTCGCCGGGCACGCCGGGGTCGCCGTGGGCAACGCCGTCGCCTATTCCAAGGTGGTCCGGCAGCGCGCCCACGAGCGGGCGGTCATCGACGCGAGCGCGGACGGTATCGCCGTGCTCGACCGGGACGGCGTCGTACGGCAGTGGAACCCGGCCGCCCATGCCATCACCGGTGTGCCGTCGGACGTGGCGATCGGGCAGCATCTGCCGTTCCCGCAGCCCCTGCCCGGTGAGATGGTCACGCATCGGCTGACCGGCGGCACCTGGCTCAATGTGCTGTGCGCGGAGATCGAGGAGACCGACGAGCTGGTGGTCGACTTCCGTGACGTTTCCGACGCCAAGGCCCTCGAGGAGGCCAAGGATCTGTTCCTGGCCACGACCAGTCACGAGCTCCGTACCCCGATCACGGTCGTCCAGGGGTTCGCCAGCACGCTGGTGAACCGGTGGGACAAGCTCACCGACGACGATCGCAGGCAGGCGGTCGCGACGATCGCCGAACGCGCGCATTCGCTCGCGCGGCTGGTCGAGAACCTGCTGCTCGGGTCGCGTGCGGGTGCCGGCGAGCTCAAGGTCACGATCGAGCGGTTCGATCTGGTCCGGCTGCTCGGGCAGGCCGTCGCGGGGTTCCGCTCGCTGTCGGACCGGCACACGGTGGAACTCGACGTGCCGCCGGACCTGCCGGAGATCAGCGGTGACGCGATGGCCACCGACATCATCATCGGCCAGCTGCTGGAGAACGCCTTCAAGTACTCGCCGGACGGCGGCACCGTCCACGTGCGGGCGGGGCTGGACGGCGCGGACATCGTGGTGACGGTCGAGGACGAGGGCGTCGGCATCGCGTCCGGCGACCACGAGCGGATCTTCGAGCGGTTCGTCCAGGGCGAGGCCGGAGATCGCCGGCGGTTCGGCGGGATCGGGCTCGGCCTGTACATCGTGAAACGGCTGGCCCTCGCACAGCAGGGCGACATCTCCGCACACTCTCGCACGTGCGGTGGAACGTGCATGCGCCTCGTGCTGAAGCCCGCGGACGATTCGTTCTTGCACACACCGTGACGGACGAAACTCTCGCAGGAGGAGTAATCCCGCGTTGAGTGGATAGGTCTTTAACCGACCTTGGTGCACCACCACGACGGGCGTCCGGTTCGAGACGCATCGCGATGCTTCAGAGGTTTTGAGGGGGTCTGTAGGGGTGTCTGTAGAGTTAGTCACTCGTTGTGTTGGTAGCCGATGGTTTGCTGTGGGTTTCCGGGTATCCCGTACTGGGCATTTCGGTCGTACCGGGGATGCGACGGTGAGTGTTCGGACTCGGGAGGCCACGGGGAGGTGAGGGCGTCGAGCGTCGTATTGCTGCCACATGCGCCATCCAGCGTCGCGATCGCCCGGCAATGCCTCAGTTCTGAGCTCATCGCCTCGGGGGTCCTCCCATCGGTCATCGACGACGTGAACGTCATCATGAGCGAACTGCTCAGCAACGCGCTGAGGCACGCTCGCCCGTTGCCCTCAGGGCAGATCAAGCTCACGTGGATCAGTACCGGTGACGCGATCGAGATCGCTGTCAGCGACGGCGGAGCCATGACGGAGCCCCGGCGCAATCACCCCACGCTCTCGTCGCTCGGCGGGCGGGGGCTCGGCATCGTGGAGAGCCTCGCGGAATGCTGGGGCGTGCGCTACGAGGACGGCGGCACCACGGTGTGGGCGGTCCTGCCCTCCACGGAGACCAGCAACGGCCGAGCGGCGGAAACCCCGCAGCCCGTGGTCACGGCACAGCCCGGCATAACCGGCATCCCCGCCGTCAACCTGCTGAACCGCACCCGCTAGGGTCATCCCAGCTCGGGTGCTGCCGCGCCCCCGTCGGCAGCATCCGAGCCTCCAAGCACGCCACCGGGCCGGCCGTGGTCACGACTCCGGCAGGGCGGCCCGCTCGATCGGGCAGGACATACAGCGGGGGCCGCCCCGGCCGCTGCCGAGCTCACTGCCCTTGATCCTGATCACCTCGACGCCCGCGGCCTCGAGCTGGGCGTTGGTCTCGATGTTCCGCTCGTACGCGACCGCCAGGCGTGGCCCCACGGCCAGGGTGTTGTTGCCGTCGTCCCACTGCTCGCGTTCGGCGGTGACCGGGTCGAGCCCCGTGTCGATCACTTTGAGCCGGTCGACGCCCATCGCGTCCGCGGCGGCCGACAGGAACGGCCGGGCCGCGGCGATCCGCAGCTCGCCGTCCGCCATCGTCACGGTATAGGCGGTCAGCGAGTGGGCGATCGCCGGGTACATCACCACCGTGTCCACGTCGACCATGGTGCAGATCGTGTCCAGGTGCATCGTCGCCCGTTCCTGGGCGATCGGGACCGCCAGCACGGTGCGGGCCAGCCCCGCGTCGAAGACCCGGCGCGCGAGCCGCTCCACGCCCGCCGGCGTGGTCCGCTCGCCGGTGCCCACGGCGATCACTCCGGGGGCGAGCAGCAGGATGTCGCCGCCCTCCACGTGCTCGAGGCCGGGTTCGTACAGCGTGTCGACCCCGGCGAACCTCGGATGGTGGCCGTAGATCAGCCGGGTGAGCGCGGTCTCCCGTTCCCGGGCGGGCATGGCCAGGCTCGTCACCGCGACCCGGTCGCCGATCCAGGCGCTGGAGTCCCGGGTGAACAGCAGGTTCGGCAGCGGGTCGATGATGAAGTCATGCCGGCCCATCAGCTCGTACACCAGGCCGTGGCCGGACTTGAGCTCCTCATGGGCGAGCCCGGCGATCAGCACATGGGCGAGGCTCTCGGTGTCGAGATCCGCGAGATAGGACGCCGCCACACCCCGCAGCCGGTCGCCGAGCCGGGCGTCGGTCAGTACGCCGGCGATCGCCTCCTGCCGCGCGGACTGGTACTCCAGTGCCTCCTGGAGCAGCTCGGTGACGTACAACACCTCGACGCCGCGACCCCGTAGAGCCTCGGCGAAGGCGTCGTGTTCCTCCTGCGCGCGGCCCACCCATGGGATCCCGTCGAACAGGAGTTTGTCGTTGTTGCGTGGAGTGAGGCGCTTCAGCTCCGCACCGGGGCGATGCAGCACGACGGCCCGGAGCCGTCCGACCTCACTGTCCACACGGTAGCTATAAGTCACATTGTGCAGCGTAACGCCGTATGTAGCATGTTGAGATCACCAGACCGGCTCACCCGATTCACCTGGTCGCGGCCACGCTGCTGCGCTCCTCCGTCGATGGCCTGGGCACCGCGCTGGTCCTCTTGGTCGAGGACCGGACGGGACACGCCTCCTCGGCGGGTTTTCTGCTGTCCGCCGCTCTGTTCCCGTACGTCGTGTCCGGCCCACTGGTCGGCAACGCCCTCGATCGCACCCGCCGGCCCCGCCGGCAGGTGGCGGTGCTGGCGATCGCCTACACCGTCGCGGTCGCCCTCCTGCTCACCGTGGCCGGGAACGTGCCGATCGCGCTCGCCCTGGTGACCGCGATCGCCGTGGGATGTGTGGAGCCGGTCGTGGTGGCGGTGGCCGGCCTGCTGCCGCGCATCGTCGCACCTGACCGCCTGACCAGGGCGTACGGCCTGGAGTCGGCGAGTTTCAACGTCGCTGGAATAGCCGGCCCGGGAGTGGTGGCGGGCGTCGCGACCTGGCAGGGACCGCAGCAGGCGGCGGTGGTCGTCGTGGCCTTCGGCGTGCTCGGGGCACTGGTCATGCTCTTCCTCGCCATCCCTGCCCCGGACACCGCGGCGCCGTCCGACCCTGCCCCGGGATCGGTCCCAGGCGTGGTCCCCGGGCCGGCCACGGAGTCGGTGCCCGCCGTACCCTCGGTTCCCGCCCCCGGGCCGGCCGTGCCCGATCCCGCTCTGCCGGCCGGGTGGGCGCCCGATCCGGTCACGCCGCCCGTGCCGGGGGCTCGCACCGGGCCGGCCCCGATGACCGGCGTGCTGACCGGCGGCGTCGTCGTGCTGTTCGGCAACCGGCCACTACGAGCGATCACCGTCGCGACCGTGCTGGCCTTCGCCGCCATCGGCGGAGTACCCGTGGTCGCGGTGCTGCTCGCCGAGCATCTGGGCGCGGACGCCGGCGTCGGAGGTCACTTCCTGGTGGCGTTCGCCGTGGGAGCGCTGGCCGGATCCCTCGCCGCGGCCCGCTGGTCGTCCCGGCGACAGGCCGAATGGATCGTGCTCATCGGGATCGCGGCGCTCGGAGTCAGCCTCGCCGGCGCGGCGACCGCCACATCGGTGTACTGGGCCATCGTCTGGTTCACGGCAGCGGGATTCTGGGACGGCCCGGTGCTCGCGGCCACCCTGACGCTGCGGCAGCGCGAGTCCCCCGCCGACCGGCTCGGGCAGGTGAACACAACGGGCGGCAGCCTCAAGATCGGCGCAGCGGCCGTGGGCGCCGCGCTGACCGGCGCCCTGGCCGATGCGGCGGGCGCCGATGGCCTGCTGTTCGGGATGGCCGCCCTGCAGTTCGCCGGAGCCGCCGCCGGGCTCGTCCTCCTGCGTCCTCGGCGCAGCCCCGCCGGGAACCCGTCCTGATCAAGCGTCGGGGTGCCCTGGACCACCGCTTCCCTTGATCGGCCTACGGCTGGGGTCGCCGGCCCGTGCACGGGCCGGAAAACCTGTCGACTGACGGGGATGGGCGGCCTTACCGTCTGACGCATGTTCTTCGCGGCCGTCACCAGCACCCCGGCAGGGTTCGCCCTGCACGGCGCGGTGCCGGCCGCCCACGCTTCGGCCGTGTTCCCGGCGCCCGTCACCCTGTCGCCGCTCGCCGACGCATCTGTCTCGGCACACGCTGACGGCGCGCGAAGCTGACCCTCCTCCGTTCCGACTTCGCACGAGAACCCGCGGAGGAGGGTGGTCACTGAGGCAGGCATCGCCTGCCCGGTTCTCACATTCCTGTTCCACGCAGAAGTGAGGACGACTGTCATGGCCAAGCAGCTTTATGAGCGCAGCAAGCCGCACCTCAACATCGGCACGATGGGTCACGTCGACCACGGCAAGACCACGCTCACGGCGGCGATCACCAAGGTGCTCGCCGACCGAGGGCTGGCCCGTCCGGTGCCGTTCGAGGGGATCGACCGAGCCCCCGAGGAGCGCGACCGCGGCATCACCATCAACATCGCGCACGTCCACTACGAGACCGCCACCAGGCACTACGCCCACGTCGACATGCCGGGCCACGCCGACTACGTCAAGAACATGATCACCGGCGCGGCCCAGCTCGACGGTGCCGTACTCGTGGTGTCGGCTCAGGACGGCGCGATGCCGCAGACGCGTGAGCACGTGGTCCTCGCCCGCCAGGTGGGCGTTCGCCACATCGTGGTGGCGCTCAACAAGGCGGACGCGGTCGAGGACGTCGAGTTGCTCGACCTGGTCGAGCTGGAGGTACGTGACCTGCTGACCGAGTACGGGTTCCCGGGCGAGGAGATCCCGATCGTCCGCGTCTCGGGTCTGCGCGCTCTCGAGGGCGACGCGTACTGGACGGCCCGGATAGGAGAGCTCCTCGACGCGATCGACGCGTACGTGCCGATCCCGCCGCGGATCCTCGACGAGCCGTTCCAGATGCCGATCGAGAACGTACTGACGATCACCGGCCGCGGCACCGTCGTGACCGGAGTGGTCGCCCAGGGCGCGATCCGCCTCGGCGACCACGTCGAGATCGTCGGCCTCGGCGACACGCTCTCGTCGGTCGCGACCGGGCTCGAGACGTTCGGGCAGACGATGGACCACGCCGAGGCGGGCGACAACACGGCCCTGCTGCTCCGCGGGATCAAGCGGGACCAGGTCCGCCGCGGCCAGGTGGTGGGTGCGCCGGGCTCCATCCGGCCGCACCTGCGGTTCCGGGCGGCGGTACGGGTCCTGACCGCCGACGAGGGCGGCCGGAGCAGGCCGTTCCTCACCCACTACCGGCCGCAGTTCCACTTCCGCACGACCGACGTGGTCGGCGACGTGGACCTCGGTGAGGGCGGGATGGCACTGCCCGGTGACTCCGTCGAGATGACGGTCGAGCTGGGCAAGCCGATCGCCATGACCGAGGGGCTCGGCTTCGCGATCCGCGAGGGCGGCCGTACGGTCGGCGCCGGCACGGTCACCGCGTTGCTCGACTGACGGCAACGCGATGCCCGTAACGCGATCCCCGTAACGCGATCCCCGGTAACGCGATCCCGGCGGCGCGGTCCCGCTGGCGCGAACAACTGCATGATCACGGTTGTGGGAAAGATCCCCGGCCGTGATCATGCAGACGTTCGCGGGGCGCTCGCCGCACGAGCACGGAGGAAGAGTCGGCGTCCCTGCAGTTCTGCGGGGGGCAGGGGTCAGTGGACGGCGCGGTCCTGATCGGCCCAGTACGGGGCGCGGAGGTCACGCTTGAGCACCTTGCCGGTCGGGTTGCGTGGGATGGCCTCGCTGCGTTCGATCGACGTGGGGCACTTGAAGTGGGCGAGGCGCTCGCGGCAGTGGTCGATGAGCTCCTGGTCGGTGACCTCGCCCGACACGACGACGAACGCCTTGGGGGTCTCTCCCCACTTCGGATCGGGCACCCCGATGATCGCGCAGTCGGCCACCTGCGGATGGCTCATCAGGACGTTCTCGACCTCGGCCGGGTAGATGTTCTCCCCGCCCGAGATGATCATGTCCTTCACCCGGTCGTGGATGTAGAGGTAACCGTCCTCGTCGAGGTAGCCGATGTCGCCCGTACGCAGCCAGCCGTCCGGCAGCATGGTCTGGGAACTCGCCTCGGGCAGCCGCCAGTAGCCCCGCATGTTCTGCTCGGTGCGCGAAAGGATCTCACCGACCTGGCCGGTCGGCAGTTCGTCGCCCGTGGCCGGATCGACGATTCTGAGCTCGGTCTCCGGTGTGGGGAGGCCGGCGCTGCGCAACCGGTGCGTGTTCGGCCCGTCGAGGGTGTGGTCGGCGGGCGGCAGCATGGTGATGGCGCCGGTCGTCTCGGTCAGGCCGTACACCTGCATGAAGTCGGTGTGCGGCATCAGTCGCATGGCGCCGCGCAGGACGTCGTCGCTGATCGGCGAGGCGCCGTACAGCATCACGCGCAGGCTCGAGAGGTCGGCGGTCTGCGCCTGCGGCATCTGCGGCATGAACAGCAGCAGCACCGGTACGAGGAACGTGTGGGTGACGCCGTGTTCGGAGATGGCGTCGAGGATCAGGCCGGGGTCGGGGTCGCTCACGATGACGCCGGTGATGCCGTCGTAGATGACGCTGATGCTCAGAATGCAACCGGCGATGTGGTACGCGGGCATCGCGACCATCAGGACCGATGACGGCTCCGGTGACCAGGTGCGGTTGGACGGGCGAAGCGCGCCGACGAAGTTGTCGTGCGTCAGCATCACGCCCTTGGGCAGACCCGTGGTGCCCGAGGAGTAGAGCTGGGCGAAGACGTCGTCGGAGCTGAGCTCGACGTTCACCGGAGTGGCGTCATAGGCGCCGACCCATGCGGCGTAGTCCTGGTAGGCGTGCTCGCCGGTGCCCACCACGACGAGGTGCTCGGTGTGTTCCAGCCGGTCCGCGATCGCGTCGAGCAGCGGTACGAACTCGCGTCCGACGAGGAACACCGGCGCCTGGGCGTCGTTGACGACGTAGGCGACCTCGTCGGCGCTCAGCCGGTAGTTGACCGGCACCTGCACGGCGCCGAGACGCGCGGCGGCGAACAACTGCTCGACGTATTCGATGGAGTTCTTGTCCAGGATCGCGACGCGGTCGCCACGTTCGACGCCTGCGGCCCTGAGTGCGTTCGCGGCGCGATGCACGCGACGGTCGAACTCGGCATAGGTGACCCGTTCGTCCCCACTGATGAAAGCGATCTGATCCGGGATCTCACGCGTGCGGTCGCGCAGCACATCGGTCAGCAGTGACACGTTCGGCCCTCTCGTCGGCAACGTTCCAGGCATCATGCGCGAACCGACGATGGGGCGACAAGGTGCTACCTATCGCTTTTGGCGGACCGTCCGATCATTGTCACGACACCCATGACGATGAGGACGACGAAGCTCACGTAGAGGAGGAACTTCAGGGTGGCGATGAGCGCGCCGATCACCGTGATGACCAACCAGATCGCCAGTAGAACGCCGAGCACAGTCAGGACCGTCCGAGTCATGCCTCTACGGTACGCGGCGGCAACCGCCGCGGCATCTCGGCAGCGGCCGATAACGGCCACGAGCCCGGCCGAATCGGTGCCGTATGCGAGCGGGAGCACCGAGGCGGCCCACGTGGCGATTCACGAGGGCGGTCCCCCGGCGAGCGCCTTGCGCATGTCGCGCACGGCCCGTGCGGTGCCGCGCACGCTTCCGGTGACCTTCGACCGTCCCTGGCGCGGGTGGTAGGCGACGTCGATCTCGGCGAGCACCCAGCCGGCCTGAGCGGCGCGGAGCACCATCTCGAGCGGGTAGCCGAAGCCCTGGTCGGTGAGCCCGAGGCCGAGCAGCCGCTCACGTCGGCAGGCTCGCATGGGACCGATGTCGTGCAGCCTGGTGGACGTACGGCGCTGCAACCGCGCGGTGAGGACGGCGTTGCCGAGCCTGGCATGCAGAGGCCACGCGCCCAAGGAGGTGGGCCGGCGGCGGCCGAGCACCAGGTCGGCGGAGTCGAGGTGGTCCACGACCTTCGGCAGTTCGCCGGGGTCGAGTGACGCGTCCGCGTCCATGAAGCACACGATCTCGTTCGTCGCCGCCCGCAGGCCGGCGTGACAGGCCGCTCCGAAGCCGCTGTGTGGTTCGTGCACCACCTCGGCGTCGAGCTCGGCTGCGATGGCGGCGGAGCCGTCGCCTGATCCGTTGTTCACGACGATCGGCCGGTAGCCCAGCGGCATATGGGTCAGGACCCAGGGGAGCGCCTCCGCCTTATCGAGGCAGGGAAGAACGACATCGATCATTGCTCGGACGCTATGTCGGGTACGGCCTCGGCGACCCTTACGGAGTGATGACGTCGAAGCCCGGTGGCCGAAATGGTCCTTATGGTGGACAGCGTGACCTCCCGTGTTGTTCCCCCAGTGGCCGGTCCTTTCGCCCGTACGGTGTCCAGGGCGTCGGCGCGGTGACCGCCGAGGAGGCCGGGCGCATCCTGGTGGTCGACGACGACCCGACCGTGGCCGAGGTGGTCGCCCGGTATCTGCTGCGCGACGGGCACCAGGTCGAGTGCGTGGCCGACGGAGCCGAGGCGCTTCGCCTGGCTCTGCGCAATCCGCCCGACCTGGTGGTGCTCGATCTGATGCTCCCCGGCATGAGCGGTCTGGAGGTCTGCCGGCGGCTCCGCGAGAGCTCGCCCGTCCCGGTCGTCATGCTGACCGCGCTGGGACAGGAGACCGACCGGCTGATCGGCCTGGAGACCGGCGCGGACGACTACGTGACCAAACCGTTCAGCCCCCGTGAGCTCGCCCTGCGGGTCAGGTCGGTGTTGCGGCGGGCTCGCGGCACGCTGACGTCGATCGGCGTCGGCCTGATCCGCGACGGAGACCTCGTGGTCGACGTCGGCGCGCACGAGGCCACGTTGCGCGGTGTGGAACTTCGTCTCACCGCCCGAGAGTTCGACCTTCTCGCGTACCTGCTCCGGCACCCGCGCCGCGCGTTCACCCGCGAGGACCTGCTCGGCCAGGTCTGGGGATGGTCGTTCGGGGACTCCTCCACTGTGACGGTGCACGTGCGGCGGCTCCGGGAGAAGATCGAGGACGACCCGACCGTCCCCCGCCGGATCGTCACTGTGTGGGGCGTCGGCTACAGGTACGAGACCGCCGACGGCGACGCGGCGTCATCCTCCGGCGGTGCGCCGGGCGGCACGCCTGCCGACGCGCCGCGCGGTACGCCGAGTCACGGGGCGAGGGACGGCCGTGGTGACGCCGCCGGCGACGCGGGCGGTCCCGCATGATTCCGCTACGAGATCTCATCGAGGTGGCGGCCTACGCCGCCGGAGCCGCACTGCTCGTCGCCCTGGTCGGCCTCGCCGCTCTGTACGCCCTGCGGGGTCGTTCGGTGGCGGCCCAGCTCACGGTCGTCGCCACGGCGACCGTGGTGAGCTCCGTCGCGGGCATCGTCGCCATCACCGTCCGCATGATGCTCTCCGAGCACGATCGCAACGTCGCGCTGACCGTCGTGCTGGCCGCCGGACTCGTCAGCCTGGGGGTCTCGCTCCTGCTGGGCCGCCGGCTGATCGCGGCGAACCGCGCGCTCGTGCAGGCCGTACGGGCGGACTCCTTCCGCGTTCCCCGGACCCGGCTGCCCGCGGAGCTCGCCGAGCTGGCGCGTGAACTGGCGGCCGCCTACGAGCGGCTCGACGCCTCACACCGCAGAGAGCAGGCCCTCGAGTCCAGCAGGCGTGAGCTCGTCGCCTGGGTCAGCCACGATCTGCGTACGCCACTGGCGGGCCTGCGCGCCATGGCGGAGGCGCTCGAAGACGAGGTGGTGGTCGACGCCGCCACCGTGGGCCGCTACCACGGCCGGATCAGGGTCGAGGTGGACCGGCTCACCGAGATGGTGGACGACCTCTTCGAGCTGTCCCGCATTCATGCCGGAGCGCTGCGGCTGTCGCGGCAGCGGATCGGCCTGGAAGATCTCGTCGCCGAGGCCATAGCGGGCACCGAGGCGCTCGCCGTGGCCAAGGGGGTGCGGTTGCGCGGAAAGTCGCAGGCGGGCGTGCCCGTGGAGGTGGACGCCTCCGAGCTGGGCCGTGCCCTGCGCAACCTTGTCGTCAACGCGATCCGGCACACCCCGTGGGACGAGACCATCGAGGTGCTCGGCGAGCTGCGGGACGGCATGGTCTGCGTGACGGTCACCGACGCCTGTGGCGGAATCCCCGAACAGGACCTGGCGAGGGTCTTCGATGTGGCGTTCCGGGGGGAGGCCGCGCGGTCCCCGGGCGGCGGGGCGGGCCTGGGGCTGGCGATCGCGCGCGGCATCGTCGAGGCCCACGCGGGCGAGATCGGCGTCACGAACGCCTTGCCCGGTTGCCGCTTCGTCGTCCGGCTGCCCCTCGGCGGCGAGCGCGCCTCCCTCGGCGGCTGACCGCGCGACCGGACTTGCCGGGATGCCGGAGTTCGCGGGCGCAGGGCGGCATTGACGGCAATTGCACGGAGACGGTGTTCGGCCGACCCCGGCCAGACCATGACGTCGACGATGGCGACCCCCGGCACGCGTCTCATCACCGCCCATACAACAAACTCGCTGACAATTGGGCATAACACGGTAAACCTCATGTAATGTCTGCGCGTCTTCGTTGTACTGCGCGGCATCGAAGGCGCGCATCGACGGGAGGGCTCCATTTTGAAATCTCGCGTTCTCGTACGCACTGCGGCCATTGCCGCGGTGACTGCGCTCGGGGGACTCGGTCTTGCGGGTCTGGCTCCATCGGCTTCGGCGGCGCCTCTTGCCAAGCCGTACGACTTCAACGGCGACGGCTACCAGGACCTGGCCATCGGCAGCCCGAACGGCACGGTGGGCACCAAGACGACCGCAGGTTTCGTCAGCGTGATCTACGGCAGCAGCGCCGGGCTCAACACGGCCAAGAAGAAGGTCATCAGCCAGGACAGCGCCGGCGTTTCCGGGACCGCCGAGGCCGGTGACCACTTCGGCCATGGGCTCGCGTCCGGCGACTTCGACGCGGACGGCTACGCCGACCTGGCGATCGGTACGCCGGACGAGGACACTCCCACCGGTGCGAACGCCGGTCTGGTCACCGTCGTGTGGGGCACGCCGAGCGGCCTGGGCGACGTCTCCGACTCCTTCGAGGAGCTCGACGCGGGCGAGGCCCTCCCGAACAACCGCTGGGGCGAGTACCTGTCCGCCGGCATGATCGAGGCGAGCGGCGCGCCCAAGCTGTTCGTCACCGTTCCCGGCATGTCCATCTTCAAGTTCGTCGTCTTCGGCGGCGCCGAGAGCGCACGCGCCGCCGGCACCACTCGGAGCCCGAAGGCGGCCGGCTCGCAGGTCGTGCCGCGCGGGAAGAAGGAGGGCGCTTCGACCAAGTCCCTCGAGGACGTGACCAACTCGTGGGTGGCGAACGGGGACGTCACCGGTGACGGTATCGGCGACGCGGTCTACGCCTGGTACGACGCCGACTGGGCCGAGCCGTCCGAGCGGCGCGGGTTCGTTGTGTACCCGGGGACGGCCGACGGCGGCCTCAACCCCGACCTGGCCACCAGCGTTCTCGCCGAGGTGACGTCGGTCGCGGTGGGCGACTTCGACGGTGAGGGCCATGGCGACGTCGCGGTCGGCCAGCCGAACGGGATCGTCGGCGGCAGGATCACCGTTTACAAGGGCTCCGCGACCGGAGTGGACGCGACCAACAGGACGTCGGTCCATCAGGGCACCGCGGACGTCCCCGGCGATCCGGTGACCAAGGACTACTTCGGTCTCAACGTCGCGGCGGGCGACGTGAACAAGGACGGCAAGGCCGATCTCGCGGTGGGGACCCCCTACGACGAGGTCGGTACGGTCGTCGACGCCGGCAGTGCGTATGTGCTGTTCGGTTCGGCCACGGGTCTGACCGGCGCCGGCTCACAGCAGGTGACGCAGGACACCGAGGGTGTGGGCGGCGGTTCGGAGACCAATGACCAATTCGGTTTCCAGGTCACGCTGCTCGACAACAACAACGACGGCGCGGGGGACCTGACGGTCGGCGCGCCGCGCGAGAACGGGACCGATGGCGCGATCACGTGGATCAAGGGCGGCACCACCGGCGTCCTGCCCGTGACCGGCTCGCTCTGGCTCGGGACGGGCACGTGGAGCGTGGGCGGCCGCAACGCCGAACTGGGCCGCGTCCTCGGCCGCTGACCCCCTGCCGCTGACCCTCTGCCGGCATCCGCGAACTTCTGCAAGGTCACACCGCCTCGGTCGTGATCTTGCAGAAGTTCGAGCCGCACCGGTGGTTCAGTGGTCGACGGCCTCGTCGATGGCACGGTAGGTCGGGCAGGGCCACCGCCACATGCAGGCCCGGCATCGGCGGATCGGGTTGTCGGGATCGCTGGAGATGCCTCCGGCGTCCCGGGGCTGATGCATCTCGAGCAGGCGGATCCCCAGCTCGGCCAGAGCGATCACGTCGCTCCGGGCGCCGGCCAGGAACGCGATGTCCTCCCGCGACAGCGTGGTCTTCACCGGGACGAAGCCCTCCCGATTGATCAACCGGGACAGGAACTGTGTCGAAGAACGCCAGGAGTTCGACTTCTCCGAGCGGATCCGGATCGTCTCGAGGCGTTCCCGCAGTCTCGCCTGTCGGGGATCGGCGAATCTGTCTGCGGTTCTGTCGGCGGTCATGGCGTGATCTCCGGACATTCGGCCATTTGTTGCTCCGAATTTGGACGACTCGCGTTCGGCCGACCCGTGTCCGGGCAGGATGCGGCCGAGGTCATCGATGGATGACCGGGGCCTTGCATGACACGCCTCGAGTTGCCAAGCCGCTGTTGCACGGCCCCTAGCCTCCCGCACTCGGGCTCGGGCTGAGAGGCGAATTCCATACTTCGTCGTCGCAGAACATGGCCCAGATCGTGACGTATCTGGTAAAGACCGTCGGTGAATGGGATCTGAGTATGCGAACTCTCTGGCCCATGGACCCGCGGCCCGATAGTGTGCGGCAGGTGGAGCTAAATGTCTCAAGTACGTCTCAGGGAGGTCACGCCGTCGTCACCGCGAGCGGCGAACTGGACCTCTACACCGCTCCGCGGCTGCAGACCGTACTGGCCTCGCTGCTGCGCGACCGCGTCGACCGTGTCGTGGTGGACCTGAGCGGTATCGAGTTCTGCGACTCGACCGGCATGAACGTGCTGCTGTCCGCCATGAAGCGGCTCAAGGAGCAGGGCGGCACGCTCGAGCTGGCCGCACCGCGACCCGCCGTACGGCGAATCCTGCAGGTCACGGGTCTCGACACCGTGTTCTCGGTGCACGACGCCGTGCCGGCTCTCGATGTGACCTGATGCCGCCGTTCCGGCGTCGCTGACCGGTCAGCACGGCTTGGCGGCACTACCATCGCCTGTATGCAGGCTGACGTGGCCGTCATCATCGCGGCCAAGGACGAACAGGACCGTATCGCCGCGACGGTGAAGGCCGCGCTGGAACTGCCCGGTGTCGATCTTGTCGTCGTCGTGGATGACGGATCGGCCGACCGGACGGGCCGGCTGGCCGAGGACGCGGGCGCCAAGGTCGTACGGCACAGCCGGAACCGGGGCAAGGGCGCCGCGATGGAGACCGGTGCCGAGGCCGTGCGTCTTCTCGACGACGGGCGGGAGATGCCGCGGCATCTGCTGTTCCTCGACGCCGACCTGGCCGAGACCGCCCGCGACGCCGCGCCGCTGATCGAACCGGTCAGGCGCGGCGAGGCCGACATGACGATCGCGGTGTTCTCCTCGATCGTCAAGCTCGGCGGCCATGGCTTCGTGGTCCGGTTGTCGCGCGACGGCATCAGGCGGGCGACCGGCTGGCAGGCGACGCAGCCGCTCAACGGGCAGCGCTGCCTGACCCGGTCGGCGTTCGCCGCGGCGCTTCCGCTCGCCCCGGGCTTCGGGGTCGAGACCGCGCTGACCATCGACCTGGTGCGCGAGGGCTTCCGGGTGAAGGAGGTCGAGGTGCCGCTGGCGCACCGGGCCACCGGCACCGACTGGAAGGCGCAGGTCCACCGGGCCAGGCAGTTCCGCGACGTGGCCCGCGCCCTGGCCGTCCGTGAGCCGGTGATCGCCGGCCGTCTCGACCGGCTCCGCGGCTTCAAGTGATCCCAGGCAGGATCGGTACCGCCGGGCTCTGCGGCATCGGCCTGAGCACCGGATGCTTCCTCGTCACGGCCCTGCTCGGGCCGTCGGCGATGCAGCCCGGTCTGCCCGGCTCCGGTCCGCCGTTCTCCCTGACCGCGGATCCCTCGCCGTACCTCGTGATCGGTCTCGTGGTCGGCGGCGTGCTGCTCGCCGGGCTCGGCCTGGGGCTCTGCCTGCACGCGGTGGGCCGAGGCTGGCGCCCGGCGCCGAGACCGCTCCTGCTGGCCGGGCTGCTCGCGACGGCGGCGTTCGCGTTCATGCCACCGGTCGGCTCGGCCGATCATCTGAACTACGCCGCCTACGGCCGGATGGCGGTGACCGGTCATGATCCGTACACCACCACGGCCGTGGACCTGCCCGCCGACCCGGTGGCGCGCACCGTGCAGGAGTGGCGCTCCACGCCGTCGCTGTACGGGCCGATCGCGACCGGTCAGCAGGCCATCGCCTCCTGGATCGGTGGTGAGTCGGTCCGGCTGACGGTCTTCGCCCTGTCGCTGTCGGGCGCGCTGGCCTTCGCCCTCGTCGGCCTGATCCTCTACCGGTACGCCGATCCGGTCCGGTCGGTCCTGTTCTGGACGCTCAACCCGTTGATGCTCTTTCACCTGGTGTCCGGGGCCCACAACGACACCTTGAGCATCGCCGTCGCCATTGGGGCCCTCGCGGTGTTCGCGGGCCGCCGGGGGGGATCCGGGGATCTCGGGCCGGTCGGCCGAGTCGACCAGGTCAGAACGGCCCCCACGGCCTCGAAGATCCTCGCCACCGGGGCGCTCATCGGGGCCGGGGTCGCGCTCAAACTGCCGGCCGCCCTCGTCGGCGGCGGGCCCGCCTGGCTGCTCCTGCGCGGGCGGCCCTGGCGGCAAGCGCGATCACTGCGTTCCGTCCGGCCGCTGCTCCCGGCGGCGGCGCTGTTCGGCGCGGCGGCGACGGTCACGGCGGTGGCCTACAGCCTGGTCGGATGGCAGGCGTTCGCCCAGGTCAGGAGGGCCTCGAGCTCGGTGTCGCTGGCCACGCCGTGGCACCTGGTCGACGTGGCGCTCGGCAAGGGGACCAACCGCCCGGTCGTTCAGGCCGGGGCGCTGTTGCTGCTGGTCGGGCTGACCGCGCTGCTCGCACGCGCGCTGCCCGTCGAGCCGGGGCACGAGAGCCGGCGGATCGCGGCCGCGCTGGTGCTCGCCTGGCTGTTCGCGGCGCCGTACGCGCTGCCCTGGTACGACGGGCTGGGCTGGGCGGTGCTGGCGTTGCTGCCGTGGTCGCGGTTCGACCGGCTGCTGGTGGCGCGGACGGTGGCGATCAGCCTGGCCTATCTGCCGGCTCGCGCTCCCAAGCTGATCGATCTTCCGGACGGCCTGTCCTGGCTGTTCACCGTGGTGCGGCCGGTGATCGTCCCGTGGGTTCTGACCGTGGTGCTGGTCCTTCTGGTGGTGTGGGCTCGCCAGGCTCCCCGTCCAGTTCCAGCGCCCGGACCGAAGCCGCCAGTACGAGCGGGATCGCGAGGCTGAACACCAGCGCCGGCACCACCACCCCCGAGTCGTTCATCAGCATGCCGATGATCGCCACCGTGAGCGCCGAGAGCAGCGCGGGCCGCAGGGTGGCCGAGTAGGAGTAGGCGCGGCCGAGCAGCGCGGCGCGCCAGTCGAGCGGTCGGGCCAGCACGAAGTACAGGAAGCTGAGCGCGGTGATGGCGATCACGGTGAACGGCCAGTAACCGAGGCTGTGCAGCATCGCCCCGGCCTTGCGCACGATCACGTCCCACGCCTCGCCGGCCATGAGCTGTTCCCAGAACCGGCCGAGGTGTGACTGGTCACCGACCGGGCGGCGCGCGTCGACGTAGGAGATCAACAGCACCACGATGGCTCCGGCCAGGCAGAACAGGCCCAGTCTGAGCGCCGAGACCCGCTTGCCCGCGACCATCAGGGTGAGCACGGCGATGGCGGGCACGATCGCGAGCACGCCGCCGAAGTCGCTGCCCCAGGCCGGCCAGCCGTCGATCGCCATCGCGCCGAAGCCCACGACCAGCACCACCGCCACCGCGATCCTTCTCCGGTGGGCCCGCAGCGGCCATTCCGCGAGCCATGCCGCCGACAGGATCGCCGCCGTGGCGAAGAGGGCGAAGGCCGGGTTGCCGAAGCCGTAGTAACGGCCGGCGACGATCGCGTTGTAGCCCATGAACGCGTTGAGCTCCAGGTGCGAGCCCGTCACCACGTCGAGGCCGAGCACAAGGGCGGTCACTCCGGCGATGATCAGGCCGGGGGTGATGACCGATCGCCGCCATGGGCCGCCCAGGGCCAGCCCGATCACCACGGCCAGCGCTGCGGTCGCGCTGAGGAGCAGCCCCGCCAGCGGATGGGGATTGCGCCACCACGGCACGAGATTGGCCAGGAACGTGGCCACCGGGGCGGCCGCGCCGATCAGCGACACGACGCGGATGGCGCCCAGGATGCGCCGCCGCGTGTCCGCGCCGCCCCGGCGGCGGCGTAGCGCCATCGAGGCGATCACATAGACCAGCAACTGCCCGCCGAACAGCACGATGAAGAAGGCGGCCTGCATCCGGCTGACCACCTGCGCCGCGACGTCCTCGTCGTTCAGGTTGTGCACTTTGGTGGCGGCCGCGTCGGCGGAGGCCTTCGCACGCCATGGGGAGCCGATGGCCTGCGGTGGCTGGGGCAGCCCGAGCGCCTGCAACGCCGTGGCGGTGACGTCGGTGAGCGCCACCAGCCCGGTCCGGCGGGTCGAATTGCCGGTCAGGTAACCCGGGCCGCCGGCGGCGTCGCCCGAGTGCGAGCCGGCGACCGATCCGAAGCTCGACCCGTCCCCGGCCGGCCCGGCCGCCAGGGCGACGTGCAGGTGCGCCAGCACGGTGTCGGACAGCCCCGCGACCAGCACGGTGGTGTCCGGCGGAAGCGCGGCGAGCACCTGGTCGACCCGCCGGTCGGCGGCGGCCGCCGCGGCCCGGCGGCTCTTCGCGCTGAGCGGCACCTGCGCGCCCCGCAGGTCAACGCCGGCGTTGATGTACGCCCGGAAGACGTCGTCGACCTCGACCACGGTCAGCGCGCACCGGGTCCAACCACCAGGGGGCACCCGGTCGACCGAGGGGGCATAGACGTCCACCGCGCCGGTGCCGTCGGCCGCCCCGTAGACGGCACCCGGTCCGACCGCCATCGTGCATCGCTGGGCCGCCGCACCCGGAGCCTGCTGCCCCTGGGCCGGAGGCGCCTGGCCGGTGCCCGTCTTCACGGCTCCGGCCTGGCGTACGGCGTTGCCGAGGAGACCGACCTGGGCCTTGTACGACGTGCCGGCGTTGTCCTTGTGGATCCCCGGCCAGCCGGCCGCCTGGGCGTTCTCGCCCTGTACGGCCGGGGCCGGAGGGAGGGCACAGTTGCCGTGGGCCAGGCGGGCGCGCTGCCCGGCCGAGACGGTGAGCCAGCCGTCGACCGGGCAGGTGATGCTGGTGGTCGCGCGGACGCTGAGCGCGGCGGCCGATCCGGTGCCGGTCAGCCGCCAGAGCGCGGGGGTGCCGGTCTCGCTGATGTCGCTCCACAGCAGGCTGGGCACCCCGATGATCGCGACGCGCCCGGTCCCCGGCAGGGTCGGGCCTACTGCGGCGTGGGAGCGCGTACTCTGGCTCACGGCCGTGCCCGTGCCGCCCGCCGGGCCCGGTGCCGCGGCCGACGGCGGCGCCAGGAGCACGAGAAAGGCCAGCAGCGCCGCTGCACAGCATGCGGCGGCCGTTGCCCCCCGTTGCGACACCTGGCACCTCCATCGTCAAGGTCGATCTCAGGTTAGTGGGCGTCTTGGGCCAGGATGGACGCATGGGTGAACGGACGACCGTACGCGGGCGACGGCCGGCCCCCGCCGACCTCGCGATCGTGGCGGCGGGGATTCTCGTCGCCGTGGCGGCGGTCGCGCCGATCCTCATGCATTGGCTGACCAATCCGCCGGACCAACGGCTCGTCGATCTCGACGTCTACCGTTCCGGTGGCCAGGCGGTGCTGAGGGGCGCTCCGGTCTACGACGTGCTCACCCAGCCCCCGCAGTTGCTGCCCTTCACGTATCCGCCGTTCGCCGCGCTGCTCGCCGCGCCGCTGGCGGTGATCTCGTGGCCGGTCGTGCAGTGGGTGTGGGTCGCCATGGTCTACGCGGCACTGACGATCGCGGTCTGGTACGCCTTCCGTGATCTGATCCGCCGGGCAGGCCGCTGGGCGCCCCTCGCCATGGGGGCGCTGTTCGGGGCCACCGCGCATCTCATGTCGGTCAGCGATCAGATCCGGTTCGGCCAGGTCGGGCTGTTCCTTCTGGTGATGTGCGTCGCGGACTGCGCGACGGAGTCGCCGCGCTGGCCGCGCGGCGTGCTGATCGGGCTCGCGACCGCGATCAAGCTGGTCCCCGGGGTCTTCATCATCTATCTGCTGATCAGCGGGCGGCGGCAGGCCTCCTTCAACGCCATGACGACGGCGGTGGTGGCCACGTTGTGCGCCTTCGCCATCCTGCCCGGAGACTCCGTCGACTACTGGTTCGGCGCGTTGCTCGACAACGACCGGGTCGGGGCCAACAACGGCACTACGAACCAGTCGATCCACGGCATGCTGCTCCGGCTGTACTGGCCCGGTGGCCTGACGACGCTGCTGTGGGGCGCCTGCCTCATCACGGTCGGCTATCTCGGCTTCCGCAACGCGCGCCGGGCCTCGCTGACGGTCGCCCGGCTGGACGGGCCGGACGCCCGCAGCGCCGAGATGGCGGGCATCGCGATCGTCGGCCTGCTGTCGGTTCTGCTGTCCCCGGTGGGCTGGATCCACCACCTGGTGTGGATCGTTCTCGTTCTCGGCGTGCTCGTCGGGGACGGGCGCGACCCGCGACGACGCCTCGCCGCAGGCGTTATGTGGCTGGTGTACGTCCTGCCGCTGCCGTGGTGGGGGACGAAACTGATCGGTCCCGATCATTCCGTCGTCCTCCGCTTCGCGGGGCGGTTGGTCCAGAGTTCGTACGGTTTGATCGCCGTGTCTCTGGTGCTGCTGCTCGGATCGTGGCTGGTGAGAAGGCTGGATTTGGTAAACGACCATCGCGAGTCCTCGCCTGGGAAGGTCCGGCTGGATACGCTCGCCCCGTGATTCTTGTCACTGTCGCGCTCGCCGGCCTGGTCGCCGGGGTGGCCGGGCTCTCCATCGCCCTGGCCGCGCACAACCGGGTGAACCTCGTCGTCGAGGAGTGCGCGGACGTGCTGCGGCGCCAACTGCAGGTGGCCGGCGGCGTCGTCGACAACCAGGCCCTGCGAGACCTGGCCATCGTGCACTACGACGCGTTGAAGGAGATGTCGGGCCGGCTGTCCTTCTCGCTCGCAGTGATCAACGCGGCCGGTGACGGCGTGGTGGTGACCTCGATCAACGGGCGTACCGAGACCCGGACCTATGCCAAGGTCGTCAGGGACGGGCGCGGCATCGAGGCGCTGTCGCCCGAGGAGGATCAGGCTCTGCGGGCCGCGCGGCTCGGTAAGGGGCCGGTGGTGCGGATGAGCGATCCGCTGCCCGACTTCGGCTCCGGTACCCCGTCGACGACACATGCGTGACCGCGGGCACGTAACCTCTTCTACCATGCGCTACGCCTACCTCGGCCCGGCCGGCACCTTCACGGAAGCGGCACTGCACACGCTTCCGGAAGCGGCCGGTGCCGAGCACCTGCCGTTCGCCACGGTGCCCGCGGCGCTCGACGCGGTCCGGCGCGGCGACGCCGACGCGGCCGTCGTGGCGCTGGAGAACTCCGTTGAGGGCTCGGTGCCGGCGACGCTGGACGAACTCGCCACCGGCGAGCCGCTCCAGATCGTCGGCGAGATCCACCTTCCCGTCGAGTTCGCGCTGCTCGTACGGCCCGGCACGACCTTCTCGTCGATCAAGACCGTGGCCAGCCACCCGCACGCCCAGCCCCAGTGCAGGCGCTGGCTGGCGGCGAACGTGCCGGACGCCGAGTGGCGGGCCGCCACCTCCAACGCCGAGGCCGCCCAGCACGTGGCCGACGGGCTGTACGACGCCGCGCTGGCCGGGGGCTTCGCCGCCGCCAGGTACGGCCTGTCCGTGCTGGCCGACGAGATCCACGACGTGGCCGACGCGGTCACCCGTTTCGTCGTCCTGCGCCGCCCGTGCGTGGCGCCCGAGCCGTCCGGCGCCGACCGTACGACCGTGGTCGCCTTCATCGGCGAGGACCATCCGGGCGCGCTGCTCGAGATCCTCACCGAGTTCTCGATGCGCGGCATCAACCTGACGCTGATCCAGTCCCGGCCGACCGGTGCCGGGCTCGGGTCGTACCTGTTCTGGATGGACTTCGAGGGCCACGTCGCCGACGCCCGGGTCGGTGAGGCCCTGATGGGCCTGCGCCGGGTGTGCGCCGACGTCCGCTTCCTCGGCTCGTACGCCGGCGCCGATCACGCTCGGCCGGAGATCCGCCGCGGCACCCACGACGACGACTTCACCGAGGCATCGGCCTGGCTCCGCGCCATCAGAGCCGGCCACCCCTGACCGTTCCACCATCGGTCGGCCCGGGACCGCCTTCCAGGGCGGCCATCGTGATCATTTTGTGCCCGGCCGCCCGTTCTCACCGGTAAACCGATTCGGCCCGAGCCGCGTCCCCCCGGCGTGCTCACACAATTGATCAACGCGGATCGCCTGCGGAGAGCCGTGGCCGTCGTGTCGGTCCTCGGCCTCTGCGCGGTCATGGGCGTCGCCGCGACGCCCGCCGCCGTCGCCGAGGCGCCGTTGCCGCTCTCGGCCCGGTATGCCAAGGCGGTCTCTCCTGGGGCGACCACCAAGATCGAGATCTCGGCGACGTCGTGGAGCGACATCACCTCCATCAAGGCGCTGTTGCGACCGGTCGGCGTCACCACCGTGGATCAGACGGTCGAGGGCTTCGAACTGGTCGGCGGCACCCGGCAGGACGGCATCTGGCGCAGCCTGTCGTCCGTCACCGTGGCACAGGGCCGCTTCACGATCGATGTGGAGCTCGCCAACGACACCCGTACGGTCCTGCACCGTGACCGCGGGGTGATCGAGAATGGCCTCGACGTGGTGTTCAGCGAGTTCGACGTGAGCCCCGGAACCTTCGACATCGAGCACGCGACCACCTCGTTCCGTGGCCGCCTGGTCCACCGGGACGCCGCGGGCGTCGAGCACGCGGTCGCCGGAGCCTCGGTGGGTTTCCGTGCTTCCGGGGCGAACGAGGTGAGCAGCGGCACTGACGCCGACGGAAGGTTCGCCGGCACCGCGGCGCTGTGGGGGACCGGCGAGACCAAGGTGGTCTTCACCGGAGACCGCACCTATCGGCCCGTGAGCTCGGCCGTGATCCCTGTGACGCTGTGGAGGCTGCCGACGCGCCTGACGTTCAAGGCGTCGCCGAGTGCAGGGGTCATCGGACAGCCGGTGGCCCTGGCCGGCCGCCTGGAGCGTCAGAGCGTGGACGGCGTGTGGGGCGCGTTGCCCGGCAAGCTCGTGACCCTCGAACTGTATGACGAGGACGCGCAGACCTCCCGGAAAGCGGGCACGGTGACGACGGCCGACGACGGGACCTTCACGCTGCGGATCCCGCTTCCCGGGCGCGGCTCGTGGTTCGCGAACTTCGTCCCGATTGAGGAGTCTCTCTACAACACCAGGGGCTACGAGTACGCCTACGCACGCGACGACGGCGCACGTAGCGCCAGGTACGCGAGTTCCGTGACGGGCTCCGACGCGGGTCCCGAACCCGTCGGAAAGGGGGCGACGCTGACCGCACGTGCCAGGATCATGCGCAGGATGGCCGACGGCACGCTGACCGGCGCCCCCCAGTCGAACGTGGACCTGCAGTTCTCTGCCGATGGCGAGAAGTGGAGTGTTTGGACGTCGGCGCTCACCGACGCCAACGGCAACGTCACCTTTCGGACGTCCCCAGACCGGGACGGCTACTGGAGGGCCGTGGTCGATCACTGGAACCTGGTGCCCTCGACCGGTCCGGCCGACTACGTGGATGTGAAGTACCGGACGACGATCTCTTCGTTCAACGCGGCTCCGGAGCCGGTGCGCAAGGGCGCGACCATCACGGTGGGCGGGACGTTGAAGAGGTACGTGTCGTCGTGGGGTTCGTGGAGCGGTCAGTGGGTGTACCTGTACTTCCAGCCGCGCGGGTCGAGTACCTGGACGTATATGGCGGTCGCCAAGACCGACCGGTACGGGAAGTTCCGCAAGGGTTTCAAGGCGAGCCGGGACGGCAGTTGGATGGCCAAGTACAAGGGCGCCACGAGCTATCTGCCCGGCTCCAGCGGCAGCGACTACGTCGACGTCCGCTGACGCGGTGCCCGGCGAGCGGGGTCCACTGCTGTGGATCTTCGCTCGCCGAACCTGGTCAACATGCACCCACGCAACCGGCGAACCGGACCATGAGGCCATTGGGCCCGACTTTTAACCATGTGCTCCGACAGGTAAACCTTGATGATCTTTCGGGCGTCTGTCCTGCGTGCCGACAAAGTCGATTGATGCGGTCTCCTGGCGAAGACTGATCGCGCTTGCTCTGGGGATCGCGCTCGCCGCCCTGCTGGTGAGCATCCCCCGCCCCGCCTTGGCCGGGTCGCTGACGGTACGGTCCGCGGCCGCCACGACGCCGGGGTGGACCACCCAGATAGAGGTCAACGCGGCCTCGGACAGTGACATCACCAAGATCACCGCAAGGCTGCGGTTGGGCGACACCGCGGACCCGTTCACGACAGTCGAGGATTTCGAACTGGTCAGCGGAACCGCCACCGGCGGCATCTGGCGCACCTCCCAGCCCGTGATGCTGGAGATGGGTGTCATCCACGTCGATGTCGACGCCACGGACGCCTCCGGTGCCACGGTCACCAGGAAGGTGGCCGGCATCATTGACAGGCTCGGCAAGACGCGGTTCAGCGAGTTCACCTTCTCCCCGTCCACCGTGGACATCGACCGCGACACCGTGACGTACGCGGGGCGGTTGGTCTTCGAGGACAGGGACGGAAACGAACACGGGATACCGGGCGCGCAGCTCTGCCTGGCCCTCAATGGCGCCTGCGCCGACTACACGACGACCGACCCGGACGGAAGGTTCTCCAGCCCCGTCCGCCTGTACGTCAGGCCCGATCACCGCACGAACATGGTCGACAGTGACGCCTCTGTGTCCTATCACGGAGCCCGGCTGTACCGGCCCGCTGAGTCCCCGCGGAGCCGTCTCAAGGTTCTCCGCCAAGAGACCCGGGTGTCCATGAGCTTGTCCTCGCGGCCGGAGGTCATCGGCGACACCGTCCAGGTCAGCGGTCGGCTCGAACGCAAGACCGCCGAGGGCCAGTGGACCGGCGCTGCGAATCAGGATGTCGACATCTACACCTACGACTCCGACCTGGGATATCAGGCCCGCGTCGCGACGGCGCGGACGGGATCGGACGGGAGCTACTCGCAGTCGGTCAAAGTGCCGCAGGCGACCCAGTGGGTCGTGTATTTCCGGCCGGAGTACCTGACGGGGGACGGCAACTGGGTCTTCGGCCCTTATCTGCCTAGCAGCCAGGGCACCAGGGAGGTGATCTACTCCGAACACCGCACGTCCATCAGTGGGTTCAAGGTATCTCCGAATCCGGTCGGCAAGGGCGCGCAGATCACCGGGAGCGGGCTCCTGACCATGCAAGACGCCACCGGAGCGGTGGTTCCGCTGACGAACGGCAGGGTTGAGCTGCACTTCTCCAGGGATCGCAAGAACTGGTCGGTGGCGGCAGAGGGCCGTTCCGGCACCGAGGGGCAGGTGTCGCTGCGTGCGACCGCCGGGTCCTCCGGCTACTGGCGGCTGAACTATCTGCCCGACTACGGGGACCGGGACTTTGGTTCCGTCAGCGTCACCGCGTACGCGGCGGTGAAGTACCGGACGACGATCTCGTCCTTCAATGCCGCGCCAGAGCCGGTGAAGCGCGGCCGGACGATCACAGTGGGCGGGACGTTGAAGAGGTACGTGTCGTCGTGGGGTTCGTGGAGCGGTCAGTGGGTGTACCTGTACTTCCAGCCGCGCGGGTCGAGTACCTGGACGTATATGGCGGTCGCCAAGACCGACCGGTACGGGAAGTTCCGCAAGGGTTTCAAGGCGAGCCGGGACGGCAGTTGGATGGCCAAGTACAAGGGCGCCACGAGCTATCTGCCCGGCTCCAGCGGCAGCGACTACGTCGACGTCCGCTGACGCGGTGCCCGGCGAGCGGGGTCCACTGCTGTGGATCTTCGCTCGCCGGGCCTAATCAACGCGCGGCCACGGCCTGCGGACCGGTAGCCTCGTTGACGTGATTGACCTGCGAGCTCTTCGAGAGGATCCCGAGCGGCTGCGCGCTTCGCAGCGCGCCCGCGGCGAGGACGAGGCCGTCGTCGACCGGTTGCTGGATGTGGACGAGCGCCGCCGAGCGGCCCTGACCCGCTTCGAGCAGCTGCGATCCGAGCAGAAGAGCATCGGCAAGTCGGTCTCCAAGGCCAAGGGCGACGAGCGCGAGCAGCTCCTGACCCGGGCCAAGGAGCTGGCCCAGCAGGTCAAGGAGTCCGAGGCCGAGGCCGGCGGGCTCCAGGAGGAGCTCACCGCCACGCTCCGGACCGTCCCCAACATCATCGAAACGGGCGCCCCGCCCGGCGGTGAACAGGACTTCGTGGTGCTCGAGCACGTCGGCGAGCCGACGGTCTTCGACTTCGAGCCGCGTGATCATCTCGAACTGGGCGAGATGCTCGGCGCGATCGACACCGAGCGCGGCGCCAAGGTGTCGGGGGCGAGGTTCTACTACCTCACCGGCATCGGCGCCCAGCTGCAGCTCGCCCTGCTCAACCTGGCCATGGAACAGGCGATCGACAGCGGGTTCACCGCGATGTACCCGCCGGTGCTGGTCAAGCCCGAGGCCATGGAGGGCACCGGCTTCCTCGGTGCGCACTCCGCGGAGGTCTACCAACTGCCGCAGGATGATCTGTATCTGGTCGGCACGTCGGAGGTCCCGCTCGCCGCCTACCACATGAACGAGATCATCGACCGGCTGCCGAGGCGCTATGTCGGCTGGTCCTCGTGCTTTCGCCGCGAGGCCGGCTCGTACGGCAAGGACACCCGCGGGATCATCCGGGTGCACCAGTTCGACAAGGTCGAGATGTTCTCCTACTGCGACCCGGCCGACGCGCACGAGGAGCACCTGCGGCTGCTGGCGTGGGAGAAGGAAATGCTCGCCAAGGTCGAGCTGCCCTATCGCGTGATCGACGTGGCCGCGGGCGACCTCGGCTCCAGCGCGGCCCGCAAGTACGACTGTGAGGCGTGGGTCCCGACGCAGAAGGCCTACCGCGAGCTGACCTCGACGTCGAACTGCACCGACTTTCAGGCCCGCCGCCTGGCCGTACGCTTCCGCGAAGAGGGCGGCAAGTCGCAGCCGGTCGCGACGCTGAACGGCACGCTGGCCACCACCCGCTGGATCGTCGCCATCCTGGAGAACCACCAGCAGGCCGACGGTTCGGTACGGGTCCCCAAGGCCCTGCAGAAGTACCTCGGCCGAGAGGTCATCGAGCCCGTCCGCTGATCGCCGAGGCCCTCTGGCACGTCCCGGTCCTCGACTCTGACCAACCGGGGCGTGGCTCGATGGGGTCCGGGTTCGGGGCAGACTATGGAGCAATATGTCTGATCTCATGCCGCGCCTCATCGCCACTGATCTCGACGGGACCATAGTCCGTACGGACGGCTCGGTGTCCGCCCGCACCGTCGCCGCCCTCGCCCGAGTCGAACGCGCCGGGCGGATGCTCGTGCTCGTCACCGGACGGCCGCCGCGCTGGATGCGTGACATCGCGGACGTCGTCGGTCACCGGGGCATCGCCATCTGCGCCAACGGCGCCGTCGTCCACGATCTCCACACCGAGAGCACCGTCCGGGCCCGGCTGATCGAGCCGGAGATCCTCGCCACCGTCGTCGATCGGTTGCGCGGGGCGTTCCCGGACTTCAGGTTCGCGGTGGAGCACGAGTCCGAGTTCGTCTGCGAGATGAACTACGACCTGGGCAGGTGGGATGCCGAGTCCATCGGCGGACGCCGGGTCGACGGTGAGGAGTTGGTCGGCGTCGCCGGCACCAAGCTGCTGGCCTTCCACCCGGACAGGGATCCCGACCGGCTGGCCGAACGGGCCGGCAAGGAGGTGGGCGACCTCGTCACCGTGACGCACTCGTCCGGGCGAGGGCTGCTGGAGATGAGCGCGCAGGGTGTCACGAAGGCCAGCGCCCTCGCGGAGCTCTGCGCCGAGCACGAGATCGACGCCGCCGACGTGGTGGCGTTCGGCGACATGCCGAACGATCTGCCGATGCTGACCTGGGCCGGTACCTCGTACGGGGTCGCCAACGCGCACCCTGAGGTGCTGCGAACGGTGAGCAGGCGGGCCGGGGCCAACGACGACGACGGCGTCGCCGAGGTGCTCGAGCGGCTGTTCCCCTGATCGGGGACCGGGCGAGCACCCCGGCGAGCGGGGCCCTCTACAGGTAGGGACCGGAACTGCGGCGCTGCTCCTGTTCGGGCTCGGCTCCTGGGGGGATCATTCCCGCGGGCAATGCGCGGCGCATCTGCTCGAGCTGCGCCCGGGCGGCCATCTGTTGTGCGAAGAGCGTGGTCTGGATGCCGTGGAAGAGCCCTTCCAGCCAGCCCACGAGCTGGGCCTGGGCGATCCGCAGCTCGGCCTCGCTCGGTATCGCGTCCTCGGTGAACGGCAGCGACAGTCGCTCGAGTTCGCCGATCAGCTCCGGAGCGAGCCCGTCTTCCAGCTCTTTTATCGATGACGCGTGAATGTCCTTCAGCCGCACGCGGCTGGCCTCGTCGAGGGGTGCCGCCCGGACCTCGTCGAGCAACTGCCGGATCATGCTCCCGATACGCATGACCTTGGCGGGCTGCTCGACCATGTCGGTGATCTTGCGCTCTTCGTCGCCGCCCTCGACGCCCATGCCGTGCGGGCCGACCACGACGACCTGCGGGTCCTGTTCGGAGTCGTTGTTCAACGGGTGGTTCATAAGTCCTCAGTCTTCCAGCAGGATTTTGCCGACGTGACCACTGCCCTCCATGACCCGGTGAGCCTGGGCGGCCTCCGACATCGGCAACCGGCGATCGATGATCGGCCGTACGTCACCGGACTCGATCAGCGGCCAGACGTTCTCACGCACCGAGGCCACGATCGAGGCCTTCTCGTCCAACGGACGGGCTCGCAGCCCGGTTGCGTGCACGGCCGCCCGCTTGCGCAGCAGCGCGCCGAGGTCCAGCTCACCGCGCGCGCCGCCCTGCAGCCCGATCACCACCAGCCGGCCGCCGACCGCGAGGGCCTTGACGTTGCGAGGCAGGTACTTCGCCCCCATGTTGTCGAGGATGACGTCGACCGGCTTGGCGATCTCAACGAAGTCCTCCTCGCGATAGTTGATCGCCACGTCGGCACCGAGTTCGCGACATCTGGCCGCCTTCTCCTCGCTGCCCACGGTGCACAGCACGCGTGCCCCGCGGGCGTGGGCGAGCTGGATCGCCATCGTCCCGATTCCGCTGCCTCCGCCGTGTACGAGAAACGTCTCGCCTGCACGCAATTGACCGATCATGAACACGTTGGACCAAACCGTGCACGCGACCTCGGGCAGCGCCGCCGCGTCGACCAGGCTCACACCGTGCGGTACGGGCAGCAACTGGCCGGCCGGCACCGCCACGCGCTGGGCGTATCCGCCGCCGCTCAGCAGGGCACAGACCTCATCGCCGACCTTCCAGCCGGTGACACCATCGCCCAGGGCGGCGATGCGCCCCGAGGCCTCCAGTCCCGGGTAGGGGGAGGCCCCGGGCGGCGGAGGATAGTGGCCCTGGCGCTGCATGACATCGGCCCGGTTGACGGCCGTCGCGGCGACGTCGAGCAGAACCTCATCGGGACCTGGGATGGGATCGTCGACCTCGGTCCACTGCAGAGCGTCGGGACCGCCGGGTTCGTTGATAACGATTGCGCGCATGCCGATCACGTTAGTAGGTCACCTGAGACGCTGGGAGAGAGCAGACGGTATGGGGTCGGTCGCGCAGTGCCTTAGGCTTTCAGTTGCCTTTCTTGACTAGCGTGCGACGCCTGGCATCGAGGGGGAACCGGTGGCAAAGAACGAGCATGATGGCCGTTCCCTGGAGGAACAGCTCGCTTCCCTGGACGCGATGACCAACGAATCGGCGGCCAAGGAATCCGTGACCGACGAATCGAAGCTCGAAACCTCGTCCGGTGGGCCCGAAGACGCCGAGGAGCCGACACTTCCGGCGGACGACCTTAAATCTCTCGATGAGCTGCAGAACGGCAATGACGTCGAGTTCCCGGTCAATCCGTGGCTGAACGACCCGCCGCCCCCGTATTCCGGGCAGCAGCCCGCGCCGTACGCTCCGCTGCCGCCGCCCGGCTCCGCGGGACCGGTCCAGGGTGGGCAGCAGCAGCACGTTCCGATGCCACCTCCGCCGGGTTACGCCACGCCGGCGCCGGACTACGGTGCTCAGCAGCAGGCGCAGTACCCGCCTGCGAACTTCTATCCGGGTACGCCGCCGGCGGGCAGCCAGCCGCCGCCACCGCTCGAGCCGCTGCCGGAATACGGTCCGGAGCAGAACACGCAGAACCTCCCGGAGCAGCCTCAGCAGGCCTACCCGTGGGGCGCCGCCCAGTCCTACGAAGCGCCCCCGCAGCAGCAGGCGGAGGGACCTGAGCCCATGGCCCCTTACTCGTCGTACGAGCAGGGTGAGCCGCAGGGGCCCGCCGCTCCGTACCCGCCGTACGAGGCCCAGGGTTCGGCCGCCCCGTACGCGCCCTACCAGCAGCAGGGTGAGGCCCAAGGCCCGGCCGCCCCTTACCCTCCGTACCAGCAGCAGGGTGAGGCGCAGGCCCCGTACCCCCCGTACCAGCAGGGTGAGTCGCAGGGCGCCGCCGCCCCGTACGCGCCGCATCAGCAGACCGACGGGACTGCTCCGTACCCGCCGCAACAGGGTCAGGGCCCGGGCCAGGCGCCCCCGGCCGGGGCGTACCCGCTCCAGCAGCAGCCGCCGGTCTCCCCGTCCATTCCAGGAGTGCCACAGCAGGCCGGCTCGGCCGTGCCGCAGACCTCCGACAGCCTGAGCGCGGACACGCTGCTCCGCAACCGGCGCAGCGCCCCGGCGAGCGGCTGGCGGCGGGCGGTCTACAAGGCCACGGCAGGTGCGATCCATCCGGGCGAGGCGCCCGGCGAACTGCGCCGGCGTGAGCTGCTGGCACGCGCTCGTACGCCCGTGGCCAGCGGCCACCACCGCGTCGCGGTCATGAGCCTCAAGGGTGGCGTCGGCAAGACGACGACCACTGTGGGGCTCGGCGCGAGCCTGGCCTCGCTGCGCGGTGACCGCGTCATCGCCGTGGACGCCAACCCCGACCGCGGCACGCTGTCGGACAAGGTGCGGCTCGAGACGGCGGCGACCGTACGCGACCTGCTCAACGAGCGGGAGCAGATCCAGCGTTACGCCGACGTACGGGCGTTCACCTCTCAGTCCTCCTCGAGGCTGGAGGTGCTCGCTTCGGACCGGGACCCCGCGATGTCGGAGGCCTTCAGCGAGGAGGACTACCGCTCGGTCACCCGGGTGCTGGAGCACTACTACTCGATCTGCCTTACCGACTGCGGCACCGGCCTGCTGCACTCGGCCATGGCCGGTGTGCTGGCGCTCGCCGACCAGCTGGTCCTGGTCAGTTCCCCGTCGGTGGACGGCGCCCGGTCGGCGAGCGCGACCCTGGACTGGCTGGAGGCGCACGAACACGGCGATCTCGTGCGAGGCGGCGTGGTCGTGCTCTCGATGGTGCGATCGCGCAGCAAGAGCACGGTGGACCTGGACCGGCTGCAGCAGCATTTCGAGAGCCGCTGCCGGGCCGTCGTGCGCATCCCGTACGACGCGCATCTGGAGGAGGGCGCCGAGGTCGAGCTCGACCAGCTCACCCCCGCGACCCAGGACGCCTACCTCGTGCTGGCCGCGACGATCGGCGACGGCTTCGGCCGTTCACGCTGAGCCGAGCCGGGCCCGCCCGTGATCCCGTCGCGTCGGCGGGATCACGGCGCGGCCTGGCGATATCGCGTCGCGGCCCAGATCGCTTGGGCGGTAGGGTGGGGCACCACCAGGAGGGTTCGCCTAGTGGACGATGGCGGCGGTCTTGAAAACCGCTAGGCCGGGTGACCGGTCTCGTGGGTTCGAATCCCACACCCTCCGCTCACCTCGATCTCCGCAGGTCAAGCCCCGGGAACCTGACGAGAGACCTTGATCGGCATGTGCGGCCGGGTGTGCGCGGCGCACGCGGCAGAATCAGGGCGTGGACCAAAGCGCGCAAAACCACATCGCCGATCTCGATAGCCACGACCGGCGAGTCCGTGAGCCGGCAGCCGCCTACCTTGGTGACTGGCTCATAGGAGCGTGCCGAAGCCGGTGGGATGTCAGCGGTGTCGTCAACGCGCTGGTTGGCGCTCTTCTTCGGGAGGTTGAAGCCGACGTTCAAGAAGAGATCGCTCACTCGCTAGGGCATCTGGTCGAGTATGGCGTCGTTCCCCCTGAGATCGTCGAGCCGTTGGCCACGCATCTGCCCTTGCTTGATCCTGGAGCCGCAGAACACGTGGCAGGTATTCTCGAAGCCGCCTCATGGCAGAAGAAGCAGTGACGGCGACACGGCCGGGCGCCACCCGCTGAAACCGATCATGGGCAGCCGAGGCGATCCCGGCCAGGATCGGCAGGAAACTGCCGCGCTTCAGCCCTCGATCCAGGGATCGCCGCTCCATGTCGAGGGCCGTCAGAGTGGGTCGAGGCGAGTCTTGAGCAGGCAGAACTCGTTGCCTTCGGGATCGGTGAGGACGTGCCAGGGCTCCTCGCCGGTCTGGCCGATGTCGGCCGGGCGTGCCCCGAGCTTCAGGAGGCGTTCGAGTTCGGCGTCCTGATCGCGGTCGGTGGCGTTGACGTCGATGTGCAGCCGGGATTTCCCCTTCTCCGGCTCATCCCTGCGACTGAGGATGATCGTCGGCTGCGGACCACCGAACCCTTCGCGCGGCCCGATCTCCACCGAGCCGTCGTCCTCGCGATCGAGCACGACGAAGTCCAAGACCTCGCACCAGAACCGCGCCAGCACCTCAGGGTCGCGGCAACTGAGCACGAGCTCGCTGATACGGCATGCCATTGACGAAACCTACTCTCAGCGTGGGGACTACCGGGGTGGCTCGCGCGGGTCTCATGGGCTCCCGCAGCGAGAACATTCTCGCGACCGTACCGGGCGAGGCGAGCAGGGGGGTCGCGCAGTAGGGCAGCCGACCTTGAGGTACGCCCTAGAACGCGTCCTGGACGGGAGCGTTGGGCGGTAGGCCGTATGCCCGGCGCGCCCGGTCGAGCGGCCGCTCGGCGGTCT
Source organism: Actinomadura sp. HBU206391 (assembly GCF_014323665.1). Lineage (GTDB taxonomy): Bacteria > Actinomycetota > Actinomycetes > Streptosporangiales > Streptosporangiaceae > Actinomadura_C. Next base: position 27,203 of record NZ_JABVEB010000005.1, on the reverse strand, counting down.
CCGGGTACCCGTGCTGTTCGATGCGCAGGAACTCGGCCTTTCCCACCTTGGTGAACGTGCGTCGGTAGTCCGGGTCGCCGTTGAGCTTTCCGCCCTCCCGCATCTCCGTCACCTCGTAGGAGCCGTCCCGAGAGCGGAGGGTGATCAGCGCCGGTACCGAGAAGCCGGTGCCCTGGAGGAGGGCGGAGCCCCGTCGCGCGTATTCAGAGCAGTGCGCGGCGATACCTGCCAGCAGCTCCGGGCCACCGCGGCGCGTCTCGATGAGATGGACCTGGCAGAACCACCGGCTCTTCGACTCCGGCCGCTCGGCGAGCGCGCCGCCGTGGTCATCTCGTGTCTCGAGGTGCTGCCGGATCACCGGGGTGAGTTCGGCGCGCAGCCGCGGTTCGACCTGGGGCGCTCCCGGGCCCGGCCACACAAGAATCGTCACTGTGGCGATCGCGACGGCTCCCGCGCCGACCGCCCCGAGGACTCTTCCGCGCATCCGCCAACCCTAGGCCGTGGATCCATGTCCGGCCACGCAACGCCGCCGACGGTGGAGCTCTACGGGCACGCCTTACTTGAGTATCCGGCACAGCCGGGTGGCCTGGCTGATGGGCGGCCACCGATCGAGGGAGACGCATGGCCGTCGAACACGCAGTCATCGTTCATTTCCAGCTCGCCGGTGACGACTTCGGCTCTGAGGAGGAACGACCTCTAGCCGCCAACGAAGACATGGGCGTTCTCGGCGATGCCGACGGCGACGTGGTCAGTACCGGGAGGCCGTGCGGGCGTATTCCCTCAGCCTCGCCTCCAGAGTGGCGGGGTCGCCGTGAACCTGGCGGATGTTGACGCAGAAAGGGGTGCCGGTCGCTTTCATGGCGGCTCTCGTGTCGCGGGCGACGCCGCGATCCGCATTGGCCTGCGCGACCATCGAGGGGGCGTACAGGCAGATGTGCTGCACCGAGAACATTCCCTTGGAGACCTTGCGCAGTTCGACGTGCTCGATCGCGGCCCACGGCAGCACCACCACGCGTGGCTTGCGGAAACCGCCGACCCGCAGCCATACCCAGTTCTCGTCCGCGGCGAGGTAGGGGCCGGAGAAGGCGGACATGCGGAGCAGGTGCACGTACAGCAGCATGTTGTAGAACGAGAGCTGAGCGAAGATCCCGATGGCGATCACCCTGCCGAGGGTGTCGAGCCAGAGCAGTGACAGCACGACCGCCCCCACCGCCCAGAGACCATAGAAGGCGATGTGCGGGCCGAATATGGCGGTGAGACGGCCGACTCGCGGCCGAGCGACGAGCGGCGCACTATCGGGGACACGATCGGTGACTGTCATGGCGTCATGATGTCCGTGGTGCGACCTGCCGACAACCACGAACGATCCGCGAGGAGGATCGGGCTTACAGCCCGGCGCCGCCGGTTGCGTCGATCACTCTGCCGGTGACCCAGCGGGCGTCGTCGGAGGCGAGGAAGGCGACGATGTCGGCGATGTCGGCGGGTTGTCCGACGCGACCGAGGGCGGCCAGGGAGGCGGCGTGGGCCTGGGCGCCGGGGTTTCCGCGCAGCCATCCGGCGTTGACGTCGGTGTCGACGATTCCGGGAGCCACCGAGTTGGCGGTGATGCCGCGCGGGCCCAGGTGCTTGGCCAGGTTGAGGGTGAAGGTGTCCAGGGCACCCTTTGTGGAGCCGTAGGCGATGGCCTCAGGCATGGCCAGGCGAGCCGCGCCGCTGGAGATGTTGATGATCCGGCCGCCGTCGCGCAGCCGCTTCAGCCCTTCCTTGATGATGAAGAACGGTGCCCGGACGTTCACGGCGAAGACCTCATCGAACTCCTCCTCGGTGAGCGAGTCCAGGTCGGCGCTACGGCCGATCCCGGCGTTATTGACGATGATGTCGACGCCATCGCCGGGGGCGTGGGTGCCGATCTGGGCGTCGAAGGCAGCCCACAGTGCGGCCGCGTCGCCGTGGCCGCCCAGTGCCGCCCGGATCGCAAAGGCCCGGCCGCCGTTCTTGCCGATCCGCTCGACGACCTCGGTGGCCGCGGTCTGGTCGCGGGCGTAGGCGACCGCGACGACGGCGCCGTCGCGGCCCAGCCGCTGGGCGATGGCCTGGCCGATTCCCCTGCTGCCGCCGGTGACCAATGCGACCTTGCCGTCCAGTGCGTGCGCGCTCATGGCCGGTTCCTTCCATTTGTTGATCGATGACTCAAGAAATAAGCTAGCACGTCTTGTTGAGCGATCGCTCTACAATGGCGGCATGAGCACGACAGGCGCGACACGGGGACGCCCCCGGACCTTCGACCGCGACGCGGCGCTGGCCGCGGCCACCCGGCTGTTCTGGGAGCGCGGCTACCAGGCCACCTCGGTCAGTGAGCTCACCGGGGCGATGGGCATCCGGCCGGCAAGTCTGTACGCCGCCTTCGGCGACAAACAGTCGCTGTTCAAGGAGGTGGTGGCCGCCTACGGGCACTCACCCGCTGGCGCCTTCGTGGGTGCGGCCCTGGGGGAGGAACCCACCGCCTACGCCGCGTTCGCCCGCATCCTGCGCGAGGCCGCGGAGATCTACTCCGACTCCTCCCACCCCGCCGGGTGCCTGACCATCACCGCCGCCACCAACGTCGCCGTACAGGACGCCGGCATCGAGACGTTCCTGCGCGACCTGCGCAACGCCAACCTCAGAATCTTCCAGGACCGCCTTACCGCCGCACAACAAGCAGGAGAACTGCCCCGCGACACCAACCCCCGCGCCCTGGCCGGATACTTCGCCACCATCATCCAAGGAATGTCACAACGCGCCCGAGACGGAGCCGACAAGACCGAACTCACTCAGGTTGCCGAGCTGGCCCTGACCGCATGGCCCGCACACCGGCCATCCCCGCTGAACCGACCTGCCGCACAGCCACACCCGGCGAACTGACCACGCCGGCACGGGCCACCTTGGACGCATACGCTCCACCATCGCGCACCAAGTCGTAAGGTCGCCGATGTGAGGATTACCGTGCTCGGAGGCTGCGGGGCATGGCCTATGGCCGATCAGGCGTGCAGTGGTTACCTCGTCGAGCACGACGGTTTTCGGCTGCTCATGGATCCGGGATACGCGACGCTGCCACGGCTGCTGGAACACGTCACGGCCGAGCAGGTCGACGCGGTGTGGATCAGCCATGGGCACCCTGACCACTGCGCGGACCTGAACCCGCTGCTGCGTGCTCGGGCGCTGGGCGGCGATTCGCCGTCCGCCCTTCCCGTCTACGCGCCGGACGGCGGTCTGGACTCGGTCCTCGCTCTGGACAAGCCCGCCATGCTGGCGGACGCCTATGTCCTGCCCGACTTCACCATCGGCGGTTCGCATGAGATCGGTCCGTTCCGGGTCGACACCCGTCTGCTGCCGCACCACGTGCCGAACGTGGGGATCCGGCTCACCGCCGGGGGCGCCGCTCTCGCCTACACGGGCGACACCGGGCCGAGCCCAGACGTGGTCGTACTCGCCCGCGAGGCGGATCTGCTGCTCGCCGAGGCCACCTATGTCGACGAGGTTCCACAGGAGGACGCCCCCTACCTCACCACCGCCCGGCAGGCCGGGCGGCAGGCCACTGAGGCCGCGGTCGGCGGGCTCGTCCTGACGCATCTGTGGCCGGGCACCGACCCGGCCGCCGCGCGTCATGTGGCCGGGGAGGCGTTCGGCGGCCAGATCAGCGTCGCCCGCGCCGGTTCGATCATGGACCTCGGCTGCTGAACAGAGCCGGCCAGGCTCGGAACCGGTGTCTTGTCGAGCGCCGGTCGCCGCGGTTACGTCCGCGTGCCGCGTGAGCGGTGGCCCGATGGGGTCCACCCAGGAAACGCCCATGCTCAGATCAGCTCCTGCGCACGCGCGATCTCGATCCGGCGTTGCGCCGCCAGTGCGTCGCCGAGCAGGTCGGAGCGGTCCTCGGCGAGCGTGTGCGCCAATCCGTCGTACATCTCCTCGGTGGTCAGTACGCGATCGCGCGTGGCCATCCACATGCCGGGCCCGCCCGTGGCAGTGCGGGCTCGCCAGATGTTCCACCCAGGATGCTCCGCCCGGAGCCTGGTGAGGCGCTCCTCGTCCGTCATCGAGCGTGCGCCGTCCGGTGCTGGTCGACGCCGGTGGCCGGGGCCCTCCGCAGTACCGCGTGCAGCAGGGCCGCCAGTTCATTCGGCGAGGTCGCCTCGACCAGCCGCCGCAGCGACGGATGGAACGCCCACCAGCTGCCGGTATGCCGCCCCCACCAGAACGACGTCCCGGGGAACCTCCGCGTCAGGTCCTCGAGGAACGTGCACGTGGGGAGCAGTCGCCGGACCGGTGCGCCCGTCGGCCGAGGCATGGGGGCCACCGTCATCGTTCCTGTTGTCATGGGGGGATTCCTCCTCAGGGTCCATTTCCATGACCAGGCTGACTCGAAGGCATTACGCTCGGCTACCAACGGTCACCACCCGCAACGAAACCGGCTCGGGCCGCACGTCAAGCGGCCGCCGTGGACAACTCCGGGAGGCTCCCCCCATGCCTCGTCCTCAGCGTGAGCTCGACCCGAACTCACTCGTCGGCTACTTCGGCGCCGAGTTGAGAACGCGCCGCAACCAGGCCAACCTGTCGATGGCGCAGCTCGCCGCCGCACTCGGCTACACGCCGCAATGGATCGGACAGGTCGAGCTGGCCGAGAAGCCGCCGTCCGAGCAGTTCGGCAATGACCTGGACACCTATTTCGAAACCGGCGGCAGTTTCCACAGGCTGTGGAAAGCCATCAAGCGCGCCGGCCGCAGCCAGGTGCTGCTCCCCGGCTTCCCCGCGTACATCGAACTGGAAGCCCAGGCGGTGCTCATCCGCTCGTTCGTGGCGCAACTCGTGCCGGGCCTGCTCCAGACCGAGGATTATGCCCGGGCGGTCATCAACGCCTGGCCCGACCCGGCCCCGGTGGGCGAGCGGGTGGCGACACGCATGGAGCAGCAAGGCATCTTTCGGGTGGAGAGGCCGCCGTACGCCTGGTTCGTGCTGGACGAGGCGGTCCTGCACCGACCGTTCGGCGGGCAAGAGGTGATGCGCGAGCAATTGAAGCTGCTCGCAGGATTGGTCGTCTCGCCGAACGTTCAGGTGCGGATTCTGCCGTTCGCATCGACGACCTATGCCGGTTTGGATGGCAAGTTCACCCTCTTGCGGCTCGGTGACGGCACGGAGATCCTGTATCAGGAGGGGCCGGGTTTCAGCCAGTTGATCGAGGACCCGAGCACCGTGGCCGACTGCGCCGCGCGGTTCGACTTGGTCATGGGTGAGGCGCTGCCCCGTAGCGCGTCCCAACAGATGCTGCTGGAAAGGCTGGAGGACCTTACGTGACCAGGTTGGATCTCTCCGCGATGCGCTGGCGCAAGAGCAGCCGTAGCGCTCAGGGCGGTCAGGACTGTGTGGAGGTCGCCGCCGCGCACTGGCGCAAGAGCAGCCACAGCGGTCAGGGTGGCGACGACTGCGTCGAGCTGGCCGGGCTGCCCGGGGTGGTGGCCGTCCGCGATTCCAAGAACCCGGACGGTCCGAAGCTGGCGTTCACCGCGCGCGAGTGGGCCGCCTTCGTCGCAGACGTCAAGACGAGCAGGTACGGCGACTCGTAACCCGCACGTCGGTGGCGGCATCGCGTACGGTTCTAGGCGTGGCGATCATCTCCGTGCCGTATCACCTGGACGAGTACCTCCCCGACCTGAACATCCCTCTCCCGCCAGGTCGCGACGTCACGACGGTTGCGGTGGCGCTGCCCGACGGGGACACCTGGACGCGTCTCGGGCGCCTGTACGAGTCGGTGGCCGAGGCCGTCGCTCAAGTCGTGCGGAAGGGGCAGGTGCCGACCGTGGTGTCTGGCGACTGCACAGCCTCGCTCGGCACTGTGGCGGGCCTTCAGCAGGCGGAGGTGGACGCCTCCGTGGTCTGGTTCGACGCGCATGGCGATGTGCAGACCCTCGAGACCACCGCCTCGGGCTACCTGGGCGGCATGCCCCTTCGCATCCTGGTCGGCTACCGCCCTGACCTGATCTCCGAGCGTCTGGGATTGCGCCTAGTGCCGGAGAACCGGGTGGTCCTGGTGGACGGTCGGGACCTCGATCCACCGGAGGCCGACTACCTGGCGACCTCGGAGATCCGCCGATGCGGCGTCGACGAGGTGTCGGCCGACGTGCTGCCGCCAGGCCCTCTCCTGCTGCACATGGACCTGGACGTGATCGATTCAGCGGAACTGGCGGGGCTGCGGTATCCGGCACCGGCCGGGCCGACGACCTCGTCCGTGCTCGACGCGGCCCGCAGAGTCTTCGCCACCGGTCGGGTCGTCGCCGTGGACATCGGCTGCACCTGGCACCCCGGCCACGACGATGCCGATGGCCTCCGTTCCCGGCTGCTGTCGGCCCTCGCAGCGGAGGGCTGACAGGCCTCCGGCCTGGATCGCCGTCGTGACCGGGTGGCTACGCTCGGCTGGGTTTGCGGGCCAGGAGGCGGCCCTGTCGGAATCTCTCGGTGTCACCGGGCTCGCGCACCATCCGGGCGACCTCGACGAAGCCGGCCTTGCGGGCAAGCTCGGCGACACCGTTGAGCGACCACCGGTAGGCGGCCGACGCCTTGTGGTCGAACGCCTGCGCCGGCTGCGGTGCGTCGTCGTCGGCCTGGAAGAAGCCGAGCAATATGTGGCCGCCCGGGGCCAGCACGCGGTCGAACTCGGCGAAGACCAGTGGCAGTTGCTCCGGCGGGGTGTGGATGATCGAGTACCAGGAAAGGATGCCGCCGGCGGTGCCGTCCGCCAGGTCGAGGTCGGTCATCGTGCCCTCCTCGAACCGAAGGTCCGGGTACGCCTGACGGGCCAGCGCGATCATCGTCGGCGACAGGTCGATGCCGAAGGCGGTCACGCCGAGGTCGCGGAAGTAGGCCGTCACCTGCCCCGGACCGCAGCCGAGATCGGCGACCGGGCCGACGTCCGCCACTCGTACGAGCTCGGCGAACGCGGTGAGGATCGCACGGTCCAGCGGCACCTCGCGGTGTGCGTTCGCGAACAACTCGGCATAGCGGACGGCGACGGCGTCGTAGTCGGTCCTGGTGGTGTTCAGGTAGGAGGCTTCGGTCATAGCCGAGGACCGTAGTAGCCCCCGGGCGGGTGCCGGGGCGGGGGGTGTCGTCAGCGGAAGTCGTCGGCGTGGTCGATCGCCCACTGGAGGTAGGTGCGCGCGGGCGTCCCGGTAAGTTCCTCCACCGCGTCGGTGACCGACTCCGGGTCGGACACCATCGCGGCATGTCCGTTCAGAATGGGATCCACCAGGTCGGGCGGCATCCCCTGGGCGAGCATCTGCTGCCGTGCGGCATCCAGCGAGAACTCCTCGAAGCGCAGTGGCCGGCCGATCGCCGTACCGATGGCGTGCACCTGTTCGATCTGGGTGAGCGTCTCGGGCCCGGTGAGCTCGTACTTCTTCGTGGCATGCCCGTCCTCGGTGAGTACGCGAGCCGCCACGGCCGCGATGTCCCGCTCGTGGATGAGCGACCGCCCCGCCTTACCGTGGATCCAGCGGACCACGCCGCCGGCGCGGATCTGCGGGGCCCAGGCCAGCGTGTTGGTGGCGAATCCACCGGGCCGCAGGAAGGTCCACTCCATCCCGGACCGCTCGATCAGGCGCTCGATCCGGGCGTGCGATCCGAGGATCGACTCGGCCGTCTGATCCTCGGAGGCGTCCGGCACGCCCCGTGCGGACAGGTAGACGACGCGGCGCGCGTGCTTCGCGATCGTCTCCAGGGTCGCGGGCGCCGCATGATCGGCCGACAGGGTGGGCCAGACCAGGAACACCGACTCGACCCCCGCGAGGGCCGCGCCGAGCCCGCCCGGTTCGGACAGGTCGCCTCGTACGACCTCGACGCCGTCGGGCAGCCGGGCCGCGCCGGGATCGCGGGTCAACGCGCGCACGGCGGCGCCCGTACTGGACAGTTGGGACACGACGTGCCGGCCGACATTGCCGGTCGCCCCGGTGACGAGGAACATGTGGGCGGTCTCCCTGGTGCGGTCTCGCAGGTTCTCCCTCGACGGGCTTGCTGCGCTCAGCCTGTTACGTCAACCAAGGTCGAGGTCAAGCCCGCACCAGAGCGACCGGCTCAGGTCACGGGATCCGGCCCGGCGCGTCGACGATGCTGCCGGAATCGGTCCGTGTTTGGAGGTTCAGGATGGCGCCCTTCTTGACGCGCCAGGTGCCGTCCGTACCGGTGGACGTGTGGTCCGTGATCGCGATGATCCGCTCGCCCATGTACCGGTAGGTGGTGCGGTCGACCAGGATCTCGTAATGGAGGAAGCCGTCGATGATCCGGGCGACCGCGATCGCCGGCCGTCCGGCCACGTCCACCGCGTTCCTTCTGAGGGTCACTCCGGGAAGGCTCGCGATCGATCGGAAGATCGCGCCCTCGAGCTTCGGCGGTGCCACGCCGTTGCGCAGGATCGCGTTGTACTCCAGGTACAGCGTCTCGGCGCGTTCCCGCGCGGTCTGCTCGTCGAACCCGTCGAGATACCCCTTCGCCGCCATGGCGCCGGGCAGCGCCTTCGGATCGGTCGGCAGCGCGGCCAGCGAAGGGTAATGATGTTTCCAACCTGCAGGACCGTCCTCGATCTGCAGCCTGCCGTCGCCGTAATGGCCCTTTCGGGTTCTGGCGACCTGCGTGCCGTCCGCGCGCCACCAGGTTCGCTCGATGTGGGTCACGAGCCGTACCCCGGGGGCGTTCACCCGGGTCCCGATGGCGGGGAAGCGCTGCCTGTGCTCGACGAAGATCCACTGATCCGGCCGGGGCGGCGTGAACGGCCGCGACTCGACGGCGGTCGCGGCCCGGTCCATCAGTTCCGCCGCGTTGGCCACCGGGCCCGCGGGGAGCCCGGGGATGACCTGCCGAGGACGGCCCTTGTCGTCGATGCCGTGCGGGAGCTGCGCCAGCGTCGTGCCCGCGGCGATCGCGACGGCCGCGGTTCCGACGGCCACCAGTCGTACGCCCATCCGCGGAAGGCCGATCCGTAGCGGCCGCGACCTGCGCCGCCGCGTTCTCGGCGGGCCCTCGGAGCTTCGCGGTACGTCGCCGCGGGCCGCGGCGAGCAGCCTGCGGCGTCCCTCTGCCACGGCCGTCGCGTCGGGCGGCGGGACCTCGCTGCACATGCGCTCAAGATCGTTCATCGGTCTCACCTGTTCCTCGGGGATCCGTCCCACCCAGCGCGTGGCGTGTCTTCTTACGAGCTCGATTCAGCCGGGAGTGCACGGTCCCCTTGGCGATGCCGAGGGCCGTCGCTATCTCCTCGGCGGACAGACCGCCGGCGGCCGTCAGCAGCAGGACGTCCCGTTGCCCGCGGGGCAGTCCGGCGAGCGCGGCCGCCAGCTCCCGTCGCGACGCCTGCGCGGTCACGCGATCGACCACCACCTCGGCCGGCGGCTCCACCGCCGGGTCGACGCCGGTCCGCTCGATGAGCCGCCAGAACCGGACCTCCGCACGCCGATGCTGACCGACGAGATTGGTCGCGATGCCGTACAGCCACGGCGCGGCGTCGAACCTGGCCAGGTCGTAGTGTTCTCGTCGGCCGAACGCGATCAGGAACGTCTCCGCCATCAGATCATCGGCGAGATCCCGGCCGAGACGGCGCGCGATATAGCGATGGATCAGCTCGTGGTAGCGGTCGTACAGCGCCGTGAAGCACTCCGGCTCGCTCAGAGACGCCTCGATGATCTCTGCGTCGGTCCGGGCCCGCACCTCGCCCCTCACCCCACGCCCGATTCGCTCATCGCGAACCACTCGCGTGACTCGGCTCCCGCGGTGACTGTTGCCACGCGCTCATGTGACCCCTCTCGGCCGGCGGTTTCACCTGTTATTGGGAAAAGCCGCCGTACCGCTTCCCTCGACGCCGCCTACCGGGGCGGTGGCCGGATATTCGCTGGCTGATGCTGCGGGGTTCGTGATTACGTGGCCGCATGCCGAGTCCATCGACGCTCGCCCTGTACGTGGCCACCGCCACGATCGTCCTGCTCGTTCCCGGGCCCGCCGTCCTGTACGTCGTCTCGCAGGGCGTACGGCATGGCGCGCGGGCGGGCGTCACCGCGGTGCTCGGCATCCACGTGGGCACCCTCGTACAGGTCGCTGCAGCGGTGGCGGGCCTGTCCTGGCTGCTGTTGTCGTCGGCCTTCGCGTTCACGGTCGTCAAGTACGTCGGCGCCGCCTACCTGATCTACCTTGGCGTACGGGCTTTGCTGACCCGGCAGAACGCCGAGATGGTCGAGGTGGGCGAGCCCAAGAGCGCCGCCCGGCTGTTCAGCGAGGGCATTCTGGTCAACATCCTCAACCCCAAGCTGGCGCTGTTCTTCCTGGCCTTTCTGCCGCAGTTCGTCGACCCGGCGAGGGGCGCGGTCACCGTCCAGATCGCGGTCTTCGGTCTGGTGTTCGTTGCGCTCGGCCTGTGCACGGACGCCGGCTATGCGCTGCTGGCGGGTGCGGTGGGGCCCTGGCTGCGCCGGAGCACGCGTTTTCTGCGCGGTGAGCGCTACGTGGTCGGCTGCACCTTCATCGGCCTCGGGGTCGTCGCCGCGCTCACACCTGGACGGCACGACCGCTGACTCGCTCGCGGACGGCGGGCTGGATCCTAGACATGTTGCCTAAAAGGCGACAGTGACCGAGGAATCCTTCGTTAAGGTCGTGCGCATGTCTGAATATCAGAACGAACCGTCAGGGGACACCGAGCAGTTCCGAGCCTTCGCCCGCGGTGGCGAAGCCGAGAGCACGGCCGGGGGGCCCAACATCGCACTGATCCTCGTTGGTCTCGCCGCAGTCGTGATCGTGATCGCGGTAGTGGCCTATCTGGCCATCTGAATCCGGCCATCTGAGCGCGCCTCCCATCTGGGGGACCATCAGGGGGAAGCACGGGAGTCGCGCCGGCGGCGGGCGAGACCGGCCGCCGGCGAGACGGCCACCGGCGTGACCGATCAGCGGCCGCTGGACGAGAAGTGCTGGTAGTCCTTGGTCCCCGACCAGGCTCCGCCCCAGCCCCATCCGATCGACCGGAACGCCTGTACGGTCCGGTCACCGGCGTGGATCACCCCGGGATCGCGGCGGGCACGGTTCGTGTATTTCCTGCATTTCTTGTGCGCCGTCTGGCCGCTCGCGGTGACGTACGGGTTCTCACACGGGTTGAGGTCGATCGCCAGACCGTAGGCGTGCTGTGACCAGCTGCTCGAACCGGTCGCGGCCCGGCAGTTGAACGCGGAGGTGTTGTCGGCCTCGATCGAGTCGAAGTCGCTGCCCTTGTAGGCGTCGACGAGCTGCATCCGCCGGATCGGGTAGCGCTGCTGGTACAGCCGCTTGAACACCTTGACCACGTCGGCGGCCGACCGGGCGTTCACGATCATCTCGCCAGTGTGCGGCCTGTGGTCGAAGCCCCAGTAGGTCATCCGGAGCAGCCGCAGGCCCGACAGCGGAACCGGGCAGTTCTCCCGCCACGAATACTTCACCGTCGCGCGTGACGGGATCTTGTGGATCGTGCCGCTGAAGCTCTGGGTGGCAGGGCGGGGCTTGCGCGAGGTGGCCGACGGGCTCGGCTGATCCGATGGCTCAGCCGGCGAGGGGGAGCTCGAGCCGGCGTCGGTACCGGGCGACACAGGCTGCTCTGGGCCGCCCCCGCGGCCACATCCGGCCAGCAAGACGGCCGCCTCGGCCACGATCATCGCGGTGACCACCAGTTGTTTTCCCTGCATAACGGCAGGATGGCATGTGAAGTGCACCTCCCGTGCGGCCCTGGAGATATCGGAGCGTTTGGCTACCGTGCCGTCAACACCTCCGGTCACAGGGACCACACGAATGTCGGACCGCAGAGAGCCGCCCTCGCAGGAACCGAACCTGGAACCGCCCGGTTCGGGCGACCGGGCAGGTTCCCCAGATGAACGGGACGCTGAGCGGGAGCCGCCCACGCTGGAAGACGAGTTGTTCGGCATGGAGCCCGTGACCGCGCCGGACGACCCGGCGCCCGCCCCGCGGCCGGCCCCGTCACGGCCGCAGACGCCTGCGCCGCTCCGGCGAGCCCTGCCGACCTGGCGGACCTTGCGCACCTGGCCGACCGGCGATGAACCCGGGTGCAGGGATCTCGCCGTCATGGTCGCGGGCTTCGGGACGTTCATCCTCATCGACTGCGTGATGATGTACGCGCCGTTCCAGATGAAGGAGGCGCCGAGCCTCCTGCCTCAACTGCTGACCTTGCTACTGCTGGCCTTCGGCCTCGGCGGCCTGCTGGTGTGGCATGTCAGAGGAGCCTGGCGGCCGTTCGGGATCGGGTTGATGCTGGGCTGGGTCTTCATGACCCTGGTGTCCGCCGGCTTCCTCACAGGCCTGAATCCGTGAGCCCGCCTTCGACGCCTATGGGCGGTCACCGCCGCAGGCGGCGGGTCACTGCACCTCGGCGATACGGTCGGTCACCGCGCGAAAGGCGCGGCCCACCGCCTCGAGGTCGCCCGGCTCCATGACGTCGATGAAGAAATCTCGCACCGTGTTGACATGATCGCGTGCGGCGATGTCGAGCACGGCGAAGCCCTCGTCGGTGAGCACCGCGAAGACACCGCGCTTGTCGCCGGGGCAGGTCTCGCGGTGAACGAGCTTCTTGGCCTCCAGCCGCCCGCACGTGTGCGACAGCCGGCTACGGGACTGGCTGGCCGACTCGGCCAGTTCGGCCATGCGCATACGCTTTTCCGGCGCTTCCGACAGCCGAACGAGGATCTCGTACTCCGCCCCCGTCAGACCGTGCTTGGCCTTGAGGTCTCGATCGATCAGGTCCCACAGCCGCACGCTGCCCTCGAGGAAGGCCCGCCAGTTTCGCTGCTGGCCGGCATCGAGCCAACGTGGTTCACTCATATCGTTAGTATACGGCATCCATTGAATATTCAACTAGTTTCCCCGGGGAATTCGGTGCTTCTCGGTCAAGTTCCCTGACCGAAGCCGTCGGGCGGGTGGGGCCGAAGATATTTTCGAGTCCGACCTCGCGCTCGGGTGACGCGAGCGCCGATCGTGGGCTACTGTGTTCGAATTCCTCGAACAGAGATTCGACCTGCGGTTACCCCGCATGGGGAGGCGGGCATGATGGTTGCCCTCACCGCGCCAGAGGCGGTGCGCCGTACCGCGCGACGAAGGTGCGCGACACGCCGTAGCACTTTCTATGGAAATCTACGGCCACAGCTATATCGGCTCATAGAGTCCGAGACCGTGGACCCAGTGCGGAATCCCTACGCGCCCGGCGCCGGACAGCGCCCTCCCGAGCTCGCCGGCCGCGACCGGGAGCTACGGCAGTTCGAGGTCGTGCTCGAACGTGTGGCCCGTGACCGGCCCGAGCGCAGCATGATCATCACTGGCCTGCGCGGAGTCGGCAAGACCGTCCTGCTCAACGCCTTCCGATCCATGGCCATCCAGCGGTTGTGGGGCACCGGCAAGATCGAGGCCCGGCCGGACCAATCGATCCGCCGGCCGGTCGCCGCCGCGTTGCACATGGCGATCCGTGAGCTCGCCCCCCGGCACCGCGGCCCCGACCGCATCGAACAGTTCCTGGGCGTGCTCAAGGCGTTCGCGCAGGCCGGCGAGGAGAGCGGGGCCAAGGGCAAGGCGCGGGTGCATCGCTGGCAGCCCGGCATCGATGTGCCGGCCGCACGGGGTCGTGCCGACTCCGGCGACCTGGAGATCGACCTGACCGAGCTGTTCGTCGACGCCGCCTCGGTCGCCACCGATCTCGGTGTCGGCATCGGGCTGTTCGTCGACGAGATGCAGGACATCCCGCCCGATGACGTCTCCGCGCTCTGCGCGGCCTGTCACGAGTTGTCGCAGACCGGGGGGCCGTTGATCGTCGTCGGTGCGGGGCTGCCGCACCTCCCCGCGGTTCTGTCGGCGAGCAAGTCCTATTCCGAGCGTCTCTTTCGCTATGCCCGCATCGACCGGCTCGACCGTGAGTCCGCGGATCTGGCGCTGCTCGCTCCGGCGGAGCGCGAGAACGTGACGTTCACCGAGGACGCGCTCGACGCGCTCTACGACGCGGCGGACGGATACCCGTACTTCGTCCAGGCCTACGCCAAGGTGGTCTGGGACATCGCCCCCGAGACACCGATCACCACCGAGGACATCAAGGTGGCCGCCCCTGAGGCCGAGACCGAGCTGGCCGTCGGCTTCTTCGGCAGCCGCTACGAGCGCGCGACTCCGGCCGAGCGCGACTACATGCGGGCCATGGCGATGCTGGGCGACGACCCGGTGCCGACGGCGTCCGTGGCCGATGAGCTGGGCCGGAAGCCGTCGAGCGTGTCGCCCGCCAGGGACGGCCTGATCAAGAAGGGGCTCATCTACAGCGCCGAACGTGGTCTGGTGGCCTTCACCGTTCCGCACTTCGGCAAGTTCCTGCGTGCCCAACCGGCCTAGAGCGGTTCGCTACGACTGTCTAACGCTCTCTAGTGCTGTCGCTAGAGAGCGACATAAAGCAGCATCGAGCTCTGTCGCTCATCGCTTTCTGACGTTTTCTAGGCACCTCTAGCGACAGCGCTAGATGGTCTAAGACAGCGGCAGAGAGTCCCGTCCGGGCCACCGCCCATGAAGACGGTCGCTCTATGTCGGCGTTCGTCAGGTTCCTGCGGGGACGGCCGGCACGGAGCCGGGGCCGGTGTCGCCGCCCGCATCGGCCCTGCCGCCGTCCCCGCCTGGATCGGTGTCCCCGTCCCCGCCCCCATGCGGGACGTGGCCTTGGAGCCCTTTTCCGGCCGTGTCGTCCTGCTGGTCGGCCGCGGTCGATGACGGTGCGATCGGTCGACCCGCTGCCGAGGTTTGTTCGGCCGCCGGAGCCGAGATCTCCGAGCCCACGCCTTCTAAGATCGCGCTGCGTACGGCCGGATGGTGCTCCTCCATCGAGACGGCGAAAACGATCTCGACGTCCTGGCCGGCCACCCGGCCTTGATAGGCGAAGAGGCGCCAGCACAGTTCTCGCCATACGTCCACGGGGGTGCGGCTGACGAGCAGATCCTCATGCTCCCGCCATGCGGTGCTCGCCCGCAGGATGTCGTAGGTCTCGCTGAGAGGAGCGGTGCGCAGCTCGCACGGCACCCGAGAGCGGAGGCGGTCCAGCAGTACGTCGGCTTCCGGCGACACCGCGATGAACAACAGGATCTCGGCGGTGAGCATGATCCCGACCCAGCCGAGGCTCGTCCGGAGCACGTCGATCCCAGTGTGCGGCACGCCGAGCGCGACGATCGCCGCCGCGGTGAACAGCGCGGTTCGGGCGACACAACGGATCCCGATCCGGCCTGCGCTCAGGGCGCCGAAGCAGCCGCACCCGTCCTCCGGCCGGTAGGTTCGCAGCTCGCTGACCACCCAGGTCGCGGAGGCGAATCCCAGCACCGTGAGCACCCGGACCGAAGGGTGCGGGGTCACGAGCAGGGCCACGCCCAGAGCCCCCTCCGACAGCGCCAGCCCGATCGCCATCGGCCGGCTGTCACGCACCACGAAGGCGGGTGAGGGCGCCGGGTCGCCGTACGCCACGGGGGTTCGCAGGTCCGGGTTGGCCAGTTTGGTCAGGCAGGCGGTGATGAGGGCGGCCGACACGAGCAGGAGCTGACTGTGCTGAAGGGCTTCGATCACGGCTCACCTCACCGTGACCGTGGCGTTGAAGCAGCCGTCCTCGAGCTCCCCGCCGAGATCCACGAAGCTCGCAGCGGTGAGCTCGACGATGCGGCCTCGCCTGGACGTGCCGCACTCGACGCAGCGATCGCAGAACAGCGCCGCCGTACAGCCGCATTCGGTCACGGCGACGGTGGCCGATCGTTTGGCGCACTCGTTGCGGACCAGCAGGTCGCTGCCAAGGGAGAGCAAAGGCAGCCCGGCGCAGCCGACCGGCGCGTCGGGGCAGCCGCCCGCCTGTCCTGCTGAGTCGAGGGCCGGGTAGGCGGCCCCGGGGCCCGCCGCGTCGAACCAGGTGACGGTGCCCCGTAGTTCGCGCGAGACCGTGCCGGTCGTCCTCGGCGCAGTGACCTCGTCGGCGCGGTAGCCCGGCTGCGATGTTCCAGGGAGCAGGGCCAGGGGGCCGTCGGTCGAGCTGATCCCGATCACGTCGAAGAGAAAGCCGGGCTCGAAGATCGGGTGCCGGACGAGCACCCGGCTCAGCGATCGCGACGGGATGACGATGTGCAGCCGTCCGCGGTGCGGGCCGGCGTCCACCTCCACGAAACCCTTCCCGATGTCCACGATCGTGCCGGTCGCCCGCACGAAGTCCACCCAGATCCGGTCGGCTCCGAGGCCGTCGACGGTGCATCGTACGAGCACCTTCCGCCCGGGGCGTACGGCCTCCATTCCGGCGCGTCCGCCGTACCAGACCGTCGTGGCGCTGGAGATCCACAGGCGTATCTGGTCCCCGTCCCCGTCGCCCTCACGCGTGCGCAGCAAGAGCAACTCCGAGTCGGCCTCGATCACCGTGCCGGTCACGGAGCGCAGCGGCGGCCGATCGGTGGCCGGCGCGTCGGGAAGCCGGCCGAGCACGGCGGTCCGGCGACGACGGCGCAGGTAACCGACCTGATCCGGCATCGCTCCGGAGTGATGGCGGGGTTGCGACATGAGCCCTCCCGGCAGAGGTGAGTCGGCCCATACACACTTCGCTGATGACAACGCGTCAAGAGTTACTCAGGCGCTCAACTATGTCGATGTATCTGTCCACATTCGCCAGTGTTGCGGTAGAGGTTCTATGTACTTGGTGGAGGAGTTCCTCCACCGGTTGACCCGAATATGGCTTTTCTGTTGAGCCAGAATTACGATCTTCGTGCGATCGTCAGAGTCATCGGCATGTTGTGCACAGCTTCTCCCAGAGGTCGTACGGAGCAGTGCGCACCGCGCCGTCGGACAGAACCTCCCTCAATCCCCTGGGGTCGGTGGTGACGTGAGCAAGGCCAAGCACGACGAGTTCCGCGACTATGTGGCGGCTCGTGGTTCCGCGCTGCTCCGGGCCGCGATGCTCCTCACCAGTGATCGGGCCGAGGCCGAGGATCTGCTGCAGTCGGCCCTGGCCAAGACCTATCTCGCCTGGGACCGGATCAACGACCGGGCCGCGGTGGACGGATATGTGCGCCGGGCCATGGTCAACACGCAGATCTCCTGGTGGCGGCGGCGCAAGCTGGAGGTCTATCCGACCGATGAGCTTCCCGAGCTGCCCGTCGACGATCACACCGGGCGCAGCGAGCTGCACGACGCGCTCGGCCGGGCGCTCGACAAGCTCCCGAAACGCCAGCGTCTCGCGGTGATGCTCCGCTACTACGAGGACATGTCCGAGGCCGAGATCGCCGACATCCTCGGCATCAGCGTCGGAACCGTGAAGAGCACCGTGTCGCGGGCCATGGCCAAGCTCAGGGTGGACGCAGAGCTCGAGCACGACTTCGCCGGCACGCTGTCCGGCCCTGCCGTGGGTGAAGAGCGAGCCGGCTGACCTCGTGCGCACCATGACTCCGCCGCATTGCGGACGATCTGCGAATTGCGCTCCGCGTTGGGGCGGTACGTACAACGAATCTGATTTTTTGATGTTCGTGGTAAATGTACTATTGCCCCGGCTGTGGCCGATCGGCGTAGACGCTGCGCGACTCGGCGCCCGTGTTCCTGCTCACCCGCCCAGAGGTTGATCATGCAATTGGTGACTCGCGAGGCATGGGGGGCCCGATCGCCTCGCGCCACGCCCGAGCGCCTGTCGTCCACCAAAGGCGTCAAGGTCCACTACACCGGCGACAACGTCGATCCGCGGCTCGAAGACGACCATGATCGCTGTGTCGCGCGGGTCCGGCAGATCCAGAACGCCCATATGGACGGCAATGGCTGGAACGACGTCGGCTACTCGGCCCTGGTCTGCCCGCATGCCCATGTCTTCGTGGGTCGCGGACCGCACGCGCTGCCGGCCGCCAACGGCGCCGGCCTCAACAGCGGCCATTACGCCGTGTGCGGCCTCGTGGGCAACAAAGGTCTCACCAAGCCGACGAACGCGATGCTGCGCGGCATCCGCGACGCGATCGAATGGCTTCGCCGCGAGGGCGACGCGGGCACGGAGATCAAAGGTCACCGGGACGGCTACGCCACCGACTGTCCCGGCGGGCCGCTGTACGCGTGGGTGAAGGAAGGCGCACCCCGGCCAGACGAGGAGGACGAAGACGTGCCCGAGTACGTATCCGTCGGCATCACCGCCGAGCAGGAGCTCCCACCCAACGAGTGGGTCACCATCACCTGGGGCCGGGATTTCTCCGACAGCGCCCACCAGCACAGTGACCAGGGCGGCCCGAGCATTCTCAACGGGGCGGCGAAGTACTCGCTGACCGCCTCGCTCACGCTACGGGGCCTGCCGGTGGGTACGGAGGGCCAGTTGCGGGCGGTGGAGGTCCACGCCGACGACACGGCCGACTTCGGCAGCTCGCCGATCCAGGACTTCATCGCCACCAGCGGTGACACGAGCGTGCTCTACGCGCTGCCCGCGGACACGCTCGGTGTCAACCGGCGGCTCCGGGTCCAGGTGCTCCAGTCGGGGACCGCCACCGGATCCGTGGTGAACGGATCCGCCAAGGTCCTCTACTGGCGTTGATCAACCGGCCCGTGGCCCCTACGCTTCCTTTGTCGCCCGCATCGGGCGATATGTCCCGCTGCAGAACGCACGCGGGGTACGGGCGGGCAACGGTGATCAGTGCGATGGTGTCTCGGTGACGCAGGCCAGTTCTGAAAATCTCGTTGTGCCGCCAGGTCCGCTTGGTGTAAGCAAGTTGCGCCGCTAGGTGTCGGGAGCGCGCATGTCAAGGTGGTCGCCCTTCGACCCCGACGCTGACCGCAGGTTGGTCAGGGGTTTGAACGAAGGCAACGAAGACACCCTTATCGCACTTTATGACACATACGCAGAGCGACTGTACGACTACTGTGTGTCGCTGGTCTGTGATTCGAAGGTGGCAGCCGACACCGTCCACGACTGCCTCATCGACGCCAGCCGCCGCGCGCCGCGGATGCGGGATCGGATGCGGCTGCGAGCCTGGCTGTACGGCGCCGCGCGCCGGCGCTGCCTGCAGCGCGGGCGAAGCGGGGGACTGCACTGGGAGTGGGCCGCCGCCCAGGCACCCCACGCGGCTCGCGAAGAGGCGCACGAGGATGACGGCGCCGAAGATCGCCTGCCCCGTGGCGAGTTCGGGAGCGATGAGTACGACGTTTCCGGTCTGTCCCTTGACGAGCGCCGGGAGCTGCTCGAACTGACGCTCGCCAGGCTGGACTTCTCCGAGCAGGAGGCGCTGCTCCTGGCGCTGCGCCATGAGGTCACCGGGTCCGACCTCGCCGCGACGCTCGGAGTGTCCGGCCGGCGGGCCGCCTCCCGGCTGGCCCGGGCACGGGCCCAGGCCGACGCGGCGTTGAACTCAGAACTGCGGGTGCTGTCGTGGCGATGTGCCGACACTGAGCAGACCGGTGCCCGGCCGGCCGGACCCACCCGTCAGACCGAACACACTGCCACCGGATCGGTCGATTCCGATGCGCTCGGCTCCGCAGCGGTCGACTCCGCGGCGGTCGAGGCGGTTGAGGACCGCGAAACGCCCGAAGCCGCAGACCGTCCAGAGCCCGTGCGGTCTCGGGAGTCGCTCAAGACGGTCATCGAGGCCGCCGGTAAGGCGGGAACGGCGGCGGCCTCCGCCCGCGGGATGGATGAGGCGCGCAGCAGCGGCCACACCGCCCAGCGCGATCACCGTGCCGACCCCGATGGCTCGGACGGTGCGGGCGACCCGGCCGCTGAATGGCGTGATCGGATCACTCTCAACCGCCTGCTCGACCTCGCGCAGGCGCCCGCCCCGCCGGCCGCGCTGCGCCGCCGGGTCTTCCACACCGCGACCGACCCGGAGCTGGCGGGCTACCGCGCCGACATCGCGGGCCGGGGCGGCAATCTCACCACCCAGGGCCTGCCTCGCCAGCCGGACGTCGCGCCGCCGTTCGCGCGGCGCTGGATGTTCGCGGCGGGCGGCCTGGTCGGAGCGCTGGTCACGGCGGCCGTCGCGATAGTGATCATCGGACCGGATCTGCCGGGCCCGCAGATCTACTGGCCGTCCGGGCCACGGCACAAGACGCCCTCTCCACCGCTCCCGAGCCAGTCCATGCCCGGCCGGGAGCAGGCCGCCCCACCCGGGGACGCGGGTCCCGGCTCGGGCCGTCGCGTCGCCGCTCCTCAGCTGGACGGCAGGCTGAGAACACCCTCACCCGGGCCGCGCACTCCTCGGCTGCCACCTCAGCCGGGCCGGCTGATCCTCGGCGCGACCGAGATCGGGCTCGGCGCCCGTGAGCGGGAGACTCATCTCAACCTCTCGGCGTCCCAGGGAGCGGTGACGTGGAGCGCGGCGACGTCCAGCCCGCAGCTCACCCTCTCGGCCGAGGGAGGAAAGATCCCCAAGGGGGGCACCACCCGGATCGACATCATGTTCCAGCGCGGGCTGATCCAGCTGGAGGGGCACGCCACGATCACGCTCACCAGCGTCGGTGGCCGCCCGCAAACGGTCACGGTCACCTGGGCCGGCTCCCTCCTCACCTGACCGGGTCCGAGGGAGCCGACAGAGCCCGATCGGGCTCGGGTGTGGGGCTACCTGATGTCGGGCTGAGGAATGTCGGGCCTGGTGGTGTGGGCTGTGCCGGCGCCGCTCGCGCCCGCAGGGGCGCTGTGCGGCTGGGCGGCGTCGAGCCGGGTGACGGCGAGGTCGCCGTCGGCGTAGCGCTTGCGCAGCACCTTCTTGTCGAACTTCCCGACGCTGGTCTTCGGCACTTCGGCGATGAAGCTCCACCGCTCCGGCACCTGCCATTTGGCCACCCGGCCGGCGATGAACCGGCTGAGCTCCCCCGCCGTCACCGTCGCTCCGTCGCGCAGCACCACGGACGCGAGCGGGCGCTCCTGCCAGCGGTCGTCGGGTACGCCGACGACGGCGGCCTCGATGACGTCGGGGTGCGCCATCAACTGGTTCTCGAGGTCGACCGAGGAGATCCACTCGCCGCCGGACTTGATGACGTCCTTCGCCCGGTCGGTCAGCACCAGGAAGCCGTCCGGCGAGACCGTGCCGACGTCGCCGGTGCGCAGCCAGCCGTCGTGGAACCTGGTGGGGTCCTCGTCCTTGTAGTACGACCCTGTGACCCAGGGGCCGCGGACCTCGATCTCGCCGACCGCTTCTCCGTCCGAGGGCAGCTCGACGTCGCCGTCACCGACCACCCGCGCCTCGACGCCGGCCATTCTGCGGCCCTGCGTCATGCGGTAGTACCAGGCCTGCTCCTCCGAGACGCCCGCCGGCGGGTGCGCGACCGACGCCAGCGGCGACGTCTCGGTCATCCCCCATGCGTGCACGATGCGTACGCCCAGTTCGTCGAAGCCGCGCATCAACGACTCGGGCACCGCCGACCCGCCGCAGGGGACCATGCGCAACGACGTCAGGTCGGAGCCGTGTTCACGGGCGTACCGCAGCACCTCACCCCAGATGGTCGGCACCGCGCCCGAGATGGTGGGCCGCTCGCTCTCGATCATCCGAACGAGGGCCTCGCCCTGCAGGAACCGGTCGGGCATGAGCAGCGAGCTGCCCGCGAGCATCGCCGCGTAGGGCAGCCCCCACGCGTTGGCGTGGAACATCGGCACCACCGGCAGCACCTTGTCGGAGCTGGTCAGCCCGAACCCGTTGCCGCTGCACGCCGACATCGAGTGCAGGAACGCCGAACGGTGGGAGTAGACCACGCCCTTCGGGTGGCCGGTGGTGCCGCTCGTGTAGCACATCGCGGCCGCGGACCGCTCGTCGATGTCCTCGGGCCAGTCGAACGACGCCGGCGCCTCGGCCAGCAGTTCCTCGTACGAGTGGAGTTCCTTGCCGGCCCCCGCGAGAGGCGCGACATCGGCCTCGCCCACCACGATGACCTGCCGTACCGTCTCCATCTGCGGCAGTACGGTCGCGAGCAACGGCACCAGTGAGCCGTCGGCGATGACGATCTCGTCCTCGGCATGCGTCGCGACGTAGGCGAGCTGGTCGGTGAAGAGCCGGATGTTGAGCGGGTGGAGCACCGCTCCCATCGAGGGGACCGCCAGATAGGCCTCCAGGTGCTCGGTGTTGTTCCACATGAACGTCGCGACCCGCTGGTCGCCGTCCACCCCGAGCCGTCGCAGCGCACCGGCCAGGCGGGCGGCGCGTTCCCCGAGCTGCGCGTACGACGTACGGCGCAGGTCTTCACCCGTGAAGGTGGCGACCTCGCTGTCGCCGAACGCCGACGTTCCGTAATTCATGATCGAGGCAACCGTCAAAGGAAAGTCCTGCATCGTGCTCCGCACAACGCCTCCATGTCCCGGGGAGTCTTACCGGATTCTCGCGCTGACGCGGTGCGTTGTCACTGGCCTCTTCGGCGCTCCATGCCCTTTCCATGGCGCCGGCCTCGGTGCCCGCCCACAAATGACAGATGTCATGCCGGTCGGATGACAGGCGCCGCCCGCGCCGGTGACAGCGACGACTACTGCTCCGCCGGCACGGGCGCGAAGGTGGGGGCATGCATACGGAGAAGGCCATAGAGGTGGTGGGCCTGCGGCAGCGGTACGGGGATTTCGAGGCCGTACGGGGAGTGTCGTTGGAGGTGCGGCCGGGTGAGCTCTTCGCGCTGCTCGGCACCAACGGGGCCGGCAAGACGACCACACTCGAAACCCTCGAGGGTTACCGGTCCGCACACGCAGGCACTGTGCGGGTGCTCGGCCGTGATCCGCACCGTGACCGCCGTGAGGTGCGGCCCAGCGTGGGGATCATGTTGCAGGAGGGCGGTTTCTTCGCCGACCTCACCGTCGCCGAGACCATCGACGTGTGGCGAGACCTCACGCCACGAGCGCGTGACCGCGCCGAGCTGCTGGAGCTGGCCGGGCTGCTCAAGCAGGAGAAGGTCCGGGTCCGTCAGCTGTCCGGCGGGCAGAAGCGCCGGCTGGACCTGGCGCTCGCCATCGTCGGACACGCGAAGGTGCTCTTCCTGGACGAGCCCACGACCGGGATGGACCCCGAGGCCCGCGGCGACACCTGGCAGATCATCCGTGATCTGGTGGCCGACGGCACGACCGTGCTCCTCACCACGCACTACCTGGAGGAGGCCGAGCAGCTCGCAGATCGCCTGGCCATCATGCACCAGGGCCGGATCGAGATCGCGGGCACCGTGGGGGAGGTGCTGGCCGGTCACGGCGACCGGATCGGTTTCCGCGTTCCTCCGCAACTGCCGGTGGCCGAGCTGCCCTCGCTCACGCTGCCCGCGCCGTCCGGGAGCAGCGTCGACGCGCAGGTCGCCGTGAACGGCGGTCAGACCGTCGCGACCTACCGCCTCACCGAGGAGGCCGGCCTGCAGCACGCGCTGGGCGAGCTGCTGAGGTGGGCCGACGAGCGGGACCTGCGACTGTCCGGGCTGCAGGTCCGCAGCGCATCCCTGGAAGACGTGTTCCTGCACGTGGTGGGACACACCACCGGAGAGGACGACCGATGAGCCTCGTGCGATCGCTGGAGCTCGCCTCCCCCAGGCGGCTCGCACAGTCGGCGCGACCGGGATACATGCTGCGGATCGCCCGGCTCGACCTGACGCTGTTGTGGCGCAACCGCACCGCGTTGTTCAGCGTGATAGGCGTCCCGTTGTTCTTCGGCGCGATGCTGCTGGTCTCGCGCGGCAACGGGAACAAGACCGCAGGGCTGGACGCGGTGCTCTACACGGGCACCGGTGACCTCGCCTTCTTCGTCATCTTCGCGGTGTTCGTCAACCTGGTGAACGTCTTCACGGCCCGCCGCGAAGATCTCACGCTCAAGCGGCTGCGCGGCGGAGCACTGTCCGATGTGGAGATCCTCGGCGGCAGCGTCGTGAGCGCCACGGCGCTCTACCTCATCCAGGCGGGCGTGGTCATCGTGATCATCGCGACCGCCCTGGGCGCGGGAGCCCCGGCCAACGTTCTTCTCCTGGTGCTGGGCATGCTTCTCGGCGCGGTCGTGTTCGCGCTGCTCGCGTTCGCGCTGTCGGGGCTCACCCCGACCACGGAGCTGGCCCAGATGACCGTGCTGCCGATAATGATCATCTGTATCGCGGGGTCTGGGTTCATGTTCCCGGTGGACGAGCTGCCCGATGGCCTCCGGCCCTTCGCCCAGGGACTTCCCCTCACCCCGGTCGTCGAGATCGTCCGCACCGCGTACCTCGGCCAGGACTTCACCGCCGGTGGCGGCCGTGAGCAGCTCGGGTTCGTCGACTCCTGGGCCGCCTGCGGCCCGGCACTGCTGATCCTCGCCGGGTGGGTCGTCGTGGGGACGTACGCCGCTCGGCGCTGGTTCCGCTGGGAGCCCCGTAACGCCTGACGGGCATAGGCTTACCGACTGGAGGTTCGGGTGAGTGCAGAGACGTCCGCCGGCATAGCGGCACGTGCCACACGGCGCCTCGAGAAGGCTCGTCGGGTGGTCTTCGGAACATTCCTGTGCTCGGCGTTCGCCATCGCCGTCTTTCCCCTGATGGCGCTGCTCGGGTCCTATGGCAAGAGTGAGATCGGTGTCCCGCTGACGGCCGGTGCCGGTGCGGCCGTCGTCGCGTTCATCGGCTTCTACATCCGGATGATCAACACCGTGCTGACGGGCAGTCTGCGAACGGCGGACGTCGTGGTGAGCGGAGTGCTCGCCGCGTTGCTGAGCGGCATGATGATCACGGATCCTCTCTGGATCATGCTCGGACCCGCCTGGGCCTCCATCGTGGCACTCGGCCTGTCGTCCGGCCGCCAGATCATCGCGCTCTGCGCGGGGGTCGCGGCGGTGGGCGCATTGGTGTCGCTGCCCGCCGCCGAACGCACTCCGCACTGGTACATGTGGCCGGTCATGTTCGCCCTCCTCGCGACGGTCTGTGGGCTGGCGGTGGGCGCGAACCTGCTGCAGAAATGGTTGTGGGACCTCATCCAGGAGGCGTACGCGGCACGGGAGGCACAGACCCGGCTGGCGGTCATCGAGGAACGGCTGCGGTTCGCCCGTGACCTGCACGACCTGCTCGGGCACAACCTCTCGCTGATCGCCGTCAAGAGCGAACTGGCCATCCGGATGGCCGATGGTGACACCGGCCGGGCCAAGGCCGAGATGATCGACGTACGCCAGGCCGCCCGCGAAGCGCTGCGTGAGGTGCGCGCCGCGGTGCGCGGGTATCGCGTCGTCGAACTCGACGCCGAGCTGGCCGGCGTACGAGCGGTGCTGGAGGCGGCCGGGGTCCGCTGTACGGTGGCCGAGCCACCGGGTGATCTGCCGCCCGCGGTGCGTGGCGTGCTCGCGTGGGTGGTACGCGAGGGAGCGACCAACGTGCTCAAGCACAGCGACGCACGGCGTTGTGAGATCTCCTTCGCCCCCGTCGAGGGGTCGGTGGTGCTCGAGATGGTCAACGACGGCGCGCATCCGGCCGGCGCCGACATCGGCACCGGGCTCACCGGGCTGAATGAGCGAACGGCGGTGCTCGGCGGCAGCATCACCGCCGAACACGCCGGTCAGAGCCGGTTTCTGCTGCGCGCCGCGATTCCACTGCCCGAAAGGGCTCCCCAGGCCGGAGACCTTCCGCCCTCCACCGACGACGCGGAGGTCGTGGACAACGCGGAAAGGGCGGAGAGGGTGGCGTGATCCGCATCCTGCTGGCCGATGACGAGCACCTCATCCGGGGCGCGGTCGCCGCGCTGCTCGGCCTGCAACCCGACCTGGAGGTCGTCGTCGAGGTCGGACGTGGGGACGAGGTCGTCGAAGCCGTCAAGCGGCACGATCCCGATGTGGCCGTCCTTGATATCGACATGCCCGGCGCCGACGGGCTCACCGTGGCCGAGAGACTGAGGGACGACGCGAACGCCCGGTGCGCCGTCTGCATCCTGACCAGTCTCGGGAGACCCGGCTATCTGCGCAGGGCGATGGCTGCGGGCGTCCAGGGCTTCGTCGCCAAGGACGCCTCGGCCGAAGAGCTCGCCGCGGCCGTCCGCAAGGTGCACGCGGGTGGCCGCTACCTGGACGCCGAACTCGCCGCCACCGCCATGGCCGCGGGTGACAACCCGCTGACCGAGCGGGAACGGGACGTCCTGCGGCTCACCGGCAAGGGCATCGACACCGCCCGGATCGCCCGGACCCTCCATCTGTCCGAGGGAACGGTACGCAACTACCTCTCCGGCGCCATGGCCAAGCTCGGCGAGTCCAATCGGCTGGGCGCCGTCCGTGCCGCCGAGACCATGGGCTGGATCTGAGCCGACCGGCGTTCAGGACCGGCGTTCGGGAAACGCGGATCTCACCGACGGTGCGCTCGCCGCCGATGACCGGCACGGTTCGTAGCGCGGCGGCGCCCGAGACGTCCGCTCCAAGCTCCTCCAGCGCGGCCAGCGCGATGGCGGTGGTCGCGCGGGCATTGCCATCGGCCACCTTGACCGCCACCGCGTGTCCCTCGGCCGTGGCGACGAGGAGCACACCCTCAGCGCCGCCCTTGGCGATGGTGCCGGGCAGCGCGAGCATCAGATCGGTGTTGACGTGCCCTGTGCCGGCGACGTACTCAGGGTGCTCCTGAATGGCTTCGGCCACCGCGTACGCCGGACCCTCTCCGGCCGTGGCCAGCGCGCGCCCCGCCCGCGCCAGACCGACCAGGGAGAGTCCGAACAGCGGCGCTCCGCACCCGTCCACGGCCAAGGGCTCCGACTGCTCGCCGGCCATCTCCGTGAGCGAAGCGCGGACGAGCTGCTGGAGGGGGTGCGAGGGCTCCAGGTAGGAGTCGACAGGCCAGCCGTTGACCGCGCAGGCCGCCAGCATGGCGGCGTGCTTGCCAGAGCAGTTCATGTACTGCCGGCTCCGGCTTTCGCCCGCTCGGATCACGGCCGCCATGGCCGACTCGTCCCACGGCAGGCTCGGCGGGCACTGGAGGGCGTCGAAGCCGAGCCCGGCATCGCCGAGGATGGCCTCCACGGCCTTGATGTGGAAGTCCTGGCCGGTGTGACTGGCCGCGGCGATGGCGAGGCGCTCACCGGTCAGGGGAGCGCCCGCCACCAGAAAGGCCATCGCCTGGAACGGCTTGACGGAGGAGCGGGGCAGTATGGTCGCCGCGACGTCCCCACGTGTGTACGCGAGTGTTCCGTCCGGTGCCATCCCGGCGACGCTTCCGAGGTGCACGCTCTCCACGAAGTCGTTGCGCACGACTTCGGCCAGCAGTTCGTACATGGTGATTCAGTT
>NZ_JABVEB010000499.1 GCF_014323665.1 Actinomadura sp. HBU206391 | reverse complement strand
CGCACCGGTGCCGGTGGCGGCGGTGGCGGCGGTGGCCGTCCCGGTGGTGGCTTCGGCCCGCGTCCCGGTGGTGGCGGCCGCGGTCGCGGCGGCACCCAGGGTGCGTTCGGCCGTCCCGGCGGGCGTCCCACGCGTGGCCGCAAGTCGAAGAAGCAGCGGCGTCAAGAGTTCGACAACATGCAGGCGCCCGCCATCGGCGGCGTCCAGGCGCCGCGCGGACACGGCAAGGTCATCAGGCTGCCTCAGGGCGCCTCGCTGACCGACTTCGCCGAGAAGATCGGCGCCAACCCGGCGTCGCTCGTGCAGATCATGCTGCACCTCGGTGAGATGGTCACCGCGACCCAGTCGGTCAACGAGGAGACCCTGCAGCTGCTCGGGGAGGAGCTGGACTTCAACGTCCAGGTCGTCAGCCCCGAGGACGAGGACCGCGAGCTGCTCGAGTCCTTCGACCTTGAGTACGGCGAGGACGAGGGCGGCGAGTCCCGCCTCCAGTCGCGTCCGCCGGTGGTCACGGTCATGGGTCACGTCGACCATGGAAAGACCAAGCTGCTCGACGCCATCCGCAACGCCAACGTGGTGGCCGGCGAGGCCGGCGGCATCACCCAGCACATCGGCGCCTACCAGGTCTCGACCGAGGTCGACGACCAGGAACGCAAGATCACCTTTATCGACACCCCGGGTCACGAGGCGTTCACCGCCATGCGAGCCCGTGGTGCCGAGACGACCGACCTGGTCGTGCTGGTGGTCGCCGCCGACGATGGCGTGAAGCCGCAGACCACCGAGGCGATCGACCATGCCACGGCGGCCGGAGTGCCGATCGTGGTCGCGGTCAACAAGGTCGACAAGGAGGGTGCGGACCCGCAGCGAGTGCGGGCCCAGCTCACCGAGTACGGCCTGGTCGCGGAGGAGTTCGGCGGCCAGACCCTGTTCGTCGACGTGTCCGCGAAGCAGGGGCTGAATCTCGACGGGCTGCTCGAGGCGATCATCTTGACCGCCGACGCCGAGCTGGACCTGCGGGCCAACCCCGATCAGGACGCCCAGGGCGTCGCGATCGAGGCGCACCTGGACCGCGGCCGCGGTTCGGTGGCGACCGTGCTGGTGCAGCGCGGCACGCTGCGGGTCGGTGACTCCATCGTCTGTGGTGGGGCCTTCGGCCGCGTGCGGGCCATGCTCGACGACAACGGCAACAACGTCGAAGAGGCGCTGCCCTCTCGTCCGGTGCTGGTGCTCGGGCTGACCGCGGTGCCCGGTGCGGGCGACAACCTCCTGGTCGTCGACGACGACCGGGTGGCCCGCCAGATCGCCGACCGCCGCGCGGCGCGCAAGCGCAACGCCGAACTGCTCAAGAGCCGGCCCAAGCAGACCCTCGAGGAGCTGTTCAAGGACCTGGAGAAGGGCGAGGTTCAGGAACTGCTGCTCATCCTCAAGGGCGACGTGTCCGGTTCGGTCGAGGCCCTCGAGGACTCGCTGCTCAAGATCGACGTTGGGGACGAGGTCAACCTGCGGGTCATCCGCCGAGGTGTCGGCGCGATCACCCAGGACGACGTCAACCTCGCGCTGACCTCAGTGGGCACGGTCATCATCGGCTTCAACGTGCGGCCTGAGCGCAACGCGTCGGAGCTGGCGGACCGCGAGGGCGTCGACATCCGGTACTACTCGGTCATCTACCAGGCGATCGATGAGGTCGAGGCGGCCCTCAAGGGCATGCTCAAGCCGGAGTACGAGGAGGTCCAGCTCGGCACGGCGGAGGTCCGCGAGCTCTTCAAGGTGCCGCGGATCGGTACCGTCGCCGGTTCGATGGTCCTGTCCGGCACGATCAACCGCAACAGCAAGGCGCGGCTGGTCCGGGACGGGATCGTCGTGGCCGACAACCTCACGGTGTCTTCGCTGCGGCGGTTCAAGGACGACGCCACCGAGGTCCGCGAGGGCTTCGAGTGCGGTATCGGCGTCGGCTACAACGACCTCAAGCTCGGCGATGTCATCGAGACGTTCGAGATGCGGGAGAAGCCCCG
>NZ_JABVEB010000498.1 GCF_014323665.1 Actinomadura sp. HBU206391 | reverse complement strand
GCCGCAGACCCTGGCCACGACGCTGCGCGGTCAGGGCATCTCCGCGACCCCGTCCTGGGGCAACGTGCTGCCGGCGGCGGGCGGCGCCATGACCAAGAACCAGACGATCCCCCCCAACCTCATCAGGATCGAGCTGCTCGACCCGGCCCGCAACGCGGCCGGCATGGCCTCGCTCATGGTCACCCGAATGCTGCTGGCCAACGATCCCAACGCGCAGACCGCCTTCACCGGAATCGTCCGGACCGTACGAGAGAGCACCGCGCCCGACCTCAAGACGCAGTTCGCCTCGTTCCGCCGCGACAACCGGGGCCGGTACCCGATCGTGCTCGCACCGGAGCAGGCGCTGTGGAAGCACAACCAGGGAAGCCCGGCGGAACGAGCCATCGCGCTCTACCCGGTCGAGGGGACGATGGCCCTGGACTACCCGTTCACCATCACCGCCAAGGACGCCACCAAGGCCAAGGCCGCGAAGCTCCTCGAGCAGGCGCTGAGCACCTCACGGGCCAAGAGCGAAGTGCGCGCCCTGGGATTCCGGTCGTCGGACGGCGTGGCACCGGCCTCGTTCGGGCCGAAGAACGGGCTCAACCCGAAGGCCCCCCGAGTGCTGCCGGCCCCGCAACCGGCCGACGTGCGTGCCGTCATGCAGGCCTGGGCGAAGCTGTCCCTGAGCGTGCGCATGCTCACTCTGCTGGACGTGTCGGGATCGATGGCCGAGACCGTGCCGGGCACCAAGGTCTCCCGTATTCAGGCGACCGCACAGGTGGCGCAGGGTGGCCTTTCGCTGCTGCCCGACGACACCGAGCTCGGCCTGTGGACGTTCTCCACCGAGCTGGCGGGCCGCCAGGACTGGCGCGAGGACGTGACGCTCGGGCCGCTCGGTCAGCGGATCGGCTCGAACACCCGGCGGCAGATGGTGCTCGCCACGCTCGCCGGTCTCAGGCCCAAGCCGAACGGTGACACCGGTCTGTACGACTCGCTTCTCGCGGCCTTCCGGAAGATGAAGACCACGTACAAGCCCGAGATGATCAACTCGCTGCTGCTGTTGACCGACGGCAAGAACGATGACGCGAACGGCATCTCTCTGTCGGAATTGCGTGCCACCCTGAAGAAGGAGTTCGACCCCAACCGTCCTGTGCAGGTCATTATGATCGGCTTCGGCAAGGGAGTGGACCGCAACGAGCTCGACCAGATCGCCAAGGAGACGCGGGGCAGCGTGCACATCGCCAACACCCCCGAGGAGATCCAGAAGATCTTCCTTGCGGCGATGTCGCGGCGGGTCTGCGCTCCGAAGTGCTGATCCACGACCGGCGGCAGATTTTTCAGATTGGATGGCGATTCCTGTCAACCAGATCGCTGCGGGAGCCGTCCTTCTTGGCGGAGGCCCGACGGGAGCGGGGCGTCGGGCCTCCGTTCTCATCTCGAAAACCCACCTGATATCTCAGTTCGTGGGAGGACCTCGTGCCGGATTGGCCGAGCATCAGCAATGACGATGACCGCCGGATGGCACAGGCCCTGCATGACGGTGACGCCGATGCGCTGCCGCTGATCTTCGACGGCTACGCCGCCCGCCTCTACGACTACTGCCACGCCCTGCTCCGGGACGAGGAGTCCGCGGCATACGCGCTGCACGACACGTTGATAGCCGCGCAGGCGCACATCGGCCGGCTGCGCAGGCCGGAGCAGTTCCGCGGTTGGCTCTACACCCTGGCCCGCAACGACTGCCTGCGCCGTCTCAGCGACCCCGAGCGCCCGGCCGAGCGGAACGAGGCGCCCGAGTCCGACGACGCCTTCCTCGGTCCCGAGGAGCGCGACCGGCGGCAGGAGTTCCGCGAGCTGATTCACAGCGCGCTGGCCGGGCTGAGCGGCAGGCAGCGTGAGGCCGCCGACCTGATGTACCGGCACGGGCTCGACGCGCAGGCGCTCGCCGGCGTGCTCGGCCTCTCGGTCGAGCAGGCCACCGAGCTGGTCGGCGAGGTCCGCGCCCAGCTCGACGACGGCCTCGCCGCGGCCCAGATCGCACGCGACGCCCACGGTGAGTGC
>NZ_JABVEB010000497.1 GCF_014323665.1 Actinomadura sp. HBU206391 | reverse complement strand
TGTGATGTCTCAAGACATCGGAAACCCTCCGAACCTACGGGGTCGGGGGGTTTTGCTTTGGGGTTGGTAGTCGCGGGTGGGGTCGATGGTCAGTTCGCGGAGGAGTTCTCCGGTGGTGGCTGTGATCACTCGGACGTGTAGGTCTTCGATGAGCAGGATGATGTGGGTTCGGGCGTGGGTTCGTCCGATGCCGATGTGGTGGAGTCGGCCGGCGATGCGCAGTGTCACGACGCCGGAGTCGTCGATGCGGTCGTGGCGGACCCTGGTGTGGGTGTCGGTGTGGCGGCTGGTGGCGGGGAGTGCTTTGGGCAGGTGGTCGTAGGCGGCTGCCGGGGTGGCGTGGTGGGGCAGGGAGCGGTGCGGGCGTTGGTGGTTGTAGGCGCAGGTGAAGCGGTTGATGAGGGTTTGCAGGTCGGTGAGGGTGGCTGGCTGGTCGGGCTGAGCACGTAGCCATTTCTTCATGGTCTGCTGGAAGCGTTCGACCTTGCCGCAGGTGGTGGGGTGGTTGGGGGTGGAGTTCTTCTGGATGACGTGCAGGCGGCGTAGCTCGTGCTCGAGGGCGTTGCGACCGCCGCGCCCTCCGGATAGCCGGGTGGTGAACACCATGCCGTTGTCGGTGAGGGTCGAGGCCGGGACGCCATGAGCGGCGACGGCCTGGCGGAAGGTGTCGAGCACGATCGGTCCGGTGACACGCGGATGGGCCGTGACGTGCAGGGCGTAGCGGGAGTGGTCGTCCAGCCAGGTGAGGATCTCGACGTCGGTGCCATCGACCAGGCGGTAGTGGGTGAAGTCGGCCTGCCAGGTCTGGTTGGGAAGCTCGGCCTGGAAGCGGATATAGGACGAGCGCGGCCGTTTCTTCGGTGCCCGCACGACAAGACCGTGGCGGGTCAGGTAGCGGCTGATGGTGGCCCGCGACACCGTGAGCTGGTGGTGATGGGCCAGGTGCCAGGCGATCGTGTCCGGCCCGGCGTCCAAGCCCTGCTCCGACAGTTCCTTGCGAAGCCGGATGATCAGCTCCACCATCCCCGGCGAGATCGCGGCCGGTGAACTCTTCGGCCGCCGTGACCGCGGCTCGAACGCCGCCTCACCCTCAGCCCGGTACCGGGCGACGAGCTTGGACACCCACCCCTTGGACACCCCATACGACCGGGCGACCTCCGCCTGACAACGACCCTCTACAACGACCGCAGTGATCACAAGCCTGGCCTTCGACACCGCCAGACTCTCGACCCCCAGGGTTTCCTATGTCTTGAGACATGCGTTTCCTATGTCCTGAGACTGGACACCACCACCCCGACCAGGTCAGGGCCCTAATCCGAACATGGACTAGGGCCCTGAGTGTCTGACTGTGCACGGGTTGGATCATGGCCCTAAGAGACGATCCATGATCATGGCTCCTTGGGCGGACTCACCGGATCTGCATGCGGTAGACCGCCTCCGTGACAGCCGTGCTGCCGAAGTGGGAGCCCTCATGACCTATTACTCGCCGAATGACCCCGGAGCGCGGCTGGCGCGGTTCGTCTTCGGGCTCATGGCAATCGGCGCTGCGTCGCTGGCGGCGTTCTTCATCGTGCCGGACATCGCGCCTTCCGTTCGTGCCGAGCGGGGCGACGGTGTCCAAGGCCGGTTCGTCGCCACGTGGCTCGAGTGCAGCAGGCGATGCCTCTGGCACGGCGACTTCCGGCCCGACTCCGGTGGGGCAACTCGCCGCGATGTCTGGATCGAGGGAGTAGGAAAGGACGAACTGGAGGAGGGGGAGGTGGTCCGCGCGATGGACACCGGCGCCGCCTCCAATGTCTACACCACGGATGGGGACGTCCGCTGGCTCGGAATGGTCGGGGGCTCGGTCGTCACCGTGACGCTCGCCATCGCGGGCTGCCATCTCCTGTGGAGGGCACGACCAAGGCGGACGCCGAGGATCTGAGCGTTCTGGGGCTGTGTCCCATGTCCTGACCATGGCCGGCTCGGACGGGCCACCTTGTCCATTAGGCGCGGCTATGGATAATTTCGTGGCAATTGTTCCATTGTCAAAACGGTCATGGGCGAATTGTTGTTCGACGATTGTTAA
>NZ_JABVEB010000496.1 GCF_014323665.1 Actinomadura sp. HBU206391 | reverse complement strand
CACCGCGGTTTCGAGGTGACCGGCGACCAGGGCCGGGACCCCCGAGAACCCCACACCGGCGATGATGGCGGCCACCAGCAGTACGACCGTGAGATAGCCGGCCGGGCCTTCGCCCCGATCGGCCGCACGTCCCGTCGCGGAGCGCAGGTGTGACAACCTCGCCGGACGGGACACCAGAGGAACTCTAAGATCGTCGATCGTTCGCCGCCCAGGGCCTCCGGGCCCCCGTTCGGGCCCAGGCGTCCGGCCTCGCACCAGGGCGGAGTCGCGAAGGAGAGGGTAGGAGCCGCATGCCGGTCATCGACGATTCACTCGACCATCTCGTCTACGCGGGCCCGGACCTCGACGAGGCCGCCCGCCATGTCGAGGCGCTGACCGGCGTACGGCCGGTCGAAGGCGGCCGGCACCCCGGTCTGGGCACCCGCAACCGGCTGCTCGGTCTCGGCGGCCGCCGCTACCTCGAGATCGTCGGGCCGGACCCGGATCAGCCCGCGCCGGACCGGCCGAGGCCGTTCGGCCTCGACGGACTGACCGGACCCCGGCTGGTCACGTGGGCGATCCGGGCGGCCGACATCGAGGACCGTGTCATGCGGTCGCGGGCGCTGGGCTACGACCCGGGCGACGCCGAGTCGATGTCACGGCGCACCGGGGGCGGCGAGTTGCTGCGGTGGCGGCTCACGGCGATCCGGGACGGGCCCGTTCCCTTCCTCATCGACTGGGGGACCACCGTGCACCCGGCCGACCGCGGCCTTCCGGTCGTACCGCTGGTGTCGTTCACCGCCGCCCATCCCGAGCCGGGTGCGGTGCGCCTCTGCCTGGACCTGCTCGGCGCCGACCTGGACGTGCGCCGAGCCGAGCGTCCGGCGCTCACCGCCGTCCTCGTGGGCACGAGCGGCTCGGTCACCCTCGGCTGATCCGGTCGCCGGTCGAACGGGTGCCGGCGGCCGGCCGGCGCCGGGCCACCCTCCACACCTCGCCGCGGTCGTACCGCTCGGCCGTCCAGGTCGCCGCCCTGATCGAGCCGCGCCGCCGGTACCTGCGCATGATCTCCACGTGGACGGGCCACATCACGAAACCGCGCAGTGCCGTCTCGCCGGTCCACACCGAGACCGAGCCGACCCGCCGTTCCAGCGGGCTGGTCCACAGCCACATTCCCACCGCGCCCTCCAGATCCGGCCAGCCCCTGCGCAGCCGGTACCCGGCACGGGCGATGCCCGGCAGGTCGATGGGGCTCCTCACGGTGAAGTCGGTGACGCTGACCGGCACCGGTCCGCCGGTGGAGGATCCCGGCGAGATCGCCGGCGAGGAGTTCGGAGATGCGCTCATGCCTGGCCTGGTATTCGCGCCGCATCCTCCGGGTGTGCCTGGCCAGCAGGCCCTCGTCGATGAATGCGGCCAGAGCCGCCTGCGTCGGGGTCGAGGAGTGCCAGTCCGTGACGTACTTGGCCGCCCGCAGGGCCTCGTGCAGTGAGATGGGCGCGACCACGACGCCGAGCCGCAGTGCCGGGAACATGGCTTTGGAGAAGGTGCCGACGTAGAGCACCCGGCCCGTGTCGTCGAGGCTCTGCAGCGGCTCGATCGGGCGCCCGCCGTACCGGAACTCGGTGTCATAGTCGTCCTCGATCACCACGGCATCGCGGTGGCGTACCCAGTCGAGCAGTGCGAGCCGCCGCTCGAGCGACATCGGCATGCCCAGCGGGAACTGGTGCGAGGGCGTGACGTACACGATCTTGGCGTCGTCCGGCAGAGCGTCCACCCGGAGGCCGTCCCCGTCGACCGGCACGCCCACCACCTCGCACCCCATGGACCGGAAGAGCTCACGGGCCGGCGGATATCCGGGGTCCTCGACCGCCACCCGGTCCCCGGGCTCCGACCAGCACCCGGCCGATCAAGTCGAGTGCCTGCTGCACCCCCTGGCTCACGAACACATCGTCGGCGCGGGCCCGTACGGCTCGGGAAAGGCCGATGTGCCTGGCGATCGCGGCGCGCAGCCCGGCGTGCCCGGCCGGGTCACCGTGCATGCCCGTGCCCATCGCCGCCCTCCGCAGCTCGCGACCGGTCAGCCGCCGCCACGCCTCGTACGGGAATAGCCGCAGGTCA
>NZ_JABVEB010000495.1 GCF_014323665.1 Actinomadura sp. HBU206391 | reverse complement strand
GGAGGGTCGGGAGCTGGCGCGGTGGCAATCCCTGACGATAGGGCCTGAGGTCTCTCTTCCGCCGGTTTCCCGGTCGGCTGTGCCGCCCCAGTGACCATGGTCAGGTTACTCCGTTTCCAGCTCCCGCCCGTCAATCCGTGCATGCGGTTCTCCCGCACACGGCTTACCGACGCCGTTCACCGCCTGGCATTCGGTTTCTCCCGCCAGTCCTTGAAAGGCCTGGGAGCAACAACGGTTCCCGACAGGGAGATCAGTCCAAGGTGATCCGGAGACTGATAGGCCAGCACCGACCAGCCATACGCGCGACTGCGCTTATGACGCTTAGCGATGACCAATGCCATCCGCATCCACACGTGATACATGATCTGCTCGAAATGCTCCGCAGAGTTACCGAACCGGAAATACGCGGCCCAGCCGCGCAAAAAACGGTTCACCTCATCCACGATCACCTCGACCGGAAGCAGCAGCCGCGACCGGCACGTCAGTTCCCTGACCCGGTCCCGAGCATGCCTCATGGCTCTGTCCGCAGGCCAGCGAGCGAGGAACGTGACCGACCACCTGTGGTTACGGCGGCCGGTCGCCCGGATCAGCCGGTGGTGAAATCCGAGGAAATCAAACCCGGCCCCACCGACTTCCAAATGCACTATCCGCGTCTTGGCCTCCTTCGGTTCCAAACCGAGTTCGGCCAGCAGTGACCTCAGCCGCGTCAACGCGGCTTCGGCCTGCGCACGGGATTTGCACATCACCAGCGCGTCATCGGCGAAGCGAACCAATACCCCGTACTCGCGCACGTCCCATGCCCGGTCAATCCGATGCAAGTACACGTTACAGAGCAAGGGACTGACAACTCCGCCTTGTGGCGCGCCCGTGACAAGCCGCCGGACCTGCCCGTCCTCCATCACTCCCGCACGCAAGATCGCGCGCAGCAGCTTAAGGACCGACTGGTCGCAAACGCGTTCCTCGATCGCCTGCATCAACTTCTCTTGCGGTATCGCCGAAAAGCAGTTGGCGATATCCGTCTCGACCACCCACCGACGCCCCCGCCAGGACTCATCAATGAGCACTTGCAGGGCATCGTGCGCACCACGTTTCGGCCGGAACCCGAACGAGCACGGCAGCATGTCCGCCTCGAACACCGGCTCCAGCACAATCTTCACCGCAGCCTGCACGATACGGTCACGAACCGAGGGAATCGACAGCGGCCTCAATTCACCCTCCACACCCGGCTTGGGGATAAAGACCCGCCGGGTCGGAAGCGGCCGATACCGCCCCTTCCTCAACTCGCCGGCCAACTCATCAAGCAGCCGGGCAACCCCGTGCTCCTCGACCTCGGCCAGGGTGATCTTGTCGACGCCCGGTGCGCCCTCGTTGGCGCGCACCGCAACCCACGCACGCCACAGGACGTCTCTGCGATAGACCTTGTCCCACAGCGCATGAAACCGTCGTCCGGGATCGGCCTTAGCCGCCCGGTAAAGCGCATGCTGCAAGGCACGAACTAGATCTGACCGAACAGATCCCAAAGCGGCGGGACTAGCCACGTGGGCACTCACCGAGCCCTTCCATAACAGCAGACACATCGACGAAGCAGCGGCCCTTCCCTCACCGGCGGTTGTGTTGTCCGCTCGACTCAAGCAGTACTACGGCCGCCTCCGACGCCCACCCGGCACGCCATCCATTTCCCGGAATACCGGTTATAGGACACGCCGCTCCAGTGACACCAACCGCAGATCACCGGGCCGGGGAGGGCCTCTCCAGTTCCCGCCGTCACCCTCGATACGTTCCGCGCCCCATACGCCGGGGAGTCCTTCAGCGCCTGCACGTCCAGGTCTTCAGCGCCTTCCATGGCCTTCGCCCTGATGGAGGGGGCTCGGCACTCCCTGATCCCCACCCGAAAGCGGGTTACATTAACGACGCCGCAGGCTTCGCTTCATGCTACGGACCGTATCGTCGCTCCCCCTCTTTCAGGGCTTTTGACACTGGGCTTCGACCCGACCCGTTTCCAGACCGAGCCGCCAGCCTGCTACCGGGCCTCCTGGCAGCTACCCGGACCGGACTCACACCGGCAGGCGACGACGAGCTTACGAACACAAAGATCAGCTGCTCACATTCACAGCCCCTCCTCCTGTCCTGCTGGACGCAC
>NZ_JABVEB010000494.1 GCF_014323665.1 Actinomadura sp. HBU206391 | reverse complement strand
CCGGCAGCGACTCGGGCTCGCCGTGCTCGGGGTCGCGCTCGCATCGATCGCGACCGGCGCGGCCGGATCGGTGAACTTCGTGGCCCTGGTCGCGCCCCAGGTGGCGGCCAGGCTGACCCGCGATGCGCAGATCCCGTTGCTGTGCGCCGGGCTGACCGGAGCGGTGATCGTCGTCGTGGCCGATATCGCGGCGCGAGTGGTGCTCGCCCCCGTCCAGCTCCCCGTGGGCGTGATCACAGCCATGATCGGCGCCCCTTACCTGATGTGGCTGCTCATCCGATCCAGATCCGAGAGGCCGTCATGACCGTGCGAACCGAACCGACGTCCACCGCTCATCTGCGAACCGAGGCGCTGACGCTCGGTTACGCCGAGCACACCGTCGTCACCGAGTTGGACCTGCGGTTGCCGCCGGGGCGGGTCACCGTCATCGTCGGCCCGAACGCCTGTGGCAAGTCCACGCTGCTCCGGGCGCTGGGCCGCCTGCTCAAGCCCGGAAGCGGAACGGTGCTGCTGGACGGCGAGGACCTGCACCGGCGGCCCACCCGGTGGGTCGCGCAGCAGATCGGCGTGCTCGCGCAGACCCCGACGGCGCCCGAAGGCATGACGGTGTTCGATCTGGTGTCGCGCGGGCGGCAGCCGCATCAGCGCTGGTGGCGGCAGTGGTCGGCCGAGGACGAGGCCAGGGTCACCGACGCGCTGCACCAGACCGGCATCACCGAACTGGCCGATCGGCACGTCGACGAGTTGTCCGGCGGCCAGCGGCAACGGGCCTGGATCGCCATGACGATCGCGCAGGACACTCCCACGCTCCTGCTCGACGAGCCCACCACGTATCTGGACATCGCCCACCAGATCGAGGTCCTCAATCTGTTGCGCCGGCTCAACCACGACCTCGGCCGCACCATCGTCGCCGTGCTCCACGACCTCAACCAGGCCGCCCGCTACGCCGACCACCTGATCATGATGCGAAACGGCAGGATCGTCGCGCACGGCGATCCCGCGGAGGTCGTCACCGACGAACGGGTCCACGACGTGTTCGGCCTCGAGGCGATCGTGGTCCCCGACCCCGTAACGGCGACACCGCTGATCGTTCCTGCCGTCCCGCGGTATGTGCGAAGGCAGGCGATCGGCGGACTGGTGCCGGCCGACCTCGCCGACTAGCTTCGCAGCCGGGCCGGGCCGGGCCGGGCCGGGCCGGGCCCGGCCCGGGCTCAGGCCAGGCAGCTCAGCGGCCGGCCGCCGTTGTAGGCCACCATGTCGGTGAACGCGGTGAACAGGTCGATCTCGCCGCCGCGTTCCAGGCCGCCGAGCTCGGCATAGGCGCGGTGCAGGTTGCCCACAGTGCGCTCACCGTCGGTGAGGTGGGCGAACTCGCTGAGGTCGGCCTCGCGGGCCAGCTCCAGCGGGGTCAGCCCGGCGGCGCGGCCCTCCTCTGCGAGGCGCAGGACGAACGTGAGATAGCGCGCGACATCGTCGATGACCTCGGGTCCGGTGACCTCGCCGTGGCCGGGCACGATGGTCTCGGCGCCGAGTCCGCGCAGATTCTCGAGTACGTCGAGTGACCCGGCGACCGATCCCATCAGCACGAAGGGCGTCCCGCCGTTGAAGATCAGGTCACCGGAGAACAGGACCTTGCGCTCGGGGATCCACACGATGCAGTCGTTGTTGGTATGCGCGGGGCCGCCCACGTGGCGCACGTCGACCCGCAACTCGTCGACGTGGAGCGTGACCGCCTCGGTGAAGGTGAGGAACGGCGGCTCGAGTTCGATGTCGCCCCATTCGACCTCCTCCCAGATCGGCGCCGAGAACGGGAGCCCGAAGGCGAGGGCGTCCTGCCTGGCCCGTTCGTGCCCGACCACGGTCGCGGAGGCGAACAGATAGTTGCCGAACGTGTGGTCGCCGTGGTGATGGGTGTTGATGAGCGTCCGGATCGGCAGGCCCGAGACGCCCGCGATCGCGGTGAGGTAGTCGCGGGTGCGCCGCTCGGTGGAGCAGGAGTCGATGCTCGTCACGCCGCGGCGGCCGACGAGGAAGCCGGTGTTGTTGATCCACCAGCTCCCGTCCGGCTGCAGGTAGCCGTACACGCCGTCGCTGACCTCCACCACGCGCGGGGGCGCCAGATCCGGGCGGTCGTGCTGATGCGAACTCAAGGTCGAATCCTCCGGAGGTGCACGGGACGGCCGGCCCTCGGCCGCCCGGG
>NZ_JABVEB010000493.1 GCF_014323665.1 Actinomadura sp. HBU206391 | reverse complement strand
CTTCTCCAGCTTGCCCTTGGCGTTCGGCGCCTCGTCCTCGGCGTAGGAGTCGATCATGAACGTCAGGACGCAGCGGTCGACGCCCGCCGCGGGTTCGATGACGTACGGAACGAACCGCAGGTTGCGCTCCTGGTCGAAGAACGACAGATCGGTGCCCGAGGCCTTGCCGTGCACGGTCAGGTCGTAGTCGGTGCGATTGGCGATGCCCTCCAGCTCACCCCACTGCGAGCCGGTGAAGTCGAAGCGGTACTCCAGGTCGACCGTGCGCTTGGAGTAGTGCGAGAGCTTCTCCTGGGGGTGCTCGTAGAGCCGCAGGTTGTCCTTGCGGATGCCCAGGTCGACGTACCACTGCAGGCGCTCGTCGATCCAGTACTGGTGCCATTCCTCGTCCGTGCCCGGCTCGACGAAGAACTCCATCTCCATCTGCTCGAACTCACGGGTGCGGAAGATGAAGTTGCCCGGGGTGATCTCGTTACGGAACGACTTGCCGATCTGGCCGATGCCGAACGGGATCTTCCGGCGCGCGGACTGCTGGACGTTGAGGTAGTTGACGAAGATGCCCTGCGCGGTCTCGGGGCGCAGGTAGGCGAGGCCGGACTCGTCCTCGACCGGCCCGAGGTAGGTCTTGAGCAGCCCGTTGAACATCTTCGGCTCGGTGAAGGCGCCCTTGGTGCCGCAGTTGGGGCAGCCGAGGTCGGCGAGGCCGTTCGCCGGCGGCCGGCCGTGCCGCTCGACGTAGGCCTCTTCGAGGTGGTCGGCACGGTAGCGCTTGTGGCAGGACTGGCACTCGGTGAGCGGGTCGACGAAGGCGTCGACGTGCCCGCTGGTCTGCCAGACCTCACGGGCCAGCACGACGCAGGAGTCGAGGCCCACCACGTCGTCCCGGCCCTGCACCATGGACTTCCACCACTGCCGCTTGACGTTGTTCTTGAGCTCGACGCCCAGGGGCCCGTAGTCCCAGGACGCACGCAGCCCGCCGTAGATCTCACTCGACGGGTACACCAGCCCCCGCCGCTTGGCGAGGCTGACGATGGTGTCCAAGACGTCGGAACGACGGGCCATGGCTGTCTCCATCCGGCTGGCGGTCGGTGGGATTGGTCGCACGCGCTGACGGCGTGGCTTCAATGATCCCCGGTGGGCGCGTGATCTCGCCTGCACGGTCGGATCCTGCGCCAATGAGCTCCAAGCTTAGGGCATGCCGCCCGCAGAGCGGCGACCTGTCAAGACCAGGTCAATGGACGAGGCCGTCGACGATATTGCTGTCGATGTTGATCGTGACGCCGCCGTGCTTCTCCTTGTGCCCGCCCCGGTACTGCTTGATCCTGCGGTGCGGGTGCCACCAGGTGTCCGGGATGTACGGATCTCCGTACACCTTGGCCTTGCGGTTCCAGTGGGCGAACCAGATCGCCTTCGGCTTCGTGATGCCCTGGGCCATGCCCAGGTCCACGATTCCCGAGGCCACACTGCTGTAGACGCCCGATCGGTAATGCCGCCGGTGGAGCCCGCGGCTCCACTCGTGCAGGAACCTCAGCACGTCCTCGCGGCACTTGGCCTTGCGGCTGTCGTAGGCCTCCATGTCGAAGTAGATCGGGGCCCGGCGGCGGATGCCGAGCGCCTTGGCCCGTCGTACGGCGTCGTAGGCCGACAGCCGCCCTTCGGTGGCGGGCCGCTCCATCGTGAAGCCGTCCTGGTACCGCTTGTTGCAGGGCGCCTGCAGGCCGACGTAGGTCGGGATGAGCCGGTAGCCCATCCCCCGAACCGACCGCACCCAGTCTCTGGTGAGGTTGGCCTGCGAGCAGCCCCTGGCGGCGCCCCCGATGTAGATGTTCGCTATCCGGTAGGTCCGGCGCCAGGCCCGCATCGCCCGCAGCGACGGCGCCGTACAGGTGTCGAAGCCCCGCCCCGTGGCCCACGGCCGGCGCCTCCCGGGCCGCTCGGGGATCGCGACCTCGGCCGCCGAGGGACCGGACCGGCCTTCGAGGAGCGCCGGGCTCGGCCACCAGGCCGTCCGGCCGCTCGCGCGCAGGACCCGCTCGATGGTCCCCCGGTCGGAGCCGTAGCTGGCGGTGATCATCACCCCGGCGTCGTGGAGCGGCAGCCTGATCTCCCTCTCGACGCCGCCGGCAGGCGGGAGCCCGGCCGCCGGTGCGCTCGGCAGGGGCGCCTGCCGCCCCCAGGCTCCGTCCGGTCGGCCCAGCGC
>NZ_JABVEB010000492.1 GCF_014323665.1 Actinomadura sp. HBU206391 | reverse complement strand
GGCTCGTCATCAACCGCGCATGCCCGTGGGCGCATCGCGTCGTCATCGTGCGCCGTCTGATGGGACTCGACGACGCCATCTCGCTGGCGGTGACCGACCCCGTCCAGGAGATCATCGACGGCGACCCCCACTGGGTCTTCACCGCCGCGACCGGCAGCCCGAACGACCTCGACCCTGTGCTCGGCATCCACGCTCTCCGCGAGGCCTACCTGGCCCGCGACCCGGGCTACGACGGCGGCGTCAGCGTCCCCGGGCTCGTCGACATCCCCACCGGCCACCTGGTGAGCAATGACTTCGATCAGCTCACCCTCGACCTCGGGTCGCAGTGGTCCGCACTCCAGCGCGAAGGCGCCCCCGAGCTCTACCCCGACGCCCTGCGCGACGAGATCGACTCACTCAACGAGGACGTCTACCGGGACGTGAACAACGGGGTCTACCGCGCGGGCTTCGCACCGGCGCAGAGCAACTACGACCGTGCGGTGACGGCACTCTTCGTACGGCTGGACGCGCTGGAGGCGCGGCTGACCCGGCAGCGGTTCCTGCTGGGAGACGCGATCACCGAGGCCGACATCCGCCTCTTCCCGACTCTGGTCCGGTTCGACGCGGTCTACCACGGCCACTTCAAGTGCAACATCCGCAAGCTGATCGAATATCCGGCGCTGTGGGCGTACGCACGCGATCTGTTCCAGACACCCGGCTTCGGCGACACGGTCGACTTCGGCCACATCCGCCGTCACTACTACTACGTGCACTCCGCCATCAACCCGACCAGGGTCGTCGCCGCGGGTCCGCATCCGGGTGGATGGCTCACCCCGCACTTCCGCGAGCAGCTCGGCGGCCGGCCGTTCGGCGACGGCACCCCGCCCGGCCCCCCACCGCTGATCGACCGCGTCCCCGCGCTGGGCTGACCCCGCGATGGGCGTGCCTGTCACGGATGCCCAGGACAGCCTGGCTCATTCCGGGGGTGAGGGCAGGACAAGGTGCCATCGGCCGGCCGGAGTCACCCACGCCAGCAGGCCCGGGAAGATCTGGACCAGCCGCCAACGCCGGTGCTGCTTGGTGCGGTGATGTCGCCGGCACAGCGGGGCGAGATTGTCCGACCTGGTCTCGCCGCCGTCAGGGCGCCCTGGGTCGTACAGTCGGGTGTGGTCCAGGTCGCACGCCGCCGACTTGCGATGGCAGGTCGGAAAGACACAGGTCTCGTGACGCCGTAGGACCAGGCGACGCATCGCGGCAGGCGGCCGGTAACCATCGTGGGCGTGCTGGCCGGTGGCCTTGCGCCACTGGTCTCTCAAGGGTTCCAGCGCCTTCTCCATCGCCTCGACGGATTCGGCGATGAGCAGGGCGATGCCGTCCATGCG
Source organism: Actinomadura sp. HBU206391 (assembly GCF_014323665.1). Taxonomy (GTDB): domain Bacteria; phylum Actinomycetota; class Actinomycetes; order Streptosporangiales; family Streptosporangiaceae; genus Actinomadura_C. The sequence continues at coordinate 853 of NZ_JABVEB010000492.1, read as the reverse complement.
CCCGGCGGCGCGCGCTTCGGTGACCAGCCGACGAAGCCGCTCGCCGGCCGCGCCCGCGAGCGCCTCGGCGATCTGCCGCTCCACGGCGGCCAGGATGTCGGTGTCGCGTACAGACCGGGTGCCCGCCTCTTCCGTCGGCAGCCCGCCCTCCGAACCGGGGTCGCCGGCCAGGCCAGGACCGCCGGCGAAGCCGGAACCACCGGGCGAGCCGGCCTGCGTAGCCTCCTCACCGCCCCGCAGACGTTGTGCCGCCTCGGGTAGCGGAAGGCCACGGAGCAGGTCACGGAACAGATCGGCCCGGATCGCGTCGAGCGAGCGCTGGTCTCCGTCCGCTCTCATGGCCTTGGAGACACAGGTCAGCCGGTTCATGATCGCTTCGACGTCCTCGGGCGCGAGATCTCGCCCGACCAGGTCGCCGGTGCCGGAGGCGTTCTCCCATGACTCCAGCCGCCGCTCCCGCTGTGCGGCCTTCTTCTTCTTATCGGCCGCCGCAGGGTCGGCCGACCTGACCGCCCGCTTGAGCCGGGCACGCAGCCTGGTGACGGTCTGCTTCCACACGCCGCCTATGACCTTCGACTCGATCCGATCGGCCAGTTCATCGTTCAAGCCGTTCAGCGCCTCGGCCATCACCTTGGCACGCCGGTAGTCGATCCGCCCGGCCACCAGCGCCGTCCAGGTCCGCAGGTGCCGCTCCGTCAGGGCTTCGGCCAGCCAGATCAGCTCGTGCGCGGCGCCGGAGGGAATCGTCAGCTCCGCCGCCACTTCGTCGACCAGTCGGTCATGGGTCGAGGACGTCCAGCGCACCTGCCCCATTCGCTCCTCGGCGTACCTGCGGCGCGTCAGCTCCGACACC
>NZ_JABVEB010000491.1 GCF_014323665.1 Actinomadura sp. HBU206391 | reverse complement strand
CGCCCGCCGCTGCGGCCTGCGAGGCGAACTCCGCGCCGTGGACGCTGCTTCCCGGAAGTGCCGCGTAGAGGTCACCGGGGAGCACCTGGCGAGAGTCGTGGGTGATGCCCGTCACCGTCACCTGGGCGTAGGCGTCGGCACCGCCCCCCGCGTTCTCGGGATCGAGCAGCCGCGCCAGCCCGGCGAGCGGCCGGGCTGGTCTGGTCGTCGGGCGCATGGCGGCTCTTTCGGTACGGGACGGCTTGCTGTCGCTGGGACGCACTTGTCGGGTCGCTGCTGGGGCCACGGCGAGAGAGTACCCGCCTTGGTCAGCCGCGGGCGTAGATCTGGATCTTCGGTGACCTACTACCGGTCGGCGGGACCTTACGGGTCTGCAGAGCGAAGGACATGACATCCCTGAACACCGGCGCCGCCACCTCGCCACCGTAGTACGCGCGCTTGGGGTCCTGCAGCACGACCTGCACGACGAGCTGGGGGTCGTCGGCGGGAGCGAACCCGGCGAAGGAGGCCGTGTAGCCCCCGCCCCGGTAACAGCCGCAGCTCGGATTGACCCGCTCGGCCGTGCCCGTCTTGCCCGCGACCCGGTATCCCTGGATCTGCGCGGCCGGGGCGGTCCCCTCCTTGGTGGTGACCCCCTCGAGCATTCGGGTGATCTCCTTGGCCGTCTTGGCGCTGATCACGCGGCGCTGCGCCGGATCCGGCGCCGGGGTGAGGTTCCCCTGCCCGTCCGTGGTCCCGGTGACCAGGGTGGGGGCGACTCGTACCCCGCCGTTGGCGATGGTGGCGTAGACGCTGGCCATCTGGAGGGCGCTCACCGAGACCGTCTGGCCGAAGGCGATCGGGTAACGGTCGGTCGCGTTCCACTGGGCGGGCGGTTTCAGCAGCCCCATGGTCTCGCCGGGGAGTTTCACACCGGTCTTCTCGCCGAACCCGAAGGCGCGCATGAACTGGTAGAGCGTGTCGGGGCTGATCCGCTCGCTCGCCAGGATCGTCCCGACGTTGCTGGACTGGGCCAGGATCCCGCCGAAGGTGAGGCGTTCGGTGCCGTGAGTGTGCGAGTCCTCGAACTTGCGGCCGTTCCGGTACAGGTGGTCGGGAACGGTGAAGGGGGTCGTGGGCGTGATGCCGGCCTTCTCCATCACCGCCGCGGCGGTGATCACCTTGTTGGTGCTGCCGGGCTCGAAGGCCTCCTCGACCACCGGGTTGGACCGAGCGGCGGCGCTGGAGCTGCCGTAGTCGTCCGGATCGAAGCCCGGCGCCATGGCCATAGCCAGGATGTGCCCGCTGCGCGGATCCATCACGATGACGCTGCCGCTGCGCGCCTTGGTCGCCCGCACCTGGTTGATGATCGCCTGCTGCGCCTTGAACTGCAGGTCGCTGAGGAGGCTGAGCCGCAGGCCACGGCCCGGCACCGGCTTGCGCGACTGGTCCTCGCCCATCGGGATGTGCTGGCCGTCCCGGCTGATCTCCACGCGCTGCCAGCCGTCACGGCCGGCGAGCACGCCGTTCATGCCGTGCTCGAGTCCGCTGCCGCCCTCTCCGTCACGGTTGACGAAGCCGATGACGTTGGCGGCGAGCGACTCCGCCGGATAGGCCCGGCGGTACTCCGGCAGCGTGCCGATGCCCTTGAAGCCGAGCGCCCGCACCATCCTGGCCTTGTCGGGCGGAACGCCGTGGATGATGTACTCGAAGCGGCTGTCCGGCGTGCTGAGGGCCTTGAGCACCTTGGCCGCGTCGAGGCCGAGCATGGGCGTCAGGGCCGAGACGATCCGCTGCCGGTCGCCGGGCTCGATCATGACGGGGTCGGCGAAGATCGCCTGCGCCTCCACCGTCATGGCGAGCTTCGTTCCCTGCGCGTCGGTGATCTCACCGCGGGTCGCGGGCAGATCGATCTTGACGAGGCGCTGCCGGATCGCCTGCTGCGCGTACCGCTGCGACTCGATGCCCTGCAGTTGCACCAGCCGGCCGGCGAACAGCGAGAGCACGAAGGCGATGAGCAGCAGACCGACGTTGAGCCGCTTGATCGGATCGCGGCGGCGCATGGGGGTGCGTGGACGGGGGCGCTGCGGCGCCGACGCCTTCGCCGGGCGGCGGGCACCGGTGTCCTTGGCGTCGCGACGCGGGGTCGCCGCCGTGCGCGGGGGCTGCGCGCCATCGGTCCGGGGAGTTCGCCGGGCCGCCCCACCGCGGACGCCGCCGCCCGAACGCGGCGATCCGGTGGTGCGGGCCGGGCCCTGGCCGCCCTGTGGCCTGCCCC
>NZ_JABVEB010000490.1 GCF_014323665.1 Actinomadura sp. HBU206391 | reverse complement strand
CATGCCCATGACCGCCTCTCCGGCGTCGGCGCGGCCGGCGTCGCAGGCCGACAACACCACCACCCGCGGCGCCCGGCGCAGGCCGTCCAGGTCATAGGCGATCAACGGCCCGTCGGCCAGAAGCAGGCGGGAGAAGAGCGGGCTGTCGTCACGGAACGTCCCGTGCGCGGCGACATGCGCCAGCGCGCCGCCGTCGAGAGCGCGCCGGACCGTGTCGGCGCGGGCCTGCGGCCCGGTCAGAACGGTCGCGCCGGGGTAGATCCGCGCCAGCGCCGCGATCTCGGCGTCGGCATGGCCCAGGTCCGGGCCCGCGACGAGCACCACGCGGCCCGCGTCGCCCAAGGCATGGCCGGCCGCGCCGTCCCGGCCGCGGGCGGCCGGCGGCGACGCTCCGGTTCGCAGCCAGGCCGCCGCCGACGGGACGACCGTGAGCGGGCGCGCGGCCAGCCCTGGAAGCGCGGCCCACGGCAGCGCATGCAGAGCGGCTGTGGAGGCGATGACCAGCTCGCGATCGCCGATGACCCGCCGCAGCGGGCCGATCAGTAGCTCCTCCGCCCGCGCCGCGGCGGCGGCCGGCTCGGTCCCCGCCGCGAGGTGGTCTCCGCGTTCCGCGAGCACGCGCAGGTCGAACCGCATGAGCCTGGCCGCTCGAGCGGCCTCCTCGTAGCCGCCGAGTGACCACCGGCGGCAGCGCCCGTCGGCCAGGGTCACCGCGTGCAGTTCCGGGCCGAGCCTGACGAACTCCACGAGGGCCCGGTGACCGAGCGCGCCGGTGAGCTCCTCGACCCGGGCCCGTGGGGAGCGTGCTCCGGTGCCGGGCACCGACCGGGTCCGGGCCGTCGCCCGTACCGCCGCCTCCAGCCGCACAAGCCGGTCCGCGGTGTCCCGGGTGCCGTGGCCGGCGGCGGTCGCCTCGGTGTGCTCCGCGCTGACCCGCCGCAGCTCGGCCAGGGCGGCGGCCCGCCTCGGGTCCGCGGGCGGGCGCAGGGACGGCGGCCGGCAGGCGATGGCACGGCGGCGCTCCTCGGCGGCGAGCAGCTCCCGCCCCGACCGGGCCTGCCGCAGCCCGAGACCGGCCAGGTCGGCGGCGAGATCCGCGGCCCGCGCGCGCAGTTCCGTGGCACCGAGCGCCGCGGCGTGGTCGTCGACGACCAGCAGGCCCGCCCGCACCGCGGCCGCGGCGCCGCGCCGGTCCCCGCGCGAGGCGCGTTCCAGCGCGGTGGCGTGCCACGCGGCCACCCGGGTCGCGACCGGCCCGTGCCACCTGGCCGGGCTCACCCGCGCGAGCAGATCCCGGGCGACGGCGGGGCGGCCGAGGTGCAGCGCCGCCAGCGCCGCGACGATCCGCGTGTCGGCGGCCGGCCCGGCCCAGCCGGCCGGACCGAGCGTGTCCGCCACCGTACGCGCCGTGCCCAGAAGATCCTCGGACCGGTCTCCGGCCGCCCACCGAGCGCGGATCCCGAGGTGGTCGGCCAGCGGCATCCAGCCCGTACGCTCCTGCCGGGCGAATTCCCGGCTCGCCCGGCACGCGGTGTCGGCGGCGCTCAGCGGATCGCCGCCGTCCAGCTCGGCGCGTGCCAGCAGGAGCAGCCCGTCGGCGATGTCGGCGCGGTAGCCCCGCTCGGCCACGTCGGCGAGGGTCGCGGCGAGCAGCGCCCGCGCCTCGGTGGCGAGCCCGGCCGCGATCAGCGTCTCGGCCCGGTCGAACCTGCACTGGGCCACCCGTTCGGGCGTCAGGTCCGGCTCGACGGCGGCGTACAGCGCCAGTGCCCGGGGCAGGTCGCCGCGGCGCGAGGCGGCGAACGCCAGATTGCCCCTGGCCATCGCGGCCTGATGGGTCAGGCCGGCCCGGTCCGCGGTCACCGCCGCCTCGGTCAGGGCCGACTCGGCGGAGTCGAGCTCGCCGCGGTAGACCTGGGTCAGCCCGATCGTGGACAGCAGCCCGGCGAGCGCGGCCGGGTCGGTGCCCGCGCGCATGCCCGCGAGGGCCCGGCGCGCGGTGCCGAGCGCCTCGTCCATGAGCCCGCTGCGGGCCAGCGCGAACGCGCGGTTGGCGGCCAGCCGGTCGGCGTCCGCGCCCCGCAACACCGGAGCGGCGGCGTCGGCGGCCGCGAGCGCGCCGTCGGCGTCTCCGCTCGCGCCGAGCAGCCCCACCATGGTGGACCGCACCTGAGCGGCCGCGTAGGTCAGCCCCTCGCCCTCGGCGGTCCGCAGGGCCTCGCGCAGGTGGTCCAGGCCCTCCGCCACCAGCCCGAGCTCCTTGCCGGCG
>NZ_JABVEB010000049.1 GCF_014323665.1 Actinomadura sp. HBU206391 | reverse complement strand
GTCATGGGCATGGTCGGCGTCCTGCTCGACTTCGGCGCCGCCACCGTCGTCGCGAGCGTCACCCCCGTACGCGACGACCAGACCCGCGACTTCATGACGGACTTTCACGGGCGCCTCGCCGCGGGTGTCCCCCCGGCGCGGGCGCTCGCTTCCGTCCCCCGCACTCCGGGAGTCCTCGGATTCGTCTGCTTCGGCGCGGGGTGACGCCCGCGCGGGCACGGGTCACCCCTCGCCGATGGGTCAGAGGGGCCGACGGATCAGAGGGGGATGTTGCCGTGGGCTCCTCTGGCCGGGATGGCATCGGCGATGGCGCGGGCGATGGCGCCACGGGTGCCGGCGGGGGAGATGACCTCGTCGACGACGCCGAGCTCACGGGCCCGGTCGAGACCGCCCGCGATCTTCTCGTGCTCGGCGGCGAGTTCGGTCTCGAGCGCGGGCCGCTCCTCCTCGGGCACCGCGGCCAGCTTGCGGCGGTGCAGGACGCGCACGGCCGCCACCGCGCCCATCACGGCGAGCTCGGCGGTCGGCCAGGCGAAGACCCGGGTGGCCCCGAGCGAACGGGAGTTCATCGCGATGTAGGCGCCGCCGTAGGCCTTGTGGGTGACCAGCGTCACCCGGGGCACGGTGGCCTCGGCGAATGCGTGCAGGAGCTTGGCGCCGCGGCGTACGACCCCGCCGTGCTCCTGGCCGACTCCCGGCAGATAGCCGGGAACGTCCACCAGCACGACCAGCGGCACACCGAACGCGTCGCACATCCGCACGAACCGGGCGGCCTTCTCCGCGGACGTCGCGTCGAGGCACCCGCCTAGCCGCAGCGGGTTGTTGGCGATGAGGCCCACCGTGCGCCCGCCGAGCCGGCCGAGCGCGGTGACGATGTTGGGCGCCCACTTGGGGTGCAGCTCCACAAGCCCATCGGGGTCGTCGACCATGCCCTTGACCAGCGGCTTGACGTTGTAGGCGCGGCGGGTGTTCTCGGGCAGCAGGTCGGAGAAGTCGGCCTCGGTGACCGACTCCGGGCGGAGCCGGCCCTGGTGGCCGAGCAGCAGAGCGATCTTGCGGGCCGATGCGATGGCCTCGGTGTCGTCCTTGGCCACGACGTGCACGACGCCGGACTTCTTCGAGTGCGGCTCGGGGCCGCCGAGCGAGGCCATGTCGATCTCCTCACCGGTGACCGACCGTACGACGTCGGGACCGGTAACGAAGATCTTCCCGCTCTGGGACAGGATGACGATGTCGGTCAGCGCGGGGCCGTAGGCGGCGCCGCCCGCCGCCGCGCCGAGCACGACGGAGATCTGCGGGACCACGCCGGACGCCCGGGTCATCGCGGCGAAGACCAGCCCGACCGCGTGCAGTGACTCGACACCCTCGGCCAGCCGCGCGCCGCCCGAGTGCCAAAGCCCGATGATGGGCAGCCGCTCGCGGACCGCGTGGTCGTAGGCCTGCACTATGGCGTCACAGCCCGCCGTGCCCATCGCCCCGCCCTGGACCCGCGGGTCGCTCGCGAAGGCCACCACCGGCACGCCGTCGATGCGACCGACGGCGGCGAGGGCACCGCTCGTGTCGGTCTCGTCGGTGAGCGGCCGGAGGCTGGCGTCGTCGAAGAGCGCGGAGAGCCGGACCCGAGGGTGACGTGGGTCGAGCGTCTCCTCGGTCGTGGTGCCCGGGACCGCCGGGCCGCGGACGCCGGTATCGAGCACGGTCACGTCAGGTGGCTCCTTACGCTAGACAGCGCGTTGGAATGCGACGGCGACGTTGTGTCCGCCGAAACCGAACGAGTTGTTCAGGGCCGCGATGGGACCGTCAGGAAGCCGGCGCGGCTCACCCTGGGCGATGTCGAGGTCGACCGCGTCGTCTAGGTTCTCCAGGTTCGCGGTGGGAGGTACCACGCCCTCGCGGAGCGCGAGGACGGTGATGAGGGACTCGAGGGCGCCGGCGCCGCCGAGCAGGTGCCCGGTCATGGACTTGGTGCCGGTGATGAGCACCTTCGCGGCGGCCTCCTGCCCGAGCGCGTCCTTGAGGGCGAGGATCTCGGCGACGTCGCCCTGCGGAGTCGAGGTGGCGTGCGCGTTGACGTGCACGATCTGGTCGGGGGTCAGCCTGGAGTTCACCAGCGCCCGGCGGATGGCGGCGGAGGCCCCGGCGCCGGTGGGGTCGGGCTGCACGATGTCGTGGCCGTCGGAGGAGTAGCCGGCGCCCGCGACGATCGCGTAGATCCTCGCGCCGCGCGCCCGGGCGTGCTCCTCGGACTCGAGGATCAGGGTCGCGGCGCCCTCGCCGATGACGAACCCGTCGCGGTTCTTGTCGTAGGGGCGGGACGCGCGTTCGGGCTCGTCGTTACGGGTCGACATGGCCCGCATCGAGGAGAACGCCGCCATGTTGAACGGGTGGATGGTGGCCTCGGTGCCGCCCGCGATGACCACGTCGGCGCGGCCGCTGCGGATCATGTCGATGGCGTAGCCGATGCCCTCGGCGCTGGAGGCGCACGCGCTCACCAGGGCGTGCGCGCCCGCCTTGGCGCCGAACTCGATGCTGACATGCCCCACGGGACCGTTCGGCATCAGCATCGGCACGGTGAACGGGGACACCCGCTTCCAACCGGTCTGCTGGAAGGCGCGGTAGCCGTCCAGCGCGGTGATCAGGCCGCCGATGCCGCTCGACACGACGGCGCCGAGCCGCTCAGGGTCGGGCTCGAAGCCCTCGGACGGCTCGCCGCTCGCCCGCCCCGTGATGTCGCGGGGGGCGAACCCGGCGTCGCGCCAGGCCTCATGCGAGGCGATCAACGCGAACGCCTGGCTGCGGTCGAGGCGGCGCAGCCGGTGCTTGGGCATGACCTCTTCGGGCTCCACCGCGATGGTGGCGGCGAAGCGGGTGGGCAGCTCCTCGATGCCCTCCCAGTCGAGCATGCGCACCCCGGACTTGCCGGCGAGCAGTGCCGACCAGGTCGACGCGACGTCTCCGCCGAGCGGTGTCGTGGCACCGAGACCGGTGACGACGACCGTGCCGCTTCCATAGCCCTGACCGGAACCGGTCCCGGCCGTGGCCTGGCCAATGCTCATGATGCTGTCTCCTCGATCACGCGGGGGATGGGGCGGCGCGCCGCACGCCGTTGGACGGCGCGCCACGACATCGCTCAGGCCTTGTTGACGCCCTGGAGGCCCTGGACGAACGCGATGACGTCCTTGACGGTCTTGAGGTTCCGGAGCTCGTCGTCGGGGATCTCGACATCGAACTTGTCCTGGGCCGCCACCGCGATCTCGACCATCGAGAGCGAGTCGATGTCGAGGTCGTCGATGAAGTTCTTCTCCGGGGTGACCTCGGCCGCGGGAATGCCGACGATCTCCTCGATGATCTCGCCGAGGCCGGTCAAGATCTCCTGTTCGGTGGCTGACATGTTAGGGATTCTCCTCATCTGTGGACGCAGGCCGTTGTGGGTTCGGATGCGGGCCTACGGGATCTGAATGACTTGGGCAGCGTAGGTCAGCCCGGCACCGAACCCGATCAGCAGGGCAGGTGCGCCGGACGGAACGTCCCCACGCTCGATCATGCGGGACAGTGCCATCGGAATCGACGCCGCCGACGTGTTGCCGGCGGTCACGATATCGTTGGCGATCACGGCGTTGGACGCTTTGAGCTTGCGCGCTATCGCCTCGACGATACGCAGGTTGGCCTGGTGCGGAACGAAGGCGGCCAGGTCCTCTGGAGCGATTCCCGCGCGGTCGCAGGCCTCCTTGGCCACCGGGTGCAGTGCGGTCGTCGCCCAGCGGAACACCGCCTGGCCCTCCTGCTGGAGGAACGCCTGCCGATCCGGAACGATGATCTTGTCGTAGTGCTCGCCCGCGCTGCCCCACACGACCGGGCCCACCGCGGGGGTGTCCGAGCCGGTGACGACCGCCGCGCCCGCGCCGTCGGCGAAGATGATGGCGGTCGTACGGTCGGTCCAGTCCACCCACTGGGACAGCTTCTCGGCGCCGATCACCAGCGCGTTGCGCGCGGAACCCGCGCGTACCGAGTCGGACGCGCTGGCGAGCGCGTAGCAGAACCCGGCGCAGGCGGCGTTGACGTCGTAGGCGCCCGGCGCGCTGATGCCGAGATGGTGCGCCACGGAGGCCGAGACGTTCGGGATCGTGGTCTCGGGAGTGCAGGTCGCCACGATCACCAGGTCGATGTCCGTGGCGGCCAGGCCGCTGCCCGCCAGGGCCTTGCCGCCGGCCTGGACGGCCAGGTCGAGCAGGCTCTCGTCCGGGCCGGCGATCCGGCGCTCGGTGATGCCCACGCGGCTGCGGATCCACTCGTCGTCGGTCTCGACCATCTTGGTCAGGTCCGCGTTGGTGACGACCTTGGCCGGCTGGTAGTCGCCGAAGGCGAGGATCCGCGCCCCCGGCGCTCCCGCCGGAAGTGTGAACGTGCTCATGATTCCTCCCCTGGCCTTGCCGATTCACCGGTCAACGTACGCCGCCGTGCTCGGCGATCAGTGCGCGGGCCTTGTCCAGGTCCTCGGGCTTTTTGAGGGCGAGGAGTTCGACACCGCTCAGTTCGCGGCGGGCCAGCCCGACCAGTGTGCCCGACGGGGGGAGCTCGATGATGGCGGTCACGCCGAGATCGGCCATCGCCCGCATGCAGGCGTCCCATCGCACCGGCGAACTGACCTGGTCGACGAGGCGGGAGACGTAGTCGGCCCCCGCGTCGACCACGGCGCCGTCCCGGTTCGACAGCAGCCTGGTGACCGGGTCGGCCACCGGCATGCCCGGCGCGATCCGCCGAAGCGTTTCCACCGCCGGCTCCATGTGCTCGGTGTGAAACGCTCCCGCGACCGACAGCGGCCGTAGCCGCGCCTTGGCCGGCGGCTCATCGGCGAACGCCGCGAGTTGCTCCAGGGTGCCCGCCGCGACGATCTGGCCGGCGCCGTTGATGTTCGCGGGGGTCAGCCCGTGCTTGTCGATCGCGGCGAGGACCTCGCCGGAGTCGCCGCCCAGCACCGCGGTCATGCCCGTGGGCGTCTGCTTCGCCGCCTCGGCCATCGCCCGGCCGCGCTCTCGCACGAAGACGAGGGCCGCCTCGGGTGACAGCACCCCGGCGATCGCGGCGGCCGCCAGCTCGCCGACGCTGTGCCCGGCGACCGCGTCGGGCACCGTACGGCCGGTCGCACCGTCACCGGAGCCCGCGCTCTCACCGGGGCCGGGCCCCACGCCGAGAGCCTCGGCGGCGGCCAGCGCGGCCGCCACGAGGAGCGGCTGTGCGACGGCGGTGTCGCGGATCTCGTCGGCGTCGGCGGCCGTGCCGTGGTGCGCCAGATCCAGTCCGGTCACCGCCGACCACCACGCGATGTGGTCGGCGATGCCCGGCACCTCGAGCCAAGGCTGGAGGAAACCGGGTGTCTGGGCACCCTGACCGGGCGCGGCGATAAGGAGCACGTGTCCAACCCTGCACTGTAGAGGTTCGACACGTAGATGCCGATCTCCACGAAGTTTTACGGGCCTGCTTTGTACGACTCCTACAAGCCCTGTATCTGCGGCGTTTCGGCGGTCGCGTTCAGGTAAAGAGCTCGTCCTCATGCTCCGCCGGGACGGATTTCCGACCGGGCGGCGAACCGGCCGAGGGCCAAGGCGATGCGCAGAGTGAAGGCCGCCCGCCCGTCGGTGGGCACCAGGCCGGTCAGTTCGGTGACCCTGCGCAGCCGGTAGCGCACGGTGTTGGGGTGGACGAAGAGCAGGCGCGCGGTGGCCTCGAGCGACGACCCCTGTTCGAGATAGGTGGTGAGCGTGTCGAGCAGCGGGGCGCCGGCCGCGCACATCGGGTCGTACACCTGGTCCACCAGGTAGCGGCGGGCCTCGTCGTCGCCATCCAGGGCGCGCTCGGGCAGCAGATCCGAGGCCAGCACCGGGCGCGGGGCGTCGGGCCACGCGGTCGCCGCCTGCAGCCCGGCGAGGGCCGCTCGGGCCGACGCCGTCGCGCCGTACAGGTCGGGGACCTGCTGGCCCGCGACCACCGGGCCCGGGCCGCACTTGGCGGCGATCGGCCGGGCCGCTTCGAGCGGATCGTCGGCACCCCCGACGATGGCGATGACCCGGTGGCCCTGCACCCCCGCCAGCACGTCGACGCGGGCCCGCCGGGCGGCCACCTGGATCTGGTCGATGATCGCCTCGGACTCGTCCTCGGGAGTGTGCCCGACGACCACCACGACCGGCTTGGACGACCAGCCGAGCGCCGCCGCCCACGAGTGCAGGCTGTTGTCCACCTCACCCCGCAGCAGCGAGTCGACGATGAGGGCCTCGAGCCGGGCGTCCCATGCGCCGCGCGTCTCGGCGGCGCGTGCGTAGACGGCCGCGGCGCCGAAGGCAACCTCCCGGGTGTAGCGCAGGATCGCCTCGCGCAGCTGCGTCTCACCGCCGGGCGCGGCCAGCTCGTCCAGCCGGGTCTCGACCGTGTCGATGATGACGCGCACCATCTCGACCGTGTGCTGCAGCCGTACGGCGCGCATCAACTCGCGGGGAGCGGTGCCGAACACCTCGCCGGCGATGGCCGGACGGGTCTTCTCGGCGTTCTTGAACCACTCGACGAACGCCGCGATGCCCGCCTGCGCGACCAGCCCGATCCATGAACGGTGCTCCGCCGGCATCCGGCGGAACCAGTGCAGCTGTTCCTCCATCCGGGCCAAGGCGGCAGTGCCGAAGCTGCTCATGGCCTCCTCGAGATGTTTGGTCGTCTGCTCCCTGATCGCCGCATCGCTCGTGCTGTCCACGTACTCAAGAGTGCCACCTCCGGCGTGATGCTCAATGCTCACAGCGACGTTGCGGGCCTGTGGTTTACGTCAAGATCGGTGCGTCAGGGCGTACGGTCTAGGTGTGGATCCGGTAGAGGCGCTGCGCCGCATCGCGTTCCTGCTCGAGCGCGCACTCGAGGCCACGTACCGGGTGCGGACCTTCCGGTCGGCCGCCGACCTGGTGGAGGGGATGCCCCGGGACGAGCTCGCCCGGCGGGTCGAACAGGGCACGCTGACCGAGCTGGCGGGGATAGGAAAGGTGACCGCGCGGGTCATCGAGGAGGCGCTGCGCGGCGAGGTGCCGGTGTACCTGCGGCGGCTGGAGGCGACCGAGGGCACGCCGCTCGAGGAGTCCGCCGCCGCGCTGCGCGCGGCGTTGCGCGGCGACCTGCACACCCACTCGGACTGGAGCGACGGCGGCAGCCCCATCAGGGAGATGGCCGAGACGGCCCGCGACCTCGGCCACGAGTACATCGCGCTCACCGACCACTCGCCCCGGCTGACCGTGGCGAACGGGTTGTCGGCGGAGCGGCTGCGCGAGCAGCTCGACGTGGTCGACCGGCTCAACGCGGAGCTGGCGCCGTTCCGCATCCTCACCGGCATCGAGGTGGACATCCTCGACGACGGCTCGCTGGACCAGGAACCCGAGCTGCTCGACCGGCTCGACGTGGTCGTCGCGAGCGTGCACTCCAAGCTGCGGATGCCGCGTGCGGAGATGACCCGCCGGATGGTGGCCGCGGTGGCCGACCCGAGGGTCGACGTGCTCGGCCACTGTACGGGCCGGATCGTGAAGAGCGGCGGCCGCCGTGGCGGCCTGCGGCCCGAGTCGGAGTTCGACGCCGACCTGGTCTTCGCCGCGTGCGAGGCCTACGACGTCGCGGTCGAGGTCAACTCCCGGCCGGAGCGGCTCGACCCGCCCAAGCGGCTGCTGCGGCTGGCGGTCGAGGCGGGCTGCCGGGTGTCCATCGACTCCGACGCGCACGCCCCCGGCCAGCTGGACTGGCAGCCGTACGGGTGCGAACGCGCGGCGCAGTGCGGCGTGCCGGTCGACCGGGTCGTCAACACGATGACCGCCGACGACCTGCTCGCCTGGACGCGTTCCTGACGCTTGCGCGCATCCACCGCCGCGCCCGCTCTGCCCTGATCACGCAGTTGTTCGTGCGGGCATCCGTACGCCGGAGTGAGAACTCGGCCCAGAGCCGCGGACAACTGCATGATCACCGAGGTGAACGTGACCGGCGGGGGTCGCCGCGATCTCGCAGTCGTCCCCGCGAACAACCGCGAGATCACGGCGGAGGGTAGGGGGCGGGGGATCAGGCGGGCGGGGTGAAGACGCCGAAGCGGTTGCCGGCGGAGTCGCTCAGCTGGGCGAACACCAGCCCGCCCGGGGAGGTCGTCAGCGGCATCAGTACCTTGCCGCCGAGCGACTCGGCCTTGGCCAGGGTGACGGCCACGTCCTCCACCACGACGTAGAACGTCGCGTAGTCGGGGAACCGGCCCATGGAAGCGAAGATCCCACCGCTCGGCCGGTCGGCTCCGGGCGCCGTGACCTCGTAGTACGGCATCTCGCCGCCGTCGGCGCCGCCGAAGGTCCAGTCGAACAGCTCGCCGTAGAACCGCTTGGTCTCCTCCGGCCGTTCCGCGCCGATCTCGAACCAGGCGACGGAGTCGGGCTGATATGTGCTCACGAGGGTTGCTCCCTTGGGGTCGAGTTCGCGTGTGCCCTCTACGTTCGCAACCTCCCGCGACAGCCCTATGTCGGTGTTGGTCAGCCGATCTCCAGCGAGTGCGCGACGAGGTCGGGGATGCTCGGCCCGACGTCCTCGTACTGCCGCGGTGGGGCCGTCTCGTCGAGGAGGGAGGCTCTGCGGATCCGGTCGACGCGGAACCCCCTGGCCTCCTCGCGCAGCCGGCACCAGCCGATGAAGTACCAGTCGCGGGTGCCGGAGACGAACGCGACCGGCTCGACGTCGCGCTGGGTCGTGGCCCCATTGCGGTCGACGTAGTCCAGCCGCACCACCTGACGGGCGGCGACGGCATCCTCGATCACCGTCGGCACGCTGGCCGCCGGGTCGCCGTCGACGGGGCTCAGGATGCGGATCCGCCCCGCGAGGTCCCGCGCCGCCGCGCTGTCGGCGGCCGACATCGCCGCCACTATCTTGTGCATGGCCGTGCGGGCCGAGCGCGCGAACGGCGAACCGCCGGCCCGGTCCAGCGCGATGGCGACGGCGACCGCCTCGGCCGGGGTGAAGTTCAGCGGGGGTAGCGTCATCGTCTTGTCGACGGCGTAACCGCCGTGCCGCCCGGCGTCGGCGTAGATGGGGACGCCGGCCTGCTGCAGCGCGCCGATGTCGCGCTCGATGGTGCGAACGCTCACCTCGAACCGCGCGGCCAGCTCACGCGCCGTGCGGCGGCGCGGCGCACGCGCCCGGAGATCCTCGACGACGGCGTAAAGACGGTCGGTCCGGTTCACGCCCGCGACACTAGACGCCGGTACCGACATTCAGACCGAATCCGGCGGGGCGGATCCTGGTGCGGGCATGTTACCGGCAGTATGGCGGCGTGAAGATCCTGACCACGCAACGCCTCACCCTGGCTCCGTGGCAGCCCTCGCACCTCGATGAGCTGCGCAGGATGGCGGGCGATGAGCGGGTCGTCCGGTTCGTCGGCGACCGCCGGCCATGGAGCGCCGCACTGTCCGAGGCGCGGCACGAAGCCGCACTGGACCACTGGGCCCGCCATGGGTACGGGTGGCGGGCCGCCCTCGACCACCGCACCGGGGAGTTCACCGGCCTGGCCGCGCTCACGCACAGAGAACCGGGCGAGTTCGGGACCGGTGTCGCGGCCATCGAGCTCGGCTGGTGGGTCGAACCGCACGCGTGGGGTCGAGGCCTCGCCACCGAGATCGCATGTGCGGTGCGCGACGAGGCCTTCCTCGACCACCATGCCGAGCTGGTCCTCACCCGCCATCAGGAGGGCAACGCGGCCACGGCCCGGATCATCGCCAAGCTCGGTCTCGTGCACCACCACAGCGCCGAGGACGTGACTCAGGATCACCGGCTGATCCATGTGCACGTCCTCGATCGGACGAGCTTCCTCGCCGCCCGACCGACCTGCGCCTACCGAACCGCCTGAGCACGGGGAAGCGGGGGGCGTTTCCTTCGGGTCCCCTTCGCGGAGAGCGACGACGGAAACGGCATACTCGGCTCGTGGAGCTGACGACGTGGGTGGCCGCCTTCGCTGCGACGGGCCGGATCGGGCCGATCCATGTCGCGGCGGACGCCGCTTCCGTCGAGGCCTTCGGCGCACCGCTGGACGCCGGTGCCATGGCGCGCGGCGGGGGCGGAAGCAGCAGGTCCTGGACGCTCCTC
Organism: Actinomadura sp. HBU206391; assembly: GCF_014323665.1. Classification (GTDB taxonomy): domain Bacteria; phylum Actinomycetota; class Actinomycetes; order Streptosporangiales; family Streptosporangiaceae; genus Actinomadura_C. The sequence goes on along the minus strand of NZ_JABVEB010000049.1, from coordinate 29,537 downwards.
TACGGGGATCTGGAGGTCGTCCTCTGCGGGTGCCGTGAGGTCGCCATGATCAGGGCATCGACCTGGCGCGACATCGCCCGGCTGCCGCATCCGGGCACCGGCGAGCCGCTCCACCTGCCCGGCCGGCCCGCCTACGACGACGTCGTGGCGGCGCTCGATGCGATCGGCTGTACGTGGCGCTTCGACCCTCAGGACGAGTCGGAGGGCCACTGCGCGATCCGGACCGAGCCGGCCTGCGTCGACCTGGCCTTCACCACCGATGAAGGGCCGCGGCCACTGCTGCGGGAGGCGATCGCCGACGGCTACGCGCAGGAGCGCGGGTGCCGGTGCCGTCCGCCGAGCCGGATCGACCGCTCCGCCACCGCCCGACGCCGGACGGGACGGGGATAGCCTCCGGCCGGCCTTCGTCGCCGGCCACTCGGCCGCGTCGATCGGACCATGTGACCGCTAGGCCGCCGCGTCCGCCTGCGGGGGAGCGGTGCTTCCACAGCCGGTGCGATTAGTCGGATTCGGCCGATTTTGCACCATTGACAGCCTTGCCTCCCTCGACTTACCGTTCGAACGGTTCTGCAAGGCAAGACACCGTTCCGTAACACGGAACGGACCACCTCTCCCCTGTAGTCGAGTCAGTACTGGCACCACCCCAGGGAGCATGATGCACAGGAGAGTCATCCCGGCCCGACGGAAGGCCGCGCTCGCGGTCCTGGTGACGTGCGCCTTCGCGGCCACGGCGCTCGGCACCGGCACCGCTGCGAGCGCGGACAAGGACGGCCCGTCACACCGGACGGGTTGGAAACTGCTCTACTCGGAGGACTTCTCCAAGCCGCTGGCCGGAGCCGGCGCCCCATGGATCAGGGACGCCTATGACGACCCCTTCGACACCGTCATGGACGACGCCGGCGAGTGGTACCGCAACGACTACGGGCCGGCCTGGAAGACCGCGCTCGACTCGTTCGCCACGTACCGCAAGGAGTTCCAGGTCGGTAAGGACGGCTGGCTGACCGCCTCGCTGTCGGCGCGTGACTGGAACAAGGACGGCCAGATCGAGGCCCCGCCCTCCATCACCACCAAGAAACTGCGCGGCGGCGGGAGCGTGGCGGAGCTGAACGTGCCCGACCACACCGGCGGCGCCATCTTCCGGCCGACGAACAAGCTGCCGCAGAAGTACCGCGTCGAGTACAAACTGAAGACCCTCGACTTCGGCGGCAAGCGCAACGGGTCCATCGAGTACGACGGCCGGATCAACGGTTACTCCAAGGAGGGCTGCAAGACCCAGCACCCGTGGGGCGAGGGGTCGCGCAGCCCGGGCTGGAACGGCGACGCGTCCTCGCCGTACTGCGACTGGCAGGACGTGCGGGAAGGACCGTACGGCTATAACGGGTTCCACTACATGTCGATCGTCGACTTCGCCGACCCCGCTCCGCGCAACAACCATTTCTGGCACTACCGCCGCAAGGTGCTGATGGACGCGTTCTCCCAGCACCCCGACCGGGTCGGCACCGGCACCGGCGGACGGGTCTGCAACTCCGACACCGGCGAGTACTACAACTACCGGGACAGCAACTTCAACACCGTCAACATGTGGATCAGCGGTCTGCCGAACTGGCGGCCGGGCAAGGGCGGCCTGGCCGGCAACTCCCAGTGGTTCATGTCAAGCTGCTCGGGCGGCGTGGCCGAGCAGCAGCTGTCCTCGGCCGCCGAGCTGCAGCCCGAGCTCATGCCGAACCAGTACTACACCTTCGCCATCGAGCGGGACGCGACCGGCTACACGCTGGAGGCCAGCGGCAACTTCGCCCGCGTCGGCCAGAAGACACTGCGCTTCCACCGGCCCTTCATCGTGGGCAACGCGCCGACCTGGCACTACAACCAGACCCCGGACGAGTACGACGGCCGCTTCAACAACACGCTCGTGCAAAACGACAACAACGGCACCCGGGAGTGGCCCGACCAGTGGCCGGCCGGCTCCGGCTACCCGGACTACTTCGTCATCGGTGACCTCTACACCAACGTGTACGAGGGCAGCGCCAGCCTGACCGACATCCGCCTCTACACACCCAAGAAGTAGCGCCGCACACCCGAGAGGCGGCGCCACCGGCGGTTGAGCCTCTGGAGCAGGGCCGTGGCCGTGCTCCAGAGGCTCATCCTCAGGCTGGGGCGTTGACGTCGGGCGCAGGGGTGGGCGCGGGGTCCTCGTCCCGCGCCTTCGCGCCGCCGGGGTCCTGGCGCTTCGCGCGCGCGGCCAGGAGGTCGCGGGCGGTGCCCCAGATGCCCTTGCGGAACACCATCACGATCACGATGAAGATGGTGCCCGTGACGATGCCGATCTCCTGGAAGCCGGCCGTCGCCAGGTAGTCGTTGAGCTCGACCACCAGGCCCGCGCCGATCACGCCGCCCCAGAGGGTGCCGATGCCGCCGAGCACGACCATCATCACGGCCTGCCCCGAGGTGGTCCAGTAGACCTCCTGGAGCGAGGCGAACCCGTGGCTGATGGCGAACAGCCCACCAGCGAGCCCGGCGAGGAACGCCGACAGCACGAACGACAGCAGCCGGTAGCGGCCGACCGGGTAGCCGAGAGCACGGGCCCGCGCCGGGTTGTCCCGGATGGACACGATCACCCGTCCGAACGGCGACCGTACGATCCGCCAGGCCAGCAGCAGGCCGAGCAGCACGATCGGCAGCCCCAGATAGTAGAAGATGAACGGGTCCGACAGGTCGAGCCCGAACAGCTCACGCGGAATGCCCTGCAGCCCGTTCTCGCCGCCGGTGACGTCGCGCCACTGGTTGGCGATGAAGTAGATCATCTGGGCGAACGCCAGAGTGACCATGGCGAAGTAGATGCCGCTCAGCCTCACCGCGAGGTAGCCGATCGGCACCGCGATCAGCGCCGCGAACAGCGCCCCGCCGAGCACCGCCACCGGGAACGGCAGCCCGGCGTGCACGGCCAGCAGACCGGACACGTACGCCGAGCCGCCCCAGAACGCCGCGTGCCCGAAGGACAGCAGCCCGGTGAACCCGAGCAGCAGGTCCACCGACACCGCGAACAGCGCCCAGCAGGCGATGTCCATCGCGACCGGCGGATAGATCATCCAGGGCAGCGCCAGCGCCAGGACGAGCCCGACGGCCAGCAGCAACCTGCCCCGCGCCGAGCCGGTCAGCAGGCGGACGATCATAGAGCCTCCTCTCGTCCGAACAGACCCGCCGGGCGCCACAGCAGCACGGCCGCCATGAGGATGAACACGAGCGTCTGGGACAGCGCCGGGACGTAGTAGTTGCCCAGCGCCGAGACCAGCCCGATCGCGAACCCGGCGGCCACCGAGCCGAACAGCGACCCGAGCCCGCCGATCACCACGACCGCGAACACCACGATGATCAGGTCCGAGCCCATGAGCGGGTTGACCGCGCGCATCGGCGCGGCGAGCACCCCCGCCAGCCCGGCCAGGGCGATGCCGAAGCCGAAGACGGGGGTCACCCACCGGCCCACGTCGATGCCGAGGGCCCGGGTGAGCTCCGGCCGCTCGGTTGCCGCCCGCACCACCATCCCGACCCTCGTACGGGCCAGCACGAACCACACCACCAGGCACACCAGCACGGAGACGCCGAGCACGAACACCTGGTAGGCCGGGTAGGTGAACAGCCCGAGGTCGATCGAACCTGACAGCGCGGAGGGCCGCGGATACGGCTGGGACTGCACGCCGTACTCGCGCTTCACCAGGTCCTGCAGGATCAGTGCGAGCCCGAACGTGAACAGGAAGTTGTACAGCGGGTCGAGCGGGGTCAGCCGCCGGATGAACAGCCGCTCCAGGACGATTCCGACCACGCCGAGCGCGAGCGGCACCACCACGAGCGCCACCCAGAAGTTCACGCCGTGTGAGTCCAGCAGGACGTACGAGGTGAACGCGCCCAGCATGTAGAAGGCCCCATGGGCGAAGTTGACCACGCCGAGCATGCCGAAGATGACGGACAGGCCCAAGGCGAGCAGCGCATAGAAGGCGCCGCCCACCAGGCCGTTGAAGGCCTGTTGCAGCACACGGACCTCTTTAGAACTTGCAGGCGGGGTCGGCGGGCTGGAAGGCCTGGTCCGCCGGGATGGTGGTCAGGATCTTCTCGTAGTCCCAGGGCTCCTTGACCTCACTGGCCGGCTTGACCTCGGCGAGGTAGGCGTCGTGCAGGAGCAGGTGATCCTGGGCGCGAATGGTCCCGTTCTTGGCGAAGACGTCGTTGACCTTCTGGCCCTCGAGGTTCTTCACGATCTCGTCGGCGTTGTCGGTGCCGCCGCGCTGGAGCGCCTCGAGGTACTGAGTCGCCGCGGAGTAGTTGGCGGCGTGCGCGAAGCTCGGCCGCTTGTTCGCCTTGGCCTGGAACTTGTCCGCCCAGGCACGGTTCTCCGGGGTGGCGTTCCAGAACCACGCCTCGCTGAACTTGGTACCGGCCAGCGCGTCCGAACCGAGCGAGTGGATGTCGGTGATGAACATCAGGCCGACGGCCAGGTCGATGCCCTTGTCCTTCAGCTTGTACTCGTTGTACTGCTTCACCAGGTTGACCAGGTCACCGCCGGCCTGCATGGCGCCCAGCACCTCGGGCTTGGGGCTGAGCCCCGGCGCCTTCAGCAGGAAGGTGGAGAAGTTGTCGTTGGGGAAGGGCGTCGGGTCGGCCTTCACGATCTTGCCGCCCGCCTTGGTGATCGCCGCGGTGAAGCTCTTCTGCATGTCCTGCCCGAACGCGTAGTCCGGGTAGACGAGGTACCAGTTCTTTCCGCCGTCCTTGGTGACGGCGTCTCCGGTGCCCTGGGCCAGCATGTACGTGTTGTAGCCGTAGTGGAAGGTGTACTTGTTGCAGCTGGCGCCTTCGAGGGCCGTGGTGGCCGCGCCGATGTTCATGAACACCTTCTTCTTCGACTTCGCCACGTTGGCCACGGCCAGCGCCGCCGCCGAGTTGGGCACGTCGAAGATGATGTCCGCGCGCTGGCGGTCGTACAGCTCCTGGGCCTTGGAGTTCGCGACGTCCGGCTTGTTCTGGTGGTCGGCGGTGATGACGTCGATGTTCTTGGTGACGGCCTTGTCGCCGTACTTCGCCTTGTAGTCGGCGACCGCCATCTTGACCGACTCGACGCTCGCCTTGCCGGACAGGTCGGAGTAGATCGCCGACTGGTCGTTGAGCACCGCCAGCACGACCTTGTCGTCGCTGATCTTGCCGCCGCCTCCGCCAGGTCCTCCACCGCAAGCGGCGAGCAGCGCTCCGGCGACCGCGACCGCGGCCGCTTGACCCATGCGATTCATATCCAGTCTCCTTCAGATTCCCAGGTATTCGAGAAGTTCGTTCTCACGGGCGCGCATCTCGGAGTTCTCCAGAGACTCGACGATTCGCCCTTCCGCGAGCAGGTAGTGCCGATCGGCCACCGTCTGGGCGAAGTGCACGTTCTGCTCGATGAGCAGCACCGTCACCCCCTGCTCCTTGACGTCGCGCAGAATGGAGCCGATCTGCTGGACGATGAGCGGAGACAGCCCCTCGGTGGGCTCGTCGCACAGCAGCAGTCGCGCGCCCATCCGCAGCACGCGTGCGAGGGCGAGCATCTGCTGCTCGCCGCCGGACAGCTTGGTGCCGGGAGAACGGCGGCGTTCGCGCAGGCGCGGGAAGGTCTCGTACACCTGGTCGAGCGACCACGGGTCGGGACCAACCGCGGGCGGCAGGGTGAGGTTCTCTTCCACGCTGAGGGTGGCGTAGACGCCGCGGTCGTCCGGCACGTAACCGAGCCCGCGCCGCACCCTGCGGTGTGTGGCCTGACCGGAGACGTCCTGACCGAGGAACTCGACGACACCGGACGAGCGGCCGTGCAGGCCCATCATGCTGCGGAGCAGTGTGGTCTTGCCGGCGCCGTTGCGGCCCACGAGCGTGACGATCTCGCCTTTGGCCACCTCGAGCGACACCTCGCGAAGCACCTGCGCCTCGCCGTACCAGGCGGACAGGCCGTCAATGCGCAACATCGGCGTCTCCCAGATAGGCGCTGATCACACGGGGGTCGTGCCGGATCTCGGCGTAGGGGCCCTCGACGAGGACCTGGCCGTGCTGCAGAACCGTCACCTGGTCGGCGAGGCTGGAGACCACCGTCATGTTGTGCTCGACGAGGACGACCGTACGGCCGGTGCGGACCTGATGGATCAACTGCACCGTGCGGTCGATGTCCTCCATGCCCATGCCCGCGGTCGGCTCGTCCAGCAGCAGGACCTTGGGGTCGAGGGCCAATGCGAGGGCGAGTTCCAGGGCGCGCTTGCGGCCGTACGCGAGGTTGCCCGCGGGCACCTCGGCGTGATCGGCCAGCCCGACCTGGTCGAGCAGCTCCAGCGCACGGTCGCGGAAGCGGGCAAGCAGCCGGTCGGACCGCCAGAACCGCCAGCCCAGCGAGGTCGAGCTCGCCAGCGCCAGTTCCAGGTGCCCGCGTGCGGTCATCTGCGTGAACAGGCTCGTGATCTGGAACGAGCGGGCCACGCCGAGCCGCGCCACCTGCTCGGGGTTCTTGCCGGTGAGGTCCTGCCCGCCGAGGGTGATCCGGCCGGCGGTGGGCTTCAGGAAGCCGGTCAGCAGGTTGAACAGCGTAGTCTTGCCGGCGCCGTTCGGGCCGACGAGCGCGTGCACCTTGCCCTCGGCCACGTCGAGGTCCACACCGTCGACGGCCCGGAAGCCGCGGAACTCCTTCGCCAGACCCCGGGCCATCAAGATGGGGGCCGTCGTCATGCGCCCTCCTCGCCATTTCATGGGGGTGACCCGGTGATTACGAAACGCGCACCGGGGTGGTTGTCGGGGAACGCTAGGTGGCCGCCGACGACCGGGCCATGTGATGGCGGCACATATTCGGCACTGCGCCTACAGGTGTGACCCACATCATGATCTGAAGGAGTCGCCACCACATTCCATCGCCGCTGGATATGTGGATTCGACACGTAGGAACACGCCCGCCGGTTTCCATACGGTCCGGCTCGACCGTCTTTCCCGACACAGAGGCGAAACAGTATGGACAAAGTGGTGACGTCGCTCGCGGCGGCGGTGGCCGACATCCCCGACGGCGCGTCGCTCGCCGTCGGCGGCTTCGGATTGTGCGGCGTCCCGATGGAGCTGATCGAGGCCGTGCGCCAGAGCGGGCGCACGGACCTGCGGGTCGTCTCCAACAACTGCGGGGTCGACGACTGGGGCCTCGGCGTGCTGCTGGCCGAGGGCCGCATCACCCGCATGACGAGTTCGTACGTGGGGGAGAACAAGGAGTTCGCTCGGCAGTACCTCGCCGGTGAGCTCGAGGTCGAGCTCGTGCCGCAGGGCACCCTGGCCGAGCGGCTGCGGGCGGGCGGCTGCGGCATCCCCGCCTTCTACACGCCTGCCGGGGCCGGTACTCAGATCGCCGACGGCGGCCTGCCCTGGCGGTACGGCCCGGACGGCTCGGTCGAGGTGGCCTCCCCGCCCGGCGAGGTGCGCGAGTTCGGCGGCCGGGAGTACGTGCTGGCCGAGGCGATCACCACCGACTTCGCGCTGGTGCACGCGGCCCGCGGCGACCGCCACGGCAACCTCGTCTTCCACTCCTCGGCGCGCAACTTCAACCCGCTCGCCGCCATGGCCGGGCGGGTCACCATCGCTCAGGTCGAGGAGGTCGCCGACCTGAGCCCCGACGAGATCCAGCTACCCGGGATCTTCGTCGACCGAATCGTGCCCGTGGGCCGGCCGGCCAAGAGAATCGAAAAGGCGACGACACGGTCCCGGCCCCCGGGTACCTCCACCGAGCCCGCCGCCCGGCCGGTCGCAGGGCCCACCGAAGGATCGGCCGCGAGGCCGGCCGAAGGGCAGGTGCGCTGATGGCGCTCACCCGCGACCAGATGGCCGCCCGCGCGGCCCGCGAGCTCGCCCCCGGCTCGTACGTCAACCTCGGCATCGGGCTGCCCACGCTGGTGCCGGGCTTCCTGCCGGACGGCGTCGAGGTCGTGCTGCACAGCGAGAACGGCATCCTCGGGGTCGGCCCCTACCCGTACGAGGGCGAGGAGGACCCCGACCTGGTCAACGCCGGCAAGGAGACGGTGACCACGCTCGCGGGCGCGTCCTTCTTCGACTCGGCGCTGTCGTTCGGCCTGATCCGCGGGGGCAGGCTCGACGCGGCCATCCTCGGCGGCATGCAGGTCTCCGGTGGCGGCGACCTCGCCAACTGGGCGGTCCCCGGAAAGATGATCAAGGGGATGGGCGGGGCCATGGACCTCGTGCACGGCGCCGGACGCGTCATCGTGCTCATGGAGCATCTCGCGCGGGACGGCTCGTACAAGATCGTCCAAGAGTGCTCGCTGCCGCTGACCGGACGCGGCGTGGTCGACCAGATCATCACCGATCTCGCCGTCATCGACGTGACCCCGGAGGGCCTCGTCCTGCGCGAGGTCGCCCCCGGCGTCACCGAGCACGAGGTGCGCGAGGCGACCGAACCCACCCTCATCACCCGCTGAATCCCGAGGAGACCTCCATGCCGTCCACGCCGTCCATCCGCAGAACGCTCGCCGTCGCGGCGGCGCTGGCGATAGGGGCGTCGCCGTTCGCAGCGGCGTCCGCGTCGGCCGCGCCCGCCGCCCCCGCCGGCTCGGCCGCGCACGCGCCGGGCGGGCACTGTGCCCGGATCGACCGGATCACCGTGCCCGGTGCGGAGAAGCAGGTGTCGGCCTGCCTCGACGACCTGACCACCGCAGGCACCACGGCGACCGGCCACACCGTCCCCGGCGACTGGGCCGGCCTGCACCCGGCGGGCGCGAAGAACCCGTCCGGTGTGCCCGGCGTCCAGCTCGACGGCTACTTCCCCGACACCTCGACCTTCAACACGAACAACGGCTGGAACCACGACTCGCAGTTCGTGATCCGGCTGCCCGACAACTGGAACGGCGGGCTCGTCGTCGCCGGCTCGCCGGGAACGCGGCGCCAGTACGCCAACGACTACACCATCTCCGACTGGGTGCTGGCGAAGGGCTACGCCTTCGCGGCCACCGACAAGGGCAACAGCGGCGCGGCGTTCTACCAGGACGGCACCCGGCCGGGCGACGCCCTGGTGGAGTGGAACGACCGCGTGACCCAGCTGACCGTGGCCGCCAAGGCCCTGGTCGCCCAGCGCTACGGCCGTACGCCGGAGAAGACGTACGCTGCCGGCATCTCCAACGGCGGCTACCTGGTGCGGTGGCAGCTGGAGAACCGGCCCTGGCTCTACGACGGGGGGATCGACTCCGAGGGCACACTCTGGCGCGCCGACGGCCCCAACCTGCTCACCTACCTGCCGGACGCCCTGACGGCCTACCCCGGCTACGCCGCCACCGGCGACCCGGCCGCCCACGCCAAGCTGCTCAAGGCGGGCTTCGCGCCGGGCTCGGAGTTCCTGTGGGACTACCACTACAAGGTCTACTGGGACCTCACCCAGCGGATCTACCGTGAGGAGCTCGACCCGGGCTTCGACGGCGCCACCGAGGCCGGCACCCCGTTCTGCGCTCCGGGCACCCCGGCGTGCGACGCCGACTACGACTACGCCTCCCGGCCGAAGGAGGTGCGCCGCGCGGTGGAGCGCATCGCGCTGACCGGGAAGATCCGCAAGCCGCTCATCACCCTGCACGGCACCTTCGACACGCTCCTGCCGATCGGCACCGACTCCGACCTGTACGCCAAGATGATCAAGCAGCGTGGCGGCGCGAAGCAGCACCGCTACTACCGGATCGAGGCCGGCAACCACGTCGACGGCCTGTACGACACCTACCCGGACCGGCTCCGGCCGATCCTGCCCTGCATGCGGTCGGCGTTCACCGCACTCGAGACCTGGACGGGAGGCGGCCACGCGCCGCCGCCGAGTGCCACGCTGCCGCGACCGACCTCGGGGGACCTCGCCAACACCTGTTCGCTGACCGGCTGACCGGCCCGGCCGGTCAGCGGAGCCCCTTCGAAAGGCAGAGCCCTCCGTAAGCCGGAGGTCCCCCCGAAAGGCGGGCACCTCCGCCGAATGGCGGGCTCTCCGAAGGCGGGGCCTCCGAAAGGCGGGCTCTCCGAACGGAGAGTCTTCCGTTGACCGGCCGCCCGGGCCGACCGGCCGATCTCGCGGACCCACCCCGAAAGGAAGAGGTCAGCATGAGATCCGCACTCCGCCGTGCCGCGGCCACCCTCGCCGCCGCCCTGACGCTCACCGGGCTCGGCACCGTGCCGAGCCCCGGGCTCGACGCACTGTCCAGCACCGGGCGCGGCACCCTCATCGGTGCCGGCCCGGCCGGGGCGGCGGTGCCGCCGCCGACCCCGGGCTCCCTCACCCGCCACTCCATCAGCGGCGTCTACGCGGCCGGAGTCTCCTCCGGCGGCTACATGGCCACGCAACTGCACGTCGCCTACTCGGGTACGTTCCGCGGCGCCGGCATCTTCACCGCCGGGCCGTACGGATGCGCCCAGGGCAATCTCACCACCGCGCAGCTGGCCTGCATGAACAACCTCTACCCGATCAACGTCGCCGGCCTGGAGCAGGCCACCCGGACCCGCGCCCAGCAGGGCCGGATCGACCCGGTCGCCAACCTCGGCGGCGACAAGGTGTGGATCTACCACGGCCGGGGCGACGCCACGGTGAAGGAGTCGGTGAACGACTCCCTCGCGGCGTTCTATGGCGACTTCGGCGCGGGCGTCTCCTACAACAAGACCTCGCCGGCGGGGCACGCCTGGGTCAGCCCGATCGGCCCGAACCCCTGCAACGCGAGCTACACGCCGTACGTCAACAACTGCGGCGACGACCCGCAGCGCTCGATGCTGACGCACTTGTTCGGCTCCGTCGCCGCGCCGGTGTCCGCGTTGAACGGGAAACTGGTGCAGTTCGGCCAGAGTGCCTACGCCCCGGGCGGCAGCGCGAGCTCGATCAGCATGGGCGCGAACGGTTTCGCGTACGTGCCGGCGAGCTGCGCGGGCGGGGCGAGCTGCAAGCTCATGGTCGCGCTGCACGGCTGCCTGCAGGGCTTCGAGAACGGCGCGATCGGCAACAAGTTCATGGACAAGGCGTATCTCAACGAATACGCCGACTCCAACGCCATGATCGTCCTCTATCCGCAGGCCACGGCGTCGAGCTGGACCGGAGGCAACCCCAACGGCTGCTGGAACTGGTGGGGCTTCGGCGGTGACACGTCGTACGACGTGAAGTCCGGCAAGCAGATGCAGGCCATCGTGGCGATGGTGAGGGCGCTGGGCGGCTAGGGCCGGGCCCGCACCGAGACGATCAAGGATCGGGGCACCCTGGGCTGCCCCGATCCTTGATCGTCATGGCCGCGGGACCTCGCATCGGGACCTCGCAACCCGGCCCGCACGGGTTCGCGGTTCCCGTCCAGCCGCGCTGGTTGAGGACGAAGGCGACCAGGGCGGCGACCCGGCACGGCGACCGGGTGACGTGGTCCCAACCGAACCGCAGCGGCACCTCCCCGCGAGCGACGGTGAGGTTGTCCCGGTCCATGTCCAGCCATCTGCGTTCGAGCGGATGGGTGAACCATCCGTCGAGTTCCACGGCGGTCCGGTAGTCCGGATAGTCGATGTCGCGATAGCGCCGCCGGCCGTCGCCGCACGGACCCCCTGGATCCGGGCGCGGATCGCCGGGGTCCGCGCCTGGCGGGCCGACGGCAACCTGCCGGAGACCTTGCGGCAGCTGGTGCGGACGTTCGACGTAGCGGACATAGCGCAGCTCCAGGAGCGTATGGGCTCCGCCGCCGATATCGGTGAGGGCGGCGGTCAACTCGGCGCGCCACCGCATCCACGCCCGTGCCGACATCGCGGCCAGCAGCCGATCGGCCGTGGTCAGCCGCCGCTGGCAGGCCGCGGCGATCCAGGCGATGGCCTCGTCGAGACCCCCGCGGCCACCACACGCCCGATCCCGTCCATGGCGTCCGTCGCGCCGGGGGCGGGCGTCGATCTGGGTCAGATCGAGAACGGTCTCCTCGATCCGCGTGCGTGGCGGCTCACGCATCGGATGCCGGGCCGCCGCCAACCGGCTGGAGTAGTGCACGCGGATCGACGGCGGAGACCACCGCTCCCGATCGGCCGCTGGTGGCTGTACCGTCACGTAGCGATCGGAGGGGACCGTGACGTGGACCTCCGGCCGAACGTCATCGGTAAGGCCGTCCAGCTCCGCTGCCGTGTGGTGACTCAGCACCGCGTCCGGCCCGGCACGCAGCACGGCGGCCCACAGGATCGCCCCGCGGGACGGCGGCCCGCTGAAGGCGGCGTAGACGCCGGCGTAGATCCGCTGCCATCGTCCGCCGCTGACGCGGGCCTTGAGGGCCCCGGCGGTCAGCCCACAGGCCAGCACCTGCCATCGGGCGACCACGCCCTCCTGCCGCGCCAGGACCTCATCGAGCACCCGTCTAGAGTGCGGGCCGGGCAGAGTGCGTGGGGAGCGGCGGAGGGAATGTGGACAACCGCGATTCGATCAAGCATTGCGGCACCCCTGGCTACCCCAATGCTTGATCGTCTTCCTCTCGCCGCACGACGAAGCGCTGGCTACAGGTCCAATGACCCGTCTTTCACCTGAGCCAGGAAGGTCCGCCAAGTCCCGTCTCCGAAGGTCAGGACGGCGCCGTGGGGATCCTTGGAGTCACGAACCTCTACATGACGTCGCTTGAGTCCGGCGACCTCTACGCAGTTGCTCTGACTGGCACTCCGTGTGCTCTTACGCCAGACGTCTTCCGAGTGATGATTACCGTCCATTACGGCACCTCCGGACGAATCGCCTAATCAGAGCTTATCGATCGTCTCAGAGATGAGTCGCTCCGACGCCGCAGGACTCAGTGCCAGATCGGCGAGGCGCTTGAAGGCCTCTACATGCTGTTGGACGCCATCCTGATCTTCGATGTACGCGTCACTACTCATCAGCTCAACATGAGCCACATCCAGGCTCGGCAACCGCAGAACCGTAAAGGCGCCTGAGATGCCGGGATGTGGCTGATCGGTGAATGGAAGGATCTGCAGGGAGATGTTCGGCCGGCCGGCGCACTCACGCAGGTGAGCCAACTGAGCCCGGAAGGCATCTCGCCCACCGAGACGGTTCCGAAGGGCCGCCTCACCAAGGACGACGCGGAGCGTCGCCGGTTCATCTCGGGTCAGAACGGCCTTACGGCTCATCCGTACTCCGACGAATTCGTCCAGTTCGTCAGCGCTCGGCTCCCAAGAAGCCAAGGCCGCAGCACGCGCGTAGGCGTCCGTCTGAAGGAGCCCAGGTACGATCTGGACCTCATACGTCCAGATCTCCCGTGCCGATGCCTCGAGTCGGATCAAGTCGATGTACGACGGCGAAAGCACGTCTCCGTGTTCGACCCACCAACCCCGACGCTCCTGCTGGATCTCAGCTGCGACGATCATTAATCTCTCGCGGAGTCGTGGGTCTCTAACCCCATACGCATCCAGGATCGGCGGGACATCGCGAGGTGGGATGGAGACGACCCCGTTCTCGATCCGACTGAGCGACGCCGTGGACCGCCCGACCTTCGCCGCCGCATCAGATAGCAGGGTGAAGCCGGCCTGCTGACGAAGGTCAGCCAGCTTGGCCCCAAGCCAGCGCTGCCGCAGTGATGGCGTGTCCGCTTTCACGTCACCTCCCGTTGCGATGCCGTCACCAGTGTGCCGGTCACCATCCGCTCAGGCAATCAGACTCAACGTAATTTTTCGCTGCGTACCGCTTGCGCTCACGGCGATACGTCCGCACTATTGAGCAGCACAGGAATCACATAGTGAAGTCCTATGAACACAGAGAGCAAAATACGACATTTTGGCGGGCCGCCCGGAACAACACACCAGCGACGCCCACGAGCCGGGACAGCCCTGAGCAGTCCCGCACTCAGCTCCATACTCCGGCGAGACGGCTGTCCCCCTCGCTTCGTCTCGCCGGTTCGACGCCCCCTGGGCGTGAGTCACCCGGCTTGGCCGTTCAGGCCGCGGATCTGCTCATGACAAGGAGCCAGAAGACATGACGACGCTCACGAGCGCGACCCACCTCCCGATCCCCACCGACGCGTTGTGCTGGCGACGGTCGTTCCCCGGTCGGCCGGACGAGGCGCACCTTGTCCGGCAGTTCGCGACAGTGCTGCTCGGTGACGGCCGCCTGACGAACGATCTCGTACAGGTCCTGGCCGAGCTCTTCGCCAACGCCGTCCGGCACACGAACTCCGGCCGCCCCGGCGGACTCGCCCTCGTCCAGATATGGAGCTGGCCCGATGGCGCGGCCGTATCGGTCACCGACCAGGGAGGAGTCGGCCACCCCCAGCCGACTCGGCCCGAGCCTCTGGCCGAGAGCGGCCGTGGGCTTCATACGGTTGCCGCGTACGCGACCAGCTGGGGTTGGCACGGCAGCACCCATGGCAGGACCGTCACCGCGGTCTTCACGGCATGAGCGACGAGCCTGACCTGCTGACCACGCTCGAAGTCGCCCGCATCTTCAAAGTGGCCCGTTCGACAGTCGTCGGCTGGGCATCACGCGGACTGATCGAATACACCCGTACGCCAACGGGCCGACTCCGCTTCTACCGGGAGTCAGTGGAGCTGTTCCTGGAGCAGGAACGGCGAAATTCCGGCGGCTGAACCTCTCGACGCGTCATCAACTTGCGCTGACCTGAGCATGGGCTCTTGGTAGGCCGCAATCGATCAGTGAGCGGGTGGCCAGACGACGGGAGCAGTGAGCCTTTTTCATCCTGATCTTGTGGTGCGTCGGGACACAGGGTGATCGCGGGCGCGTGTCTACCTCTGGATAAAGCGAAGCCCCTGGTAGGAGAGCTGTCGACCAAGATCAGTTCGCCAGACCAGAGGCTTCAGATGCTTTTTTATCGTGCTGCGCTGCCGTTGTCGCGTTCGACCCTGACCTACACCGGCGGGGTGATCCGCCGCCATCGCCAGAGCATCGGGTCGGCGTGGAGATTGCTCAACCCAGGTCGCCAAGCGCTGCTCGTGCTGGTCTACCTGCGCAAAGGCGACACGTTTGCCGAGATCGCAGCCGGGTTCGGGGTGTCCACCGCGACTGCCTGGCGGTATGTCGAGGAGACCGTGGAACTGCTGGCCGCACGGTCTCCGAAGCTGCACCACGCGCTGCGCAAGGCGAAGAAGGAGGGGCACGCCTTCGTGGTCATCGATGGCACCCTCATCCCGATCGACCGGGTCGCCGCCGACCGGCCGTTCTACTCGGGCAAGCACAAGCACCACGGAATGAACCTGCAGGTCATCTCCTCCCCGGACGGCACCATCCTGTGGGTATCGGGTGCGCTGCCCGGCAGCGTTCACGACCTGAAGGCCGCCCGGATCTGGGGAGTTCTACGCGAGCTGGAGAAGGCCGGGCTGATCGTCCTGGTCGACAAGGGCTACATCGGCGCAGGCCAGCACGTCATCACCCCCTACCGCGGCAAGAACAAACCCGAGTCCCAGAAGCTGGCCAACCGCGCCCACGCCAAGCTACGCGCCCCCAGCGAACGCGCAAATGCCCAGCTCAAGACCTGGCGGATCCTACGGAAACTCCGCTGCTGCCCACACCGCGCCGGGCACCTCGCCAAGGCCATCCACGTCCTACAAAACCGCGAGGCTCACGACAGATGAAAAAGGCTCAGTATGCATCCGGTACGACCGCGCTTGTTCCGTAGCGTGCGAGTCCCTGCCATTATCGGATCCGTGCGCCGCATCAGCATCACCCTCATCGGAACCGGCCTTGCTGCGATCACCGCCTGTACGTCGGGTTCTGGCGGCCCCGCTACGAGTCCAACGCTCGTCCGCCGCCCGGTGGCCTCGCCCGGTGAAGTGATCGCGGTTGCCGGGAATGGGCGGGAAGGCACCAATAGGGGGCGAGCGCTGGTCGCCGGCATCAGTCGGCCACTCGCTTTGGACGCGACGAAGAACGGCGATCTTCTGTTTCTCAGCGCATCTCAGGGATCAGCGATAAACGCAGTCAACGCTGACGGGACAACGCTGCCCTATCCGTCTAAATCTGCCCAACAGAATATGATCAACATCATAGGCTCTCCGCATTCCTCATTGCTATTGCCGAATGATGACTACCTTATGCTTGATTGGGTTGGGGGACTGAGTGTGGTGCGACGGGACGGCACTGCACAGTATCTCGGTACTCTGACGCGGCAGATGGGCACTGAGGACGGGCAGTTGGCACGCGGCCGTCAGGGCGCCCCACTCATCGTTGCGGCCGGACATCTGTACACACTCTCCCTGAAGGGCAAGCCAAGACTTAAGCGAGTCGAGCTCCCCGCGCAAGTAGAAGGGAAAGTCGAGGTCGCAGCCGCTGGCCAGAGTCGGGGAACGCTCCTGATAGCCACTAGGGCTGCTGTCGTCGCAGTACATGATAAGTCGGTTGTCCAAACGTGGAAGATCCGGTCGGAAAGCGAGCCTGAAGACAGCATCCCGACGTCGCTTGCCCCTGATGGGAGCGGGGGGATCTGGATTGGTATCTCCGCGGCCCGTTCTGGACACATCATGCACCTCCGGCGAGACGGGGCCGTGCGTGCTGTCCTTATCGGTGACGTTGACTGCACGGCGTCACCGCCGCCGCAACCTCAGCAGCAAACCCGAATCCCCAGAGAGTTTCCGCTCCGGCGACCTTCTGCATTGTTGATCCATAATAACCAACTGTACGTGGCAGATCGAGATTGTAGTCGAATTATAGCCGTAGGGCTGCCCGTCGAGTAAATAGTCCTACTGCGGGGTGCCGGTCTTGTCGACCTGCAAACTTGCATTAAAGACGTCCAGCATGCTATCGCGGTAAGCGTTGATCGTCTTCGAGTGATTTCCGGCGAACACATCCAGGTTGGTTCGCTCATCGGCCCCCGATTTATTGATATCGCTCACAGGTACCACCACGCCGCTTTCCAGCCAGGTGGCATCCTTCGGAGGTGTGAGCTCACCGGCGTTGATCAACCCTTGGATCACTAGGTTTCGCATGCGTACTCTGGCGTCATCGATGGAAGCTTGATTCATTTGCCGGGCTAGGCCTTCGTTTCCGGCGAACAGGATGCCGCTCCTGTTTTTCTCCGCTTTACCCATCGCGCTGTCCATGAATGGCTGTGTGTGGTCAACAAGTTGCTGTGTCTTCTGCAATCCGGTGTGCTCCTTGCCGATGTCCTTGCCGTATCCCACGGTCGGCAACTGGCCGAAGTAATTCAGTGCTACATCGAATGCAGCCTTACGGATTTTAGCCTGCCGGTCCTTTTCTTGGGCGCCCTCAAGGCGGTGTGCGTTCTCCGCAAGTTGTCGGGCGGCTTGCAGGCGCCCGATAAGCGGAATAAGATCTTGATCGCCTGTCTTACCCTTAGACTGGAGATCGACCGCTGTAACCGTAAGCGCGTCAGTGACGCCTTTGAAGTAACCCAGATCCTCCGGATCGATGAGGACTTTCTGTAGGAAAGTTTGAACGTACTGCGGGTTACTCAGTGTCAGCCAATACTTGTCGTTAGGTGGCGTAATGCTTACTGCGCCGTTGGATGTATTGGCAAGCGCAACCGAGCGCATCAGATCGTGGCCGTAAGCTCCCGCAATGTGCGTGAGAGTGTGACGTGTTTCGGCTGGGATGACGATCTTTACCGACTCGCGGCGATCTGGAAGTTTGCTGACCGCGTCCAAGATGCTGGCGAATGATTGTGCCGCCATGCGCATATCGTCGGATCCGCCACGCTTCGCAGTGGTGGCCGCCTTCAGGAATTCGTTGACCTGCGACTCGAGATCCTCGTTGGGATGACGTTCTAACCACAGCGGATCGATGAGGTCACCAGCCGCGCGGGCCGAACTCGCAGGATCCTTGTAGTTTCCCAATGACAATCGCGCTGCGGTTCCGTTCTCTGTAGCGCGCTTGAGTACTGGGATGACCGGGTCCCATTGGGCAGTGACGTGCTTGACCTTTGCTCTATGCTGACTGGCGGTCATCGGGTCGGCCGAATTGAGGCCGAGATCCAGAGCCCACTGTTCAGTGTCATTGAAAGGCTTTCTGAACGTCTCATACGGCGGGCTCGGAGGAGGGTGCGGCATGTATGCTTCGCGCTGCCGGCGGCTCCAGGCAAGGATCGAATTGGTCATACCCGCCAAGAACTCCGGATCCCAGTCCTTGCCTGGCGGGCCCATCTTCAGCAGCATCGCCGATGACCACATGTCCACGCCACCACTGCTGCCGAGAGCGTCCTGGACCCGTCGGTTCAGCACCTTCTTGCGGCTCGCTGCGGCAACAGCGGTACCGAAGTTCGCAAGGATCTGCTTGTCCTTGCTGTCGAGGATGGTCTTCCGGACCAGACCTTCATCCTTGTGCTGCCTGCTGAGCGTGATTGCCAGCTTGCCGATCGAGTCGGCGGGCACCGCGTCGAAGAATGTTTTGAGGTACTTTCCGTCTTTGCTGTTCTCCTGTAGCGATTCACCGATGTCCGCCAGCGCCGCCTGCGATCCCTCGGACGGGTGTTCCAGATTCTTGCGGTACGCCTGTGCCTGGAGCTTGGCGAGCTGTTCCAGCTCAGAGCGCCCGAACCGGGCGGTGTCGGGAATCTGAGTCAGCCCACGGTTCATCACGCCGAGCATCGGGCTGACGTTGTCGCTGGCCAGGGCATAGTGGATCCGCGTCCGCATCTGGCGGGCCTGGTCGGAGCACCATGCGGCGGCGCGCGTGCACTGAACCGTGCTCACGTCATGTGGGCCGGCCGCCGAAAGTAACGCCTGGATACGGCTTCCGTGGCGGGGCAGCGCCTCCGCAGCGAAACGCAGGTTCGACTCCAACTGCCGCAGCCCGTTCGGGGACACCGATGCGATCCCATTGGACAACGCGGGTTGAGGGGTGACGCTCGGTATGTCCGGCGGGTCGAGGACCATGACCAGATCGTTGAGCGCCGCCACCGCCCTCAAGACACGCAACATCATGAGATCCAGTGACCGGTTGTGGCCTTGAAGATCGGTGGTGAAGTTCCCGGCCGAGCCGCCCTGCCAGACCTGCGGGCCCATGAGGCGCGTGACACCGGTCATCCGACTGCAAATGGCGTTGAGTTCCGCCTGAACCGCCTGTACGTCCACCTTCGTACCGGCCATGCCGCACGCGCCCCTTCCACCCGTCCGACCAGAGGTAGCGCATCAGGGACACAGCGTCAACGGCGCTAGTAAACCCTCGGGTCAATGCGCATCGGACGAGACGGGGACGAGACGGGCAGACCACACCATCGGCCCCTCTCTGTGGGTCGCGGCGTGCGGTGGTCGTGGCTGCCGCACATGGCCGTCCGCGCACCTGTGTGGACCACACCGTCAAGGCACTGAATGTGTCGGCCCGACACATGGGAGGCGGCAGGTGGTCTCCGTAGGTTCTGCGTCCATGACGAGCTTGAGTCCGCATGCGGCGGCCCGTGGGTCCGCCGACCTGAATCTGGCCGGCAGGCGTGCTCTTGTGACCGGTGCGGCGAGCGGGATCGGGCGTGCGTGCGCGCGCCGGCTCGCCGCCGCCGGAGCCGATGTGGTGATCGTCGACATCCGGGCGGAGGCCGCTGTGGAGGCCGCGGAGGACATCGGCGGTACGGCCCGGCCGGTGGATCTATCCGACATGGTCGCGGTCGACGAGCTCGACGCCTCTGCCGACATCGTGGTGAACAACGCCGGGCTCCAGCACGTGGCGCCGCTGGAGGCGTTCCCGCCGGAGGAGTTCGCCCGCATCATGCGGATCATGGTCGAGGCGCCCTTTCGCATCGTGCGGCGCGCCCTGCCCGGCATGTACGAGAACGGCTGGGGCCGGATCATCAACGTCTCGTCCGTGCACGGGCTGCGCGCCTCGCCGTACAAATCCGCGTACGTGACGGCCAAGCACGCTCTGGAGGGCCTCTCCAAGGTGATCGCCCTCGAGGGGGCCGTCCATGGCGTGACCTCCAACTGCGTCAACCCGGCGTACGTCCGTACGCCCCTGGTCGAGGATCAGATCGCCGACCAGGCCCGGACCCATGACCTGCCGCCCGACCAGGTCGTCGAGCAGATCATGCTGGCCAAGGCGGCGGTCAAGCGGCTCATCGAGCCGGACGAGGTCGCCGAGCTCGTCACCTATCTCTGTTCTCCGCACGCATCGATGATCACCGGTGCCTCACTGACCATCGACGGCGGATGGACCGCTCACTGAACCGGCGGACAATGAATCGCATGTCATGTCGTACATTCCTGGAGCTTCTGGCGCGCGAGGCCTCTGCGGTCGAGTTCGAGGGTCCGCTGCTGGAGGCCCGGGCGGCGGGAGCGAGCGCCGAGGTGCTCGCGGAGCTCGACCGGGCGAAGGTGGCGGCGCTCCGGGTGCGGGCGCTGCTCGAGCGTCGGGCCCGCCGCGAGGCCGAGCTCTCGGCGCTGTTCGACACGGCGAGCGACCTCGCCGGTCTGCGTGATCTCGACTCGGTGCTCGAGGCGATCGTGCGCAGGGCCCGGCAGCTGCTCAAGGCCGATGTGTCGTACATGACGCTGCACGACGACGAGCGCGGCGACACGTACATGCGCGTGACGGACGGCTCGGTGTCGGCCGCGTTCCGGGCCGTACGGCTGCCGGCGGGCGCCGGGCTCGGGGGCCTGGTGGACCAGACGGCGGTGCCCTACACGACCCCGGACTACTTCGCCGACGAGCGGTTCAACCATCTGAGCACCATCGACAGCGCCGTCCACGAGGAGGGCATCGTCGCGATCCTCGGCGTGCCGATGCGGCTCGGCCCGAGGGGCATCGGGGTGCTGTTCGCGGCCAACCGCAGCGCTCGCCCGTTCGCCCAGGAGGAGGTCGTGCTGCTCTCCTCCCTGGCCGCGCACGCCGCCGTGGCGATGGACAACGCCCGGCTGCTGGAGGAGACCCGGGCGGCGCTGGAGGAGCTGAGCACGGCCAACGAGTTCATCCGGGCGCACAGCGCGGCCGTCGAACGCGCGGCGCTGGCGCACGACCGCATGACCGACCTCGTCGTACGAGGCGGCGGCGTCGAGGATGTCGCAGCCGTCGTGATCGACGTGCTGGGCGGCGCTCTGCTCGTCCTCGACGCCGACGGCCGGCGACTCGCCGCGGTCGGTGCCGTGGGGGACCTCGACGAGGCCGATGTGGCGGCTGCGGTCGCCTCCTCGCGCGGTGTCGGGCGTACGGTACGGCGCGGCGAACTCTGGGTGGCCTCGGTCACCGCCGGCGCCGAGGCACTCGGAACCCTCGTGCTGCGCACCGAAGAGGACGTGCAGGACACCGACCAGCGCATCCTCGAGCGGGCCGCGCTCGTCACCGCGCTCCTGCTGCTGTTCGGTCGGACGGTGGCCGAGGCCGAGGGCAGGGTGCGGGGCGAGCTGCTCGACGATCTGCTCGCCGGGAGGCTGTCGGACCCTGATGCGCTCGCCCGCCGGGCCCGGCTCGTCAGTGTCGACGTCGGCGCGCCCCATGTGGTGGTCGTGGCCAGGCCCGCGGACGACGCGGGGGAGCCGCACCGGCCGGGCCGGCGTGAGCGCGCGGCGTTCTGGGCGGCCTCCCACGCGGCCGTCGAGCGGGGGCTCGTCGCCCTCCGGGGCGATGAGGTGGTGCTACTGCTGCCCGGTGAGGAGCCCGGGGCCGTCGCCCGCCGGGTGGCCAAGGAACTCGGTACGTCGCTCGGCGTAGCCGCGACGGCCGGTGCGGCCGGGCCGGTCATCCGGTTCGACCAGGTGGCCGCCGCCTTTCAGGAGGCACAGCGCTGCACGGACGCGCTGATCGCGCTCGGCCGGCGCGGCGAGGCCGCCAGCGCCGACGAGCTCGGTTTCGTCGGCCTGCTGGTCGGCGACAATCGCGACGTCGTGGGCTTTCTCGCCTCGGCGCTCGGGCCGGTGCTCGACTACGACGCGCGGCGGGGCACCGGCCTGGTGCAGACGCTGGAGGCCTACTTCGGGAGCGGCGGCAGCCTGTCACGCACCGCCGAGCGGCTGCACATCCACGTCAACACGGTGACCCAGCGGCTGGACCGGATCGGTCAGCTGCTGGGCGAGAACTGGCAGGAGCCTGATCGTGCGCTGGAGCTCCAGCTCGCGCTCCGGCTGCACCGGCTCCGGACTCCGCCGGCCTGAGCTGATCTGTAGCGGTTCGAAGCTGCTTGAACCGATTTGAATGGCTTGAACCTGCGTGCACGGGTTGAAGCCCGGCTTGTACGGGTTGGACCGGCGCGGCTGAACTGCCCGTACGGCCGGAACGCCTGAGGCCGCCGGAGACGATCTGGAACGGCCTCAGCGGCAAAGCCCGGCCTGGAAGAGACTCAGCGGCCATGAGCCGGTCTCAGGGGGCCGAGAACAGCACACCCACGCACGAAGGCGCCCCCGTCACCACGACGGGGGCGCCTTCGAACGCTGCGCGAACCGGATCAGCCGGTCTGCATCGTGTCGGTGTTGGTCTCGGCGGGGGTGGCGTCCGGGCCGACCACGGCCCCCGCGCCCTCGCCGAGCTGGTAGCGCTCGATCGCCTGCTGCAGCGTCTCGGACTTGAGCTCACCACGCTGGACCAGCCGGGTGAGCACCGCCAGGGTGGTCGAGGCCGCGTCGACGTGGAAGAACCGGCGGGCCGCCGCGCGGGTGTCGGAGAAGCCGAAGCCGTCCGTGCCGAGCGAGGAGTAGTCGCCCGGCACCCAGCGGGCGATCTGGTCGGGCACCGCTCGCATGAAGTCGCTCACCGCGACGATCGGGCCCGGAGCGCCGTTGAGCGCCTGCGTGACGTACGGCACCCGCTGGTCCTCGTCGGGGTGCAGCAGGTTCCAGGAGTCGCAGTCCATGGCCTCGCGGCGCAGCTCGGTCCAGGAGGTCGCCGACCACACGTCGGCCGCGACCCCCCAGTCCTCGGCGAGCATCCGCTGAGCCTCCAGCGCCCACCGGCCGGCGACCCCCGACGCGAGGATCTGCGCGCGCGGGCGTTCTCCGTCACCGGCCGCCTCCGGGGCGTCGGCGTAGTGGTACAGCCCCTTGAGCAGCGCCTGCGCGTCGACGCCCTCGGGCGCGGTCGGCTGGACGTACGGCTCGTTGTAGATGGTGAGGTAGTAGAAGATGTTCTCGCCGTCCGGGTGCTCCTCGCTGGAGCCGTACATCCGGCGCAGCGCGTCCTGCACGATGTAGGACACCTCGAACGACCACGCGGGGTCGTAGTAGACGCACGCGGGGTTGGTCGAGGCGAGCAGCGGCGAGTGCCCGTCGTTGTGCTGCAGGCCCTCACCGGTCAGCGTGGTGCGGCCGGCGGTGGCGCCGAGCAGGAAGCCGCGGCCCATCTGGTCGCCGAGCGCCCACATCTGGTCGCCGGTCCGCTGGAACCCGAACATCGAGTAGAAGATGTAGATCGGGATCATGTGCTCGCCGTGGGTGGCGTAGGCCGTTGAGGCGGCCGTCATCGAGGCCATCGCGCCGGCCTCGCTGATCCCCTCGTGCAGGATCTGCCCCTTGTCGGACTCCTTGTACGACAGCATCAGATGCCGGTCGGCCGGCTCGTAGGTCTGCCCGTTCGGCGCGTAGATCTTCGCCGTGGGGAACAGCGAGTCCATGCCGAACGTACGGGCCTCGTCGGGGATGATCGGCACGAACCGGTGGCCGATCTCCTTGTCCTTCATGAGGTCCTTGAGCAGCCGTACGAACGCCATCGTGGTGGCGACCGCCTGCTTGCCCGAGCCCTGCTTGAGCTCCTTGTAGACCGGGTCGCCGGGGAGCTTCAGCGGCTTGGCGCGCACCACCCGCTTGGGCAGGTAGCCGCCGAGAGCGGCGCGGCGCTCCTGCATGTACTGGATCTCTTCGGAGTCCTGGCCCGGGTGGTAGTAGGGCGGCAGGTCGGCTTCGAGCGCCGAGTCGGGGATCTCCAGGAAGAGCCGGTCGCGGAACGCCTTGAGCTCGTTCTTGCTGAGCTTCTTCATCTGGTGGCTGGACATCCGGGCCTCGAAGTCGGGGCCGAGGGTCCATCCCTTGATGGTGTGCGCCAGGATCACCGTCGGCTGGCCGACGTGCTCTCGCGCCGCCTTGAAGGCCGCGTAGACCTTGCGGTAGTCATGCCCGCCGCGCGACAGCTTGCTGATGTCGTCGTCGGACAGGTGCTCGATCATCTTGCGCAGCCGCGGGTCGTCGCCGAAGAAGCGCTCGCGGATGTAGGAGCCCTTCTCCACCGAGAACGTCTGGAACTGCCCGTCCGGCGTGGTGTTCATCTTGTTGACGAGGGCGCCGTCGACGTCCTGGGCCAGCAGCGGGTCCCAGTCGCGGCCCCAGATCACCTTGATCACATTCCAGCCGGCGCCGCGGAAGAACGATTCCAGCTCCTGAATGATCTTGCCGTTGCCGCGGACGGGGCCGTCCAGCCGCTGCAGGTTGCAATTGACGATGAAGGTCAGGTTGTCGAGCTCCTCGCGGGCGGCCATGCCGATCGCGCCGAGCGACTCGGGCTCGTCCATCTCGCCGTCGCCGAGGAAGGACCAGACGTGCGAGCGCGAGGTGTCCTTGATCTGACGGGCCAGCAGATACCGGTTGAACCGCGCCTGGTAGATCGCGTCGATCGCCCCGAGGCCCATGGAGACGGTCGGGAACTCCCAGAAGTCCGGCATGAGCCGAGGGTGCGGGTAGGAGGATAGGCCACCGCTCGGGTGCGAGATCTCCTGGCGGAACCCGTCGAGCCGTGCCTCGGGCAGCCTGCCCTCGAGGAAGGCCCTGGCGTAGATCCCCGGGGCGGCGTGGCCCTGGAAGAAGACCTGGTCGCCGGACTCGCCATGGTCCTTGCCGCGGAAGAAGTGGTTGAAGCCGACCTCGTAGAGGGACGCCGCCGAGGCGTACGTGGCGATGTGCCCGCCGACCGACAGCTCCGGGCGGTTGGCCCGCGACACCATGATCGCCGCGTTCCACCGGATGTAGGCGCGGACGCGTCGCTCTATGTGCTCGTCACCCGGGAACCAGGGTTCGTGCTCCGGCGGGATCGTGTTGATGTAGTCGGTGCTGCGCAGGCTCGGCACGCCGACCTGCTGCTCGCGGGCGCGTTCCAGCAGCCGCAACATCAGGTAGCGCGCACGGGTGCGGCCCTCGGTCTTGATGACCGTGTCGAGTGATTCCAGCCATTCCCGGGTCTCATCGGGGTCGATGTCCGGGAGCTGGCTCGGAAGACCGTCGCTGATGATCGAAAAGCGCTGGCGTCCGGAAGCCACGGGGTCCCCTCTTGCTAGCCGAAATTCTGCCTCGACTGTTCGTCGGTGCTGCTGCTGTCCATGGTGATACCTCATGACCGCTAACGCATCTCTACTCCACGGTAACCTGCAGGTACGCGCAGATCTTCCTTCTGCCTCTTGGCGTCCGGCCGAACTCGTTAGAGGCTGGTGACATGCAGGCGATAGTGGGAGACCGGCTGCACGTCCATCGCAACACGGTGGGCCAGCCGGACAAGAGCGGAGACATCATCGAGGTGCGTGGCGATTCCGGCGAGCCGCCGTACGTCGTGCGGTTCGACGATGGCCACACCGGACTGGTATTCCCCGGGCCGGACGCCGTCGTGGAATCCGGTCACGCCGAGAACATCGGGGAGGTCTGACGCCACGCTCGGGCGTGTTCGGCACGGGCGGGGTGAACAGGTGTCTATGAGGACAACAGTGATCAATGTGGCCACAGGCGGCCGTGAGGCGGTGGTGGACATCACCGCGGAGTGCGAGAAGTTCGCCGCCTCGGCGGCCGGGGACGGGCTGCTGCACGTGTTCGTGCCGCACGCCACCGCGGGGGTGGCCCTGATCGAACTGGGTGCGGGCAGCGACACCGATCTGCTCGCCGCGCTCCGTGAGCTGTTGCCGGCCGATGATCGGTGGCGGCACGCCCACGGGTCGACCGGACATGGACGATCGCACGTGATGCCCGCACTCGTGCCTCCGTATGCGACGATTCCGGTCATCGACGGACGGATGGCTCTTGGTACGTGGCAGTCGGTGTCCGTCGTGGACCTGAATGTCGATAACGCGGAGCGGCAGGTGCGGCTGTCCTTCCTCGCGGGAGCCTGACTGAAGTGGCCAGGTTCATTCAGATGCCGGTTAGACACTTGCGCTTGGGGTGGTCACTTGTGTGGACTGTCCCGCAATACCGCACGGCGCAGCGGAAAGGTCCCCGCCGGGGACCGGAGAAACAATGGTGCGGCCCGACGACATTGGGAGGACGTTCGTGAGCGCGACCGCGGGTCAGGCGCAGACTGAGCGCAGCCTGGCCGAACGGCTCGGCTTCAAGGCCAGCCAGGTGGTGCAGGAGATCGGCTACGACGATGACTGTGACGATGAGCTGCGCAGCTCCATCGAGACGGTCACCGGGACCGAGCTGGTCGACGAGGACTACGAGGAAGTGGTCGATGTCGTGCTGCTGTGGTGGCGCGACGAAGACGGCGATCTGGTGGAGGGCCTGATCGACGCGATGACGGCCGTCACAGGCGGTGGGCACGTCTGGCTGCTGACACCCAAGGCGGGCCGGGACGGGCATGTCGAACCGAGCGACATCGGCGAGGCCGCCCCGATCGCGGGCCTGTCCCAGACGAGCAGCGTGAGTGCCGCCAGGGACTGGTCCGGAACTCGCCTGGTGGCGCCCAAGACCCGCCGCTGAGCACGCCGGCCTGGGCGGTGGCAGACTTGCCCCCGGACATCTCAGGTTGACGAAAGGAACTGCCATGGCGGTCGAGGTGGGTGACAGCGCGCCGGACTTCGAGCTGAAGGATCAGCACGGTACACCGGTGAAGCTTTCGGACTTCCGCGGGAAGAAGGACGTCGTTCTCGTCTTTTATCCGCTCGCGTTCAGCGGTATCTGCACGGGCGAACTGTGCACGATCCGGGATGAACTGCCGACGCTCGGTGACCAGGACGACGTACAGGTCGTGGCCGTGTCGGTCGACTCGGTGTTCTCCCATCGGGCATGGGCGGACCAGGAGAGGTACGAGTTCCCGCTGCTGTCGGACTTCTGGCCGCACGGGGAGGTGGCCCGGTC
Source organism: Actinomadura sp. HBU206391 (assembly GCF_014323665.1). Taxonomy (GTDB): domain Bacteria; phylum Actinomycetota; class Actinomycetes; order Streptosporangiales; family Streptosporangiaceae; genus Actinomadura_C. The sequence goes on along the minus strand of NZ_JABVEB010000049.1, from coordinate 2,615 downwards.
CTACGGCGTCTTCGACGACAAGGCCGGCCTCGCCACCCGCGGCACCTTCATCATCGACAAGGAGGGCGTCGTGCGCTGGAAGGTATCGAACGCGATTCCTGACGCTCGCGACATCGGCGACTACCGCAAGGCGCTCGCAGAGCTCTGACCCGCCGGGCGGGTCCTCCGACGTGAGGGCCCGCCCGCGGATCGGCCGGGCCGGTCCTCGCGAGAGGGCCGGGGATCAGCATGGAGGCGCGATGCCCTGCTACCGATGCGGGGCTCGGCAGACCGACCCCGCACGGGGCGCGAGTCCATGGCGGCGCGGGGTGCGGGCGGACCGGCAGGTCCTGGTCTGTCCCGGCTGCCAGGCCGTCCATGACTGGACGGCTGAGCTCGACCGGTGCGCGTCCTGCGGCTCGGCCGTCCTGGTCTGCCGGCTGGGCGAGGTGGAGTGCCGCGACTGCGGTCACGTGCGGGAGGCCGACAGCCCCGCCGGTGACGTCTCCGGCCCTGGAGCGCCGGGGCTGTCCGAAGAGGTCGCGGAGGCGCTGGAACGGGTGCTCAAAAAGGGCCGCGTTCCCTAGCCGTAATCTGCCGGTCAACTGTTCTTAAGCGCCCGGTCATCCGGCGCTCGCCCGCCGTACGGGCCGGACCAGGATGATCAGCCCTAAATGAAACGGGGCATTTCACTACTTCTCGCGGCGGGGCTTGCGATCGGCGTCGCGATTGTGATCGTACTGGGTGATCGCATCGGTGGGTCCGGGCTCACGACCGTCCGCGGCATGATCGGCTCGGAGAAACAGGCGTTCTTCGCCGATCCACAGGTACGGAAGGCGCTGGAGCGCCAGGGGCTGAAGATCGAGGCCGATCCGGCCGGCTCACGGCAGATCGCCACCTCGATCGATCTCTCCCGCTATGACTTCGCCTTCCCGTCCAGCTCGCCGGCGGCCGACCGCATCCAGCGCGAACGCAAGATCTCTGCGAAGTACGCGCCGTTCTCCTCGCCGATGGCGATCGCCACGTTCCAGCCGATCGTCGAGGTGCTCGCCAAGGCGGGCGTGGCAGAGAAGGGCCCGGGCGGCGTCTACTCCTTCGACGTCCGGCGCTACCTCGACCTGGTCGGCAAGGGCATCCGGTGGGACCAGCTGGCGGGCAACACCGCCTACCCGGTGCGCAAGAACGTGCTGGTCTCCACGACCGACCCGCGCACCTCCAACTCGGCGGCGATGTACCTCTCGATCGCCGCGTACGCGGCCAACGACGGCGAGGTCGTCCAGGGCGCCCAGGCCGAGGCCCGGGTGCTTCCCCTGCTCAGCAGGCTCTTCCTCGACCAGGGCTACACGGAGAACACCACCGAGGGCCCGTTCGAGGACTACCTGTCGATCGGCATGGGCAAGACGCCGCTGGTCTGCGTGTACGAGGCACAGTTCGTCGACCGATCGGTCCGGGGCGAGATCAAGCCCGGCATGGTCCTGATGTACCCCTCGCCGACCGTGCTGTCCAAGCACACCCTCGTCCCGCTCACGAAGAACGGAGACAAGGTCGGCCGGCTGCTCACCTCGGATCCCGACCTGCAGCGCCTCGCCGCGCGGTACGGCTTCCGCACCGCGAACCCGGACCAGTTCGCCCGGGTCGTGGCCGAGCACAAGATCGGTGTCGCGGCGAATCTCATCGATGTCGTCGACACCCCCTCCTACGAGACGCTCGAGCGTCTGCTGCGAGCCGTCGAGAAGAGCTATGGCTGAAGGAGCCTGATGACGGAAACCCGTGGGGACCTGGTCCTCACACCCCCCGAGCCGGTGACCCCCATTCCGGTCGAGAAGGCCGCGACCCTGGTCCCCGTCGACGACGCCACCCGCACCGCGCTCACCGAGCGCGCGGCGACCTACGTCGACGGTCTCGCCGGGCTCGACCCGCGCTCACCCGAGTTCATGACCAAGATCGGTGACGTGGCGACGCTCGGCGACGCCGACGTCCGTGCGTCGGAGCGGCTCGCGGGCCGGATGCTGAACCGTACAGTGGCGTCGCTGTCCGGAGCCAAGGGCGAGACCGCCGACGCCCAGCAGCGCGTCGGCAAGGGGCTGGTCGAGCTGCGCCGTACGGTGGAGGACCTCGACCCCAAGGACGTCGGCAAGATCACCGGGCGGCGGCTGCTGTCCAGGCTGCCGTTCGGCAACGCGATGCGTGACTTCGTGGCCCGCTACCAGACGGCGGGCGTCAACATCGACAAGACCGTGCGCGCGCTGCGGTCCGGCCAGGACGAGCTGCGCCGCGACAACGCGGCCATCCAGAACGAGCGTGCGGCGCTGTGGGCCACGATGGGCAAGCTGCAGGAGTACGCGCTGCTGGCCGAGGCCCTCGATCAGGCCGTCGAGCAGCGCATCGCCGAGGTCGCCGACCCGGTGCGGGCGGACGCGCTGCGCGCCGACGTGCTGTTCCCGGTCCGGCAGAAGCACCAGGACCTGCTGACCCAGCTGGCCGTGTGCGCCCAGGGCTACCTGGCCCTCGACGCCGTCCGCCGCAACAACGACGAGCTCGTCAGGGGCGTCGACCGGGCCGCGTCGACGACCGTGTCGGCGCTGCGCATCGCGGTGACGATCGCCGCGGCGCTGTCCAACCAGAAGCTGGTCATC
>NZ_JABVEB010000489.1 GCF_014323665.1 Actinomadura sp. HBU206391 | reverse complement strand
GGCGTAGGCGCCGCCGAAATGCCGCAGTTCGGTGACGAACGGTGCCCCCGCGCCCGGTCCGGCCAGGGCAACGATCGTGTCGACGGCGTCGCCGGTCAGCTCGGCCAGCAGCAGGTTGCGGTCGTAGGCGAGATACGGCATGGCGGTGGGCTCATGGTGAATCGTGCCGACCTCGGCGTAGGGCATGTCCCGCACGGTGTCCAGGAGGGCCGGGCCGAGGTCGCGCAGTGGCCGCACCAAGCGCTCACCGTCTGCCGCGTCGCCGCTGTAGGCGAAGCGGAGGTGGGTGATGAATCGGCCGCGCAGCGGCTCAGGTACGTCGGGTAGGTCGGGGTTTTGGGCCAGCAGCACCGAGGAAGCCATCTCCTCGGGGAGGTCCCGAGTCCAGGCCGCGTAGGAGTGCAGCACCTCGGCGGTCGCTTCACCCGGAAAGTACAGCCCGCCCCCGTACAGCCGCGAGACCGGGAACAGGTCGACTTCCATGCCCACGACCAGGCCGAAGTTGTCCTTGCCGCCACGTACCGCCCAGAACAGGTCGGGGTCGGCCTCGGCCGTCACCTCGCGCAACCGGCCGTCGGCGGTGACCAGCCGCAGCCGCCGTACGTGATCGGCGGCGAAGCCGAAGCGACGGCCCAGCAGCCCCGCGCCGCCGCCCACCAGGTACCCGACCGCGCCCACGCTGGGGCTCGAGCCGTTCAACGGGGCCAGCCCGTGCGGGGTGGTGTGCTCCAGCACCTGGCGCCAGCGAGCCCCGGCCTCGATCCACGCCGTCGCGCGAGCCACATCGACGCCGACGCGGTCCATCCGACGCGTGTTGACCAGCACGGCGTCATCGGCGAGTGCGGCCGGGCCGTGACCGGTGGCCAGCACTCCCACAGCCCGCTTCTGCTCCGCCGCCAGCCTTACCGCGGCCACCACATCCTGGTCGTCGGCCGCTCCCACCACGTACGCCGGCCGTGATTCCGCTGCGCGGTTCAGTCCCAGCCGCTCGTTGTCATATCCCGGCTGACCCGGCTGGAAAACCGGGCCGGTGCTTGCGTTCATGCAGGTCAACGTATCCAGGCAGACCCAACCGAGGCTTGTACGAATCGGACATGCTTCCGGCCCGCAGCCCGCCGAGGCGCTCGCGGGTGGTCGCATCGACGAACAGGTCACTGGGGGACTTGGCTCTCTTCTGGGCGCCGGGCCAGCCAGACCGTCCGAGTGGCCCGGACCGTGAGGTCGTCGCGGCCGAGTGCGCCGGCTGCGAGTGCGTCAAGGGCGGCGAGATCGCCTGTGTCGATGCGGCCGTCGAGACCGTGCCGCATACGCTGGAAGGAGAGCTGGGCATAGCGGCCGGTGGCGGCGGGGAACGGTGGTTGCAGTGCGATGTCGAAGTGTCGTTCCGCCTCGACGGTGAAACCGGCCTTGGTCAGGAGGGCGCCCCAGTCCTCGCCCATGTGCAGCCCCGCCTCGGCCCGGATTTCGGCCAGGGCGTCATGGCAGCGATCCTCCAGAGCCGCGCCGGCCTTGCCGGGGAGGAATCGGGGGAACGAGTCCAGTTCGGTGACCGCGAGCACGCCGCCCGGGCGGAGCGTCGCGAGCGCCCGTGTGAGTGCGCGGCCGGGGTCGGCCATGTGGTGCAGCGAGGCGGACGCCCACACCAGGTCGGCGGGGCCGAGGGGTGGCCAGGGCTGGTCCAGGTCGGCCTGGACGGTGTGGATCCGGTCGGCGACGCCGAGCGCGCCGGCCTTGTGCCGGAGGTGCTCGAGCATCGGCTCGGAAACGTCGATCGCGACCACCTCAGCGTCCGGCAGCTGCCGGGCCAGCGCAAGGGCGCCGGTACCGGTGCCCGCGCCCAGGTCGATGATGCGCGGCCGGGCGGGGGTCACTGAGCCGACCCAGGTGATCACGTCGCGGTGATACTCGTGCAGGACGTCGGCGTCGAGGTCGAGCAGCTCGGCCAGATGTGAATGTGCCATGCCGTCGACGCTACCCCCGCCTTGCGTATATGGCATAGCATCTTGCGTATGAAGCAAGACGGCGAGCTGGACTCCCTCGTCCGGCAGCGGATCCGGGGGCTGCGGGTGGCACGCGGCTGGTCGCTGGACGAGTTGGCGGTCCGTTGTTACCTGAGTCCGTCCACGCTGAGCCGGATCGAGACCGGCCACCGGCGGATCGCCCTCGACCAGCTGGCGCCGATCGCCCGGGCACTGGGCACTACGCTCGATCAGTTGGTGGAGTCGGACGCCGACGACGACGTCGTGATCCGCCCGCACCGAGACGAGGCACGT
>NZ_JABVEB010000488.1 GCF_014323665.1 Actinomadura sp. HBU206391 | reverse complement strand
GCCGGCGACGCCGGCCTCGGCACCGCCGTCGGCGGCCTCGCGCTCGATCACCTCGACCGGCACCAACGACAGCTTGCCGCGCTGGTCGATCTCGGTGACCTCGACCTGGATCTTCTCGCCGACCTTGATGAAGTCGTCGACGTTCTCGATCCGCACCCCGCCGTGCAGCTTGCGGAGCTGCGAGACGTGCAGCAGGCCGTCCTTGCCCGGCAGCAGTGAGACGAACGCGCCGAACGTGGTGGTCTTGACCACCGTGCCCAGGTAGCGCTCACCGGTCTCGGGCATGTGCGGGTTGGCGATCGAGTTGATCGCCTGCCGCGCGGCCTCGGCGGACGGGCCGTCGGTGGCACCGACGTAGATCGTGCCGTCGTCCTCGATGGTGATCTCGGCGCCGGTGTCGTCCTGGATCGAGTTGATCATCTTGCCCTTCGGGCCGATGACCTCGCCGATCTTGTCGACCGGAACCTTGATCGTGATGATCCGCGGCGCGTTCGGGCTCATCTCGCCCGGTGCCTCGATGGCCTCCTGCATGACGTCGAGGATGGCCAGCCGGGCGCCCTTGGCCTGCTTGAGCGCCGCCGCCAGCACCGACGCGGGAATGCCGTCGAGCTTGGTGTCGAGCTGCAGCGCGGTGATGACGTCCTTGGTTCCGGCGACCTTGAAGTCCATGTCGCCGAAGGCGTCCTCGGCCCCGAGGATGTCGGTCAGCGTGACGTACTCGCCGCCCTCGTAGATCAGTCCCATCGCGATGCCCGCGACCATCGCCTTGAGCGGGACACCCGCGTCGAGGAGCGACATGGTCGAGGCGCAGACCGAACCCATCGAGGTGGAGCCGTTGGAGCTGAGCGCCTCCGACACCTGCCGGATGGCGTACGGGAACTCCTCACGCGTCGGCAGCACCGGGAGCAGTGCCCGCTCGGCGAGCGCGCCATGGCCGATCTCTCGGCGCTTGGGCGAGCCGACCCGGCCGGTCTCACCGGTGGAGTACGGCGGGAAGTTGTAGTTGTGCATGTAGCGCTTGGTGCGCTCGGGGTTGAGCGTGTCGATCATCTGCTCCATGCGGAGCATGTTGAGCGTCGTCACGCCCATGATCTGGGTCTCGCCGCGCTCGAACAGCGCCGAGCCGTGCACCCGGGGCACCACGTGCGCCTCGGCGGACAGCTGGCGGATGTCCTTCGTGCCGCGCCCGTCCATCCGGACACCGTCGCGGACGACCCGTTCGCGGACCAGCTTCTTGGTCACCGCGCGGAAGGCCGCCGAGATCTCCTTCTCGCGGCCCTCGAACTCGGCCCCGAGCTTCTCCGCCGCGCCCACCTTGATCGCGTCCAGGCGCGCTTCGCGCTCCTGCTTGCCGGCGATGGTCAGAGCCTGCGCGAGCTCGTCGGTCACCGCCGCCGCCACCGCGTCGTAGACGTCGTCCTGGTAGTCCAGGAAGACGGGGTACTCGGCGGTCTCCTTGGCGGCCTGGGCGGCGAGCTCGCTCTGCGCCTGGCACAGCGACTTGATGAACGGCTTGGCCGCCTCGAGCCCCTCGGCGATCGTGTCCTCGGTCGGCGCGGGCGAGCCCTCGGCGACGAGCTTGAGCGTGTCCCTGGTGGACTCGGCCTCGACCATCATGATCGCGACATCGCCGTCTTCGAGCAGCCGGCCGGCGACCACCATGTCGAAGGTGGCGCGCTCGAGCTCGGAGTGGGTCGGGAAGCCGACCCACTGGCCATCGATCAGCGCGACGCGAACGCCGCCGATCGGCCCGGAGAAGGGCAGCCCGGCGAGCTGCGTCGACATCGACGCGGCGTTGATCGCGACGACGTCGTACAGGTGGTCGGGGTTGAGCGCCATGATCGTCTCAACGACCTGGATCTCGTTGCGCAGGCCCTTGGCGAACGACGGGCGCAATGGCCGGTCGATGAGCCGGCAGGTGAGGATCGCGTCCTCGGACGGCCTGCCCTCACGGCGGAAGAACGATCCGGGAATCCGCCCGGCTGCGTACATTCGCTCCTCGACGTCCACGGTCAGCGGGAAGAAGTCCAGGTTGTCCTTGGGCTTCTTCGACGCGGTGGTGGCGGAGAGGACCATGGTGTCGTCATCGAGATAGGCGACGGCCGAACCGGCTGCCTGGCGGGCCAACCGGCCCGTCTCGAACCGGATCGTACGGGTCCCGAACGATCCGTTGTCGATGACCGCCTCTGAGCTCTGCGCTCCATCTACGCGCACAGCATCCACGGGGAAACCTCCTTGGTTTCGTGGGTTCCCGCGGTCGTTTCCCCGTCTGCGGCGTTGCTTCTCGAGAAGTGC
>NZ_JABVEB010000487.1 GCF_014323665.1 Actinomadura sp. HBU206391 | reverse complement strand
TCGACGTCAGAATGATCGCCGGCCTCCAGTCGTCCGACGGTGTCTCCTGCGCGATCTCGGTGAGCAGCTCGGCCAGTTCGAGCCCGCAGTCGCCGCCGAGGCAGATGTCGAGCAGCACGAGCTCGGGCCGGAGTTCTTCGGCACGCCTGACCGCCTCGGTGCCGTTCGACGCCGTGCCCACCACCGAGATCCCGCCTTGCTCGAGCAGATCGCTGGCGGCCCGGAGGAAATATCGGCTGTCGTCAATGAGCAGGCATCGGATGGCCATACCGTCAGGATGGCGAACGGCAGGCTCGGAGCGCATTGCGGCTAACCCGAATTCGGGCACGAACCGGAGCCGGGTTCGATCACCCGTCCCACGCCCGGGAGAGCATCCAGGCGCCGGTGGCCGCGTCGAAGCGCAGTTCGTACACCCCGATCTCCGAATCCGGGGAGGCCTCGACCCGCCAGAACTCGCGCTCCGTGGCCTCCTCGGCCTCGGGGTGCAGTTCCTTCCACCAGTCCCGGGTGGCGACCCAGTGCTCGAGCACGGCCCGCACCGTGTAGAGCCGTCCCCTCCACACGAACCGCACCGGACGCCCGTCGGCCACCCACACGTCGATGGGGTCGCCGTACACACGACTCACCTTGTCCACCTCCCCGGACTCCATCGCCCGGGGGAAGGCAGGCGGTGTACTCGTTCGAACATACGTTCGCCGGGCGTCCAGGGCAAGCCGTGACCGGGTTCCGGTGCGCGTGAGCCGTCCGGACCCGCTACCGGGGCGCTCCGCGCCCGGCTGTTACCGTCGGCACCACCCCGACCCACACGAGCCCACGAACAAGCTCACAATCGAGGAAGTGTGCGCATGTCGCCCTGGTCGACCGATCTCGCCGGACGCATCGACGAGCACGTCTTCAGCAGCGAACTGCTGCGGGACAACCCGCTCAAGGACCCGCACGAGCGACCGCTCTGGGTGTACGTCCCGCCGGGGTACGACGACGAGCCGGAACGGCGGTATCCCTCCGTCTACGTCATCCAGGGCTACACCGGCCACCTGCCCATGTGGCGCAACCGGATGCCCTACCGGCAGCCTTTTCCGGAGGCGGCCGACGCCGTGTTCGCGGAGGGCACGGCACCCCCCGCCATCGTGGTCTACGTCGACGCGTGGACCGCCTATGGCGGCAGCCAGTTCGTCGACTCGCCCGGTACCGGGCGCTACCACTCCTACCTGTGCGACGAGATCGTGCCGTGGGTCGACGCCCGCTACCGTACGCTCGCCGACCGCGACCACCGAGCGATCACCGGCAAGTCCAGCGGCGGCTTCGGCGCGATGATCACGCCGATGCTGCGTCCCGACCTGTTCGGCGCCCTGGCCGCACATGCCGGCGACGCCCTCTACGAGTACTGCTACATCCCCGAGTTCCCGCAGGTCGTGCGGAGGCTGAGGGCGTATGACGGGGACATCCTCCGGTGGTGGGACGACTTCCGGTCCCGGGTCAGCTTCACCAAGGAGGAGGACATGCTGCTCCTCAGCATCCTCGGGGTGGCGGCCTGTTTCTCCGCCCGCGCGGACGGCACGCCGGAGCTGCCCTTCGATCCGCGCACCGGTGTGCTGCGCCCGGAGGTGTGGCAGCGGTGGCTGGATTGGGACCCGGTGCGGATGGTCCCGGCGCACGCCGAGGCGATGCGCTCACAGCGGGCCATCTGGATCGACGGCGGGACCCGCGACGAGTGGTACCTCGACATCGGCGGGGACGCCTTCCGCCAGGCGCTCGCCGACGCGGGCGTCTCGGATGACGTCGTCCACTTCGAGCTCTTCGAGGCCGGCCACGGAGCCATCGACTACCGCTACCCGCTCTCGCTCGCCTGGCTCTGCCGTCGCATTGCCCCGTCCTGACCTGCCTCGACGCGGAGAACCGCGAAGACCACGGCGTAAGCGCACGCGTGATCTTGCGGTCGTCCGCGGTCGGGTCACGGGTCAGTCCGGTCAGACGTGGGCGACGACGCCCTGGGACGGGAACAGAGCGGTGACACCACCCGTTGGCAACGATCACAGCCCCTCGTGAGGAGTTCCCATGCGCGCGATCGTCATCTCGAAGCCGGGCGGACCAGAGGCCCTTGACTACACCGAGTTCGCGGATCCCGCACCCGGCCCCGGTGAGATCGTCATCGACATCGCCGCCGCCGGGGTGAACTTCATCGACGTCTACTTCCGCACCGGGCGGTACCCGAAGCCGACGCCGTTCGTGCTCGGCGTCGAGGGAGCCGGCACGGTGACGGCGGTCGGCTCCGACGTGACCGGGGTCGGCGTCGGCGA
>NZ_JABVEB010000486.1 GCF_014323665.1 Actinomadura sp. HBU206391 | reverse complement strand
GAGGACCCGATCCGCCTCCCCCTCCACACGTGATTGGGGGTAACCACGCGCCGGTCCCGGCGCGCCTACCGCCCAGGGCGCACGATATGAACGCCTGACTTGTTCCCGAGCGTCAAGGCACGGCCAACGAAACAAACCACCGAGACGCCGAGACGCCGAGACGCCGAGACGCCGAGACGAGCACAACCCGCAGCGCATGCCGCTGCCACCCGGAATCGACATCTACGGCACTCACGACGCTGCCACCGAAGGCTCCAACCATCGATCGCGAGGTCGGCCCGGCTGAGTTTTGGATCTTCCTCCGGACGGTCGCGATCACCCTTGTGACGCGGCACAGAAGCATGATCAACGGCATCCGAGCAACCAACGAGCAACCAGGGGTCACAAACCATGACGAATCGACCACCGGAACCTCCGCTGGATCATGGAGAAACCGCAGGTCAGACATGGTGGGCCGCCTGGGACTCGAACCCAGAACCGACGGATTAAAAGACCGCTCCATGCACACCGGACCGACACTCCTACTGTCGGCCTGTGCCGGTTCATCCGCGACTCCGCCGTTTCCGATGCCGGATCGTGCCGGGTCGTGCTACTGCGTTCCGTGGCATACGAGCAACCACCGAGCAACCATGCCAGCGATCAGCTGGCCCACGGCCCAGAACGGAGATCGGCTCGTACACAACATCAGAGGGCGTGGCGATCATTGGGAATCTGATCACCATTACGAGCGCTGGGAGCACTATGACCGCGCTCCAGCACGCGCCTTCCCGACGGATCACCCCCACGGCTGTAGGGAGCACATCATGACGGTGGTCCTTCTCGGCGCCGTACGGGTCACCCCCACGGGCATAGGGAGCACGCGATGAACGGCACGCGCGAGCCCGGGAATCACCCCCACGTACGTGGGGAGCACCGTCCGCTGAGAGGTGTGACCGATACGCGGAGGGGATCATCCCTAGTGCATGGGGCGCACCCGAGGACTTCAGCAAGGCCAGTGAGCATCGCCGGATCACCCTACGTGGGGGTGATCCGCGCCCGTCGTTGTCCAGCGCGTGCTCGAGCCGTTGCTCCCCACGCACGTGGGGTGATCCGCCCGCCTACGACCAGGTGGCGTGGACGCAACTGGGGAACCTCAGGTTACCTTTGGCCTCAGTGCTGATGATCTATGAACCAGACCAGCGCAGGTACAGAATGGCCACCCCATCGATCGTCACCTTGCCGGTCACGGGCGTCATGAACTCGGCCAGTCGCGGTAGGCACATAGGCTCGAAGAGCCCGCATAGGTCGACACAAGCATGCCGACCACAGCCTCAAACCCGGATCTTAAAACCCCACAGGCCGCTTCAGGTCAAGGAATGCTCTGACGGGCCCTCCATTCACTATCCGATCTCATGAAAGGACCTTCGATGCCCCTTGCACCTGAGATAAACATTGCCCACCAGAGTTCTTCGACAGGAACCGCCAGTTCACTTTTCGTATTCACCCACAAGGAAACCGAACGATTCTCCTGGGTCAGATCCCACCACTCCCATCGCCTGAGCCGAGGATCAAAACAGGAGATCCATTCTTGAACGCCCCAAACAGGCTCATTACTCCTGCACTGGAGATAGCGATCCCGTCCAAGCAAGGCCTCCCGATCAGCGTGATTACCCTTTTTAAGCTCACGAACAAACCACGACGGCAAAGGCGAAACATCGATCGGGTCAGCTTCGAAATCTGCATAAATCGCAATTTCGAGAGCCGCTGATACGAGGCTTCGCAGCCTTACCGCGTAGTCATCCTGCTGACCGAATGGCACGATCTTGAACACGGTCAAGGCCGGAGGGGGCGAACCCACAGGCCTTTGCCGCACTCTCAACCTCTCTTCAGAAAGATGGCTCTGCATCAGGAGGTACGCCCGCTTCCCGGGATGATATTCGCCATGAAGTCGTCGATCATGTTATCGGGGATTCCGATGAGACCAGGCGACTGATGCGGGTCAGAGATCTCCGGACTTGTCGACCGACGGTGACGCCATGCCTTCCGAGTGAGTTCTGAAAGCGGCCCAGATCTTGGTTGACGCTGCGGTAGCGCAGCTTCGAGGATCGAGTCGACGTAGGACGTCGGCATGTCAAATGCAACGATCTCTCCGGCGCCACCCCGGAAAGACCCAGAGTGTGCACTGTTCCCGCTCATATTTACGTATAGCGTCCCACTCCCCTGATGGCCTACGTTTCCTCCAGCATCGACCGAGAGCCGCTCACTGCCAGGATGAGCCTGACGTCGATAGACAGTGGTCGTGCAGTTGTGGACGAGGACCGGTGTGTCGCCGGCTTCT
>NZ_JABVEB010000485.1 GCF_014323665.1 Actinomadura sp. HBU206391 | reverse complement strand
GACGGCCCGCAACGCCCGCCCGGTGATCTGGAATCCCCCGGTGGCCGATTCCGACCCCGCTCCGGGCGGGGCCGACAGCCGGGTCTCGGCGAAGACCGGCCTGGCTCCCACCAGCCGTGCCATCTCCGGATAGCTGACCCAGCATGGCGCCGGAAGGATGATCTCGTCCCCCGGGTCGAGGACCCCGAGCATGGCGAGGAACAGGGCATGCTTGGCCGACGGTGTCACGATGACGTCGGTCGCGGGCTCCAACCGGATCCCGTTGTCGGCGGACAGCTTCGCCGCGATCGCCGCGCGCAGTTCCGACAGGCCGCGGCTGGGCGTGTAGTGGGTCCTGCCGTCGCGCAGCGCTTCGACGGCCGCCGTCACGACGTGCCGAGGCGTCGGGAAGTCGGGTTCGCCGCCGCCGAGGTCGAGTACGTCAACGCCCTTGCCGCGCAGTTCGCGTACCGTCTCCAGCACGGCGAAGGTGGCGGACGGCTTGATCGCCGCGAACCGCCGGGCCGGGCGCGGCATCACCGGCTCCGATTCGACACCGCGCCCTGCTGCGCCACCATGCCTTGAACCGCGCCTTGATCCGGCCCCGCGTCCCGGTCTGTGGACGCGTGCCGGGAGGCGCTCCGCCAAGGAGATGCCTGCTCGACGGTGGTGACGGTCGCGGTACGGGCCAGCAGTGTCAGCGCAGTCTCGTGTAGTGCGTCGTCGGCGGTCGCGGTGGCGTCCGCCAGTACCTCCACCCGGTAGTCGCGGTCGTGCGCCTCGCGGGCGGCCGACAGCACGACCAGATCCGTGGTGACCCCGGTCAGCAGCAGCGTGTCCACGCGCAGGGCATGGAGCATCTCCTCAAGCGGCGTGCCGTAGAACGGGCTGACCCGGTGTTTGGCCACGACCGGCTCGCCGGCCAGTGGCCGCACCGCGTCGTGGATCCTGGTCGCCCAGGTACCGAGCACAAGCCTCCGATCGGCACGGGCCTCGGCGAAGACCGGCGAGGCGGGCGGCCACTGCGCGTAGTCGCCGGAGAATCCGACCACCACGTGGATTACCGGGATTCCAGCCGTACGCGCCCGGTCCAGTGCGATGGCGGCATGTTCGAGTACCTGGCGCTCGCTGACCTGCTGGTAATAGCCGTCCCCGGCGTATTTGCCATCGGGATGCACGATCTCGTTGATCAAATCCATCATGAGCAAGGCCGGATGCGATTTCATTACCAATCCACTTCTCCTTGATTTTCTCCGTGGTCACGCCCATTGCGCAGGCTTGCCCCCGTGGCCACGCCCACCACCCCTCAGCGACATGCTCACCGCCTGGCGAGAGCAAATCAATAGCGGTCCTAATTACATGAACGGTGGTCATGGGATTCATGAGCACAACGGCGTTGATAGCCATCGGAGCACCGAATTACGCTCACGCTGGAACTCGTTCGGTTGGTATTCGTCGGCCCGCCAAGGGGGAAACGGCATGTTCGACCTCGCCGGAACGGAGGAAGGCGCCGCGGAAAGGAATGGCGGCTCCTGCGGACCCGCCGGAGCGGGCGGCCCCGTACATCGGATCGCGCTGGTCGGCAGCGGGCCACGCGGGCTGTCGGTGCTGGAGCGCCTGGCCGCACGCCTGGTCGCCGACCCACCGAGGACTCCGGTGGAGATCCATCTGATCGACGCCGTTCACGTCGGTTGTGGCCGGATCTGGCGTACCGACCAGCCGGACTGGTTTCTGATGAACACCGTGGCCGGCGAGGTCTCCGCGTTCTCCGGGCGTCCGGACGGCGGGCCCGCGAGGCCGGGGGCGGGCCCCTCGCTGGCCGAATGGTGGGCGACCCAGGATCCGGACTGCCCTGGAGAGAACGGCTACGCACCGCGCGGACTGCATGGCCGGTACATGCTGTTCGTGTTGGACTCGATCAGGCGGGCGCTGCCCGGCCGGGTCCGCCTGCGCGAGGTCCTCGGCCGCGTGCTCGACATCGAGCCGAGGGCAGAACCTGCGAACGGCGTACGCCCAGGGCACCGGTTCCGGCTGCGCCTCGCCGACGGCGCGGTCCTGGACGCCGACCGGGTGGTGCTGGTCACCGGGCATACCAGACCCGAGCTGACCGGCCTGCACCGGGAACTCGCCGACTTCGCCACGGAACATCCCAGGCTGCGCTACATCCGATGCGGCTCCACGGCCGACATGCCGCTAGAGGCCGTTCCTGCGGGCTCGCCGGTCGGCATCATCGGGCTCGGCCTGTCCTTCTACGACGTGATGGCCGCGCTGACCATCGGGCGCGGCGGGCGGTTCGAACCGGGTGGCAGGGGCGGGCTGGTCTACCGGCCGAGCGGGCGT
>NZ_JABVEB010000484.1 GCF_014323665.1 Actinomadura sp. HBU206391 | reverse complement strand
AGAAACCGCTCTCATAGGGCACGTTCAGCCACTTGTGCCCATCGACGGTCACCGAAGCGGCCCGCTCCACCCCTCGGGACATGTGCGCGGTCCGCGGCGAGAGTGCCGAGAACAGCCCGAAGGCCCCATCGACGTGCAACCACGCCCCGTACCGCTCCGCGAGATCGGCGAGCGCCTCGATCGGATCCGAGTCCCCGGTGTTCACCTCACCCACATTGCCCACGAGGATCGCCGGGCCGCCGACCTCGGCGAGCGCCGCCTCCATCGCGACGAGATCGACCCGCCCGGTCTCATCACGCGCGAACACCCGCAGCGTGTCGCGGCCGCAGCCCAGGATCTGCAACGCCTTACGCGTGCTCACATGCACATAGCCGCTGCTCAGCACCGGCATCGCAGGCAGACCCGCCAGACCCCGCGCGGTCACGTCCACACCGTGCCGATCGGCCCACCAGTACCTCGCGCACGCCAGCCCGCTCACATGCGCCAACGTCGCACTCGGCGTGAGAACACCGCCCCAGGCCTCCGGCAGGCCGAACAACTCCTTCAACCAACGCAGCACGGCGGTCTCTGCCCGCGCGGCGAGCGGCGAGGTCGCCCACAACCCGGCCGCCTGATCGAGCAGCGAGGTGATCCAGTCGCCGGCCAGGGCCGCCGGGGTCGCGCCGCCCACCACGAAATGGAAGAACCGCGGCCCGGCCGAGTGCGTCGCCGCGGTGGTGCCCACCCGCAGGAGCCGCTCCACGCCGGCCACGGTGCCCTCCCCGACCTCGGGGAGCGGGCCGTCGAGCTCGTCCAGCAGAACGTCATGCGCACTGTCGTGGACCAGGCGGTCCGGCAGACTCCGCAGATACGGCTCCGCGGCCCTCCCCACCAGTTCCAGCGCGGCAACGGCCTCGTCTCGTTCACGCAGAGGATCGACCATCCCGCCAGTGAACCAGGGTGCCACCGCGCAGTCGATCAATCGCCGGGCGGAGGGGGCCGCGCGAGATCGGGTGACGATATGGATACGATGAGTGATGTACGTTCGATCGTGGTGACACCGATGACGGGGGAGGTGCGATGCGGGGCACGATTCAGGTCCTCATCGGCCTCGTGCTGGCGCTCGGCCTGCTGGGCGGCGCCGCAGCGGCGAAGACGGAGCCCCCCGCGGCGCAGGCCGCCTGCCCCGAGGCCTGCACCATGATCTATGACCCCGTGACCTGCCGGTTCGCCGACGGCACCACCAGGACGTTCGGCAACCGCTGCATCGCCGACGCCTACGCCTGCCGGCACGGCCTGCGCATCTTGAGCTGCGGCGCGAAGACCGGGTGACGTCCCGCACCCGGTCGCGCATGTATATCCCCGCGATCTCAGGGCAGGGCTAGGCGCGTCACCGGAAGCCACAGCAACGAGAACGGGAGAGAGTCCTCATGGCCATCGATCTACAGGGCAAGACCGTCGCGTTCCTCACGGCACCCGAGGGCGTCGAGCAGGTCGAACTCACCGAACCGTGGCGGGCCGTAGAGCAGGCCGGTGGCGTACCCCGGCTGATCTCGACGGACTCGGGCCGGATCCAGGCCTTCGACCACCTCGACAAGGCCGACACCTTCCCCGTGGACAGCACCGTCGACGTCTCGTCGGTCGACGAGTTCGCCGGGCTGGTGCTGCCGGGCGGCGTCGCCAACCCCGACTACCTGCGGATGCAGCCCAACGCGGTCGCCTTCGTCAAGGGCTTCTTCGAGGCCGGCAAGCCGGTGTCGGCGATCTGCCACGCGGCGTGGACGCTCATCGAGGCCGACGTCGTCAGAGGCCGTACGCTCACCTCCTGGCCGAGCCTGCGCACCGATCTGCGCAACGCCGGGGCGACCTGGGTGGACGAGGAGGTCCAGGTCTGCACCGGCGGGCCGAACACTCTCGTCACGAGCCGCAGGCCCGACGACCTCAAGGCGTTCTGCCAGCAGACCATCGAGGTCTTGAGGGAGAGCTGAGGGACGGCCCGGCGGCCCCCGCGCAGTCCTCCGTTCGGCCCCCGGTTCAGCCCGCGTGCAGGCGTCCGCGCAGGCCTCCGACCTCGTCTTTTCTGGTCTAGACCAGACACCGAGGTCTATACCAATCTGTGAACGTTCGTCGACGATGTCCTGCACAAATCCACGTACTGGCCAGTAATTACATAGTGTTGTGCCCGTGAGTCGTCGAGCGAAAATAGTCAGCACCATCGGGCCCGCCTGCTCCAGCAGGGAGAAGATCCACGCCCTCGTCGAGGCCGGCGTCGATGTCGCCCGCCTCAACATGAGCCACGGGGAGCAGGCCCAGCACGAGGAGGTCCATGGGTACATCCGAGAGGCCTCCGAG
>NZ_JABVEB010000483.1 GCF_014323665.1 Actinomadura sp. HBU206391 | reverse complement strand
GCCCCGGCGACCGGGTGGCGGTGAGAGGGCGGCTCGGCTTCGCCGCCGCGGGGCTGGAGCTGCTCTCTGCCGGCCGGACGGAACCGGAGGAGCTGATCGCCGCGCATCGCCGTCCGCTGCCGCCCTACGACGCCGGGCCCGAGGCGGTACGGCTGGGCGCCACGGCGCTGCTCGACGTCAGCGACGGTCTCGTGCAGGACCTCGGCCACATAGCGGCGGCCAGCGGCGTACGGATCGATCTGGACCCCGCGCTGCTCCCGGTGCCCGCCGTACTCGGGGCGCGCGGGCTGCACCACGTGCTGACCGGGGGCGAGGATCACGCGTTCGCGGGGACCTTCCCGCCCGAGATCGCCCTGCCCGGCACCTGGAGCGTGATCGGGCGGGTGATGGAGGGGGAGGGCCTTACCGTCGGCGGCGGCGCGTACGGCACCGGCGGATGGGATCATTTTCGGTAGTGAAATAGGGTAGTTCGCGGTTCAGGTGTTGCTTGTCTTGTAGGCACTCTTGGGATGGATTTGGTATACATCCTGGGACCGAAGAGGACGGGATGGGACGACACACCAAATTCGCGGATGACCTAGACCCCGAGGGCACTGACCTCGCGGATGCCGCCACGGAACAGCCGCGTCAGGACAAGCGCATGGGCTGGGTCACGAAGGTGCCGCTGCTCCCGGCGATCGCGGGCCTCGGCGCCATCGGCGTCGTCGCGGCCGCGTGGAGCACGTCGCAGATATCGCTCAACTTCGCGGGTGGGGCGCCGGCGGTCGCGGACCGGCCCCAGGCGCAGGCCCAGGACAGCTCGAACACGCGGCCGAGGCTCGATGACCGGACCAGTCGCTCCGACCGTACGAGTGCGGTGACCATCGCGTTCCGGGCGACCTCGCGGTCGGCCACGGGATTCCGGGCGACGGCCACGATCGCCAATCACGGGACGCAGCCGATCAACGGCTGGACCCTGAAGTTCCGGATCCCGAACGCCCAGGTGGTCGGCGCCACGAACGTCGTGCTGGTCCAGCCGGGCGCGACCGCCACCGTGCGGAACCCCGCGCACGCGCCGACGATCGCCCCCGGCCGCTCCGTCCAGCTGGTCTTCACCGCCGAGGGCGCCGCGAGCAAGCCGTCGGCGTGCCGGTTCAACGGGGTCGCCTGCACGCTCGACTGACCCGGGCGGCCAGATCGCGGACGCGCCCTCCGGAGGGCGGTCCCGGGATTTTCTGTCGTGGAGGGTTCTAGGCTGGCTGGCATGGCGCGATCTACCCCTCCGCGGGTGCTCACCGTGGCCGGATCCGACTCCGGTGGCGGTGCCGGCATCCAGGCGGATCTGAAGACGATGCTGGCTCTCGGCGTGCACGGCATGAGCGTCGTCGCCGCGGTGACGGCGCAGAACTCCGTGGGCGTCCAGGGCTACTGGGAGCTGCCGGCCGAGGCCGTACGGGCCCAGCTCGACTCGGTGCTCACCGACATCGGCGCCCAGGCGATCAAGACGGGCATGCTGGCCTCGGCGGCACTGGTCGAGACGGTCTCGGAGGTCCTCGCGGACGTCGACGCCCCCGTCGTCGTCGATCCCGTCGGGGTGTCCAAGCACGGCGACTCGCTGCTCGCCGCCGACGCGGTCGGCGCGGTGCGTACGGCGTTGCTGCCGGTCGCCACCGTGGTGACGCCGAACCTGTGGGAGGTCGAGCAGCTCACGGGCGTCAAGGTCGTCGATGAGTCAGGGCTGCGGGAGGCCGCTGAGGCGGTCTGGGCGCTCGGCCCGCAGTGGGTGCTGGTCAAGGGCGGGCATCTGCCGGGGGAGCCGGTGGATCTGCTCTTCGACGGCACCAGGGAGCACCGGTTCTCGGCCCCGAGGCACGACAATCTGCACACGCACGGCACGGGATGCACGCTCGCCTCGGCCATCGCCGCTCATCTGGCGCTTGGCCAGGACGTGCTCGGGGCGGTCGGCCTGGCCAAGGAGTACGTCACCGGGGCCATCGAGGGTGGCTTCCCGCTGGGTTCGGGTATCGGTCCCGTGGATCACGCGTGGCGATGGCGCGGTTGATCCGCTGCCGTTTCGGAATGATCAACTGTGTCGGAATGAGTTGACGGTCGCCGCTCGGGTGCTCCATGATCACGGCTGCCGGCGTGCACGCGAGTCTTGTGCGGTTCATGCGCCTGCTCACCATGGAGGAAACCGGCGTGAACGACGGCGAGAGGGCGCGAGCGGAGCAGTCCGGGCACGGTGACGCCCCGGTGCCCGCTGTGGACGTGGTGCCTGCTGAGGATGCGGTGCCCGCTGAGCGGCAGCGCAGCGGCAAGGGGCCGGCCGTCGCGCTCGGGGGGCTGATCCTGGTGGCCGGGGTCATGTTCGGCGTGATCGCC
>NZ_JABVEB010000482.1 GCF_014323665.1 Actinomadura sp. HBU206391 | reverse complement strand
TTCGTCGTCGTGTTCCGGCATGTCTTGTCCTCGCTCTCTGATGCCCTGTACGGCGGTGGTGAGCATCTTGACTGAATCTTCGCGGAGCGCTATCTGCAGTGTGGCTTCGTGGCGGGTCCGGTTGTAGCGGATCTTCAGGTGGAAGGCATCGTAGAGCCTGCGTTCCAGGGCTTCTGGTAGTTCTACGGACCAATACGGCAACTGTGGGATTTGATCGAGTAGATCGACATCGTCGCCGGGCGACGGGGTGTCGGTATCGATCTGATCAAGCTCGGCCAGCTTGGTGCGGCGGGTGGCGGTGAGTTCCTTCAGTTGGTCCCAGTCACGTCGAGATACGACCTCGGTCGCTGGATGTAGGGGACGGGGTCTGCGCGTCGTTCGCGGTGACGGGCTACCCGGCTGAGATGAGGCCGGGGTGGTTGGAGCCGCTACTGGCCTATCCGGGGCGGCTCGAGGTCGCCGTCCACGTCGACCAGACACCACCGTCGGTGGCGGCCGACCGGCTACGACGCCAGCTCGCTCGGCTGGAATCGTCCGCGCGCTCCGATGCCGAGCATGGCCGGTTGGAGGACTTCCACGCCGCCGCCGCGGCCGAGGACGCCCGTGACCTTGCAGCGGCGCTCGCGCGGGGGCAGACCCGGCTGTTTCGCGTGGGCCTGTACCTCACCATCCATGCCCGCGATCAGGCCGCGTTGGATGCCGAGTGCTCAAAGGTCCGTGCTCTGGCGTCGTCGTTGCTGCTGGAGGCCTCTCCGGCCACCTTCCGATCGTTGCAAGGCCTGGTCACCACCCTGCCGCTCGGCGTCGACGCGCTCAAAATGCGGCGGACGTTCGACACCGCCGCGCTCGCCGCCTCGTTCCCGTTCACCAGCCCCGACCTGGACGTGCCGGTCACCGACACGACGGTGCTGTACGGGGCCAACACCGCCTCTTCCTCGCTGGTGCTGTGGGACCGATGGGCCCACGACAACCACAACTCCGTCGTCCTCGCCCGCTCCGGCGCCGGCAAGTCCTAGAGATCAGGGCCTGCTCGACCCAGCGGCGGCCCAGCAGCCAGTCCGGGCAGTGCGGCTCCGATCGGAGCTGGGGGCGCCAGGTCGGCCTGGACGCCCTCAGCCCTTGCACGAGCGTTGGCGCAGGAACGGGTCGAACTCAGCGAGGTCGAGTGGGACGTGGCTTTGGGGGGTGACCGCGTTGAGCCCCGCTCAGATCAGCAAGAAGGTCTTCCACCACCGCCTGTAGCCGCATTGTCTCTTCCATCACCTTGGCCGCCGTGCGCGGCCACTGGATGTCGTTGGAATACATCAGCGCTTCTTCTATCTGTACGCGGATCGCGGTGATCGGGGTTCGCAGATCATGGGAGACGTCAAAGTTGTAGCGCTGTATCCGCTTAAGAGCGGCCTCGAGCTGGTTCAACATGGAATTCACCGTCTCGGCCAGCGTCCTGACCTCCTCAGGTGTCGCTGGCACCGTAATCCGCCTGTCGAGGTCGGAGACGGTTGCGGTCAGTTCGGACTGGATGGCCCTAATAGGCGCCAGTACCCTGTTGACCGACTGATAGGTTCCGGCGGTCGCTATCGCCGTCAGCAGCACTGACGCCCCTGCCAGGGACAAGAGTAACGCGGCGTTCTCGTACACAGCCGACACGGGCTTGGCCGCGTAGGCCACCCACATTCCCTCCGGCTTCAAGAACCGGATCGATACGACGGTCATGCAGCCTTGCAGACCAGCAGGGGGGCACACGTCCCGCACTGCGATTAAGGACTTGCCCCCGGCCTGGAAGGAGGCCATTGGTGCCTTACCAACAAGCTGCCGGGTCGCCGCGACTACCTCGCCACGCGCGTTCAGCACCTGGATCGCTCCGGCACCATCTGCTGGTATCACACGGGGCAGGCGATTTTGTTTGGCCAGAAATATCGCACGTTGTGCGGCCTCGGAGACCTGTTTGGTGTTGGACACTATAGCTCTGTTATGCAAGCTGTAGGCCACCAAAGTGCTGCACCCTACGCATATCAGTGCGGAGAGCCAGCCGATCACCACTGCCTTACGTGCCGCGAGTGACCATCGACTCCCTCGCACGTGACCTCCGACCGAAAGCTAGGACAGGCAGCGCCTTACAAGCATCATCTGCTCCGATATCGGTCGAGATCACTTCAAGACCTGCCAAAGCTTTGATTGAGCGGCCAAGGCCCCCACGGGAGTGTCTGTCCGTCACTCGTATTGACCTTCCCCCTGTTCTCCGGACACTTGGCCTGAGGTCACCGGCGATCATCAGGAAGGATGTCCCGCATGCCTGCACCTCACCCTCCAGAGTTCCGGCGACGCCCGGTCCCTCCCTGCCAGACTGGTGTGACACATGGGAC
>NZ_JABVEB010000481.1 GCF_014323665.1 Actinomadura sp. HBU206391 | reverse complement strand
ACGGGCGTGGGCTCGTGTTCTAACGAGCCCACGCCCTGATCGACGCCTCGAACCGCGGGAGACGAGACCGAAGGGTCAGGTCACCAGCGCCCGCCCCAGCCACCATGCCAGTGGTGCCAGTGGTGGTGGTGATGCCGATGGTGCCAGCCATGCCGGCGATGGCAGTTGTCCCAGCGCCAGTCGCAGCTCTGAGCCGCAACGGGCCGCTGCGATGTGGTGGGCACGGTCTGCGCGCTCGCCGGGGTCGCCGCACCGGCCGCGAATACGGTGACTCCGGCCAGGGCCACGGTCGAGAGGGCCACGGAAATCGACTTACGAATGGCCATTGAAAGATGCCCCCTATGTACAGATAAGAGTAAAGTCCGAGTGATCTGGTGGAAGATCCTTGAAAGCCCAACCACACCACCTACTCACATCCCACATCTCCTCATTCCGGAAATCAACCGAGTTGAACGGTCAACGGCGAGTGTTGGCGCAGATTTGGGGTTCTCAGACCATCTCGTTGGTTTATCCAGGGCGGTTCCCGTCGATGGCGATCAGGCTTGAGGAGCTTCTCCTCGCTGGTGGCGGGTGGTTCGCGGCGAGATGCGAGCGGCGCGAGAAACAGCTGGTGCAGGTCCGTTCCGGCACTCGCTTTGCCGTCGACATGGCCGATACGAAGCGGTCACCGGCGACTTCCAGTTCGCCCCGGGTAAAGCGCGAACTGGAAAAGGTCAAGCGGCGGAATATTCTCCGACGTGGGTCAACTTCGCCGACGAGGATCGACTGGCCGCCTGGGTCGAGTCACCGGAGCGAGCCGAGTGGATCGAGCGCCTGAACGGGGTGGCGAAGGAGTATCGCCATCACACCACCGGCCTCGAGACCTGGTTCAGCCTGCCCGGTGAGTCCGTGCCGGCACCGGCGCGCTGGAAGATGGTGATCGCCACCTTCTCGGCCATCTATCCGCTGAGCCTGCTGTTCCAAGGAGTGATCGCGCCGGCGACGCAGAACTGGCCGTTGGCTCTGCGTGCCCTCGTCTTTCCGCTGGTCATGGTGCCGTTGCTCACGTACGCCGTCATGCCGAACGTCAGTCGACTGCTGCGCCGCTGGCTGTACCCGGCAAGGCGCTCCCACCCGCCCGCGCGTCCCGACTCATGACAGTGCCGGGCCGGTGTGGCGCAGCGGAGCGGATCAGAAGTTGCGTTCGCCAGTCGGCGACGCATTCAAGGGCCTGACGGATGACATGAGCCGGGGTGATTTATCCCACTGTCGGGTTAGTTGTTCAGATGATCTTCGCTATGCCACTTTTGCCCGGGTTTGTTG
Organism: Actinomadura sp. HBU206391; assembly: GCF_014323665.1. Classification (GTDB taxonomy): domain Bacteria; phylum Actinomycetota; class Actinomycetes; order Streptosporangiales; family Streptosporangiaceae; genus Actinomadura_C. Next base: position 1,120 of record NZ_JABVEB010000481.1, on the reverse strand, counting down.
ATTAGCCACTTCTAAGCGCGCGGCGGGTTTCGTCGCTGATCGTCAGGGGTCCTTTCCCGAATGTCCTTCGATTCGCACGTGCCGTCGCCAGTGAACCAGGAGCCGAGGACCGACGGGTTCGCCCTCACCTCGTTCATCCTCGCGGCCTTTGCCCTGATTCCCGTTTCGCTGGGGTTCGCGCTGGTCGGATATCGGAGGATCGCCGCAGGGCGCCGTAGCGGGCGAGGCCTGCTGGTGGCGGCCCTGGTTCTGAACTGTGCGTGGCTGCTCGTCATGGCGACGGGAGTCGTGCTGTTGGTAACCGAGGTGCGGCAGGGCCAACGGGCTTACGAGGCCGTTCGAGGTCTCGCGGTCGGTGATTGCTTCGACGCGCGCACGGGTTCGGGCACGGACTTCGAGGACGTCAGGCGGCAGGCCTGCGAGTCGCCGCATGATTTCGAGGTGACGGTCAAGTTCGACTTGGCGGCCGGAGCATGGCCGGGCGATGAGAAGGTGGCAGGCCAAGCCAATGTCGCTTGCGCCGCGCACACTCGAAAGGTTCCGTCGACAGACGGGAACGCGAACGAGGTCGTCGCCCAGGGGATCGTTCCCTCGGGGGGTGCGTGGAGAAAGGGCCAGCGCACCGTTACCTGCCTGGCGCAGCGCGAGGGCGGCGGCAAACTGGTGGGATCGCTCAAAGCCGCGCCCACTCCATTGGACCTGTCCGTCGGTCAGTGCTTCGACGGTTTCAACAGGAGCGAACAGTCCTTCGAGGGCACGGCCACAGTGCGTCCGTGCGATGGCCCCCATGACGCCGAAGTGGCGAACCGAAGGGAGCTTCCGGCCGGTGCGTGGCCGGGGCAGGCCGCCGTCGAGACCCAGGCGCGGGCTCTGTGCCGGGACCGCGGGGATGTCGCAGAACGCGGTTCCGATGGGGAGACGCAGCGGGTGGTCTGGCTGGCCCCGCATGAAGGGGCATGGGCGGGGGGCAGGCGGGTGGCCTTGTGCCTGGTCGTCGAGAAGGATCTGGGCAGGCTCACGGCACCGTACAAGCGTCGGTGAGCGAACTCACCGCGCCGGGGACGACCGGGGAGCAGCCGATCTCTTTTGTTCGCGGCGAGCAGAGGGCCACGAATCCGCC
>NZ_JABVEB010000480.1 GCF_014323665.1 Actinomadura sp. HBU206391 | reverse complement strand
GGGGTCGACTCCGGCCACATGATCGCGCAGTACACCCAGGCGTCGATCGTCTCGGAACTGAAGCGGCTCGCGGTACCGGCCAGCGTCGACTCGATCCCGAGCTCGGCCATGCAGGAGGACCACGTCTCCATGGGCTGGAACGCGGCGCGCAAGCTGCGCCGCGCCGTCGACGGTCTCACCCGGGTGGCCGCGATCGAGATCCTCACCGCGGCCCGCGCCCTCGACATGCGCTCGCCGCTGCGCCCTGGCCCCGCGACCGGCGCGGTGGTGTCGGCGCTGCGCACCCGGGTGCCCGGCCCCGGCCCCGACCGGTTCCTCGCACCCGAGATCGAGGCGGCCGTCGATCTCGTACGTGACGGCTCACTCGCCGCCGCCGCCGAATCCGTCATCGGACCACTGAGCTAGGGCCCGAATTCGTCACCGGACCGCTGAGCTAGGAGAGAGCATGACCTCTGGACCCCGTCCCGTACGTTCCCCGCGCGGCACGACGCTGAGCACCAAGGGCTGGCCCCAGGAGGCCGCCCTGCGGATGCTCATGAACAACCTCGACCCCGAGGTCGCCGAGCATCCCGACGAGCTCATCGTGTACGGGGGCTCGGGTCGTGCCGCGCGCAACTGGGCGTCCTTCGACGGCATCGTCCGATCGCTCCAGGACCTTGAGGGCGACGAGACGCTGCTCGTGCAGTCGGGCAAGCCGGTGGGGATCTTCCGCACCCACGAGTGGGCGCCGCGGGTGCTCATCGCCAACTCCAACCTGGTGCCGCAGTGGGCCACCTGGGAGGAGTTCCGCAGGCTCGAGTCGCTCGGGCTGACGATGTTCGGCCAGATGACCGCGGGCTCGTGGATCTACATCGGCACCCAGGGGATCCTGCAGGGCACCTACGAGACCTTCGGCGCCGTCGCGGCCAAGCGCTTCGGCGGATCGCTGGCCGGCACGATCACGCTGACCGCCGGCCTCGGCGGCATGGGCGGCGCCCAGCCGCTGGCCGTCACCATGAACGGCGGGGTGGCGCTCTGCATCGAGTGCGACCCGTCCCGCATCGACCGGCGCGTCGAGCACCGCTACTGCGACGTCCGGGCCGACGGTCTCGACGAGGCGCTGCGCCTTGCCGTCGAGGCGCGTGACGCGCGCCGCCCGCTGTCGATCGGGCTGCTCGGCAACGCGGCCGACATCGTGCCCGAGCTGTTGCGCCGCGGCGCCCCGATCGACGTCGTCACCGACCAGACCTCGGCGCACGATCCACTGACGTACCTGCCACGGGGGATCGCCTTCGAGGACATGGCCGACGAGCGGGAGAAGGACCGCGAGGGCTTCATCACCCGGGCCAGGGAGTCGATGGCCGCGCACGTCGAGGCCATGGTCGGCTTCCAGGACGCCGGCGCTGAGGTCTTCGACTACGGCAACTCGATCCGCGGCGAGGCCGAGCTCGCCGGCTATGCCCGCGCGTTCGAGTTCCCCGGCTTCGTGCCGGCGTACATCAGGCCGCTGTTCTCCGAGGGCAAGGGCCCGTTCCGGTGGGCCGCGCTCTCCGGCGACCCGGCCGACATCGCCCGCACCGACCGTGCCGTTCTCGAACTCTTCCCCGACAACGAGCCGCTGGCCCGCTGGATCCGGATGGCCGGTGAGAAGGTGCGCTTCCAGGGGCTGCCGTCGCGGATCTGCTGGCTCGGGTACGGCGAGCGCGACAAGGCCGGGGCGGTCTTCAACGACCTGGTGGCACGGGGAGAGGTCAGCGCCCCGATCGTGCTCGGCCGTGACCACCTCGACTGCGGCTCGGTCGCGTCGCCCTACCGGGAGACCGAGGGAATGGCCGACGGCTCCGACGCCATCGCCGACTGGCCGCTGCTCAACGCCCTCGTCAACACCGCGTCCGGGGCCTCGTGGGTGTCGATCCACCACGGCGGCGGCGTCGGCATCGGCCGGTCCATCCACGCCGGCCAGGTCTGCGTCGCCGACGGCACGCCGCTCGCCGCGCAGAAGCTGGAGCGGGTGCTCACCAACGACCCGGGCATGGGCATCATCCGCCATGTGGACGCCGGTTACGACGACGCCGCCCAGGCCGCCGAGCGCGGCGGCGTCCGCATCCCCATGCGCGAGAACCCACGTTGATCTGCGGCGTGTCGTTGGCCCATCCCGCTCGATGACCAACGACACGCCGCAAGTCAACGACGAGGAGAGGTCGATGAGCTTCGAGAAGATGTGGGCGTCGCTGCTGCCGATCGGCCGTGACGCGGCGACCGGCGGATATCACCGGTTCGCCTGGCGGCCCGCCGAGCTGGAGTGCCGCGCATGGTTCGTCGAGGAGGCGCGCAGCCGCGGCCTGGCCCTCGAACGCGACCGCAACGGCAACCTCTTCGCCTGGTGGCGGCCGGAGCGTGAACAACTGCAAGATCGCGAGCGGGGGCGGCGTGAACAACTGCATGATCACGGGGGGG
>NZ_JABVEB010000048.1 GCF_014323665.1 Actinomadura sp. HBU206391 | reverse complement strand
GTGCTGAACGGCAAGGCCGGCCAGACCAAGTCCTACGGCCTCGCCGAGGACGGCGTGGCGCTGACCGGCCTGCTCGACGGCGTCGAGGGCTCGCAGTGCCTCATCGCCAAGAACCCCTCCGTGATCACCAGGGTCAAGGAGCTGCGCCAGCAGATCGTCGCCGGCACGCTGAAGATCGATGACCCTGCCGCCAAGTGACGGAGTCGCCCCTGGCGACCACGCCGATGCCGCGGCGGATTCGCCGCGGCACGGCGCGGGCACGGGTCTCGGCGCCGATCTCGGCACCGGTCTGGGCACGGGGGCGGCCACGGCCGCGGAAGTCGAGATGCGGGGCATCGTCAAGCACTTCCCGGGCGTACGGGCCAACGACGGCATCGACCTGACCGTCGCCCCCGGAGAGATCCACGCGCTGATGGGGGAGAACGGCGCGGGCAAGTCGACCCTCATGTCCATCCTGTACGGCATGCAGCGCCCGGACTCCGGCACGATCCTGATCGGCGGGCGTGAGGTCTCCTTCTCCTCGCCGACCCAGGCCATCGCCGCCGGGCTCGGCATGGTGCACCAGGGCTTCAAGCTGTTCCCGAGCCTGTCGGTCACCGACAACGTCATGTACGGGCGGGAGCCGCGCCGCCGGGGCCTGATCGACCGCGCCGCCGCCCGGCGCAGGGTCGCGGAGCTGAGCGAGCGGTTCGGGCTCGGCGTCGCCCCCGACGCCCCGGTCGAGGCGCTGCCGGTCGGCGTGCGGCAGCGGGTCGAGATCCTCAAACTGCTCTACCGCGACGCGCGCGTCCTCATCCTCGACGAGCCGACCGCCGTGCTCACCCCGGCCGAGACCGACGCGCTGTTCGAGGTGCTGCGCGGGCTCGCCGCGCACGGCCGTACGGTGCTCATCGTCACCCACAAGCTGCGCGAGGTCATGGCGCTCAGCGACAACGTCACCGTGCTGCGCGACGGCCGGGTCGCGGCCCGGCTGAGCACCGCCGCCACCACGCCCGCCGAGATCGCCGAGGCGATGACCGGACGCGAGATCGAGCTCGACCGCCGCTACCCGGCCGGCACGATCGGCAATCCGGTGCTCGAGGTGGACGGCCTCACGGTCCGTGGAGAGGGCCGGCCGCTCGTCGACCAGGTCTCCTGCACCGTCCGGGCCGGCGAGGTCGTCGGCATCGCGGGGGTCGCGGGCAACGGGCAGACCGAGCTGGTCGAGGCGCTGGTCGGCCTCCGTACCGCCGACTCAGGCCGGGTCACGGTCGACGGGCGGGACATCACCGGCGCGCCGGTGGCCGCCCGGCGCGCCGCCGGGCTCGCGTACGTCCCCGAGGACAGGGCCGAGGTGGGCTCGGCCCCGGACGCCTCGGTCGCCGACAACCTCGCCATGGGGTTCCACCGGGCCGAGCCGCTGACCGTTCGGGGACTGCTGCGCCCGGCCGCCCTGCGCGAGCACGCCCGCCGGCTGATCGGCGAGTTCGGCGTCAAGGCCGGCGACACCGCGGATCCGGTGCGCACGCTTTCCGGCGGCAACCACCAGAAGGTGATCCTCGGCCGCGAGATGGCCCACGACGCCCGGCTGCTCGTCGTCGAGCAGCCGACGCGCGGCGTCGACATCGGATCCATCCAGAACATCCACGCCCGGCTCATCGGCTATCGCGACGCGGGCCACGCGATCCTGCTCGTCTCGGCGGAGCTCAGCGAGATCATCGGGCTGTCCGACCGGATCCTCGTGATGTCGGAGGGCCGGGTCGTCGCCGAGCTCGGCCGTGGCGAGGCCGACGAGAAGCGCCTCGGCCTGGCCATGGCCGGCGCCGCGGAAGGAGCGGCCTGATGTCACGCGCCATCCGCGGCGTCGCCTTCTCGCCGATCGTCTTCGCCCTCGTGACCGCGCTCGCCATCGGGGCGGTCATGCTCGCCTCGACCGGGGCCAATCCGCTCACCGCCTACCAGGCGATCGTCACGGGAGCACTCGGCGCCGACGGGATCGGCAACTCCCTGACCCAGGCCGTACCCGTCACGGGGATGGCCCTCGCCCTCGCCATCCCGCTGCGGGCCGGGCTGGTCAACCTGGGCGGCGACGGCCAGCTGGTGCTCGGCGGCATCACCGCCGCGGCCGTCGGGCTGGCGAGCCCGCTGCCCGGCCCGCTCAGCCTCGTCCTGGCCCTCCTCTGTGGAATGGCCGCCGGCGCGCTCTACGCCGCGCTCGCCGCAGTCTGCGAGAACCGCTTCGGCGTTCCCCTGCTGGTCAGCAGCCTGCTGCTGAGCTACCCGGCGATGTCGGCGGCGTCCTACCTGGCGCGGTTCCCGCTCAAGGAGGAGGGGTCCAGCCTGCCGCAGACCCGGCAGCTCCCCGATGGCGTGCACCTGCCGTCACTCGGGTCGGGCACGCTCAACGCGGGCATCTTCCTGGTGATCGCGGTCGTGATCGTCTACACGCTCGTAGACGCCCGCACCCCGGTCGGCTTTGAGATCCGGATGACCGGGCGTAATGCCCGGTTCGCCACCTATGCCGGAGTGGACCGCCCCAGGCTCACGCTGCGGTTGATGGCCGTCTCCGGTGCCGTCGCGGGCCTGGTCGGATCGATCGGGGTGCTGAGCTTCCCGTACCGGTTCATCGACGGCGCGCTGATCACCCCCAACTACACCTGGACCGGACTGCTCGCCGCGCTGCTCGCGGGAGCCGCGCCGCTCGGCACTGTGGCCGCGGCGGTGTTCTTCGCGGCCATGACCATCGGCGGCGCCGGGATGGAGCGCGCCACCGAGGTGCCCCGTGAGATCACCACCGTGCTGCAAGCCCTGATCATCGTCTTTCTCGCCGTACGGACCGGGATCTTCCGGCGGCAGCCCCGAGGTGACAGCTGATGCCCATCGACGCCGAACTGCTCGCCTCGGCCCTGCGGGCGCTGACACCGATCCTGCTCGCCGCCCTCGGCGGTGCGCTGTGCGAGCGGGCGGGCGTGTTCAACATCTCGCTGGAGGGGCTGATGCTGATCGGCTGCTTCGGCGCGGTGGCGGGCAGCTGGTTCACCGGCAGCGCCTGGCTGGGGGTGCTCGTCGCGATCGCCGCGACCACGGTCTTCTCGCTCGTGCTCGCCGTCGGCTCGGTGTCGCTGAAGGCGGACGCGATCGTCCTCGGGGTCGCCATGAACCTGCTGGCGGCCGGGTTGACGGCGTTCCTGCTGCGCACCGTGTTCGGCGTGCAGGGTGCGTTCAGCGATCCGGGCCTGAAGGGCCTCGGTGCGCTCGACGTTCCGGGGCTCGGCGACGTGCCGTTCGTCGGCGACGTGCTCGCCGGGCAGTCGCCGCTGGTGTACCTGTCCTGGCTGATCGTCGCGGTCACCGCGGTCTTCCTCTCCCGCCACGCGTGGGGGCTGCGGCTGCGCGGCGTGGGGGAGCGGCCCGACGCGGCGCAGAGCCTCGGGGTGAGCGTCACCAAGTACCAGTACGCGGCCGTGCTCGCCGGCGGTGTGCTCTGTGGCCTGGCGGGGGCCCAGCTCGCGCTCGGCAACGTCACGCTGTTCTCCGAGAACATGACCTCCGGCCGCGGCTGGATCGCAGTAGTGGCGGTCATGCTGGGCCGCGCCGCGCCCCTCGGCGTGCTGCTCGCCGCGCTGCTGTTCGGTGTCGTCGAGGCCCTCGGCTTCCGGCTGCAGGGCCAGGGCCTGCCGCAGCAGGCGGCCGACGCCGCGCCGTACGTCGTGACCCTCGTCGCACTGTTCGCGTCCACGGCGCGCCGCCGGGCCCGCCGCCCGTCGGCCGCGACGGCCGAGCCCACGGCCCCCGAACCCGCCCGGCTGGTCTGAACCACTCGAACCACTGAACCACCCGAACCACTGAGCCACTGAAGCCGATGAGCCGTACCCAGCCGCACCGAACCGCCGGAAGGCACGCATGAGCATCCTGCCCATCACGAAGATCCCGCGTACGGGGCTGCCCGCCCAGGCCCTGGTCGTGGGCGACCCCGAGCGCGCGGCGCGGGTCGCGGCCGTGCTCGACGGCTCGCGTGAGGTCGCGCGCAACCGGGAGTACCACACCTACACGGGGACCTGGCAGGGCGTGCCCGTCGTGGTGTCCTCACACGGCGTCGGCGGTCCTGGCGCGATGTGCCTGTTCACCGAGCTCACCGAGGCGGGCGTCACCACGCTGGTGCGGCTCGGCACGGCGGGCGCGTTGACCAGCGCGATCTCCGACGGCGACCTGGTCATCGCCGAGGCGGCGGTGCGCGACGACGGTGTCACCCACCAGCTCGTGCCGCCGGAGTATCCGGCGGTCGCGGCGCCCGAGGCGGTGCTGGCCCTGCGTGACGCGGCGGCGGCGCACGGCGCGCCCGCGCACCGGGGCGTGGTGTGGACCCGCGCGGCGTTCGCCCCCGGCGTGCTGCGGCTGCCGATGGAGGAGTACGTCCGGGCGCGCGTCATCGCCATCGAGATGGAGCTGTCGGCGCTGTACGTCCACGCCTCGATGCACTGTCTGCGGGCCGGCGGCGTCGTCGTCATCGACGGCAACGCGGTGGACGAGCACGACAAACCGTACGACCCGCACCGAAACGTGGTCGCCGAGGCGGTGGAGCGGGCGGTGCTGGTGTCGCTGGACGCGCTCGCCGGCCTGGCGGGCGAGCCGGCGTGAGCGGTGCCGAGCGCGCCGACCTGGTCGTCACCGGTGGCGACGTCCTCACCGTCGACGAGGCGGGCACGGTGGTCGGGGACGGGGCCGTCGCCGTCCGCGACGGAGTGATCGCGGCGGTCGGGCCGGCGGCGGACATCGCGGCCCGATACGCGTCTGCCGAGGTGCTGGACGCCGGCGGCTGCCTGGTGCTGCCTGGGCTGATCAACGCGCACACGCATCTGGCCATGGCGGTGTTCCGCGGCCGGGCCGACGACGTCGATCTACAGGGTTTCCTGGCCGAGGTCATCGCGGCCGAGGTCGCGCTGCTCTCTCCCGAGATGGTGGCGGCCGGAGTCGAGTGCGCCGTCGCCGAATCGGTCCGGTCCGGCGTCACCGCCGCGCTGGACATGTACTGGTTCCACGAGACCGCCGCCGACGTGGCCGCGCGCACCGGCTTCCGGCTCCTCACCGGCCCCACGTTCATGGACATCGACGGGCCGCCGGACGGCCTGGACTTCGCCGCCCGGCTGGAGTGGGCGGGGGCCGACCTGGCGGGCGGTCGCCCGTACGTCATGGCGCACAGCACGTACACGCTCGATCCCGGCCAACTGCGCGAGGTCGCCGCGCTGGCGCGAAAGCACGACGCGGTGCTGCACATCCACGCCGCCGAGAACGCGGGGGAGGTGGACATGGTCGCTGCCAGGTACGGCCGCCGACCGGTCGAACTGCTCGACGACCTCGGGCTGCTCGGGCCGGGCACGGTGCTGGCGCACGCGGTGCATCTCACCGACGCCGAGATCGACGCGCTGGCCCGCACCGGCACCGCCATCGCGCACTGCCCGGTATCGAACCTCAAGCTCGCCGCCGGAGTGGCCCGGGTGCCCGACCTGCTCGCCGCGGGGGTCCCGGTCGGGCTCGGAACCGACGGCGCGGTCAGCTCCAACACCCTGGACATGTTCACGGCGCTGCGCACCGCGGCGATCGTGCACAAGGGGTTCAGCGGAGACCCGACGGTCGTGGACGCCCGGCAGGCCGTACAGATGGCCACGATCGGCTCCGCGAGGGCCGTGGGCATGGGGGACCGGCTGGGCTCATTGGAGGTGGGCAAGCAGGCCGACCTGATCGTCGTCGACCTGAACGCACCGCACCTGCTGCCGCGCCACGACCCGTGGTCGACGCTCGCCTACGCCGCCACCGCCGCCGACGTACGCGACACCGTGGTGGCAGGCCGGATCCTCATGCGCGACCGCCACCTCACCACCCTCGACGAAAGTGAGCTCGCCACGCGCCTCCAACGGGTCACAACTGCATGATCACGGTAGAGAAGGTACTGCCGTGATCATGCAGTTGTTCGCGGGTGCCTGGCGCTCGGCCGGTTACGGGGGCTGCGGCCGGGTGCCGGTGCGTGACGGTGGTTCGGCGTCATCGGGGACGCCCTGCCGGTCCCCATGCGCAAGGTGAGCGGCGCGTCGGTCATCATCGGCCGGACGGAGGACGGCGCGCCGAACGTTCCGGGGGAACGCGTGTCATGACGTCGGCTCGGCCTGCGCGCGCTTCTTGTACGCGAGCCCGGCAAGCGTCTCCCAAATGAGCCGATGCGCGTTGTTGACCGTCAGGTCGGACAGGTCGTACGGAGGACAGACCTCGGTGACATCGAGCGCCACCACGTTGGTCTCGAGGACGATCCTGCGGACGGCTCTCAGCAGGTCGATCGGCGCGAACCCTCCGGGCTCCGGTGTTCCCGTGCCCGGGGCGAACCCCGGGTCGAGCACGTCGATGTCGATCGAGAGGTAGATGCCGTCCGTGCCATCGATCGCCTCGGCGATGACATCCTCCATGACATCCCTGATGCCGCGTTCCCAGATCTCCTGCATCGTGTGATGCCGCATGCCCTGCTCGCGCATCCACTCCTGAACGTCGGCCGGTGGCCAGTAGCCCCGGAGCCCGATCTGGATGAAGTCCTTACCGGCTATCGCCCCCGACTCGATCAATCGCCTCATCGGTGTGCCGTGACTGGCGAGGTTGCCGCGCAGGATGTCGGCCGTGTCGGCGTGCGCGTCAAAGTGGATCATGCCGATCCTGCCGTAGCCGTGATGTTCACCGACCGCCACTCCACTCGGCCAGGTCACCGAGTGGTCGCCCCCGATCACCACGGGGATGATCCCGCGGCTCACCACCTCGGATATCCGCTGGTGGATGGCATCACGCGAGAGATCCCACATACCGGGTGAAACGATCGCGTCGCCGTAGTCGACGACGTTGAGGTGGTCGAAGATCTCGATCCCCAGGTCGAGGTGGTAGGTGCCCGAATCGTAGGCGTTGGCGCGTAGCGCCCGGGGACCGAAGCGAGCACCGGGCCGATTGGTCGTGTTGTCGTCCCATGGGGCACCGACGATGGCGACATCGGGCTTCCATTCGTCGAGTTGCTCCGGCTCGGTCAGATGAGGTCGCATGCCGAACGTCGGTACGCCCATGTACGACGACGAGTCGAGCTGAGCCTGCATGCCGGGCGGGAGAGCCGGCCGATCCTGAGTCATCGAGGATGCCTTTCGGGCGGTTCGGGCGGTTCGGGCGGTTCGGGCGTTGCCTCAGCGTATGGGCCTGCCGCGTAGGAGGGCTCCTGCTCCAGCGAGCAGACCGACACAGGCCCAGGCGAACCAGTCTCCGAATCTCGCGTACAGGGTCGGGTCGGCATGGATCGGGAGGCCGGCGGTGACCGACACGAACTCGGCGTCCTCGGTGCGCGCTTCCGCCACGACGCGGCCCCGCGGATCGCTGACGGTCAGGGCGCCGGCCCGGGCCGCGCGCGCGACGGTGAGGCCGCTCTCGACGCCACGGGTGACCGCCATCCGGCTGTGCAGCCACGCGTCGACGTCGAAGTCCCAGGCGGGTACGAGCACGGCGGTCGCGCCGCGCCCGCGGTAGTCGCGGACCAGACCGGGGAAGTCGAGGTCCTTGCAGATGGCGATGCCCCAGCGGCGCCCGGAGCCGGGCACGAAGGCCACCTCGCTCCCGGCAGCGAACTCTCCCTCGAAGCCGGGGATCAGGTGGTGCTTGAAGTAGTCCACCGATCGTCCTCCGTCCGCGGGGAAGTCCATCGCCGCGTTGTAGGTGATTCCACCCCGCGTGAGGGTGACCCCGGCGATGATGTCGATGCGCCGTTCGGCCGCGAGACGGCTGAGCGGCCCGGCCAGCAGCGACAGGCTCGCGTCGTCGGCGACGAACGTCTTCTCGGGCAGCACCACGACCCGTGCGCCTCCCACCGCGAGGGCGCCGACGCGAGGGGCCAGCGCGAGCACCGGAAGTGGCGCGAGCCAGGTGAGCCATGGCAGCGGTCGCAACCCGGTGCCGAAGTAGAACAGTGTCGCCGAGGACGCCGCGGCGGCGAGCACTGCGGCGAACCTCCATCGTGTCGGGTTCATCGGGCGGTCTCCTCATCCTTGGGAACCGCCTTGATGCTTCGCGACCCGGGCCCGGCGCACATCGCCGATGAGAGCGTTCCGGTCTGTCGCCCGTACGGACTACGCGTCTCCGGCGACGACCAGGCCGGACTCGTAGGCGAACACGACGGCCTGCACCCGGTCGCGCAGATCGAGCTTGGTCAGGATGTGGCTCACGTGTGTCTTGACCGTGTGTTCGCTGACCACGAGTTCGGCGGCGATCTCGGCGTTGGACGACCCGCGCGCGATCAGCCGCAGGGTCTGTGACTCCCGGCCGGTCAGCTCGCCGAGCCGGGCCGTCAGCCGCGGCACGACACCGTGGCTCGGCCTGCGGACGAGATCCTCGATGAGGCGCCTGGTCACCACCGGGGCCAGCAGGGATTCCCCCGCGGCGACGACGTGAACGGCTTCGGCGAGCGCGTCTCGGCGGATGTATGCCTATCCGATCGGAAGCGTGGCCGCCACGAGGAAGCCCTCGCCGCCGGAGCCCGCGCGCAGCGTCCCACCGCAGGCCGTCACCCGTTCCCGCATCCCGGCCAGGCCATGCCCCCCGGTCACGCCCTGAGCGCCCCGGCCGTCGTCGGCGACCTCGATCTCCAGCGTGGTGTCGGCCCAATTCAGGCTGACGCGTACGGCACGCGCGTCCGCATGACGCAGCACGTTGGTCAGTGCCTCCTGGACGATTCGATACGCCGCCACATCGACGTCGCGGCCACCGCGCGCGGCTCGCCGGCACTGGTGAGGGTCACCTCCAGGCAGGCCCGCGCCGTCCGTTCGACAAGGTGCGGCACGGCGTCGAGGCTTGGCTGCGGCTCCCCGCCGGCGCTCTCCTCCGAGCGCAGCGTGCCGAGCAGGCCGCGCAGTTGGGTGAGAGCGCCCCGCCCGGTCTCGGCGATCGCGTCGAAGGCGGCCTCCGCGCACCGGCGATCCGAACGCATCACCACGGGGCCGGCCTCGGCCTGGACGACCATGAGGCCCACGGAGTGGGTCAGGATGTCGTGCATGTCTCGGGCGATGCGGGTGCGTTCGCGAGCGGCCGCGGTGGCACGTTCCTGCGCCAGCCGGCGGGTCCGTTCGGCCAGTTCCGCCGCCCGCGCGCGGCGGGCACGGGCACTGGTGCCGAGGGCGTACGCGGCGGCGAAGGCCGTGCCCACCGCCCGGTAGACCTCCAGCTGCTCGTCCGGTAGGACGAGCGAGACGTACACCGTCACACCGATGACCGGTATGGACAGCATGCGCAGCAGCGGCGGGCTCAGCGCCGCGATGGTGTAGACGCAGACCAGTGGGCCGTACGGCAGCACCGGCTTGTGCCAGATCACCAGAGCCGTCATGGCGACGCCGACCACGAGCCCGATCCGCATCGGGGCCCTTCGCCGCCAAAGAACCGGAGCGGAGGCCAGCAGAGCCAGTGCCACGATCCACCACGCCTGCGAGACGGGTACCAGGGTCGGCGCGACCGTGGCGGCGGACACGACCACGGCGACCGCGATGTCGATCTCGCGGGCCGGCCGGCGCCGAAACCGGTCCGCCCGGTCGCGGAGCCCGGCGGGAACCGGTACCCGATCGGTTACGGCCACTCCGGGACTCCTGACATCGACGGTCCCGCACAGTATCCGGGGTCCTACCGGTGGCGTGCGTCGGTCGCAGGAGGGATTCGGCAGAGCACTCTCGCGGCGGAAGCGGCCGAAGCGGCCGGCTTGTGCTGGATCCCCGTCAGGAGAAACGCCAGCGAGTCTGGCTGAAGTGCTCGCCCTTGCCGAAGCCGAAGGCGGTCGAGGGGGCGACCCGGTACACCAGGACGTCGCCGCCTCGGATGGAGTCACCGAGACCGAACCAGGTGCCCTCGGGTGCCGTGAAACGCGGGCCGTACTTCGACTCGAAGGTGTCGGCGACCTGGCGGAGCTCGGCCTCGTCGCTCACACCGGCCGCCGCACCCTCGACCACGAGGTCGAGACCGTCGAGGATGTTGCGCCCGGTCGTGAGGACGCAGTGCGGGTTCTGTGCGAGGTTCGCGGCCTTGCGTTCGGCCGTACCGGTGCAGAAGTACAGCGCGCCGTCCAGCCAGACTCCCAAGAGCGGGGTGACGTGCGGGCGCCCGTCCGGACGCACCGTCGACAACCAGTACAGCTCGGCGTTCCGCAAGTCTGCGCGCGCCTGCGCCCACTCGGTCGCGACCGCGTCGTCGCTACTGAAGGCGCCCAGCTCGGTCACCGGTTCACGCTCGGCCATCTGGTGTCCCATCTCCGTCGCCGACGTCGGCGGCTTGTACGGCGGCAGGGAGCCCTGCCGCTGAGCGCCTTGCTCGACACCTTGCCCTCGCAGACCGCCCAGTGTCCTCATTATTCATGCGGACATCCTTGCGGGTGACCCGCATTTGTGCCGTCGCCGCGATGACCGGCCGTAAAAGCGCACGGAAATGCGCCCGATGTCCCGATTACCTCCGCCGGCCGTGATCGACGGGAATGTAGGCCACGGCCGACGGAGCGACAGAGTGGAGAGCCTGGAATCTCGGCCGCCGAAATGATTCGGTTGGAGACTTCTCTGGTTCAGAGCTCGATATTGGACATAACATGCTTAACCCGGGTGTAATCCTCAAATCCGTACATCGACAGGTCCTTGCCGTGGCCGGAATGCTTGAATCCGCCGTGCGGCATCTCGGCCACCAGCGGGATATGAGTGTTTATCCAGACGCAGCCGAAATCGAGCCGCTTGGCCATGCGCATCGCACGGCCGTGGTCGCGCGTCCAGACGGACGACGCGAGGCCGTAACGCACGCCGTTGGCCCAGCGCAGCGCCTGGTCCTCATCGTGGAACCTCTGCACGGTGATGACGGGGCCGAAGATCTCGTTCTGCACGGCCTCGTCGTCTTGGGCCAGCCCCGAGACCACGGTGGGCTCGTAGAAGAACCCACGTGAGCCGCTCCGCCCGCCGCCCGCCTCGACCGAGGCGTGGGACGGCAGACGGTCGATGAAACCGGAGACGTGCTTCAGCTGGTTGGCGTTGTTCAGCGGCCCGTACAGCACGTCCTCGTCGTCCGGCCGCCCGGTCCTGGTCTGCTTGGCCTGCTCCGCCAGCGCGGCGACGAAGTCGTCGTGCACGCCCGGCCCCGCGAGCACGCGGGTCGCGGCGGTGCAGTCCTGGCCGGCGTTGAAGTAGCCGGCGACCGCGATGGCCTCGGCCGCGGCCTCGATGTCGGCGTCGTCGAACACGATCACCGGTGCCTTGCCGCCGAGCTCGAGGTGCACCCTCTTCAGGTCGCGAGCCGAGCTCGCGGCGACCTCCATGCCCGCGCGCACCGAGCCGGTGATGGAGACCATCTCCGGGATCGGGTGCTCTATGAGCGCCCGGCCGGTGTCCCGGTCACCGCAGACGACGTTGAACACCCCCGGCGGCAGGAACTCCGCGGCGATCTCGGCCATGAGGGCCGTGGTCACCGGCGTCGTGTCCGATGGCTTGAGGACCACGGTGTTGCCCGCCGCGATCGCCGGGGCGAACTTCCACACGGCCATCATCATCGGGTAGTTCCATGGCGTCACCTGGGCGCACACGCCGATGGGCTCGCGCCGGATCATCGAGGTGTGACCCGCCATGTACTCGCCCGCCGACCGGCCCTCCAGCACCCTCGCGGCTCCGGCGAAGAACCGGATCTGGTCGACCATCGGGGGGATCTCCTCCGAGTGGGTCAGGCCGAGGGGCTTGCCGGTGTTCTCCGACTCGGCGGCGACGAGCTCGTCGGCCCGCGCCTCGATGGCGTCGGCGATGCGCAGCAGCGCGAGCTGCCGCTCCGCCGGGGTCGTGTCGCGCCAGGTCTCGAACGCGCCGGCCGCGGCCTCGACGGCGGCGTTCACGTCGGCCTGTCCCGACACCGGCGCGGTGCCGAAGACCTCGCCCGTCACGGGGCTGATGAGTTCGGCCGTACGGCCGTCGGTCACGTCGGTCCACGCGCCGTTCACGAAGTTGCGCGTCACGCGCAGGTCACTCATCTCGGGGATTCTCCTTGCAGTCAGATCACGCGGGCGTCGTCACCGGAGATGCGCTGAGCCAGGTAGATGGGTACCACGGACAGCACGATCAGAGCGGCGGCCACCACGTTGACGATAGGTGCCTGATTCGGACGGAAGAGATTGTTGAAGATCCAGATCGGCAGTGTCTGCACCCCGGCGCCGGCGGTGAAGGTCGTCACGATGATCTCGTCGAAGGACAGCGCGAACGACAGCAGCCCGCCTGCCAGCAACGCCGAGCGGAGCAGCGGGAACGTCACATAGCGGAAGGTCTGGAAGGTGTCGGCGCCCAGGTCGGCGGAGGCCTCTTCGACGTTCAGGCCCATGCGCCGCAGCCGGGCCAGCACGTTGTTGTAGACGGTGACGACGCAGAACGTCGCGTGCCCGACGATCACCGTGAACATCCCCATCTCGACGCCGAAGGGGGCCAGCACGGTGCGGAAGGCGTTGTTGAGCGCGATGCCGGTGATGATGCCGGGCAGCGCGATCGGCAGGATCACCAGCAGCGAGATCGTGTCGCGGCCGAAGAACTTGTACCGCTGCACCGCGAACGCCACCATCGTGCCGAGCACCAGCGCGATGGAGGTCGCGCCCAGGCCCGCCTTGACCGAGGTCCAGAGCGCCGAGCGGACGCCGGCGTTGTCCCACGTGATCGACCACCAGTGCCCGGTCAGCCGCGTCGGCGGCCACGAGAACGACCTGTCGACGTTGAAGGAGCTGACCAGCACGACGAACAGCGGGATGTAGATCACACCGAGGCCCAGGGCCATCGCCAAGCGCAGCCCGATGCGGGCTCCCCGCGAGCGGATCATAGGTTCTCCAAAGCCCCGGTCCGGCGGACGGCGACGAGATAAATCACCATGACCGCCACGGGCAGGGTCGCCACGGCGGCGGCGAACGGCAGGTTGTTGGCCACGCCGATGTTGTCGTACACCACGTTGCCGATCATCTGGCTCTTCCCTCCGACGATCTTCACGGCGATGTAGTCGCCGAGCGAGAGGGAGAACGTGAAGATCGAGCCTGCGACGACCGCCGGGAAGGCGACCGGCCAGATGATCGTGCGGAAGGTGCGGAACGTGCGGGCACCGAGGTCGCCTGCGGCGTCCATCAGGTTGTCCGGCAGCCGTTCCAGACCGGCGTAGATCGGCAGGATCATGTACGGGAGCCAGAGGTAGGACAGCGTCATCACGGTCGCCGGCAGGCCATAGCCCGGGCCATGCGCGCCGAACGGGCCGAGCGCCCAGTCGAGCAGGCCGTCGTTGGCGAGCATTACCCGCCAGGCGTACGCCTTGACCAGGTAGCTGGCCCAGAGGGGGGTGAGGATCGCGATGACCAGCCAGCGCTGGGCCCGCGGTGAGGCGATCTTGGCCATGTAGAACGCCATCGGGAAGGCGATGACGCCGTCCACGACCGTCACCAGCACCGCCACCATGACGCTGCGCAGCATGACCGTCCGGTAGACGTCGAGCGTCACCAGATCCTGGAAGTTCTGCCAGGTGAAATCTTTGACCAGGTCGCCCGTGAACACGTTCGTGGACCAGAAGGCGGCGACGAACAGCATCGCCAGCGCTCCGAGATAGGCCACGACGAGCCAGAGCAACGGTGCCGACAACAGCAGCGAAAGCCGCAAGCGCGGCCGTCGGTGCAGTGTGCCGGCCAACCGGCGGACCGGCCCGCCGTGCCCGGCGGGCCGGTCCGGCGAAATCATCCCTTGATCTCCGTCCAAGCACGCGTCCACTCGGCGTAGTCCGTGCACTTCACGTCGGTACGGCCGTCCAGGCACTGCGGGATCGGCGTGGTCCAGTAGTGGACCTTCTTCCAGTACTCGGTGTCACCCGCGTGGTAGGTCTCGCAGTGGTTCTTGTCCTTGGTCAGCTTGCAGGACGCGGGATTCGACGGCGCCTCGCCGAAGTACTCGGTGGCCTGCGCGTTCACCTTCGGGTCGGCGATGTGGTTCAGCCACTTGTAGGCGCAGTTCGGGTTCTTGGCCTTCGCCGCGACCATCCAGGTGTCGTTCCAGCCGGTGCCGCCCTCCTTGGGCAGGACCGTCTCGACCGGCGCCTTCTCGGCCTTCACCAGGTTGGCGATGACCTGCCAGGTGGTGCCGGCCACGGTGTCGCTGCTCTTGAACGACTGCACCGCCTTGGTGTAGTCCGACCAGTACTCACCGATGATCGGCTTCTGCTGCTTGAGCAGGTCGACCGCCGCCTTGAGCTGCGTCTGGTCCAGGGCGTACGGGTCCTTGATGCCGAGCTCCGGCTTCGCCGACATGAGGTAGAGCGCCGCGTCCGCGATGTAGATCGGCGAGTCGTATGCGGTGATCTTGCCCTTGTACGGCGAGTTGGGGTCGAAGACGACGCTCCACGAGTCCGGCGCCGGCTTCACCTCTTTGGTGTTGTACATCAGCATGTTGGCGCCGCGGCCGTGCGGCATGCCGTAGGCGACGCCGTTCACCGAGTTCCACGGCTTGTTCTTCAGGTCCGGGTAGATGCCGGCGTAGTTCGGGGTCAGGCTGGTGTTGAACGGCGCCACGGTGCCACCGGCGATGAGCCGCAGCGACGCGTCGCCGGAGGCCGAGACCACGTCGTACTGCCCGGTCTTCATCAGATTCAGCATCTCGTCGGACGTAGAGCCGATCTTGGTATTGACCTTACAGCCGGTCTCCTTGGTGAAGGAGGAGACCCAGTCGACGGACTTGTCGTTCGATCCGTCCTCGACGTAACCGGCCCAGGCGACGATGTTGACCTGGCCCTCACCCGGCCCGAGGGCCTTCAGGGCTTCGATCTTGGGAGGCGTGAACCCGGCGGCGGCGGCAGGGGGGCCGTCGCTCGATTCCTCTCCGCTGCCGCAGCCGGCGGCGAGCAGGCCCACGGCAGCGAGGGCGGTGAGCGCGAAGCGCACTGAGCGCATCGTATGTCTCCGATTCAAATGGGGGGTTGGCGGAACGAATACCGCGTGGCCGTCAGCTGGCGACCTGCGGTGGACCGTCCATCACCAGCCCGGGAGGCGTGACCTCCCGGATGGCGAACTCGTGCTCCCGCCGCCACGCGAGCCGAACTCGCGCGTCGCGCAGCTTGAGCACATCCATGGACGACGTCTGTAGGTTCTGCTGCAGAGCTATCAGCCGGCCGCCCGCGTCGAGATCGACGACGAATCGGGTGGCCGCCCCCGCGTAGACGACTTCGGCGACCGTGCCGGCCGCCGCATGCTCGCCCACAGGCACTTCCGCGTCGAGGTGGGTGTCCACGCGGATCTTCTCGGGGCGGACGCTGTAGACGCCCGTACGCCCCAGGATCGACTCGGCGGCCCCGCCCTGGATGAGGTTCGAGGTGCCGACGAATCCGGCCACGAACGCCGATGCCGGCCGTTCGTAGACTTCCGCCGGGGTGCCCACCTGCTCGATCCGGCCCGAGTTGAAGACCGCGATGCGGTCGCTCATCGTGAGGGCCTCCTCCTGGTCGTGGGTGACGAAGAGGAAGGTGACGCCGACCTGGCGCTGGATCGCCTTGAGCTCGACCTGCATCTCCTCGCGGAGCTTCTGGTCGAGTGCGCCGAGCGGTTCGTCCAGGAGGAGGACCTTCGGGCGGTTCACCAGGGCCCGGGCGAGCGCCACGCGCTGTCGTTGTCCCCCGGACAACTGTCCCGGCTTGCGCGCCTCGAATCCCTCGAGTCGTACGGTGCGCAGCGCTTCGAGGGCACGTTCCCTGCGCTGGGCTCTCGGGACCCTCTTGACCTTGAGGCCGTACTCCACGTTGGCGATCACGTTCATGTGCGGGAAGAGGGCGTAGTCCTGGAAGACCGTGTTCACGTCCCGCTCGAACGGTGGCCGCCTGCTGACCTCGTCCCCGCCGAGGTGGACGCTGCCGGCGGTCGGTGTCTCGAAGCCCGCGATCATCCGCAGGACCGTCGTCTTGCCGGAGCCCGAGGGACCCAGCATCGCGAAGAACTCGCCATCACGGATGTCCAGATCGACGCCGTCGACCGCGACGATGTCGCCGAAGGTCTTGCGCACCCCCCGCAAACTCACTGCGGGCTGTTCCGCTGGCGTGCTCACGTGCCTGGACTCCTCGGTCGAGATTCGATGGGCAGTCACTCTAGTGATCTTTAGCGTGCCGCACCACCCTGGGCACCCGCGCCACTGCGGTGAGTCATTTCACTCAGCCCTTGATCTCAGTCCACGCCTGGGCCCAGCGCGAGTAGTCCACACATTCGGTGCCGCGGTCATCACCGCAGTCGGCGACCGGCGTCTTCCAGAACGCGATGCGCTTGTAGAACTCGGCGTCGCCCACGTGGTAGGTGGTGCAGAAGCCGCTTTCGGTGTAACGGCAGGCCTTCGGGTTGGCGGGCGCCTGACCGAACCACTGGCCGACCTGTGCCTGGGCCCTCGGCGTGGTGATCCAGTTCATCCACCGGTACATGCAGTTCGGGTGCTCGGCCTTCGACGAGATCATCCAGGTGTCGGACCAGCCGGTCGCCCCCTCCGCCGGGATCGTGGTGGCGACCGGGACCCCCTCGTCCTTGGCCAGGTTGGCCGTCACCTCCCACGCGGTGCCCGCGTAGTTGTCGGCGGACTTGAAGGACTGCAGCTCGTCGACGTAACTGTGCCAGTACTGGTTGATGCTCGGCCGCTGCTGCTTGAGCAGGTCCACGGCGGCGGTGAACTGCTTCTCGTTCAACTCGTAGACGTCGGTGATCTTCAGGTCGGGCCGGTGGGTCTTGAGGTACAGCGCCGCGTCGGCGATGTAGATGGGGGAGTCGTAGGCGGTCACGTGGTTCGCGGCGGGGGAGTTCCTGTCCCACACGACGCTCCAGGACGTCGGCCGTTGCGGCAACTTGTCGGTGCGGTACATCAGCACGTTCGCGCCATAGCCGTGCGGGACGCCGTACATCTGGCCTTTGACCGAGTTGTACGGCTGGTTCTTGAGGTAAGGCGCGATGTCGCCGTAGTTGCTGAGCAGGCCGGTGTTGACCGGTGCGACGTCGCCACCGTAGATCAGGCGCAGGCTGGCGTCGCCGGAGGCGGACACCCCGTCGTACTGCCCGGTCTTCATGAGGGCGACCATCGAGTCGGAGGTGTCGGCCACCTTCGAGTTCACCCGGCAGCCGGTCGCCTTGGTGAAGGGGGTCACCCAGTCGACGGTCTTGTCGCTGCTCCCGTCCTCGGCGTAACCGGCCCAGACGACGAGGTTGACCCGGCCTTCCGACGGGCCGATGTCCTGTTGCACGGGGATGGGCGGTGCGACGGCCTCCTGTCCCGGATCCGAGCCACTGCAAGCGCTGACCAGCGCCGCCCCCACGGCCGCGGCGAGGGCGAATCGCCCTCGCGTGCGGAGGCTCCGTGAAGTGCGGCTCCCGGGCGGCAGTCGGCGTCCGTGTACGGGCGGCATCACCTTGAGCAGGCTCTTATAGATCACGTTGGCGCATTTTAGAGGCGTCGGGCGGGCTGTGAAGCCCAAATCCATGTGATCCAGATATCTCCGGACATGGCATACGGCGGCATTCGTTCGTAGTAGGCTCACCGGCGTTCAAGCGAGGACCATCCAACCAACTGACCAAAAGCCGGTCGCAGTGCGATCAAGGGGCCGTTGAGTGGGACCAGCAGTCAGTCATCGTCGAGCCAGAACAAAGGCCGGTCGATTCAGATCCATCCGATTTAAGATCATCCTGTTGCTTCTCGTGTCGCTCGTTTCGCTCAGCATTCTGTGGGCGTTCGCAGCGAGCATTGCGCTTGGCGACGGCCTGAACTTGCGGAACGTACGCACTGTTCAGGACCATTTCGGCTACCCGTCCGGCGCGCTCGGCAGCGCGCTTCAGGCCGAGCGCCGCCTTACCGTCGTCTATCTCGGCAGCAAGTCGGCGGGCGACCGGGCGGCGATGGAATCCGGCCGACTGGTCACCGACCGGCAGGCGGAGCTCTTCCGCGGCCTGGCCGCCGACAAGGGCGCCCAGGACGTGGCGCCGGAACAGGCGAAGCAGCTCGCGAACGAGATCATCGCCCGGCTGAAGGAGCTCACCACCCGGCGCATCGCGATCGACGCGGGTTCGACGAGCCGCTCTCAGGCGTTCCTCAACTACACGGGCATCCTCGGCGACGTCGGCACCCTGCAGGGGTCGCTGTCCACGCTGAGCAACCCCGAGGTGGCACGGGACGCGCGGAGTCAGGTCGCGCTGACCAGGGCCCGGGAGACGCTGTCCCAGGAGGACGCGCTGCTGGCCGGTGCGCTGGCGGTGGGCCGGATGACGCCCGGCGAGCACGCCGAGTTCGTCAAGCTCGTGGGCACCCAGCGCTCCCTGTACAACCTGTCCGTCCTGGAGCTGCGGGAGGCCGACCGCGCCTACTACCAGCAGGTGACCACCACGCCGGAGTACAACCGGTTGCGGTCGCTCGAGGACAGGTTCGTCCGCACGGCCCGCCAGCTCAGGGTCGGTGACGGCACCGACGTGCTGTGGAAGACCACGGCCGACTCGAACCTCACCCGGCTGCGCGGCCTGGAGCTCTCGCTCGCCGCCGCCGGCGAGGAGCGTGCCGCACCGATCGCCGACGGCATCATCCTGCGGGTCGTCCTCGCCGGTGCGCTCGGCCTCATCGCGGTGGTCGCCTCGCTCGTGCTGGCGATCTGGGTCGCCCGTTCGATCATCCGCGAGCTCAGCGGCCTGAAGCGGGAGGCGCTCGACCTCGCCGACGTCCGGCTGCCCGGCGTGATCCAGCGGCTGCGTCGAGGAGAAGAGGTCGACGTTGCGGCCGAGGCGCCGCCCCTGTCGTTCGGCACCGAGGAGATCGACCAGGTCGGTCAGGCGTTCAACGCCGCCCGGCGGACCGCGATCCAGGGCGCCGTCGAAGAGGCCGCGCTGCGCCGCAGCGTCAGCGACGTCTTCGTGAACCTCGCCCGCCGCAGCCAGTCGCTGCTGCACCGCCAGCTGAACCTGCTCGACTCGATGGAGCGCCGCGGCGCCGAGCCGGACGAGCTCGAGGACCTGTTCCGCCTCGACCACCTCGCCACCCGCATGCGGCGCCACGCCGAAGGTCTCATCATCCTGTCCGGGCAGGCGCCCGGCCGAGGCTGGCGCAACCCGGTCGCGGTCGTCGACGTGGCCCGCGCGGCCGCCTCGGAGATCGAGGACTACACGCGGGTGAGCGTGGCGCCGATGTCGCAGGCGTCGATCTCCGGTGTCGCCGTCGCCGACGTCATCCACCTGCTCGCCGAGCTGATCGAGAACGCCGCGATGTTCTCGCCGCCGCACACGACCGTGCAGGTGACCGGTGAGTCGGTGGGGCACGGCTTCACTCTGGAGATCGAGGACCGCGGTCTGAGCATGGACCCGGAGAGCCTCGCGCGGGTCAACGAACGGCTGGCCGCACCGCCGGAGTTCGACCTGTCCGACAGTGCGCAGCTCGGCCTGTTCGTGGTCGGCCGGCTGGCCCAGCGGCACAACATCAAGGTGACGCTGCGCACTTCGCCGTACGGAGGCATGACGGCGATCGTCCTGCTGCCGGAGGACATCGTCGTCAGCGGCGAGGTCCGCGAGCCCGAGGGCCGGCCGCTGGCGCTGACCCGCCGCAGTGAGGACGCGCTCTATCCCGTCGGGGCGGTCTGGAACGGGCAGGACGGTTCGGCGGCGGGTACCGGGGCGAACGCCGCGGTGCTCAGCCTGCACTCGGGCGAGCCAGCCGCGGAGCCGCCGCGTCCGGGGCCGTTCCGGCGACCCGCCGAGCCGGTCGGCGCGCCGCCGGTCGGGCGGCCCTACGACCAGCCGGTCCATCCCGTTCAGCCGGTCCGTCCGGCACATCACGGTCAGCATCAGCCGAACCAGCCCCCGCCGGCCCAGCCCCCGCCCGACCGGCAGCCGCCGAGTCAGCCGCCGAGTCAGCCGCCGCCGAACCGGCCGCAGCCCTTCGAGTGGGCACGTCCCGCTCCGCAGCCGTTCGAGCGGCCACGTCCCACCGCACGGCCGGCGGAGTCCCAGCCGCCGGCGCCGCAGCGTCTGCCCGACGGCGGCCGGAGGCAGCCGGGGGGCCGCAGGCGCAAAGAGGACAAGCCGGAGTTGCCCCAACGAGTCCGCCAGGCCAACCTCGCACCGCAGCTGTACGACGAATCCGTCCCCGCGCCGCCTGTTGAAACGGACAACCGCCGTGAACGGTCGCCAGAAGAGCTACGTACGATGATGTCGTCGATCCAGAAGGGCACCCTGCGCGGGCGCTCTGAGTCGGTAGAGAACGATGAGGGACCGTGGTGACGACTGATGACCGGTCCTGGAAGCGAATGGCTCGACGACGAGGCGGGGCCGCTGGTCCGGTCGTACGCGCTGACGCGCGGCCGCACCAAGCCCGCCACTCGCGAGGGCTTCGAGATGATCGCGATCATCGCGACCGCCGGGACGGCGCCCTTCGCGTCCCCTAACGTATGGCCAGAACACCTGGCCATCCTCGAGCTGTGCGTCCGTCCGCTGTCGGTCGCGGAGATCTCGGCGAAGTTGCAACTCCCCCTGGTGGTGACCCGCGTCCTGCTCGGTGATCTGCTGGACAACGAGTTGATCGTGGTCCGGCGTCCCGTGCGGGAGGACCGGCCGATCAACGAACATTTGCTTAGGGAAGTGCTCCATGGACTCGAAGCGCTCTGAGGCCGCACAGCGCGCTGCTGACATGCCCCTAGCGGTGAAGATCCTCGTGGCCGGAGGATTCGGGGTGGGCAAGACCACGCTGGTCGGTGCCGTCAGCGAGATCCGGCCACTGCAGACCGAGGAACTGCTGACCGACCGGAGCATCGGTGTCGACGACACCGCCGGCGTGGAGAACAAGACCACGACCACGGTCGCCATGGACTTCGGCCGGATCACGATCCGCGACGGGTTGATCCTCTATCTCTTCGGCACACCGGGACAGGACCGTTTCTGGTTCATGTGGGACGAACTGTCCCTCGGTGCGATCGGAGCCGTCGTCCTGGCCGA
The DNA here is from genome assembly GCF_014323665.1 of Actinomadura sp. HBU206391. GTDB lineage: Bacteria > Actinomycetota > Actinomycetes > Streptosporangiales > Streptosporangiaceae > Actinomadura_C. Next base: position 18,715 of record NZ_JABVEB010000048.1, on the reverse strand, counting down.
CACGCGCCGGCTGGCCGACTGTTTCCCGTCGGTCGACTACTTCGAACGCAGGGGTCTCCCCTTCGTCGTCGGGGTGAACTGCTTCGACGACGGGTACGACTACACGCCCGAGGAGATCCGCCAGGCACTCGACCTGGATCCGAGCGTGCCGGTCGTCCTGTGCGACGCACGCGAGCGGAGGTCAGGCAAGCAGGTGCTGACCACGCTGGTGGGCCACGTCCTGAGCATCCACGGGCACGCGCCGCGCGCGGACGCGCCCGTCTACTGAATCGCCCGCCGACACATCGCCTTCCGACAGACCGTCACCGCGCGTCCTCACCGGCTCAGAGATCGAGACCGGTGAGGACGAGGACGCGTTCCTCGGTCAGGTCGTTCATGGCCGACCTGACTCCCTCGCGGCCGATGCCTGATTCCTTCCAGCCGCCGTAGGGCATCTGATCGGCGCGGTAGCTCGGCACGTCTCCGACGATCAACCCGCCGACCTCCAGATCGCGGTGCGCGCGGAAGGCCACCCGCACGTCGGTGGTGAAGATGCCGGCCTGCAGCCCGTACCTCGAGGAGTTGACGACGGTGAACGCCTCGTCGAGGTCGGTGAACTGCGCCACGGTCAGGACCGGCCCGAAGATCTCCTCCTCGGCCACCCGGATGCCGGCCGGGACGCCGGACAGGACGGTCGGGGCCACGGCGGTACCCTCGTGCGTGCCGCCCGTGAGCACGGACGCCCCCGCGTCGCGCGCCTCTTCCACCCACGCGACGATCCGCTCGGCCGCGGCTTCGTTGATGACCGGGCCGACCAGTACCCCCTCGGCGGTCGGATCACCGGTCGGGAGCTTCTCGACCGCCGTCACCAGTTCGGTGACGAAGGCGTCATAGACGTCGGTGTGCACCAGTACGCGCTGCACGGAGATACAGGACTGGCCGGCCTGGTAGTTGGCGAACAGCGCGATCCGCTCGGCCGCGCCGGTCAGATCCGGCCAGTCGTCGTTGACGACGACCGCGGCGTCGCCGCCGAGCTCCAGGGTGAGGTGCTTGCGCGGGGCCTGCTCCCGGATGGCCCAGCCCACGGGACCGGAGCCGGTGAACGAGACGACCGGCAACCGAGGGTCGGCCACGAGAGGCGCCATCCTGTCGTTCGGGACCGGCAGCACCGACACCATCCCCGCCGGCAGCTCGGTCTCGGCGATGATCTCACCGAGCAGCATCGCCGTGAGAGGGGTGGCGGGCGCCGGCTTGACCAGGATCGGGGCACCGACGGCGATCGCGGGGGCGACCTTGTGCGCGACCAGGTTGAGCGGGAAGTTGAACGGCGCGATGCCCAGCACGGGGCCGCGCGGGAAGCGCCGCACTACGCCGAGCCGCCCGGTCGCGGTCACCTCGGTGTCCAGTCGCTGGAGGTCGCCGGAGAACCGGCGCGTCTCTTCGGCGGCCCAGCGGAAGGTGGCCACCGCCCGGGCCACCTCGCCGCGAGACCAGAACAACGGTTTCCCGTTCTCCGCGGTGATCAGGGTCGCGATCTCCTCGGCACGGGCCTTCAGCCGCGCCGAGATGTGGTCGAGGGCCCCGGCCCGCGCGTGCGCCGGCATGGCCTGCGCCTCGGCGCGTACGGCGTCGAGATCGGCGACGGCCTGCTCGACCTGGGCATCGGTCGGCACCGACATCAGGCCCACGACCGACCCGTCCCACGGGGACGTCACGGGCAGGGTGCCCGAGCCGGTCGTGGGCACACCGGACAGGTAGAACGGCGTGATCTCTGGCATGGGGCAGACCTCACTTGCTATCAGGGTTGAGCCGGGTTCATGCCGGTCGCGATGGGTTCAGACCGATTCGGTGAACGCCTGCTCGAGGATATCGAGGCCCTCGGTGAGCAACTCCTCGGGAATGGACAGCGGCGGCAGGAAGCGCAGCACGTTGCCGTACGTCCCCGCGGTCAGGGTCACCAGCCCGGCCGCGTGGCAGGCCTGGTTCACCTTCGCGGTCAGCGCCGGGTCCGGGGTCTTCGCCGGGCCGGGGCCGGTCACCAGCTCGATGGCGAGCATGGCGCCGCGACCCCGGACGTCGCCGATCGCGGGGTGCTTGTCGGCCAGCCGCCGCAGGCGGGGGACGACCAGCGCCTCGATGTCGCGGGCCCGCCGGGCGAGATCATCGGCCTTCATCGTCTCGATCGCGCCGAGCGCGGCGGCGCACGCGACCGGGTTGCCGCCATAGGTGCCACCGAGACCGCCGCCGTGGACCGCGTCCATGACCTCGGCCCGGCCGGTCACCCCGGCCAGCGGCAGACCGCCGGCGATGCCCTTCGCCGTCGTGATGAGGTCGGGCACGATGCGCTCGTGCTCGCTGGCGAACCAGTCGCCGGTACGGCAGAAACCGGTCTGGATCTCATCGGCGATGAGCAGGATGTCGTTGGCGCGGCACCAGTTCGCGACGCGCTCGACATAGCCCGGCGGGGGCACGATGAAACCGCCCTCGCCCTGGATCGGCTCGATGATGACCGCGGCGGTGTTCTCCTCGCCGACCTGGGCGTGGAGCTGTGAGACCAGCAGCTCGAACGCCTCGTCGGCGCAGGTGTCCGGTCCCGTCGGCCAGCGGTACGGGTAGGCCGCCGGCACCCGGTAGATCTCGCTCGCGAACGGCCCGAAACGGTGCTTGTACGGCATGTTCTTCGCGGTGAGGGCCATGGTCAGGTTCGTACGGCCGTGGTAGGCGTGGTCGAACGCCACGATGGCCGGCCGGCCGGTGAAGGACCGGGCGATCTTCACCGCGTTCTCCACGGCCTCCGCGCCGGAGTTGAACAGCGCGGAGCGCTTCTCGTGATCGCCGGGCGTCAGCTCGTTGAGCGCCTCGGCCACCTCGATGTACTCCGCGTAGGGCGTGACCATGAAGCACGTGTGGGTGAAATCGGCCACCTGGGCCTGGACCCGCTCGACGACCCGGGGCGCGGAGTTGCCGACCGTCGTGACGGCGATGCCGGAGCCGAAGTCGATGAGCTGGTTGCCGTCGACGTCGACGAGGATGCCGCCGCCGGCCCGTTCGACGTAGACGGGCAGCCCGGTGGAGACTCCGCCCGACACCGCCGCGCCCTTGCGCGTGTGCAGTTCGGCCGAGCGGGGACCGGGAATGGCCGTGTTGAGGATGCGGCGCTGCTCTATGCCAGGGGTCGGCCTCATCGCGGACGCTCCAATGCGAGACGGGGGTGTCGCCGCCGGCGTACACGGGTGCCGCCGCCGGCCGCCACGGAGCGGGGATCCGTGGCCGCCAAGATTATGGCGGGCCCGCGGACCGCGCGAAACCCGGCGCGAAGGCGCGCCAGTGGATCCGGGAGACCGCCGGGAAGGCGTGGAGGACCGCCTGCTGCGAACGCGCGTCGCTAGTGACTGGGGCACCCGTTCGATCGTCCCGCCGGCGCCGGCACGATGGCCTGGTGATCGTCCGCGGCCGAGGCGGACTCACTGACGAGCCCGGTTTCTCGCAGTGGCAGTCTGAGGACGAATCGGGCGCCGTGTGGTGAGTCCTCGGCCTTGAGGGTTCCGTGGTGGGCGTGGGTGATGTCGCGGGAGATGGCCAGGCCGAGGCCGCTGCCGCCGGGGTCGCGGCGGCGTCCGTCGGCCAGGCGGGTGAAGCGTTCGAAGACGCGTTCGCGGTCGCGGGATGCGATGCCGGCGCCGTCGTCGGTGACGGTGACCACGGCCTGTCCGTCGACGGGTTCGACGGTGACCTCGACGGCCGATTCGGCGTGGCGGTGGGCGTTGTCGAGCAGGTTGTCCAGTACCCGGATCAGCTGGATCCGCGACCCCATCACCCATACCGCCGTCGCCTGCTCGACCCGCACGGGCATGCCCTGCACGCGGCTGTCGATCTCTTCGCGTACGAGTGCGCCGAGGTCGATGGGTTCTGGTGGCGCGGGGTCGGTGGCGCGTAGGCGGGCGAGGATGAGGAGGTCGCTGGTGATGGCTTCGAGTCGGTCGGTGGCGGAGAGTGCGGCGCGGATGGTGTCGTGGGGGTCGACGTCGTCGGGGTAGAGGACGGCTTCTTCGAGTCGGGTGCGCAGGCCGGACAGTGGGCTTCTGAGTTCGTGGGAGGTGTCGGAGGCGAATTGGCGTTGTTGTTCGACGGCGGCTTCGAGGCGGGCGAGGGTCTGGTTGGCGGTGCGGGCGAGTTGGGCGATCTCGTCGTGGCCTGGTGGTAGCGGGACCCGGAGGCTGAGGTCGGTGCCGGTGATCTCTGACATCCGTGCCCGGATGGCCTCGACCGGGCGGAGTGTCCGGCCGACCATGACCCAGGTCAGCCACGCCGCCAGCGTGACGATGCACAGGGCGCAGACGGCGATGCCGTACTCCAGGCCGTTCGAGGCCAGGGCGGCGGGTTGAGTCGTGCCGGCGTAGACGACCGGTGAGTCGGGCGCGGGCGTGACCCGGATGGCCATGAGCATCACGCACCTGTGCCGAGGCGCGCACTCGGTCAGATGATTGAACCGGTCATCGGACGGCGGCCGGTGCGTACTCAACGCGGGCCGGCCGGCCGCCGCCCTGCTCGAGTTCAGCACCCGGTCACGAGCGTCCACCAGCTGGATCAGATTGATCCGGGTGAACGCCGGAATCGCGTGCGGGACGGCCCCGATCCGCGCCGCCGCGCTCCACTGGCTGGCGACCCGCTCGGCCTCGCTGAAGACCTGCGCCTTGATCCTTTCGCGGATCGCCAGGTCGAGGCTGATCCCTACGATGGCCAGCAGGAGCAACGTCAACGCCGTGGCGGTCAGTGTGTAGCGGGCCCGGATGGAGCCTGGACGCGGCGTCAGTCTCACTCTGTCTTCCTTCCGGACTCCGGGAGGGCATGGCGGTCTCATCGCGGTCGGCACCGCCGTATCCGGCAGCGGCCCGGTGGGTGCGCCCTCCGTCACAGGGGCGGCGAGTGGGCGGTGAGTGAGCCGGACAAAAGACTCTCTTGGCGTCGTATGGCCTGCATCACACCAAGTTAGGCTGAATCTGGATGATTAAAGTGGTTGTGTTACACCCGGTGACAACCACTCCTAGGTAGGCGGTATCGCCCTTCGTGGTACATCACGAAGGTGGGCGACGGCGATCGGGGACGGCTACAGGAGCCGGTCCACCTGATCGAAGGCGGCCACTTCGGGGTGATCGCCGACGCCGCGGGCATAGTGCGGCTCGCCGGGGCGGCGGACGCCGACGGTACGCCAGCCGGCCTCCCTGGCCGCGTCGAGCTCGGCGACCAGGTCGGACAGGAAGACGATCCGGTCCGGTGCCGTGCCGATCGCGGACGCGATCTTCTCGTACGAGGCCGCGACCCGTTTGGGCCCCGCGTTCTCGGTGTCGAAATGGCCGTCGAACAGAGGCAGCAGGTCGCCTTCGGGAGAGTGGGCGAACCAGGCGATCTGCGCGGACACCGAACCGGAGGAGAAGACGTACATCGGATGACCGGCCGAGCGCCAGGCCCGCAGCACGGGGATGACGTCGGGAAAGAAGTGCGAGGTGAGCTCGCCCGAGGCGAATCCCGCCGCCCAGATCGCGCCCTGCAGGGTCTTGAGCGGGGTCGCCTTCTCGTCCCGGTCCAGCCAGTCGTTCAGCGCCCGGACGACCCGATCCGTGCTCGCGTCCGGCTCGCCGATGGCCTCCCGTACCTGCGCCACGGCACGGGCCACCTCGGGGTCGGCGGCGTGCGCGCCGATCCACTCCGCGAACCGCTCGCGCGAGTACGGATACAGCTGGTCGACCACGAATCCGGTGGCACCGGTGGTGCCCTCGATGTCGACGACTATGGTCAGCGGCTCACTCACGCGCGGGTTCTCATCCTGGAGGCGACGGGTCCTCCACGATACAAAGCCGTACGGAGCGAAGCGGCACGGAGGGCCTGGACTCAGGCGGCCGCCGTGCCCAGTCGGCGCACCAGCTCACCGGTGAGCTCGGCGGTGGTCGCCGATCCGCCGAGATCGGGGGTGCGCGTGTCGGTCTCGGCCAGAACGGCGGTCATGGCGCCGGTGACCTCGGCGCCGGCCTCGGGATGGCCGAGGTGGTCCAGCATCAGGGCCGCCGACCAGATGGCGCCGATCGGGTTGGCGATCCCGCGGCCCGCGATGTCGGGGGCCGACCCGTGGACGGGCTCGAACATCGAAGGATGCTCGCGTTCGGGGTTCAGATTGGCCGACGGGGCGATGCCGATGCTGCCGGCGATGGCGGCGGCGAGATCACTGAGGATGTCGCCGAACAGATTGGATCCCACGATGACGTCGAATCGCGCGGGGTCGAGCACGAGCTTGGCGCACAGGGCGTCGATGTGCTCCTGGTCCCATCGCACTCCGGGGAAGGACGCGGCGCGCTCGCGTACGAGCTCGTCCCAGAACGGGAGGGTGTGGACGATGCCGTTGGACTTCGTCGCCGAGGTGAGATGGCCGTCGCGGCGGCCGGCGAGCGCGAAGGCGTAGTCGAGGACGCGCGTCACCCCGGCCCGGGTGAAGACGGCCTCCTGCACGGCCATCTCTTCGGGGAAACCGCGGTTGAGGCGCCCCCCGATCTCGCTGTACTCGCCCTCCACGTTCTCCCGTACGACGACGAAGTCGATCTGGCCGGCCCGTGCGGACCGCAGGGGACTGTCGATGCCCTCGAACACGCGGATCGGCCGCAGGTTGACGTACTGGCGGAACGCCCGCCGGATCGGGATGAGCAGCCCCCAGAGCGAGACGTGGTCGGGCACGTCCGGAGCGCCGACCGCGCCGAGGAAGACGGCGTCGAAACCGCGCAGCCGGTCCACCCCGTCCTCGGGCATCATGGCCCCCTCGCGCCGGTACCGCTCGCACGACCAGTCGAACTCGGTGTAGTCGAACCCGATGCCGTGCCGCCGTCCCACGGCGTCGAGGACCTCATAGGCGGCCGGGGTGACCTCGCGGCCGATTCCGTCTCCCGGAATCGAGGCGATGCGGTGCGTCGTCATGGAGGAATTGCAGCAACCGTGCGGCGACGATGTCCAAGACAAAGGCGCGATGGATCTTATAGGCCACGGCTATCGATCGAGGTCGGTGCCACCGCGATGGACAGGAACTCGCTCGCCGCGGGCGTCAGCCGGGCCTTCCGGCTGACCAGCGCGACGTGCAGGTAAGACGGCGGCACCAGGTCCAGGACCAGCGCGCCGGCGCGCTCCGCCAGCACCGTCCACGCCTCGGTGAGGATCGCGACGCCCACGCCCTTCAGCACGAGCGGCAGGATGGCCTCCCGGTGCTCGGTCTCGACCGCGATGGTGAGGTCGACACCCTGCGCGCGCAGGTCCTCGACGACCTGACGCATGCCCGTGCCCTCCTGCCCGGCGATCAGCCGCCGGCCGGCGAGCCGGTCGCCCGTCACCGGGCGGCCCGGCGGAAAGGAGCCGTCCGGCGGTGTGACCAGTACGAACCGGTGCCTCTCGATGGGATGCACGGTCAGGTCGGCGGCCGCGGGCGGGGTCATGGCGGCCAGCAGTCCGAGCTCGGTGACCCCGGAGCGCACCATCTCCATGACGGTGTGCGGCCATGGCGCCGCGCGGACGGTGAGGCGCACACCGGGATGCCGCTCGGTGAACCGGCTGATCATGCTGCTCAGCGGTTCGACGGCCTGGGACGGCATGGCCGCGATGTCGACGCGTCCGGTCCGGACGCCGTGCACGGAGTCGACGCTCGCCCGCGCCACCTCCAGGCTCCGGACCACCTGACGGGCCGGCTCGATCAGCGCCTGGCCCGCCTCGGTCAGCGCCACCCGACGCCCGATCCGGTGGAACAGCAGCCCGCCGAGGTCACGCTCCAGATTGCGGATGGCCTGCGAGAGCGACGGCTGCGCGAGATGCAGCGCTGCGGCCGCGCGATTGAACCCGCCGTTGTCGACGACGGCAAGGAAGTATTCGAGCTGTCGGGCGTCCATGCCTGTCTCGCCCTGCTCTCCGGACCTGTCTCGGTCCTGTGTCCGGGTCCATGGGGATATTCAACATATAGGAGCAGCCTTTATCGCTAGTAGTTAAGTCGTCTTGGACCAGGGCGCGTTACGGCCTTTCAATGAGCGGCAAGTCACAGCGTGTGTCCGCCATATGGAAAATCTGTCCCGACCAGCGGAGAGGCCGATGACGACCGACAAGAGCGAGCCGCGGACCAGGACCGATGTCGAGAAGGCGCTGCTGGGCGGGGCCACCTATCGCAGCCTGGGCGAACAGAAGCTGTCACCTGCGGAGGAGCGGTTCGAGCGGGCCAGGCGGACCACGGGCCTGTGGCTGGCACCGCTCGTCGCCATCGTCTTTCTCGCCCTGCCGCTCGACATGGCGGCCAAGCAGCAGACGCTCGCCGGGATCCTGCTCGGCGTCATCGTCTTGTGGATAACCGAGCCGATCCCGATTCCCGTCAGCGGGTTCATCGGTGTCGCCGCGATCGTGCTTCTCGGAGTGGCGCCCGCCACGGACGCGCTGGCACCTTTCGGCTCGTCGACGGTGTTCACTTTCATCGGCGCGTTCATCCTCGCCCAGGCAATGCTGAAATACGGGCTCGCCCGACGATTCGCCTTCTTCATCCTTTCCCTGCCGGGGGTCGGCGGCTCGACCGTCAAACTCATCGCGGCGTTCGGGGCGGTCACTTGCCTGCTGTCGGCCTTCGTGTCCAACACCGCCACCGTGGCCATGCTGCTGCCCACGGCACTCGGGCTGCTCGCCGTCATCGCCAAGATGCTCCAAGACCGCGGGCTCGTGGCAGAGGACTTCGACCCGCTGCGGTTGCGGGTCGGCGCCGCCCTGGTGCTGATGCTGGCGTACGGCGCCAGCGTCGGCGGCCTGCTCACCCCGGTCGGCAGCCCGCCGAACCTCATCGGGCGCGGGCTGATCGAGAAGGCCACCGGCGAGAAGATCTCCTTCGCGCAGTGGACCGCCACGGCGGTGCCCATCTGCCTGCTCATGTTCGTCGTGCTCGCGGTCGTGCTGATGCTGCTGAACAGGCCCGAGATCCGGCGCATCGAGGGAGTGGAGGAGTACGTACGCTCCGAGCGCGCCGAGATGGGCAGAATGTCGCGGGCGGAGATCAACACGCTGATCGCGTTCGGCTGCACCGTCGCTCTGTGGATCTTCCCGGGCGTGGTCGCGCTCATCGTCGACACCGGCATACCGCTGCCGTTCGTCGGCGAGCTGAAGGAGTCGGTGTACGACACGGTGTCCGGGCGGCTCAACGAGGGCGTGGTCGCGGTGCTCGGAGCGGCGCTGCTGTTCGTGCTGCCGGTCAACTGGGGCAGGCGGGAGTACACGCTGAACTGGAGCGATGCCGCCCGGATCGACTGGGGCACCATCATGCTGTTCGGCACCGGAATCATCTTCGGGTCGCTGCTGGAGGACACCGGCCTCGCCAAGACCATCGGAGAGTCGTCGTCGGACGCGCTCGGCCTCGGCAGCCAGTTCGCCATCACCGCCTTCGCCGTCGTGCTGGCCATCGTGGTGTCAGAGACCACGAGCAACACGGCGTCCGCGGCGGTGGTCGTGCCGATCATCATCCCGATCGCGATGGCGGCGGGGGTCGATCCGTTCGTGCCGGCGCTGGCGGCGACGTTCGCGGCCTCGTTCGGCTTCATGCTGCCGGTGTCGACACCGCAGAACGCGATCGCCTACGGGTCGGGGGTCGTGCCGATCACGACGATGATCCGATCCGGCATCGTCTTCGACATCTGCGGCGGGCTCATCATCCTGCTGCTCCTGCCCGTCATGGTCGCGATCACCGGCATCGGGGGCTGACCCCGGCGGTGCCACGGTGGCCGGGTGCGCCGCCCGGCCACCGGCCCCGTCTCACGCCGGGTGCCGCTCGCCGCTCAGTTCGGCGGCGGCCTTCTCCAGATGCCGCAGGAAGGCGGTGGCGGCCGGCGGCGGGACGTGGCCCTTCGGCGTCGCGGCGTAGACCGTGCGCACCGGAACGTCGTCGGGGTGCAGCGTGGCCAGGACGATGTCGGGGCGGACGACGCCGGCGGCGAGCGACGGTATCAGCGTGACTCCGAGCCCGGCCGCCACGAACGACTGCTTGGCGGTCCACTCTCCGATGACGAACTCGATCTCGGGCCGGAAGCCCTGGCGGACGAAGGCGCTCACCAGCGTCTCCTCGACCCGGACGCTGCCCGCGATCCAGTGGTCCTCTGCCAGTTCGGCCAGCCGTACGTCTTCGCGCCCGGCGAGCGGGTGGTCGCTGGGGAGCGCCACCATCATCGGATCGTCCATGAGTGGGTGAAGGTCGGCCGGCTCGCCCTCGAGCGGTCCGTCGGTCCCGCTGCCCACCACCGCGACATCGAGGTCGCCGGCCTTCAGCCGTTCCATCAGGGTCTGCGTGAACCCCTCGCGGAGCAGGACCGAGACGGCCGGATACGCGGCACGGAACGAGCGCAGGGTGCGCGGCATCATCGAGGCGTCGGCGGTCGGGAAGGCTCCCACCCGGACCCGGCCCGAGGTCAGCTCACGCAGCGCGGTCAGCTCGCGACGTGCGCCGGCGAGCCGGTCGAGCACCGCCTCGGCGTGCGGCAGCAGGTGCCGTCCCGGTTCGGTGAGCCGTACGCCGCGCGGCAGGCGATCGAACAGCGGGGAGCCGACCTCGGCCTCCAGGGTGGAGATCTGGCGGGAGATCGCCGACTGGGTGAAGCCCATGGCCTGTCCGGCGGCGGTGAACGAACCGAGCCGCGCGACCTCGCGGAAGACCTCCAGCCATCCGGTTTCCAATGGACCCCCTCAGATCCCTCGGTATGCGCTCTCAGCATGTTACCCATGCGAATCATTCGCTTGTGGCATGCCTTCGCGGCGGCCTAGCGTCAGCGGTGTTCACACCCCTCAGGAGCACATATGCAAATCACCTTGGACGATCCCGACTCGGTCGCCGCGCCCGTAGGACCGTACTCGCATGTGGCCCGGCTGGAATCAGGTGACGGGGTCCTGCTGATGCTGTCCGGGCAGATCGCGGTGGACGCCGGCGGCGGGCTCGTCGGCGAGGGCAGCATGACCGAGCAGGCGCGGCGCGTCTTCGAGATCATCGAGGGCATCCTGGCCGCTCACGGCGCCGCGTTCGAGCACGTGGTGAACATCCGGACCTACCTCACCGACATCGGACTGCTCCCCGAGTACGGCGCCGTCCGGCGGAAGTACTTCACCGGGCCGCCGCCCACCAGCACCACCATCGAGGTGTCCCGGCTGTTCCGGCCCGGGGCGCTGCTCGAGGTGGAGGTGGTGGCCGCCGTGGGCGAGCCGGCGCCCGCCTGACCGGCGGGGCGCGGCGGGGCTCCGGCCGGGCGCGCGCCGGTGACGGCGGTGCTGCTCGTGGCAGGCCGGGCGTGTCGCCGTTCTCGACCGGCTCAGCCGGGCGCCTGGGCGGTCTCTAGCTGGTGGATGACCGGGTTGAGCAACTCGTTGAGCTCCTTCACGAGGACCGACACCGCGAGCTCCGCCGTGTCGGCGAGGGCCTTGGAGGGCGCGTCGGGGGCCGTGGGGAGCGCGCCGAGGGGCACCGGCGCGTCGATGAGCAGGGTCGTCCGTAGGAAGGGGCCGCGCGCCTGGTCCTGGTCGGTGGGATCCAGATACTGGCCGAACATCTGCGGCCAGTCGCGCCAGCCCCGGTCGCGCCACCAGTGGCGCGAGGAGGTCAGCTCGGCGGGCAGCGGTGAGACCATCAGCACGTGGGCGGTGAGGCCGCCGTCGTAGGGATTGCGGTCACAGGCCGCGGACAGGATCCTCCGGTGCCAGCGCACGTAGGGCGGCATCTGCGTCGTGGCCAGCTGCCAGGCGGCACAGGCGAACGTGACCGGCGCGATGTCGCCCCACGAACCCTCGAACGCGGAGACGTGGCTCCACACGTGCTCGGCATAGCGGCTCGGCCCGCCCACGGCTCGCTCCCGGTCGTATCCGTGGTCGATCCAGAAGGCCTCGTGCTCGCCCATGCGTCCCCTCTCGCGATGCTCATCTCGCTGTCAGTCAACGCGATCAGCGCGCGGTACATGCCGGTTGTTCTCTCAGAGCCGAGCCGCACCGAGCCGCACCCGGCCGCACCGAGCCCGAGCAGAGCCGCATCGCGTACGGCGGGACGCTCATGTCCGATGGTGCGGCTCCGTGGTGGGCGCGGACGCCTCGTGCAGCATCAGGAGCGTGTAGGCGGCCAGAGTCGCGTCGTCGGTGATGGCGCCGTCGCGGATCATCTGCTCGAACTCGGCCCGGGTGACGAAGCGCTGTCGCATGTCCTGCTCCTCGTGCTCGCGGCGGGCCTCACCGGGTTCGAGGTCGGTCGCGAGGAAGGCGTGGAAGCCCTGGTTGCTGGTGCCGTGTGCGCTGTGCAGGAACCCGAGCCGGGTCAGCACCCCCGGACGCAACCCGGTCTCCTCGGCGAGTTCGGCGCGCGCCAGTTCCTCGTGGTCTCCGGTCCGCCGGTCGGGGTAGCCGCCCTGCGGGAAACTCCAGGTGCGCCGGCCGATGGGATAGCGGAACTCCTCGACCAGGTGGAAGCCGCCGCGCTCGGCCGGGACGACGAGCGCGAAGTCGGGCTTCTCGACCAGCCCGTAAACGCCCTGCGACCCGTCGGGGCGTTCGATCAGGTCCTCGCGGACCGTCATCCACCGGTTCTCATAGACGATCCTCGACGACAGCCGGCGGATCGTCGGCTCACCACTCGTCATCGGGCCTCCTCGTCAGTAAGCCTGCTCGTCAGTGGGCTCGCTCGGTCAGTGGGCTTGCTCCGTCAGCGATGCCAGACCTGACCTGCCGGGCGTACGACGATCTCGTTGATGTCGACACCGGGCGGCTGGTTCACGGCGAAAAGTACGGTGCGGGCCACGTCGGCCGGGTCGAGCTTCGCGTGGTCGGCCCGGCCGGGGCCGATGAGCCCCGTGTCGGTGAGGCCGGGCTGGATGAGCGTGACCCGTACGCCCGTGCCGGCGAGTTCACCGCGCAGGTTCTGGGCGAGCCCCGTGACCGCCCACTTGGTGGCGGAGTAGACGCTGCCGGGCGTCGGGATCCGGCCGGCCACCGAACCGGTGACGACGAAATGACCGTTGGTCTCGCGGAGCGCGGGCAGCGTGGCGCGGGCCGTGATGGCGGGGCCGTACACGTTGGTGAGGACCATGGTGCGCCAGTCCTCGGGCGTCCCCTTCTCGTCCAGGAAGGAGGTGGGGGTCGCCACCCCGGCGTTGGCGAGCGCCACGTCCAGGCGCCCGTAGGCCTCGAGCGTGTGGGCGACCGCGGCCCGGACCTGGTCCCACTCCGTGACGTCGCACGTGACGGGCAGCGCGCGCTCCGGCCCTCCGAGCTCGGCGGCCAGCCGCTCCAGCAGCTCGCGCCGCCGACCGGCCAGCACCACCCGGTGGCCCTCCTCGACGGCGAGCCGCGCGGTGGCCTCGCCGATCCCGCTCGATGCTCCAGTGATCAGAAAAACTCGATGCTCCACGGCCCCAGCTTCGCATCAACCGCCGCTTGGCCGAGCCGCCGCGGGTACGGGAGGCTACGCGCCGGATCGGCCTAGGCCCGCGTCGGCCCATCTGGCCGCCTGGATCGCGTTCTGTGACGGCGATGGCCGCCACCGTCGCCACGACCCGGGCGGGTGAGGGCGTCCACCCCCGCCGCGGGGATGCCCGTCCGGCGCTCCACCAAGTCGAGCGCCAGTGGAATGGCCGGAGTGGCGGAATGTCCGCAGTGACCAGGATGGTGGGGCCGGTGGGATTCGAACCCACACTGTCAGGTACCTAAAACCTGTGTCTCCTGCCGTTGGACTACGGCCCCCTTGGCGCGATCACCGGGTTCGGGCCGCGCCCCTGCGGGTCGGTCGCTCTCGGCCGCGCCGGTCGCTCAGACGCCCAGTACGCGGCGGAGGCGCTCGACGTGCCCGGTCGCCTTCACGTTGTAGTAGGCATTCGCGATCTTACCGTCGGCGTCGATGAGGAAGGTGGAGCGGATGACGCCCACCGTCTTCTTGCCGTACAGCATCTTCTCCCCGTACGCGCCATAGGCCCGCAGGACCTCGGCGCCGGGGTCGGACAGCAGCGGGAAGTTGAGCCCGTCCCGGTCGCGGAACTTGGCCAGCTTGGCCGGCTCGTCGGGGGAGACGCCGAGGACGGTGACGCCCGCGGCCTCGAGCTCGGGCAGGCCGTCGCGGAAGTCCACGGCCTCCTTGGTGCAGCCCGGCGTCATGGCGGCCGGGTAGAAGAAGACGATTACGCGCCGGCCGCGCAATGACGAAAGCGACACCGGCTTGCCCTCGGAGTCGGGAAGCTCGAAGTCGGGGGCAACATCGCCCGGTTGCAGCCGCTCGGACACCAGATCTCCCTTTCGGTCAATGGGACGCCTCTTACCGTACCGCTGTGGTGCCTTCACACTGCGCAGGTGGTCCGCGAGCGATTCGGGTGAAGACCTGACAGACTAAGGATCACATGACGCGCGCTGCACGCCGAACGATAAGGACAACTCATGGCCGACAGAGCCCGCGATCCGGAGGCGCTGGAGCTGGAGATCATGCGCACTCGCGAGGAGCTGGCGCGCACCGTCGACGCACTCGCCGACCGCCTCAACCCCAAGAACGCGGCCAGGCGCGGTGTCGTGCGGATGAAGGAGGAGGCAGGCCAGGTCGCCGCGGCGATCGGCGCCATCTCCGGCCCCAGAGAGCCGGGGGAGCCGAATGGTGATCGCCGTACCGCCGCCCTCATGGTCGGCGCAGGTATCGCGATCTCGGTGACCGCCGTCCTGCTCTGGCGTCGCAAACGTCGTTGACTCACGCCTCATCCGAGCGCCGTGACCCATGTGGGTCACGGCGCTCTGGTGTATCCGCCGTTTCATCGGGAACATCCCCGAGCCGCCTGGCGGGTGGTCATGCGGGCGGCCGGAAGGTCTGGTTCGCCTGCGACCACGGAACCTGGTGTGTAGCTTTGCCGTCGATCTGGGGTGACGAGTGCCGGTCATCGGCTTTCGCGCGGTTTGTCGCTATGCGCTCAGGCGAAAGTGACAGAAGGGTACGAACATGTCTTCGTGGGCCGACCGGCTCAGCGCGGCCGTTCAATGTTGGGAACGCGGAGAACTGGACGCCGCGGTCACCCTGTTGCGTGAGGTCGCCGCCTCGGCCGATCCGCAGACCGCGCGGGAGGCGTCCCATGTGCTCGGTAGCGTGCTCGAGGATCAGGGCGACGTCGAGGGAGCCCGCACCGCACACCGCTCGGTGATCGACAGCGGCGATCCGGTCTTGCGGCAGCGCTCGGCCCTGTCGCTCGGAGTCCTCCTGATCAATGACCGGCAGTGGGCCGCGGCGCACGGCGCCCTGGCGATCGCGTCCACGGGGGCCGACACCGAGGTCGCGGCACTGGCCGACGCCGCTCTCGCGAAGGTGCTGACGCGGCTCGGTGACCTGGCCGGAGCCGACGAGGCACTGGAGCGGGTCCGGCGGAGCGACTACCCCGAGATGGCCGAGTCCGTCGCCGAGCCCGAGCCACCGGTGCCACCGGCGCCACCGGCACCAACGGCGCCTTCGCTGGCCGCGAGCGGCGCCTCGGGGCCCGGCCCGGCCGCCGCCGGCGCGACACCGCCCGTGCACGCCACCGCCACCGCCAGCGCCGCCACCGGCACGAACGCCGGCACCGGCACCGCCAGCGACCTCGCCGCAGCCGACGAGGGAGTCCGCGCGGCGTCGGACACGGTCACCGAGCATCGCGATACGGACGTGGCCGTCCAGGCCCGGATTCACGACCTCGCGCCATGGCGGCCTTCGCCCGCCGATGGCGTGGCGGCCGAACAGGCGTTCCACGACACCGAGGGCGCGATCGAGCGGCTCCGGTCGGGTGATCTGGCCGAGGCCCGGGCGTCGCTGCACCGCGCGATCGACGCAGAGGTCGCGCAGGTGTCCGGTCGCGCCTCCACGGTTCTGGCGCTGATGGAGCTCGGCGAAGGCGATGCGGAACTCGCCGACGAGCTGCTCAGCCATGTGGCCGACGGAGCCGATCCGGCTCAGGGGTTCGGAGCCGCGGTGCTGCTCCATCTGCTGCGCTCGCCGCGCGGCGAGCGGCATCCGCTGCTCATCGCCGCCATCGACCATCAGCGGCATGGCCGGGAGCGGGCGGTGGCCGGTTACCGCGCGGCGACGGAGGACGACGACCCGGCGACCGCTGCGCTCGCGACGGCGATGCTGGCCCGGCTCTTCACCGAGCTCGGGCTGGAGCCGTCCACCGCGGCGGCCATGTTCCGTACCGCCGCTGACACCGGGGACCCGGTCGCACTGTCGTACACCGCGGTGGTCTGCGCGGAGTGGCTGCCGTCGCGAGGCGACGGCGAGGCTGCGATCGGGCTGCTGCGTCGCGCGCGCGACGACGGTGATCCGGCGTTCGCTCCGTGGGTGGCGTACTCGCTCGGCTCGGAGCTGACCGCCCGTCACGCCGTCCGTTCCGGGGCGGCGCCCGACGGACCCACAGCGCCTGCCGGCCCCTCAACCCCCGGCGAGCCGGCGGCGTCCGCCGACGGTGCCGGGTCCGCCGACCTTGCCGGGCACACCGGTGGTGCCGGAGCCGCCAGTGGTGCCGGGCACGCCCAGCTGGCCGAGGTACGTGCCGCGTACGACGCGGTACTGACCTCGGGCCATCCCGGCCTGCGCCCCGGCGCCCAGAGCGCTCTCGTCGCGGTGATGGAACAGCAGGGAGATCTGCCGGGCCTGTGCGCGATCCTCGAGGAGGCGCTCGCCCAGGAGGACCCCGGACCGGCGGCGCGCCACGCCTGGCTGCTGGGGTTCACCAGGGTACGGCTGGACGACCTCGACGCGGCGCGCGCCGCGTTCGCCGGGATACCCGAGCCGCCGCCAGAGCCCGCGTGGTCCGGCGCCTTCGGCCGGCATCTGCTCGACCGCGACATCGACGCGGCGACACCGGCGTTCGCCCAGATCAAGGCACTCGGCGACGCCCACGACGGATACGTGATGTCATCCCGGCTCGCGATCGAGGCCGCCCGCGCCTGGCGGCGGAGCGGTGACAACGAAGCCGCCGACCGGGCCCTTTCGCTGATGGTCGCCGACGGCCACCCGTACGTCGCGCAGCAGGCGGCGATGTCGCTCGGGACTCTTCGCGACGACGTGCACGACCGGATCGGCGCCATCGTCGCCTGGGAGAAGGCCGCCGGGGGGGACGACGGCGCCATGGCGGCCCGCGCCATGCACGGCATCGGGTGCGCGCGGCGTGAGCTCGGCGACCTCGACGGCGCGGCCGAGGCGTTCCGCCGGGTCGTCGACACCGCGGACCGGCACGGGGAGACCGAGCACGCGGCCGACGCGGCCCGGCGGCTGGGTGAGCTGCTCGCCGAGAGCGGCAATGTCGCCGCGGCCAGGGAGGCGTTCGAGTGGCTCTCGGGCCCGGACGGCGTCATGGACCTCGCCACGGCGCTCCGCAGGGCCGGGAACGTCACGGCCGCCATGGAGGCCTACCGCGAGGCCGCCGACGGCCCGAACCCGGCCACGGCGCTGGCCGCGGCTTCCGAACTCGCGGCGATCCTGCACGAGCAGGGCGATCTGCCGGGCGCGATCGCCGCCGGCGAACGCGCGATCGCCGCCGCCGAGTCGGCGGGCGACCCGAAGATCAGTGCCCAGGCCACCCATGACCAGGGCTGCCGCCTCGCCGACGTGGGTGATCTGGCGGGCGCCAGGCAGGCCTTCGAGCGCGCGGCCGGCATCGATCCCGAGCTGGCCGCCTTCGCCATTCTCACGTTGGGCGACCGCCTGGAGCAGGCCGGTGACGCCGTCGGCGCCCGGGCGGCGTTCGAGCGCGCCGCGAGGCTCGACGATCCCCGGATCGCGGCCCAAGCCCGCGATCGCCTGGGCTCGGCGACACTCGAGGAACGGGGCTGGACGCACCTGGACGGCGGCGACCGCGCCGGTGCGCTGGCGGCCTTCACCGAGCTGCACGGCTCACCCGACGTGGCCGAGCTCATCCTGGCCCTCCACGAGCAGGGGGCGGAGGCCGTACGCCCGCTGCTCGATCGGCTCGCCGAACAGCCCGCGCACGTGGCCCTGGCCCATGACCTCATGCTCAACGCGGCCCAGAGACGCAGCGGCGACGGTGACGCGGAGGGGACGCGGGACCTGCTCCGGCTCGCCGTGGAGTTCGGCGACCCGCTCCAGGTGGCCCGCACCACGATCGACCTGGCCGTGCTAACGGCCGACGGCGGCGACCTCGACGAGGCCGAGCGGCTCGCTCTGCGGGCGGCGGAGTTCGGCGACCCCGAGGTGGCCGGACCGGCCTGGCACCACATCGCGACGTGGCGACGGCGGCGCGGCGATCCGGGTGGCGCGATCGACGCCGCCCGGCACGCGGTCGGTTCCGGACACCCCTACGCGGTCGTCAACGCGGCACTGACCCTCGCCACGCTGCTGGAGGAGGCCGGTGACGTCGCGGGCGCGCGGGCGGCGTTCGCCGACGGGGCTGCGGCCGACCATCCGGAGGCGCTGTACTGCCTGCGCCGGCTGCTGGACCTGCTGCTCCGGCAGGGTGATCACGAGGCCGCGCTGGCCGCCGCCGAGCGGGCGATCGCGACCGGCGATCCGGAGACCGTCGCCATGGGCTACCGGGTTTCGGGCGACGTCCGCAGGGCCGCCGGAGACGCCGAGGCCGCCGCACTGCTCTACCGGCGGGGGATCGAGGCCGGTGATCTGAGAACGGCGGCGAACCTGCATGTCGAGCTGGCCCAGTTGTTCCACGACCAGGGCGATGCCGCGTCGGCGAAGCGCGAGCTCGAGCCGGCG
>NZ_JABVEB010000479.1 GCF_014323665.1 Actinomadura sp. HBU206391 | reverse complement strand
GGCCGCGAGCCCCGTGCTCGCGCAGCAGCTGGGTCAGGTGGCCCAGCAGCTGTCAGGAGCGCCCGTCGCGGTGGCGCACGACGTGGTGGCCGCCGACTCCGACGATCCGCGCGGCGCGGGGTTCAGTGCCATGGTGCTCCCGCTGGTGATGTCCGGGATCGCCGCTGCGGGTCTGCTCACGCTGCTGGTCTCATCGGTCGCGTGGCGGGCGGTGGGCGTCCTGGTGTTCGCGGGGCTCGGCGGGTTCGCGGCGGCCGCGCTGGCGCAGGGCTGGCTGTCGATCCTGCCCGGCTCCTACCTCACCGTCTCGGCCGCCGTGGCGCTCGCGGTGTTCGCCGTCACCGGCGCCGTCGTGGCGCTGGCCGCGGTCGTGGGGCGCGCCGGTCTCGGGCTCGGCGCGCTGACCATGCTGCTGGTCGGCAACCCGCTGTCGGCGGCCGCGTCGGCCCCCGAACTGCTGCCCGAGCCCTGGGGCGCGATCGGCCAGGCACTTCCTCCGGGCGCGACGGTCTCGCTGCTCCGGTCGGTCGTGTTCTTCGACGGGGCCGCCGCCGGCGGGCCGCTGGCCGTGCTGCTGGCCTGGGCGGCCGGCGTGGTGCTCCTGCTGGGAGCCGGAGCGCTGCGCGATCGGTCCAAGGCGCCGGCGCCTGTGACGCCCGAGCCCGCGCTCGCCGGCTGATCCCCATCTCATCCGTGAAGGGCCTCACCTGAGGCCCTTCACGATTCGCCCGGGCGATGCGGCCGAGATCCGCGCGCCGCCGCCCCGGCAAAGACCGGCTCATGGGACGGCCCCTTTCGCTCGCCACGCGTCCGCCCGCCCGAGCCGGCGGGCACGTCTGTGGTAAATCGATTGCTCAGGGTGACGTGGTGGTCGCCGGCGAAGTGTCCGGCGCCGACCAACGCGCCGCGCCGACCAACGCGCCGGGCCCGCCGGCCGAGGCGGCTCGGGGGCACCGGCAGCCGGGCACGGGGGATCACGTGAGAGCGCTCGTACGGGGAATCGGCGCGATCGCCATGGCGCTGCTGACCGGCGGCTGCGGCGAACGGCCCGTTCCGCCCGAGATCGAATGGCAGCCGGCGCCGGGGCTGCCCGCGTTCGACATCAACCCGGTGCCGCGCGAGCAGCTCCGGACGGGCGGCACGCTGAGATGGGCTCTCGCGGAGTTTCCCCGGCAGTGGAATCTCTCCCGCGAGGGCGGCGGCGCCGGGCCGGCCGCCGACGTGCTGTCCGGGCTGCTTCCCCAGGTGATGCGGTGCGACGAGAAGGGGGTGCCGCACCCCGACCCCGACTACGTTGCGAACGTGACGGTCGGCGACCGATCCGGCCGCCAGGCCGTCACCTACGCCCTCAACCCGCGCGCCGCGTGGTCCGACGGCAGACCGATCACCTATCGCGACTACGTGGCGCAGGCGCGTGCGCTGTCCGGACGGGACAAGAGGTTTCGCCCGGCCGCTGTGACCGGTTACGACCAGATCGAGACGATCGGCCGGGGCGCCGGCGACCACGAGGTCGTCGTCACCTTCGCCCGGCCGTTCGGCGACTGGCCGAGGCTGTTCAGCCCGCTCTACCCCGCGGCGACCAACTCCGATCCCGCCGCGTTCGCGCACGGCTGGTCCGGCCGCATCGCCGCGACCGCGGGGCCCTTCAGGGTCGAGAACTTGGACGCCGCCGCCGGGACCCTCACCGTCGGCCGCGATCCCCGCTGGTGGGGCAGGCCGCCCAAGCTCGACCGGATCGTCTATCAGGCGATGGACGTCGCCGCGCTCCCCGCCGCCCTCGCCTCGGGGCGGATCGACCTCATGGACATCGGCTCGGACGTCACCGTCTACCGGCACGCCGCCCACGCCGAGGACATCGCCGTGCGGACGGCCGGCGGCCCCGGCTCGCGCAACCTGGCCTTCAACGTCACCAGGCCGCCGCTGTCGGACGTCAGGGTGCGGCAGGCGCTCATGCTCGCCATCGACCGCCGGGCGGTCGGCGCGGACCTCGACCGGCTCGCCCAGCCCCTGAACAACCACTTCTACCTGAACAGCCAGGCCGGATACCAGGACAACTCCACGGGGCTGAGCGCCTACGACCCCGGTCGGGCCATGCGGCTGCTCGACCGGGCGGGCTGGACGCGGCGCGGCGATCAGAGGGTCAGGAACGGCAAGGTCTTGAGGCTGCGGCTCGCCGTCCCCTCGGGGGCTCCCGGCGACACGCGGGAGCCGCTGCTCGTTCAGGACATGCTGAAGCGCATCGGCGTCACGCTGGACGTCGAGACGGTACCCGCGCGCCGGCTCGTCCCAGATCACGTGAGGCGCGGCGATGCCGACCTCGCCGTGTTCTCCTGGCCGGGCGGACCGTTTCCGGTCAGCTCCCTGCGCTCGAACTTCGTCACGCCGAAGGGCGACCGCGTCCCCGGCGGCGCACTCCGGGAGGACGCGGCGGCCATCGACGAGGCGATGGACCGCGCGCTGCGCGAA
>NZ_JABVEB010000478.1 GCF_014323665.1 Actinomadura sp. HBU206391 | reverse complement strand
TCGGCCGGCCGACGCGGTGGTCGAGGCCGAGAAGGCCCTCAGCCGGCAGGATCTTCCCGCTGAGCTGCGTGGCCTCGCCGAACAGATCCTCTTCCGAGCGCTGTACGCGTGCCAGGACTACCGGCGATGGCGAAAGCGGGCGGAGGGCATCGTGTCCGCCGAGGAGCACGGCAACCAATCCGCCATGGTCGGGGCGCACATGCGGCTCACCACGATCGCCTGGGCCGAGGGACGGGCCGCCGACGCGATGGCTCATATCCGCGAAGCGGTGCGCATCGCGGGCGCCGGGCCGATCCGGGCTCGGCATGCGCACCCGCGCCTGCACCTGGGCACCCTGCTCACGGACATGCGGCAGATCGACGAGGCAGAGACCGTGCTCCGCGCCGCCGACGAGGAGATCACGGCGCTCGGGCACACGGTGCACGCCGCCAGCCCCGCGCTCTTCCGCGCCCGGCTCCGGCTCGCCGCCGGCCGGCTCGACGACGCGGCGGCCGAGGCCCAGGCCGGCCTCGCCATGGCCGATGAGCTCGGCATGCGCGCGTTCGTCCTCCTGGGGATCGCCGTGCTCATCATCGTCGCGGTGCGCCGCGGTGACCTCGACTCCGCCGCCAGGTACGTCGAGCACTACAAGTCCCGGCATCAGGCGGGCCAGGGCGTGATGTACGGAATGGGGTGGGGCAACTTCGTCGTGGCCGTGGCCGCTGAGGCGCAGTGCGACCGCGAGAGGGCGATCGGCGAGCTTCACGTCCTGTTCACCGATCCCCTGGAAAGGCGCTGGCTGCTCATGGCGGAACCCAATGCCGCGGGCTGGCTGACCCGGATCACGCTCGCCCTCGGAGACCGTTCCAAGGCCGAGGCCATCGTCGCCACGGCCGAAGACCTCGCCCGCGAGAACCCGGGCTTCGACAGCCTCGCGGCCTCTGCCGCACACGCCCATGGCATCCTCCATGGTGACTGCGCCGCCCTGGACCGCGCCGCCACGGGCCACCTCGGGCCGTGGAGCCGCGCCTCCGCCGCCGAAGATCTCGGTGTCCTGCTCGCTCGCACGGCCGGCGACTCGGGCCATGCAGCGGCCGTCCAGAGCCTCGACCGCGCACTCGACGGCTACCAGCGAACCGGTGCGTGGCGCGACGCGGCACGCATCCGCGCCAGGTTGCGCAGGCTCGGCGTGCGGCGCCGCCACTGGACCCAATCCGAACGCCCCGTCTCAGGATGGGCCAGCCTCACCGACACCGAGCGCAACGTCGCCACGCTCGCCGCCCAGGGACTCACCAACCCCCAGGTCGCCACGCAGATGTTCATCTCCCCGCACACGGTCAAGTTCCATCTCCGGCAGATCTTCCGCAAACTCGGTATCGGCTCCCGGGTCGAGCTGGCCCGCATCGCCACCGAGCACGCCCCGCAGACCACATCCCCGTCATGACCGGTCTCCGTCGGGGTTGGACACCCCGACGAGCGGGAGGCGGAGCACGAAGCGGGCGCCGCCGGAGGGCGGATCCTCGATATGAAGGGTGCCGTGGTGAACGTGGGCGATGTCGCTCGCGATGGCCAGACCGAGCCCCGCGCCGCCCTGGTCGCGGCTCCGGGCGGGGTCGAGGCGGGTGAAGCGCTGGAAGATCCGTTCACGGTCGGCCTCGGCGATCCCCCCTCCGTCGTCGGTGACCGCGAGCTCGGCTCGATCGCCGTTGCTGTGCACCTCGGCGACGATGGTGTGCCTGGCGTGACGCTGGGCGTTGTCGAGCAGGTTGGCCAGCAGACGGCTGATCTGGGGTCGCACCGCGTCGACCATGACGCCGGAATCGAGGCGGAGTCGCACCGCCTGCGGGTCCATCCGCCGGGCGACCTCGGACCGGACCAGCTCGGCCAGGTCGATGGTCTCCAGCGTGTCGGGCAGGTTGACGCCCAGCCGGGCCAGCAGGAGCAGGTCGGTGGCGATCGACTCCAACCGGTCGACGTCGCTGAGCGCCTGCTCCAGCATGGCCTGCCGGTCGATGTCGTCAGGGTAGAGCTGTGCCTCCTCGAGCCGCGCCCGCAGAGCGGTGATCGGCGTGCGGAGCTCGTGTGAGGCGTCGGAGGCGAACTGGCGCTGCCGGTCGAGCGATCGTTCCAGGCCCCGTCTCGCGTGCTCGAGCCGTCCGAGGGTCTGGTTCACCGTCCGGGCCAGGCGCGCGATCTCCTCCTGATTGGCGGGTTCGGGGACATGCCGGCTCAGGTCGTTGAAGTTGATGGCGGCCAGGTCGGCTCGGATGGCCTCCACCGGCTTCAGGGTCCGGCCGGTGATCTTCCAGGCGGCCCAGGCCGCAAGCGCGATCAGCAAGGCCACCTGGACGGCGAAGATGGTGTCGAAGATCCCCGCCGACAGCGCACCGGGAGCGCGCCGGCCCGCGTACACGACAGGAGAGTCCGGCCCGGGCCGGGCGCGGACCGCGGAGAGCCGCACGCAGCCCAGGCCGGGCTGCGCACAGGTC
>NZ_JABVEB010000477.1 GCF_014323665.1 Actinomadura sp. HBU206391 | reverse complement strand
AGAGCTTCACGGGCTACCGCGCCTCGCATCTGGGCGAACACCACGGACGGCTGGGCGACCCCGCCAGAGATCCCGACTACCTGCAGTACCAGCGGTATCTGCTGTGCGGGGAGAACCTCAGCCGCGAGGCGCTGAAGCGGCATCTGCTGACTGTCGCCGGCCTGCGCTCCACGCTGTCCTACATCGGCTATCTGTTGCGCGAGCGGATCCTGACCAGCGGTGAGAAGACCCGCGAACGCTGGTTCCGGATCGTCTTGACCGCGTTGGTCGTCGGAGTGACGGCGGCGACCGGGCGCCTCGATCTCGTCCTGCTGTACTGGATCGTCCCGCTCATCACGACGCAGGTCTGGCTCGGCTCCATCGCCGAGCTGCTCGAGCACTACCCGGTGATCGAGACGGCCCCGCGGATCGACATCTACATGTCGTGGAACCGGCACTACAGCCCGATGGCCCGGTTCCTGCTGGGGGAGAAGGAGGGCGAGGGCTACCACCTCGTCCACCATCTGTTCCCGCGCGTTCCGCTCTGGCGGCTGAAGGAGGTCGACAGGATTCTTCTTCGCGACCCCGAGTACGCCGCCCTGCAGCGCCTCGAGGGCGTCTACGCCGCCATGTCGAGCATCTACGCTCTCCTGCCCGAGCGCAGGGGAGCCGTGGCCGGCGGCGCCACGAGCTGACGACATCGCCCGAGCCGCCGGCGCCGATCACAGGTGCCGGCGGCCGGCGTCTCGTCACCCGGACGTCGAAGAAGGGCCGTCCGGTGCCGTGTCGCGACGGCGGACGGCGTCGAGATAGCCGCTGATGGCGTCGCGGTTCCTGGTCAGGCAGCGGATGCGCGAGTCCATTTGCTCACGGTGACGCTCGAGCGATGCGATCAGCTCGGGGGGTCGCGTCGTTGACGTGGATCGTGCAGGGATCGTCGAGGCAGGGGAGGATCTGCTTGATGATCTTGGTTGGCAGCCCGGCGTCGAGCAGCCCACGGATCTGCACGACGCGCTCGACGAGGCACTCGGCGTAGTCGCGGTAGCCGTTCGCCGCGCGCGGTCGGGGGCGAGCAGTTCCTGTTCTTCGTAGTAGCGCAGCAGACGCGTGGGCACCTTCGTGCGCTCGGCCACTCTCCGATCCTCACGGCGACGCCCCTCTCCAAGCCCGGCCCTTTCCGCGCCCGACTTTCCTTCACACCAGTGTGAACGTTCGAGCATGGTCGCATGACCGTACGGAGACCGCCGGCAGTCGCTGCCACCCTGGCCGTGCTCTCGCTCGCCCAGTCGGCGGAGCGGCGGGCGATGGAACGGTGCTCCTGGCCGCGCGCGGCACACAGGGACTCGGCGCGGCGCTGCTGCAACCCGCTGTGCTCGGTCTCATCGGTACGACGTTCCCCGCGGGGCCGGCGCGCGGCAGGGCGCTGGCGGTCTGGGGATCGGTCGGAGCGTCGGGGCTCGCCGCCGGTGCCATCCTCGGCGGCCTGCTCACCACGGCGTCGTGGCGGCTCACCTTCGTCATCAACGTCCCGCTCACGCTCTTGTGCGCGCTGGGGGCGGCCCGCTGGATCGGCTCGGTTCGGGCTCCGGCCGGGGATGGAGCTCCACGGCGACCCTCGGCTGCCTCGGGCTCGCGCTGCTGCTGTTCCTCGGGTTCGTCCGCAACGAGAACACCTCGCGCACTGTTCTGATCGAGCCCGTCCTGCGGCGCACGGGATCGTTGCGCGTCGGTGCTGCGGCGACCGCGCTCTACATGGCGAGCGTGGGGTCTGAGTTCTACCTGCTCGCCCTTCTCCTGCAGTCCATGAAGGGATACCCGCCATTGCGGGCAGGGCTCGCGTTCCTTCCGCTGGCCCTGATGGTGACGGCGGGCAGCATGGCGGCGGGTCGCGCCGTGCGCCGCTTCGGTCCGGCCGGCGTGCTCGTCGGTGGGTTCGCCACCGCCGCGCTGGGGCTGCTCTGGCTGTCACTCACCCTCTCCGGGGACACCTACGCCGTGGACCTGCTCCCTGGGGTGCTCCTGAGCGGATTCGGGCATGGGGTCATCTACACGTCGATGTTCATCATCGGTACCCACGACGTGCCGTCCGCGCATCAGGGCACGGCCGGGGCGTTGCTGACCACGTCCCAGTACCTCTCGGGCGCGCTCACCCTGCCGTCCTGACGCTCGTGCTCGGCCCGTCGTCGGCCACGCGGACTTCCGCGTCGCCTTCCTCCTCACCACCGTGGCGGCGGCTTCGGGACTGCTCCTGGTCGCAACATGGCGTCGTCGTCTCGACGCCCCCGGTCGGACGTGACCCGCCCGCACCTTCACTACGCCAGGCCGAGGGACGCGCGGGTGCCGGCGAGGTGCGTCCGCACGGCGACTCGCGCGCGATCGAGGTCTCTGGCGCTGATGGCGGCGGCGATCTCGGCGTGCTCGGCGAGGATCGCCTGCCGCCGGTCCGGGTCTCGCATCGTGGATTCGGCGATCATCCGCACCTGGCGGTCGCGCAGCGACACGTACAGGCCGGTGAA
>NZ_JABVEB010000476.1 GCF_014323665.1 Actinomadura sp. HBU206391 | reverse complement strand
GTTCTCCGTTGACCGGGACGGTCACGTTCTGGCCGGCGATATTGAGCGTGACCTGGTTGCCCTTCACTCCCACCAGCTCGGCCTTGACCCCGAGGATGGAGGCGCTCGCGTCGACCCCGCGGTCGAACGTCACGGTGCAGGAGTTGAGCGAACAACTGGTGTCGGTGCCCTCCCCGCCGCACCCGGTGACGGTGCCGAGGGCCAGGAGGGCGAACGGGACGGTGACGAGTGCGCGGCGAAGAGGAGAGATCATGATGCCGAGTCTACGGTGGCGTCGTTTGCCTTCGCGGAATACGGACATGTCGCCGTGAGGACGCCACGTCCTGCGGGAGGGGAACGATCATGCGTGCTCTGACGGTCATGCCGATGAAGGAAGGGTCTTTCACGGTCACCGACGTGGAGGAACCGGTGCCGGGCGAGGGCGAGCTTCTCGTCGACGGACTGGCGCTCGGCGTCTGCGGCACGGATCGTGAGATCGCCTCCGGGGAGTACGGCTGGGCGCCGCCGGGGGAGGACCGGCTGATCCTCGGGCATGAGTCGCTCGGACGGGTGCGAGAGGCCCCGCCCGGCAGCGGTTTCGCCGCGGGCGACCTCGTCGCCGGGATCGTCCGGCGGCCGGATCCGGTCCCGTGCCCGGCGTGCGAGCGGGGCGAGTTCGACATGTGCCGCAATGGGCGGTACACCGAACGCGGGATCAAGGAACTGCACGGCTACGGTGCGGAGCGGTGGACGGTCGAGGCCGACTACGCGGTACGCGTCGACCCGGCGCTCGAGCGGGTCGGCGTGCTGATGGAGCCGACCACGGTCGTCGCCAAGGCGTGGGACCACATCGAGCGGATCGGCTCGCGGTCCTGGTTCGACCCGGCTCGCGTGCTGGTCGTCGGCCCCGGGCCCATCGGGCTGCTGGCCGCCCTGCTCGGCGCCCAGCGCGGCCTCGAGGTGCATGTGCTCGGGCGCCGCGCCTCGGGGGTCAAACCCGACCTCGTACGCGATCTCGGCGCGGTCTATCACGCGGGTGGGCTGCCCCACGTGGCCCGCGAGGTGGAACCCGACGTCATCGTCGAGGCCACCGGCGTGCCGCGGGTCATGGCCGACACGCTCGGCGCGACCGCACCCGGAGGCATCGTCTGCCTGACGGGTGTCTCGACGCCCGGCCACAAGGTCGAGATCGACGCGGGGGCCGTCATCCGCGAGCTCGTGCTGGAGAACGACGTCGTCTTCGGCACGGTCAACGCCAACAAGCGCCATTACGAGATGGCCGCCGACGCCCTCGCCAGAGCCGACCTCTCATGGCTGGAACGGCTCATCACCCGGCGGTTGCCGATCGACCGGGCCGCGGAGGCCCTGGAGCCGGGCCGCGATGACGTCAAGGTCGTGGTCGAGCTCGATTCCTGAGCCCGTTCAGAACGTGACGAAGTGGCGGAAGCACTCGAAGGCGGCGTCGTGCTCGGCGAACTCCGCGATGTCGGAGCGCTTGACCGCCAGGTAGGCCTCGCGCCGCAGCGGGCCCAGCGCGTCCATGAGCAGCGCGTCCTCCTCGAGCGCGTCCAGTGACTCCGCCAGGGACGCCGGCAGGCGCCGTACGCCCAGCCGGTCCCGCTCCTCGCCGGTCAGCGTGGCCGGGTCTACGCCCACGGCCGCGCCGGGGTCGGTCCTGTTGCGCACCCCGTCCAGGCCGGCGTGGATGTAGGCGCCCAGCGCCAGATACGGGTTGGCGCCGGAGTCCGACGGTTTCAGCTCCAGGTTCGTCGAGCCGGCCACGTCGTCGCTCATGGGCGAGCAGATGCGGACGGCCGCCTCCCGGTTGTCCATGCCGTAACAGGCGTAGGCGCTCGACCACGCGCCCGGCGCCAGCCGGCGGTAGCTGTTCACCGTCGCCGCCGTGAACGCCATGAGCGCGGGCAGGTGACGCAGCAGGCCGCCGATGAAGTGGTAGCCGGTCTCCGAGAGGCCGTAGGCGTCACCGGCGTCGTGGAAGAGGTTGCGGGACCCGTCGAGCGACCACAGCGAGGCGTGCAGATGGCACCCGTTGCCGATCTGGTCGGGAATGGGTTTGGCGGCCATGGACGCCCACAGACCCTGCCGGAACGCCAGGGCCCGTACCGTCTCGCGGTAGAGCACGTGGTTGTCGGCCGCGCGCAGCGCGGGTGCGTGCCGGATGGACAGTTCCTGCTGACCGTGCCCGTACTCGGGGTAGTAGAGCTCGGGCTCCAGCCCCTGCGCCTGGAGGGCCCGCACGAGTTCCAGCGCGAACTCGTGCGCGACGTGGAAACCGGTCGCGGAGTAGCAGGCGCTGTCGTCGAGCGGCTGCAGCCGGTCCGGCTCGCCCGGGGGGCCCGGAACGCGGCGGCCGAGGGTGAACTCCGGTTCGAAGGCGGCCCGCAGGGTGGCCCCGTCGGAGGCCAGTTCGGCCATCGCGTCCTTGAGGAACGTGCGCGCGCACGCCTCCCAGGGCCGCCCGTCCAGGCTCACGAGGTCGGCGCACCTCGCGGCGGCGCCGGGCGCGTAGGG
>NZ_JABVEB010000475.1 GCF_014323665.1 Actinomadura sp. HBU206391 | reverse complement strand
CCACCCCCGATATCGCCGAGGACATCGAACTCGCGGAGAGCGTCTCGATCGCGATGCTGACCGTGCTGGAAACGCTCGGGCCGACGGAGCGGGCGGTGTTCGTGCTCCGCGAGGTCTTCGAGATGCCGTACGGCGAGATCGCCGAGGCCACCGGGAAGTCCGCGGCCACGGTTCGGCAGATCGCGCGGCGCGCACGCGAGCATGTGGCGGCTCGCCGGCCGCGGGTGCAGGTGAGCCGGTCGGAGCAGCAGGCAGTGGTGGAGCGGTTCCTGGTCGCGCTGCGAACCGGGCACTTGCAGGAGCTGATGGAGATCATGGCGCCGGACGTGGTCCTCATCGCCGATGGCGGCGGGATTGTGGCCGCCTCTCGGGCTCCGATCCACGGGGCCGAGCGAGTGGCGAAGTTGCTCACGCTCCTGAACCGGGTGGTGGCCGCGTTCGAGATGACGACCGTGTGGCTCAACGGCGCGCCTGCGGGCCGGATCGAGGTCGAAGGCGACCTGGCCGCGGTGAGCCTCGTCGTGGAGAACGGGCGGGTCACCCGGATCTACGTGGTGGCAAATCCGCGGAAGTTGACGCGGCTGGATGAACCGGCCGAACTCGCCCGGTGAGCCCGCTGCTGCTCTGGGGTCAGTTTCATTCACGTAGCGCTAGACGCTATCCAGGAAACGCTTGACGATGGACGCCCACTTTTCTCTTGCATCGTCGTTCAATTCGAGTGTCTGCAGTCCGATCTGGGCCGCCACGATCGAGGCGGTTCCGTTCTTCTTCGGCTCGCTGGTGACGATCACGGAGGAGCCGTCCTTGGCCTTGGTTCGCCAGGTGATGCGCCGGTCCGTGCCGCTGACCCGCAGATCTCCGTCGACGATGACGCCCTGCACGGTCTTGTCCTTGGCGGCGAAATCCTTCCACTTGTCCATCAGTTCTTCCATGCTGAGCTTCGTCGACTTGCTCACGCTCATCTGGAAGGTTCCGTCGGGGCGCTGTCCGGGGATCCGCCGGCCGATGTACTGCTCGTATGCCACCGTCACCGCCTGAGTCCACCAGCCGAGCCGGTCAATGGTGCCGTCGAGCTCTTCGTACACCTTGAGCGCGATTTCCTTATGGTCGAGGTTCTCGGCACCGATGCCGTCCATGAACTTCAGCCACTCGTCCCACGATCTGTTGGTGGCACGCTCAACGGGCTTGATTCGAGAATTCGTCGCCATGCTGCCTGACACCCTTCCTCGGAGACCGTTTCAGTGCATCGCACCAGTATGGAACGACACGATGGCGAGTGGGTGGCGCTGGTCTTCGAGGACATTGATGGGGCGCTTCCCGTACAGCCGTGGCGTGCGGCCGAACTGGAGCGGGTGCTCGACGCCGTCACCGACTTGACGGAACGGCTAACGTCCTGCTCACCGCCGACCGTGTCGTCTTCGTGGACTGGCCACACGCCTGGGGCCGGGCCCCGATACGCCGACCCGGTGATGTTGCTCGGCAGTGTGGCGCTCAGCGGCTGGGCCGGCCGCATCTCAGAAGAGTGCGCGCTCTGCGTCGGCGGGAATCCACGATGGCTCGTCCAAGTGGTCGCCGGTCGTCATGTAGGCCAGCACGGCGGTGACGAACGCGTCAGGGGGCGCATATCGGTGTTCTGCTACGTAATGGCTGATCATGACGGGAGCGGCGTACATGATTCCGGATCCGCCGGGCACTCTCACCTCTCCGTTGCCCGTGACCTCCTTGCCCTCGTCAAAGCAGAAGCCGCACCAGTGCCATCCTCGCGTGAGGTTGATCGTCTGGCCGCTCGTGACCCAGAGAAGAGCGGAGACCAACTCGTCCTGCGACGTTCCCTGCGGGAAGGGCCGCTCGGCGTCCAGCCAGCCGACGTTGAGGCGCGTGTACGCGGGCTCGAAGACGATGAAGCCGTTCGCGCTTGAAATCACCTCTTCGCCGCCGAGGTAGTCGTAGGTACTGAGGTCCTCGTAGTACGTCATCGCTTCTACCTACGTACGCTTCGGGCGCGGCCGACTGTGGCCGACTGCGGGCGCGTGCATCGTCAGTTCATCGCGGCCGCGCCGACCGGCGGCAGGCGCGTTCGGCCACCGGAAGTGAGCATACGGCGGGTACGCCACAGACGTCGATCTCCGGCCGGTGGATGCTGGGATCGGGCTCGAGATTCCACGTGAGCGTGCTCATGAGGGTCGAGTCCCCCTTGCGGATGTTCGGCTGCCTCGGCCCCCAGCCTGCCGCGGCCTCGAGATCGGTTGCAGCCGCCGCGAAGGCGTCCCGGCTGCCGATCAGGAAGAGCGTCCGGGCATACGTGACCGGACGCAGCCAGTCCCGCATCTCGGCGTGAAGACGCCGTTCCCACCACGTGTCGGAGTCCTTCGCCGTCGATCGTGCGCCTGGAGTACGCCGCGAACGAGAACAGCCCTGCGAGCCGCGACAGACCGTCATGGTCGCCGACGAGCCGGCCGTAACCGGCCGGGTCGGACAGTGCCGTGTGGCGTAGTGGCCTCCAAGGCCGCAGCAC
>NZ_JABVEB010000474.1 GCF_014323665.1 Actinomadura sp. HBU206391 | reverse complement strand
GGGCCTGCGGGTCATCGCGCCTAGCGGACGTAGATCGCCGGCTGGGCCGGGGCGGCCATTCCGTTGCCGATGAAGAAGCTCGGGTGCGGCGGCTGGTTGTAGGCGGTGTTCTGCCAGGCCAGCGCGACCCGGTACTGCGGATCGTGCAGGAGCGTGAAGATCTTGCGGTCGGTCACGTCCCTGGTCGTGTGGATCCGCAGCCTGGTGTTGTCGCTGGTCCGCCAGACGACCTCCTCACGCCAGTCGCCGAGGAGGTCGCCCGACAGCGCGGGGGTCGCCTTGGTGCCGTTGTTCGAGGCCACTCCCGAGCCGGTCAGCAGCCGGGTCTCACCGCCGGTCCCCGTACTTGTCGATCCTGGTGGCGGCGACGAGCTCACGGACCGGGTCGGCGTCCCACCAGGCCAGGAAGTTGATCGACGAGGGCCTGCGGCCGACGACCTATCCGGAGGGGCTGCGGACA
Source organism: Actinomadura sp. HBU206391 (assembly GCF_014323665.1). Classification (GTDB taxonomy): domain Bacteria; phylum Actinomycetota; class Actinomycetes; order Streptosporangiales; family Streptosporangiaceae; genus Actinomadura_C. The sequence goes on along the minus strand of NZ_JABVEB010000474.1, from coordinate 2,061 downwards.
CCGTCGACGGCGGCGGACCAGGATTCGGCGCCGGCGCTGCCGGCCCAGATGTCGCCGGACACTCCGCGGCCGTTGTCCCCGCTGGCCGGGGTGCTCCAGAGAATCTGACCGGTACGCGCGTCCGCGAGCCACGAGCTGGGCTTGCTGGCGTCCTCGCCGACCTTGAAGACCTCGAGGCCGGAACGACTGGGATTCAGATCGCCGACGTGCATCGCGTCGCCGTGGCCGTTCCTCGTGGTCCACAGGCCGTTGCCGTTGTCGTCGACCGCCATCGCGCCGTAGACGATCTCGTCCCGGCCGTCCTGGTCGACGTCGGCGACCGACAACTGGTGGTTGCCCTGCCCGTCATAGCCCCTGCCGGTGTTGGTGGAGCTGCTCGAGTCGAAGGTCCAGCGCCGGGTGAAGGCGCCGTTCCGCCAGTCCCACGCGGCGATCACCGTACGGGTGTAGCAACCGCGGGCCATGAAACCGGTCTTCCACGACCGGCTCCACCCGGGCGCCCAGCCGGAGCCGTCGCCCTCCCTCGCGGTCAGCGACACCTTCGCCGCCTGGGCGTACGCCGGGGTGGTGACCGGGGAGATCTGGCTGCCGGGATGTAGCGCGTACAGATGCGAGACGTGCCGGTGGGTGTCGGCCGGGTCGTCGAGATCCTCCTTCCACTCCTGCAGCTGACCCCATGACCCGACCCGCAGCCCGGGGTCGAGCTTCGACAGCGCACGCCCGAGCCCGGCCCGGAATGCGGTGTCGCCGCCGTGCACCTTGCCGGCCGCCAGCACGTTCGTGAACAGGTCCCACACGATCTGCTGCGACATCGACGTCGCGGCGGTGAACTTGCCGTGCTCGGGCGAGTACGACGGCACCGCCACGAGCGTGCCGTCGCGCGGATCGGCGACGAGGAAGTCCAGCCAGAACTCCGCGGCCTCCCGCATGATCGGGTAGGCCCTGCTCCGCAGGAACGCCCGGTCGCCGGTGAACTCGTAGTGCTCCCACAGATGCCGGGTGAGCCACGCCGCCGCCTCGGGGAACCAGAACGCCGTCGGCCAGTCGTGCACGCCGGTGAAGTCGAACGCGTTGGTCTCGTTGTTCACCACCCATCCGTCGGCGTCGAAGATCACCTTGGCGCTCTGCCGCCCGCGCGGCCGGAGTCCGTCGATGAACTCGAAGAGCGGGCCGGTCGTCTCGGTGAGGTTGGTGACCTCCGCCGGCCAGTAGTTCATCTGCGGGTTGATGTTGGGGTGGTAGTCGCCGCTCCACGCCGCCGACGTGTCCTTGTTCCACACCCCCTGCAGGTTGGCCGGCAGCGAGCCCGCCCGCGAGGAGCTGATCAGCAGATACCGGCCGTACGCGAACATCAGCGCCTCGAGCGCGCGCTCCGAGGGACTCGAGCCGCCCGTGTACGCCTTCAGCAGCTGATCCGTCGGCACGGTCGGCGGCCGCTGCCCGAGGTCGAGCCGGACCCGACCGAACAGTTCCCGGTAGTCGGCCTCGTGCCGTGCGAGCAGCCTGCCGTACGGCTTCGCGGCCGCGGCGTCGAGCCTGGCGGTGACCCTGGCGTGCGGGTGGTCGCCCTTGTAGTCGGAGAGGCGATGGACATGGTCGGTGCCGGCGGTGAGCAGCAGCGTCACCGCGTCGGCGGCGGTGACCGTGACGTGGTCGGCCGCGTCGGTGCGGGTGCCGCCCTCGGCGAGTACCTGGAGCCTGCGCGCCTCGGCGAGCGCCGTCGGCCGTGGCGACTCCCACACGCCGCCGGTGTGGGCGGGGTCCTCCCCCGGCCCGCCGGTCCACAGTGACTTCTCGTTGAACTGCACGCGCTCCTGGCCGATCCCACCGAAGATCATGGCGCCGAGGGCGCCGTTCCCGATCGGCAGTGCCTCGGACTCCCAGTCCGAGGCGGGCCTGTCGTACCAGAGCGTGAGCGTTCCGGTCGGTGGTGCCGTCACGCCGCGCGGCGGCGTTCGCCGGCGCCGCGGGCAGGCCGGTCGCCGCGAACGCCCCGGTCGGCAGGCCGGCCGCCGCGAGCGCCGCGGCGGTGGTGATGAAGGTCCTTCTTCGCATGATCTC
>NZ_JABVEB010000473.1 GCF_014323665.1 Actinomadura sp. HBU206391 | reverse complement strand
CTGGACTCGCCGCGACTCAACTGGCCACCCTGCCTGGGGGAAGAGGTAGGACTCGCCTTGACCGACATCGAGGCGCGGATCCCGTGGACCCTCGGGACGGGAGAATCGCAGCCCGCACCACCGATCCTGGGTCACGAACTCGGCGACATTCGGGTAGTGGGTCTCACCATGCCGCCGATGCGCTTTCGGTACGGCACCACACTCCTTCCGCCTCCATTGCAGATCCGACGGGGATCACCAATGGGTACGTAAGAGAGGTAGTACGGGTTCACCGGAATCCGGGTTCAATGGACATCGCGGTAAAGACGCGGAAAGTCGACGAGCCCGGTGCTCTCCAGATACTGCATGTGCCGTGCGACGATCTTGAGGCCGCGCTCGGCGAAGGCGCGGATCACGCTGTTCCCGGTGCTCGCTCGCACCTGAGCGATGATCGCGAAGACCTTGCCGTGAGCGACCCGGAGCCTGTGCACGAACAGGCGGTCGTAGGGGGCACCGCGCAGCGCCGACAGCTCAGCCATCCACGCCTCCTGCTGGCCGGAGGCCCGGGTCGGCAGCACGACGCCGAGCTGGTCCGCGACCTTGCGGACGTCGGCGTCGAGCTCGGCGTGCTCGATCGCGAGGTGCGCGCCGACCTCCTTCACCTTCGGGCTGCTCGCGCGCTGCTGCGCCTGCTGCCCGGTCGGCGCCTCCCAGAGACCGGCCTGCCGGACCTTGACGAGCAGGTCGCGGTCGGAGTCCTCCATCGGGCCGTAGCGGGTCTCGACCCGCCCGCCCGGACGGCTCTCCGCGGTCTGGCCGTCCGCCGGGTAGACCGGCGGGCGGAGGATCACGTAGCCGACCGCGAGAAGGATCATGACCACGGGGGCGGCCAGCCAGATCCTGCTGCGCCGCTTCATCGGATGCTTGCGCCCGACCGGGCGCCATCGTTTCCGTACCATCAATTCTTCCTGTCGGTCCGGGCGTTCGGAGTCATGAGACGCAGGGCGAGGGCCGGGCACATCGACACCGCACGCCGCGCGTTGCCCTCGACCCAGGCGGGAATCGCCGTGTCGAGCACGATCGGGTAGCCGTTGCGGTCCAGCCGGATCATCTCGGGGACCAGGTGAGCGCAGAGCCCGTGCCCGTCGCAGCGCGTCCAGTCGACGGCCAGCCTGCTGTCGCCGCCCTCGACCATCGGCAGGGGCAGGAAGCCCCGCACCGGCTGCCCGCATCCGCCACGGACCTCGTGCACAAGCAGGTCCTGCTCGAACACCTCGATCGCCGACAGCGCGAATCTGGCCGTGCCATCGGGGTGCGAGCACGCTCCCCGGCCGCGGCCGATGCTCGCGGCGCGGCGCACCCCCTCGGGTCCGCCACTGCCGTCGGCGAGTGCGTTCAGCGCCCGTACGACGTCGGGCAGCCCGAGTCGGCAGGGCCCGCACTGGCCGGCCGACTCCGCCGCGAGGTAGGTCGTGATCCGGGTGACCTCGCCGAGCGGGCACGTCCCTGGCGACAGGGGCAGCACGATCCCCGCTCCCAAGGTGCCGCCGGCGGCGGTGAGCCCCGCCCGCGAGACCGGCACGTGCTTCGCCGTCTCGGGCGAAAGCCAGCCGCCGTGGTAGCCGCCGACCAGCACTCCCTGCCCAGGCGTCGTGCCGCACCGCTCCAGGACCGTGCCCAGCGGGGTCCCGGTGGGGGTCTCCACGACCGTGCTCCCGCCCACCGTCATCAGGACGGTGCCCGGCTCGGCGCGGGTGCCGACGCCCGCGTACAGATCCACGCCCAGCGAGGTGAGCACCGCGAGCTGGGCGAAGGTCTCGGTGTTGGACAGCAGCGTGGGCCTGCCGCCGACTCCGAAGTCGGCGGTGCGGACCTTGCGGCCGGGCGGCACCGCCGGCTCGCCGTTGACCGCCCGGACCACCGCGCCGCTCTCTCCCGAGATGAACCGTTCCTCAAGTTCGACCAGGCGCACAGGGAGCTTGCGCTCGGCGATGGCGGCGCGGATCGAACGCTGCGCGGGCCCCTTCCCCGCCACCGCGATGATGATCTCTCTGCTCTCGAGGGCGTGCGCCGCGATGACGGCACCGTCGAGCACCAGGTGCGGAGCGCGGGTCAGCAGCACATGGTCCTTCGAGCTTCCGGGCTCGCCCTCGGCGGCGTTGACCACCACCGCGATTCCGCCGCCCGCTGTCACGTGCCGGCCGACCGCCCTGAGTTTGCGGGCGAAGGGGAAGGCCGCGCCGCCCCGTCCGCGCAGGTCGACCCGGTCGGCCATCGCCATCAGCTTGCTGAGCCGGGGTTCGTAGAGCCGCCCGTGCACCGCGCGGTGCCGGTCCAGGTCGAGCCGTTCGAACCGGTCGAATCCCAGCGTCAACCGGGGTGCATCGACGTGCGTGACCATCGGGCCCATGAGCGTCGGACCGGTCACCGGGGCACCTTGACCCGCTTGTCGGAGTTCTGCTGCGCGGAGCGGCTCGCCGCGCGGGCGGCCGAGCGCTTCGCGGCCTTGGACCGGGACTCCTGTGGCAGCTCCTCCTCGGCACCGAGCGGGCGGACCGTCACGACGCCCCTGGCCAGCAGGGCGACCCCGACGCCTGCCACGCAGACCAGGTAGCTCCAGGTCACCCAGATGGCCGGCTGACGTCCGGCGAGCAAGCCATGGACGATCGCGAGCAC
>NZ_JABVEB010000472.1 GCF_014323665.1 Actinomadura sp. HBU206391 | reverse complement strand
AGAGCGCTACCTTGACACGGTAGAGGTCACTGGTTCAATCCCAGTATCGCCCACCACAGTTTGTGCAGGTCAGAGGCCCTGTCCCCCATCGCGGGGATGGGGTCTCATGCTGTTTCTGGAGATATATTGGAGATCATCTTCGGTTGAGCGCTACCGCCCGCCTCCACCCTCCCCGCTTCCCCGTCACGCTGGGTGATGCTGTCACGGAGCTTGGAAGGGACGATGGTCAGGAGCTTCGCGCGCTCGCCGCTGGTCAGCTGGGTGATGGATGTCTCCCAGCGGGCCTGCAGCACCTTCAGCGTACGCTGCTTGGTCTCGGGTGTGAGGTGTTCGTAGACCTCGGCCATCCCCGGCAGTTTGTGCCCGAGCCGCGCGGCGCGGCCGATGTCGGAGATGCCGTCATCGGACAACCACGTGCGGTGGGTGTGGTGGCCTTCGTGGAAGGTGAAGCCCGCCAGCACCGGCGAGATGCGCTCCTGCGGATCGGTGTTGTCGGGGTCGCCATCCCAGGCGGGACGCCAGGACCAGCGGGTGAAGTTGCCCCGGCGTAGCACCTGTGGGGTGCGGAAACCCGGTTCTAGGTACTGACCTGCGGTTTTCCACAGGTGCTATGCCACGTTCCGGTACTCGTTGATCAGGCCGTCGACGGCTTGGCGGCGTTTGAGCCGGATGTGATTCAGATCGGTAGGAGTCCCCGTTGGTGGCGGTGGTTGGGGCGGTCGCCGGTCTCGTGCCCGGTGCGGGCGGTGGGTGTTGTAATGACGCTCGTAAGCGGTGAGCACCCGACGAAGGTGCTGCTCGTTGTAGATCAAGAGCCGGTCAGTGCATTCCCGCCGTACGGTCCCGACCCAGCGTTCGGCGATTGCGTTCGCCCACGGTGCACGGACCGGTGTCCGGATCACCCGGACACCGAGCGAGGTGAACACCTCATCGAAGACACCGGTGAACTTCGCGTCGCGGTCCCGGATGAGGAACCGGAGCTGTTCGGCTCGGTCGCCCAGGTCCATGACCAGATTCCTGGCCTGCTGAGCGACCCACGCACCCGTCGGGTTCGCCGTGGCCCCTGCGATGTGCACGAGCCTGGTGGCGTGCTCGACGAAGAACAGCACATAGATCCGCTTGAGGAATGCAGTGTCGACGTGGAACAGGTCGCAGGCGATGATCCCTTCGGCCTGCGCGTTCAGAAACTGTCCCCAGGTGGAGCCGCTGCGCCGTGGTGCTGGGCCAAGGCCGGCGCGTTTGAGGATGGAGCAATAGTCAAGACCTGTGGATCAAGATCTTTTAGGCTGCTTCGGGTTGGGGCTTGTCGTCGGGTCGTTCGACGAGCTTGCCGCCCGCGAAGGTCGCACCGGCGCGGACGAGGGCGACCAGGTGGGGAGCGTTCACGGCGCGCCAGCGGGCCTGGGCCGACTCGATGAGCTTGAACGCCATGGCCAGGCCGGCGGCCCGTGAGCCCGGCCCCTTGGTGACCTTGGTCCGATGCCTGACCGTGGCGAAGGTGCTCTCGATGGGGTTGGTCGTGCGCAGGTGGATCCAGTGCTCGGCCGGGAAGTCGTAGAAGGCCAGCAGCTCGTCCAGGTCGTCGGTGACCTTGGCGACGGCCTTTGCGAACTTGACGCCGTAGGCCGCGTGGAACGCCTGGACCGCTTTCAGCGCGTGGTCCTTGTCCTCGGCGTTCCAGATCTCGGCCAGGGCCTTCTTCGCCCCCGGGTGCGCCGACTTGGGGAGCGACCCAAGGACGTTAGCGATCTTGTGAAACCAACACCTTTGCTCCTTGGCCTGCGGGAACACCTCGCGCAGCGCAGTCCAGAACCCCAGCGCACCATCACCGACCGCCAGCACCGGAGCACGCATGCCACGCCGGGCGCAGTCGCGCAGCAGGTCGGCCCACGACTCGGTGGACTCGCGGTAGCCGTCGGCCAGCGCGACCAGCTCCTTGCGGCCATCAGCACGGACCCCGATCATCACCAGCAGGCACAGCCCGTGCTCTTCCAGCCGGATGTTGACGTGCACACCGTCGGCCCACAGGTAGACGTAGTCGACCTGCGACAGGTCACGCTCGGCGAAGGTGCGCTGCTCGGCCTTCCATTGCCCGATCAGCTTGGTGATCACCGAGGCCGACAGCCCGGCGGTCGAGCCGAGGAACTGGCCTAGCGCGGGCACGAAGTCCCCGCTGGACAGGCCGTGCAGGTACAGCAGCGGCAACACCTCGGTCAGCTTCGGGGTCTTGCGGCACCAGGGCGGCAGGATCGCCGAGGAGAACCGCTTGCGCTCACCGGTCTGCGTGTCGACGCGCTTGTCGTTCACCCGCGGCGCCTTCACCTCGACCGCACCCGCGCTGGTCAGCACCTCACGAGGCTGGTGATGGCCGTTACGGACCACCAGACGCCGACCCCGCTCGTCACGCTGGTCGGCGAACTGGGCGATGTAGGCATCCACCTCGGCCTGCAACGCCTCGGCCAGCATCCGGCGGGCGCCCTCCCGCACGATCTCATCAATCAACGAGGCCGCCGGAGACGTCTCGTCGGACTGATCGCGGCCGGACGGGTCCGGGACTACGGTGAGCATCGGGTGTACCTTCCCAGCCGACGCTGCAACGTCGGCCTGCTTGGAGAACCTGCTAAGTGATCCGGGAAGGTACACCCCTTCCCGGCAGATCCACAGGTTTCAAGCATTGCTCTCCT
>NZ_JABVEB010000471.1 GCF_014323665.1 Actinomadura sp. HBU206391 | reverse complement strand
GGGGAGCGGCGGGGGCGTCGCACGCCGCCCCCCGCCGCTCGCGATCGGAGAAGGACAGGGAGCCGTACCGGCTCAGTAGCCGTAGTCGTCGCCGGTGTCCTCGGTCTCGGCGTCGGCCTGGGCCTTCTTGCCGGTCGCGGTGCTGGCGAACCAGGTGCCGCCGACGCCCTGCCCCTTGGTGTCGCCGGCCTTGGTGTCCTTGGCGTAGGTGTACAGCGGCCAGCCGCCGAGGGTCAGCTGGCAGATGCCGTCGGCGCGCATGATGTTGCCGATGAGTTTGCGGTCGACGCCCTGGAGTTTCAGCGACGCGGTGAACTTGACCGGTGGCCAGGCCTTCGCGCAGGCGCCGAGGCAGTTGGACTTGGACTTGCCGGGGGTGGCGGAGCGGGTGTCCTTGTCGAAGCGGTAGAGCGTGCGGCCCGCCCCGTTGACGACGATCTTGCTGAGCTGGTCGTCGTCGACGACCTTGATGGTGTTCTTGCCCGTCCAACGCGGCGTGGCCGGCTTCTTCTTGGCAGGTTTGGCCGCCGCGACGGTGGCCTTCTTGCCGGTCGGCGCGCTCACGAACCAGGTGCCGCTGACGCCCTGCCCCTTGGTGTCGCCGGCCTTGGTGTCCTTGGCGAAGCGGTACAGCGGCCAACCGCCCAGCGTCACCTGGAAGCTGCCGTCGGCGCGCTTGACCTTGCCGACCAGCGAGGAGTCGAGCCCCTTCCGCACTGCGATCTTCTCGCCGACGAAGACCGGGGGCCATGCCGTGGCACAGGCGTTCTCGCAGTTGGACGACGACGGGGAGGCGGTGTCCTCGTCGAAGCGGTAGAGGGTACGGCCCTCGCCATCGACGACGATATTGCCGAGGCGACTGTTCGCGGCGACCGCCAGTGCGGTGTTCTGCGGAGCGGCCGCCGGCTTCTTGGCGCCGTCCTGCGCCGAGGCGTTGTCGTAGCCGTCGCCACCGCCGCCATATCCGCCGCATGCGGCGAGCAACGTCCCGGCCGCAGCCACCGTGGCCGCCACCGACACGGCTCCTCGTCTGCTTCCCATGATCGTTCCTTCCGCTTCCCGGGTTTCGCGGCCGGTGCGGCCGGGCGGGGGGTCCGCTCTTCGTGACCCGGTCGGCAGGCAGTACGGGACGGGAGCGTCGGATGGTTCAGCTGATCACTAAAATGTTCGTGATGACTGCGGATCGGGTGACGGTTCGGGCCGGGGGCGCCGATGACGCGGCGCGGGATCAGGCGGACCCCGGTTCGCCGGCGACCGCGGCAGGGGATGCGCCGCCGGCCGCGGCTCAGGGCAAGAACCCTGCGGCCGGCGGCGCATCGATCAGGAACGGGCGGTCGTGGTGCCGTTCGCCGAGACGGTCACCGTGCCCGTGGAGGGTGCCGAAGCCGGTAGGCGCCAGGGCGCAGCGGCGCGCTCAGGGCCGCGTCCGCACCGGCCGACATCAGCAGGCCGAGCAGCAGGATCACGCCCCTGCGGCCGCAACCGGTGAGCGCCAGGCGGACGCGGTTCACCGCTCGCTTCCCGCCACCCGATGGCGCAGTGCCTCGCGCAGCTCGGCATAGGCCGGCTTCGGCCGGAGGTCATGGTCGTACGGGGTTGCCGCGCCCTGCCCCGCGAACACGCCGGGGACCCAGGAGTGGGCGTCGCTGAGGCCCCAGATCGTGAAGGAGACGCACCTGCGCACCGCGAGGCAGGCGCTCAGCAGCCGTCCGAAGTAGTCGGCCTGGGTGGCGAGCTTGGCGTCGGTGACCGGTAGCGGCATCCGCACGTCGGCCTCGGTGATGGCCACGTCCAGGCCGAGGCCGGTGAACCGCCGGAGGTGGTCGATGACCGGCGCGGGATAGTCGTACTGGATGCCGAGATGGCCCTGGAACCCGACGCCGTGGACCGGCACCCCGCGCTCACGCAGGTCGCTGACGAGTGCGTACATCGCGTCGGCCTTGGCGGTGTTCCACTCGAGGTTGTAGTCGTTGAGGTACAGCTTGGCGCGCGGGTCGGCCTCGTGCGCCCACTGGAGCGCCTTGGCGACGTAGCCGGGCCCGAGCGCCTTGTACCAGATGGTCTCGCGCCAGGTGCCGTCCTCGTTGAACGGCTCGTTGATCACATCCCAGGCGTAGACGCGGCCACGGAACTTCGCCGCCTCCTCCTTGACGTGCTTCTCGAGGATCGTCGCGAGATCCGCGTCACTCCAGGTCTTCTGCGTCAGCCAGTAGGGGAGCTGGTTGTGCCAGACGAGGGTGTGGCCCCGCACGATCTGCCGGTGGCCGCTCGCGAACCGCATCATGTGGTCGGCCGCGGTGAGATCCACCATGCCGCGCTCGGGTTCGACCGTGTCCCACTTCATCACGTTTCCCGGCGACACGGCGGAGAACTCGCGGGCGAGGAGAGCGCGGTAGCGCGCGTCGCCGAGGAGCGGGGGGTTGTAGACCGCAGAACCGATCAGCAGTCCGCGCTTCGCGGCGAGACCACGCAGGCCGTCGAGATCGTCCGCCCGCGTGGCCGATCCAGGGCCCGCGTTGGCCGCCGTCGTGCCGAAAAGCAGCGTGGCCACGACGGCACCGGCCAGGACCGAGCGTGCGCCGACGCCGGGGCCAGTGCGCCGGTGGAGCCCGAGACGGATCGACATGACAGTCTCCTCTCGATCACTAAGATGGCGGCCCCCGAAATGTTTCGAAAATATTTTGAACGTAATAGGACGCTAATGCCCTGAC
>NZ_JABVEB010000470.1 GCF_014323665.1 Actinomadura sp. HBU206391 | reverse complement strand
ACGGCCGCCGCGCGGGACGGATGGCGGGTCGAGGCAGGGCGCGGCGGGTCGAGGCGGCGGGTGCCCGCTGCGACAGGAGGTGCGATGCGGTTCATCGTCTACGGGGCGGGCGCGATCGGCGGGGTGATCGGTGGCCGGCTGTTCCAGGCGGGACACGACGTCACACTGATCGCGCGCGGCGCGCACCGCACCGCGATCCGCGATCGCGGGCTTCTGGTGGAGTCGCCGGACGACTCGGCCCGCCTGCGGATCCCGGTGGTCGGCCACCCGAGTGAGCTCGGCTACGAGCCGGGCGACGTCGTGCTGCTCGGCATGAAGACACAGGACACCGCCGAGGCCGTCCGCGCTCTGGCCGCCTCGGCGCCGCCGGACATCGTCGTCGCCTGTGCGCAGAACGGGGTGGAGAACGAGCGCCTCGCGCTGCGGTCGTTCGCCCGGGTGTACGGCGTGTGCGTGGTCCTGCCGGCCGCCCACCTGCGACCCGGGGTCGTGCAGGTGTACTCCGCGCCGGTCGGCGGTGTGCTCGACGTCGGGCGCTATCCCGGGGGGACCGACGACGTGGCGCCCGCGATCGCGGGCGCCTTCCGCGACGCAGGCTTCGGCTCCGCCCACCGGCCCGACGTGATGCAGTACAAGTACGGCAAGCTGCTGACCAACCTGGGAAACGCCGCCGAGGTGGTGTGCGGGCCGGGGGAGGGCGCCCGCGACATCGCGGCGCTGGCCCGGGCCGAGGGGCTGGCGTGCTTCCACGCGGCCGGCGTCGATTTCGCCGAGGCGGACATGACCGTCTACGCCGACGTGCTCAACGTGCGGCCGGTGGGCGGCCGGCGGCGCTTCGGCGGCTCCTCCGTCCAGAGCCTTCAACGGGCCACCGGCAGCGTGGAGACGGACTATCTCAACGGCGAGATCGTCCTGCTCGGGCGGACGTACGGGGTGCCGACGCCCGTCAACGAACTGCTGGGGCACATGGCCAACGAGATGGCGCGCGACCGCCGCCCGCCGGGCCTGGTGGCTCCCGAGGAGTTCCTGGCAGCGGTGGCGGCCCGTTCGTAGTCGCCCGAGCCCGTTCGTGATCGCCCGGGGCCGGTCGCAGCCGCCTCGGCCACCCACCCCTGCGGACACGCGTCGCAGGGGCGGGCGTCGCGGGCGCCGTGTCTCAGTGGCGCGCCATGTCTCAGTGGTAGGACTGCGCGGCGGTGGGGAAGGCCCCGGAGACGACCTCTTCGGCGTACGACCTCGCCGCGTCGGTGAGCACCCCGGCGACGTCGGCGTACTTCTTGACGAACTTGGCGGTCCGGGGGGTGAGCCCGGCCATGTCCTGCCAGACGAGGACCTGGGCGTCGCAGTCGGGGCCTGCGCCGATGCCGATTGTGGGAATCGACAGTGACGCGGTGACCCGGGCGGCCAGATCCTCGGGTACGCACTCCAGCACGACGGAGAAGGCCCCGGCGGCCTCCAGCGCCTTGGCGTCGGCCATGAGCTGCTCGCCCGCCTCGCCGCGGCCCTGCACGCGGTATCCGCCGAAGGTGTTCACCGACTGCGGCGTGAGCCCGAGGTGGCCCATCACCGGGATGCCGGCCGCGACCATCGCCTCGGCCTGGGCCAGGATCCGCTGCCCGCCTTCGAGCTTGACCGCGTGCGCGCCGGTCTCCTTGAGGAACCGCGTGGCGGTGCCGAGCGCCTCCGTCACGCCGGCCTGGTAGGAGCCGAACGGCAGGTCGGCGACCACCATGGCGCGCTTGGAGCCGCGGACCACGGCGGCGGTGAGCGGGATCAGATCGTCGACGGTCACCGGGATGGTGGAGTCGTAGCCGTACACGACCATGGCGGCGGAGTCGCCGACGAGGAGCACGGGAATGCCCGACTCGTCGAAGATCCGCGCGGTGAGGGCGTCGTAGGCGGTGAGCATGGGCCACTTCTCGTGCCGCTGCTTTGCGGCGGCGATGTCCCGCACCGTGACCCGGCGTCCGGACTGGCCGCCGTAGAGGGCGGTCGGCTGACCGGAAGCGGTGGGCGGGGCGTCGGTGGCGGCCTTGGCGTTGTTGGCGTGCGCGTCGGGCACGACGACAGCAGACATCGAGAACCTCCAGTCTCGAGGCGCCACGGTGGCGTCCCCGGACGGGATCGATGATCCCACTTTGACAACGCTTCCGGTACCCCCGGGGATTCCGGGAGGCACCCCGCCGGCGACCGCCCGAGAAACGATACGTTTGCGTATCGCTATCGGCGCGGCGTAGGCTCGGATCAATACGATACGCATACGTATCGTTTAATCTCCGCAGTCAAAGGAGCAGCGTGGATTCAGTGGCACCCCCTGTGCCGGCCGCCAATCCCCGGCGGTGGTACATCCTCGGCGTTCTCGTCGTGAGCCTGCTCGTCGTCGTCCTGGACAACACGGTCCTGAACGTCGCCCTCAAGACGATCGCCGATCCGCGCGCCGGCCTCGGCGCGACGCAGAGCGAGCTCGAGTGGTCGATCAACTCCTACACGCTCGTGTTCGCCGGGCTGCTCTTCACCTTCGGCGTCATCGGCGACCGGCTGGGCCGCAAGCGCATCCTGATCGCCGGCATGGTGATGTTCGGCATCGCGTCATTGCTCTCGGCGTACGCGCAGGACCCGGCGCAGCTCATCTGGGCCAGGGCGGCGATGGGCCTGGGCGGGGCCGCGATCATGCCGCAGACCCTTTCGATCATCACGAACGTCTTCGAGCCGCACGAGCGCGCGA
>NZ_JABVEB010000047.1 GCF_014323665.1 Actinomadura sp. HBU206391 | reverse complement strand
CACGGGATGGACTACGGCGAGGCCGGGCTGCGCGACTCGGTCGCCGCGGGTCGGCAGGCCGGCCTGCCGACCGTCGGCATCGGGGGCAACGCCACCGAGGCGTACCGGCCGTACGTCGCGACGGTGAAGGGCAACAAGGTCGCCGTCATCGGCGCCACCCAGGTGCTGGACGACAACCTCATCCAGGCGTGGACCGCCACCGACGCCAAGGCGGGGCTGGCCTCGGCCAAGGACGTGCCCCGCCTGGTGCGGGCCGTGCGGCAGGCGGGCGAATCCACCGACACCGTGATCGTGAACCTGCACTGGGGGCAGGAGCTGAACGGTTGCGCCACCCCGGCGCAGCGCGACCTCGCCGGGCGGCTCATCGAGGCGGGAGCCGACGCGGTCGTCGGCAGCCACGCGCACGTGCTGCAGGCCGGCGGCTTCCGCAACGGCAAGTACGTCCATTACGGGCTGGGCAACTTCCTGTTCTACAACTCCAGCGGCCGCACCGCGCAGAGCGGCGTGCTCACGCTCACGTTCGACGGCGGGAAGGTGACCAAGGCCGACTGGGCGCCCGCCGTGATCTCGGGCGGGATACCGCAGCCGCTGACCGGCGCCGCGGCCCGGCAGGCGCAGACCGAGTGGGAGGGCCTGCGTCGCTGCGCCGACGTCACTGCCCAGCCCGCGAAGCCGTCCTCCTGAGCCCGCCGCCCATGTCCTCGTACCGGCCCTCGTACGAGCGGCTCACGATGTGGGACCGGCCCAGGGTTCGAAGTCGTCCGCGAAGGCCTTCGGGAAGATGATGTACCTGTCGGCGGTGAGCACGTCGGGATGTGCCGGGTCGACCTGCGCGACGAACCAGCAGTCCGGCTCACCGGACATCCGCTCACCCCACGGAGCGACGATCTCGACATCCTGGCCGTACGGGTTGCGGACGGCGCGCAGCACGCCCTTGGCGCGGTAGCGACCGCCGCCGATGTCGTCATAGCGCTTGCTCAGGTTCTCGGCCGTGGTGATGTAACGCTCACCCGGACGGCCATCGCGCGGCGGATTAGTGATGATCTTGTCTGCGGGTTTCGCGATGTTGACGGTCTCGACCGACCCGTCAGGGCGGAAGGTGGTGATCTCTTCGCCGCCCTTGGCCGTATCGACCGTGACGATCGCCTTCTTCTGGAAGACCGGAGCCGCCAGGAAGCGCTCTGTCATCTCCGGACTCTTCAGGTCGACCTGCCGCACCGACGGCGCACCACCCTTGTCGGACGCGTCCTCGTCGCCCTTCCCCTTGGGACCATCCACCTTGCCCCCTTCGGGGTCCGGTACCTTGCCGAGCTTGCCGATCGCGCCGAGGCCACGGCTGCCGAAGACCATGCCGAGAATCGTGGGTACGGTCCGGTTGACGGCGCGGTACTCGTGGCCGGTCTCCCAATCGTGTCGGATCGGCTCGGTCGTGTCCTTCCACATGGCCTTGCCGCTGTCGATGGGATGGGTCACCAACTGAAGGATCGCCAACTGCTTCTCTTGGAGCTTTTCGAAACCGCAAAGCCCGGCGAGACAGATGTTGAGGGTCACCGACCCCCACACGTCCTTGGACGCGTCCCAGATACCGAGTCGGACACCGTCGACCGCCCCGCAGAAGTTGTCGAAAATGGGCCGGCAGTTGCCGTCGTTCTTCTGCAGACGATCGTCGGCACCGTCGCCGGCGGCGGGCCCCGGATCCGCCGGGAGCCCGGTCGGACGGCCCCGATCGCCCGGTGCGGCCGCGGGATCCCTTGGCGAGGCGGTGTCCCCCGGTGCGGCGACACCGCTGGTGGCAGCGCAGTCCCGTCCACCGGTCACCGAACAGACGGCGGCGCTGATCCGATCGGGAACGGCGGGAAGTCCATGGGCGACGAGGGCGCCGACGAGGGTCGCGACCAGTGCCACGACGACCACGTACGACACCGGCCCCTCACCGCTGTCGCCGGGTGGAGCGGACGCACGGTGACGGTCTGTTCCGGGTGCGCCCGGCGCGGCAGTCACGACCCGGACGTTATGCACGAGCGTTCGGGGTCAACAGGGCCTGCGGGCCCTGGGGCGCCGGGCCCAAGGCGGGTCCGAGACGCCAAAGGGCGGCCGGCACTGGGTCCGGCCGCCCTCTCGGGAGGCGGTGTCAGGTGGTCACCGCGTCATTCGGCGATACTCGGCGATGCCGGTGTCAGCCGCCGCCTCAGCCGAGGCCCTTGGCGACGCGGTCGCCGAGGTCCTTCTGAACGTTGCGCCAGTACTCCACGACGCGCGGCTTCATCTCGGCCGTGACCTCGGGCGCCGACGCGTGATCGACGATGTTGCTCACCAGGTGGTCGCGGTCCACGTCGTTCATGACGTTCTCCCACAGCGCGCGCGGCTGGCCGAAGTCGTCGTCCTCGGGGTGCAGCCGGTAGGCGCTGCGGATGATCTCACCCGCGATCTCGTAGCTCTCGCCCGCCCACAGCTGCGGGTCGGCCGCCGGGCCGCCTACCGAGTTCGGGGCGTACACCGGGTCGCTCGGGTTCTCGTACCGCATGGCGCCGTCCTTGTTGTACGAGTGGACGGGCGACTTCGGCCGGTTGACCGGGAGCTGCAGGTAGTTCGGGCCGATCCGGTACCGGTGGGTGTCCGGGTAGGAGAACAGCCGACCCTGCAGCATCTTGTCCGGCGAGGCGGCGATGCCGGAAACCATGTTGGCCGGCTCGAACGCGGCCTGCTCGATCTCGGCGAAGTAGTTCCGCGGGTTCCGGTTCAGCGTGAACCTGCCGATGGTGATCGGCGGGTAGTCCCCGTGCGGCCACACCTTGGTCAGGTCGAACGGGTTGAACCGGTAGTCCGCGGCCTCTTCGAACGGCATGATCTGGACCTGCACGGTCCAGGACGGGAACTCACCGTTCTTGATGGCGGTGTGCAGGTCGCGGATGTGGTGGTCGGGGTCGCTGCCGGCCATGGCGTCGGCCTCGGCGCCCGTGAAGTTCTTGATGCCCTGGTCGGTCTTGAAGTGGTACTTCACCCAGAACTTCGCGCCGGCCTCGTTGTACCAGAGGAAGGTGTGCGAGCCGTAGCCGTTGACGTGCCGCCAGCTGTACGGGGTGCCGCGGTCGGACATCAGGAGCGTCACCTGGTGCGCCGACTCCGGGGACAGCGACCAGAAGTCCCACTGCATGTTGTTGTCGCGCAGATGGGTGTCGGCGCGGCGCTTCTGCGAGTGGATGAAGTCCGAGAACTTCTGCGGGTCGCGGATGAAGAAGACCGGGGTGTTGTTGCCGACGAGGTCGTAGTTGCCCTCTTCGGTGTAGAACTTCAGCGCGAAGCCACGCGGGTCACGGCCGCTGTCCGGGCTGCCGAGCTCTCCGGCGACGGACGAGAAGCGCAGGAGCAGATCGGTCTGCTTGCCCCGCTGGAACAGGCCGGCCTTGGTGAACTGCGAGACGTCCTCGGTGATCTCCAGAACACCGTAGGCGCCACCGCCCTTGGCGTGCACCACGCGCTCGGGCACGCGCTCGCGGTTGAACTGCGCCATCTTCTGGATGACGTAATGGTCCTGCAGCAGCAGCGGGCCGTTCGGCCCGACGGACTGCGAGAATTCGTCGCTCGGCGCCGAGATACCGGCGTCGGTCGTGGTCACGGGGCGTTCAGTCATGGTGCGACTTCTCCTTGCCTCATTCGTTTCCGCTCTGCCGGGGTCGCGGGGAGCGTGGCAGGGCCCGCTTCGCGGCCGGCTCGGATTCGCGCGTTGCCCCTTGGCAGTCCGGGCAGATGCCCCAGTACATGACGTCGGCCTGCTCGACCTGGTAACCGGCGTTGCTGATCGGTTCCAGGCACGGCGCGTGTCCCACCGCGCAGTCGACGTCGCTGATCCTTCCGCACTGGCGGCACACCAGGTGATGATGGTTGTCGCCGACGCGTCCCTCGTATCGGGCCGGGCTTCCGGCCGGCTCGATCCGCTGCAGGAGACCCGCCGCCGTGAGCGCGTGCAACGCCTCGTAGACGGCCTGGGTGGAGACGTGCCCCACCTTGTCGCGTACGCCGACGGCGATGGCCTCCACATCGAGGTGGTCGCCGGCCCGCACGGTTTCAAGGATCGCGACGCGGGCGGCGGTGACCCGAAGCCCCGCACCGCGCAGCTCCTGGGCTGCGAGGGGCGTCATCGGTACGGCCTCCTGGTCACAGCAGTCAACGTACTCACCTAAACACGAATGAGTCAAGAAAACGATTTATACATCTTAGTTACAGTAGGCAAAGGTTCGCGCAGGTCAGCGGCCTGTCGCAGCCTCCGCCGGATCTCGCCTGCCTCCCTATGTCGGGCGTCTCTTCCCCGATTCTCTCGACGATCCGCTGTTCCCCGCGGGCTCGGCCAGACCCTCCCCCGCCGGTTCGGCGGGGGCGTCCGCGGCGGCCTCGCCGCGGACGGGCGGCTGCACGGGCGGCTGCACGGGCGAAAGGCCGGGAGCCAGCTCGAACGGCGGGGTGTGGACCTGCTCGGCCTCCAGCCCCTGCGGGCCGCCGCCCGACTCGACCGAGGCGCGCTCGCGCTCCTGCTCCCGCTCGCGTGCGCGGCTGCGGCCGCCGGCCCCGCCCCTGCTCCCCACCCGCTCGGCGGACGCCTCGGGCGCCTCGTCGCCCGAGCCGCCGAAGGCCTGCGACACCGCGCGCAGCGCCGAGGTGACCTCGCCCGGGATCACCCAGAACGTGTTGCCCTCGCCCTGCGCGAGTTGCGGCAGCGTCTGAAGGTACTGGTAGGCCAGCAGTTTCGGATCGGGGTCGTTGTCGTGGATCGCGCTGAAGACCTCCTCGATCGCCTGGGACTGTCCCTCGGCTTCGAGGATCAGGGACCGCTTCTTGCCCTCGGCCTTGAGGATCGCGCTCTGCTTCTCGCCTTCGGCAGTGAGAATCTTGGATTGCCGCTGTCCTTCGGCGGTGAGGATGGCGGCGCGCTTCTCGCGTTCCGCGCGCATCTGCTTCTCCATGGCGTCCTTGATGGACGGCGGCGGCTCGATCGCCTTGATCTCCACCCGGGTCACCCGGATGCCCCACTTGCCCGAGGCGTCGTCGATGACGCCGCGCAGCGCGGTGTTGATCCGGTCACGCGAGGTGAGGCTCTCCTCGAGGTCCAGGGTGCCGATGACGTTGCGCAACGTCGTCGCGGTGAGCTGCTCTATGGCCTTGATGTAGTCGACGATCTCGTAGTCGGCCGCCCGCGGGTCGGTGACCTGGAAGAAGAGCACGGTGTCGATGTAGACGACGAGGTTGTCCTCGGTGATGACCGGCTGGGCCTTGAACGAGACCACCTGCTCGCGCAGATCGATCAGCGGTTTGACCCGGTCGACGAACGGGACGATGAAGCTGATGCCCGGTTCGAGCGTGCGATGGTAGCGGCCCAGGCGTTCGACGTTGCGGGCGCGCGCCTGCGGAATGATCCATACGGCCCGCATCACCGCGGTGGTCAGCACGACCATCGCACCGATCAGAGCGATGAGCACGGCGACGGCGATGTCGGTCATGGCTACTCCCGGGGATAAACGAGAGCGGTCACGCCCTCGATCGCGAGAACGTCCACTGCGGCGCCTTCGGGGATGACGACGTCGGGGTCGTACGGCCGGGCGGTCCACTCCTCGCCGCCGATCCGGACCCGCCCCGCCCGTCTGGAGACCTCGGTGAGCGCGAGCGCCTCGCGGCCGACGAGGGCGGCCGTTCCGGACCGCAACGGGGGCGGCTGCCGGATGTGCCGGGTGACCACCGGACGTACGACGACGAGTCCCGCGACCGAGGCGGCGGCGAACACCCCCACCTGAGCCGCAAGGGGCAGGCCGAGAACTCCGACGACCCCGGCGGCCAGCGCCGCGACCGCGAGCAGGCCGAGTGACAGCGTCAAGCTGACCAGCTCCGCCACGCCGAGCACGGCCGCAATGATCATCCAGACGACCCAGGCCTCCATCGCATCTCCTCAGAGGCGGCCGCTTGTCCTGGATTCACCGTAACCCCGCGATCGCCGAGACTGCCATGCCTGGTGCGTTTTATTGGCTCGGCGGCTCGCGGGCGCCTCGACGCGGGAGTCAGACCGGGATCTGATGACCGAGCGGTTCCAGCCGGACCGGGACCCCGTTGAAGACCGAATTGCCCGACAGCGGGTCGATCTCCCGCTCATCGGTGATCGCGTTGACGTTCTGCCCCGCGTGCCCGTCCGCGGTGCGCATACGCGTGCCCGGCCGATCGTGCCCCCACCCGTGCGGCAGGCTCACCACGCCCGCCATCAGTGACTCGGTCGGCTCGGCCACGGCCTCGACGGCCCCGGTGCGCGAGATGACCCGGACGAGGTCGCCCGCCCCGACACCGAGACGGGCCGCGTCGTCGTGGTTCAGCTGGAGCGTGCAGCGGTTCGAGCCGCCGACCAGCTCGGGCACGTTGTGCAGCCAGCTGTTGTTGGACCGCAGGTGCCTGCGGCCGATGAGGACGTAGGGCTCCGCTTCGGTGGCCGGACCCGTGCGAAGGCCGGCGCGCAGCCGCTCCACATCGGCGGCGAAGGGCGGTGGGCAGAGCTCGACCCGGCCGGACGCGGTGCAGAGGACCTCCCCCAGGCGTGGGGTGAGGGCGCCCAGGTCGAGGCCGTGGGGGTGGTCGTCACGGAGCCCGGTGAGCGTGAGCCCGTCCGGCTCGGCGCCGAAGCCGTCACCGTACGGGCCGAGCCGCAGCATCATGTCCAGCCGCCGCTCCGCTCCGGAGTCCCCGCGCAGCAGGTCACGGAGTTCGGCCGGATCCCGGCCCTGTACGGGCGAGCCCTCGGCGGCCGTCGCCTTCGCCAGCGTCGAGCCGATGATGAACTCGTCGAGCAGGGCGGGATCGGCGTCCTGGCCCGAGGCGATGGTCGCGAGCCTCGCCAGGATGTCGCTCTCCGTGGGCCGGCCGTCCGGCGGCGGAATGGCCGGCGGGGAGTAGCGGACGTAGTTGCGGACGGCGAAGCCGGTGAGGGCGAGGTCGAAGTGCCCGGTCTGAGCCGGCCGGGGCGGTGGCAGGATCACGTCGGCGTGCCGGGTGGTCTCGTTGAGATAGGGATCGACGCTGACCATGAAGTCGAGGCCGGCGAGGGCCTCGTCGAGCCGGGCGCCGTTGGCGGTGGACAGCACCGGGTTGCCCCCGATCGTGATGAGCGCCCGGACCTGTCCGACCCCTGGGGTCAGGATCTCGTCCGCGAGAGTCGCCGCCGGGAGCTCGCCGTTCATCTCGGGGAGGCCGCGCACCCGGCTCTGCCAGCGGCCGCTCGTGAACGGCCGCTTCTTCCGGTAGACCGGCACATGGGCGGCCCGTGGGAACATCGCCCCGCCCTCGCGATCGAGATTGCCGGTCAGCACGTTGAGGACGTCGACCAACCAGCTGGCGAGGGTGCCGAACTCCTGCGTGCAGGTGCCGAGCCGGCCGTAGACGGCGGCGCGGTCGGCGGCGGCCAGCTCCCTCGCCATCCGCCGGATCTCGGCCGCCTGGATGCCCGTCGTCTCGGCCACCGTCTCAGGAGAGAACCCCACGGCCAGCGCGCGGAGATCGTCGAGGCCGTTCACGGCGGGGCTCGGAGCGGACGGCCCGGCCGAGGCCGCCGGGCCGGCCGGCGCGAGATGGCGCAGCCGGACGAGGTCCTCGGCGAACAGCGTGTGCACCAGCGCGAGGAGCAGGTAGGCGTCCGCTCCGGGGCGGATGAAGACATGCCGGTCGGCGAGGGCGGCGGTGCGGGTGCGGCGCGGATCGACCACGGTGATCGTGCCGCCGCGCCTGCGGATGGCCTTGAGCCGGCCGGGGAAGTCCGGCGCCGAGCAGAGGCTGCCATTGGACTCGAGCGGGTTGGCGCCGAGCATGAGCAGATGGTCGGTGCGATCGAGATCGGGCACCGGGACCGCCATGGGATCACCGAACATCCGGCCGCTGCTCACGTGCTTGGGCATCTGGTCGGAGGTGCTCGCGGTGTAGAGGTTCCTGGTGCCGATCGCCTTGACGACGGCGGCACCGTAGAGCGGACCGGCGATGGTGTGCGCGCTCGGATTGCCCAGGTAGATCGCGACGGCGTTCGCGCCGTGTGCTGTGATGATCTCGCGCAGCCGGCGTTGGACGACCGCGAACGAATGCTCCCAGTCGGCCTTCGCATGCTCGTCCCCGGAACGGACGAGCGGCTCCTGGAGCCGGTCCGGGTCGCCGTCGAGAACGCCCAGCGTGGCGCCCTTGGGACAGATGAAGCCCTTGCTGAACGGGTCCTTTGCGTCTCCGCGCACCCGGGTCACCCGGTGCCCCTCGACGGTGAGCTCGAGCCCGCACAGGGCCTCGCAGAGTGGGCAGGTGCGGTATGCCGTACGGCTCATCGCCATGCTCCTTCACCGGAATGCCCCACAAGGATGGCAGCGGTCACCGACATTCTGCCCTCGGCGCCCCACTCCGGCCCATAGGGACGCGGCCGGGGTTCGCCACCGCCGTCGCCGGGAAGGGAATCACACACCGATCAGCGGCCGTCCGACCCGCGGGTGGCCCCTGGATATACCTGGGAGCTACTGTCGATTACGGACCTCCGTTACCGGTAAAAGGGGGATCGGGATCGTGAACCAAAGAGTCAGCAAGATCTTCCGGCGAGGATCCCGGCCACTGCCGCGGCCCCATCCGGTAGATCTCGCCGAGGGGCTGGAACACGCCCGCGGCCTGGATCGTCCCGCCCGGACGATCTCCAGGGCGATCAGGGAGGTCCTCCGTCCCGGCCCCGTCAAGGACACCCTGCACGGTGTGCCCGCGGGTCACCCCGCACACCCGCCGCTGACCGATGTCTCGGTCGGCTGCTGGATGTCGGCCGGCGTCCTCGATCTGCTGCCCGGTACCGAGCAGGCGTCGAAGATCCTCATCGGCGCGGGGCTGGCGGGAGCGATCCCCACCGCGCTGACCGGGCTGGCCGACTGGTCGGCGCTGCATCCCGAACAGCAGCGGGTCGGCCTCGTCCACGCCCTCGGCACGACCACCGCGAGCGCCCTCTACCTGTTGTCGCTGTTCACCCGGCACCGCGGCCACACCGCCGCCGGCAAGGCCTTCGGCTACGCCGGCTTCACCTTCCTGATGGCGGGCGCCTATCTCGGCGGGCACCTCGCGTTCCGGCAGGGCGCCGGGGCCAGTCACGCCGAGCCGGTCTCGCACCTCGTCCCGCTCGGCTGGCACGACCTGTGCACCGCCGACGAGCTGCCGGACGGCTGGCCGGTGCACCGCCGGCTCGGCTACATCAGCCTGTTCGTGCTGCGGACGCAGGACGGCATTCACGTGCTGGCCGACCGGTGCGCGCACCTGGCGGGGCCGCTGCACCAGGGCCGGATCGTCACCGAGACCGACCTCACAGGGGACACCGCCCTCTGCGTCGTGTGCCCGTGGCACGGCAGTACGTTCCGGGTACGCGACGGCTCGGTGGTGCACGGGCCCGCCACCGGCCGGCAGCCCGCGTTCGAGACCCGCGTCACCGAGAACGGAACCGTCCAGGTCCGCCCGAAGGTCTGAGCGACAAGCTGAGAGTCAAGGCCGGGCAACGAGTGCTGGGCGGCGGCTCCTGGGCGACGGGCTCTGCGTGACAGCCTCTGGGCGACGGCTGCACCGGCTCCGGTCACCGGGGACAGCGACAGGCGAGGGCCCTCAGCAGGCCGCGGCGCTGCCGCTTGCTCAGCCCGCCCACACGGCGTTTCTGGTCGACTCCGCCGCGCGCCATCAGCGCCGCGGCCCTGGACGCGTCATACCCGGGCACCGCACGCAGGAGCCGCGACACTCGCAGGCGCTTGGCGGCGGCGTCCCTGCGCTCGAACACCTCGGCCACGCTGGCGCGGCCGGACCTGACCGATGCCAGTATCGCCGCCCGGTCTCGCCCGGCCCGTGTTCGCGGCGCTCGTGTTCGCGGCGCCCGTGTTCGCGGCGCCCGCGTACCCGGCGTCGATGCACTCGAGCTCGGCGACCTGGCGGCGGTCGGCCGCGCGGTCGGCCGCGCCGGCCCCGGCCTGGAAGCCTGGGACTGGCGCCGCCCCTGCCCCTGGCTCGACTTCGAGCCGGCGGGCGACCTTCTGTGCGGGCCCAGCTCACCGGGCCGGATGGTGCGGCGCGGCGGCCGGGCGGCGTGGCCGAACGTCTCGATGTACCGGGTGCTCTGATCCCGTCCCATTCGGCGCTGGACCTCATGGCCCATCGCCAGCAGCGCACTGACCGTGAGCGCGACGACCGCGGCGACCGCGAGTTGCCGCGTCACCAGCCGATCGCCCTCCCGCTTGCGGATCGCGAGCCGCAGACCGACCACGGCAGTGCGCAGCAGCACGCCCGCCACCATCCCGAGCAGCACCGGCACCAGCCGCCCCGGCAACGGGCCGACCATCGCGATGACGACGCCGAGCACCGGGCTGCCGCACGCCACTGCGAGCCACGGGCCGAGCCGCTGGTCCGCCATGTCCAGCAGCGCCGCCAGCGCCAGACCTTCACTGGCGGAGTGCACGACGAGGGCCATGACGACCACGGCGGAGGTGCTGAGCGCCAGCGTGGCGCCCTCGATCGCGCGGTGCGTCGTCAGAGCCGTGGCGGTGCCCATGCCGCCGAACAACGCGGCTCCGACGGCCTCCTTCAACCGCCGGTGACGCCCCGGCGCATGTCCGGCGATGACGTTCTCGTCGGAGGCGATCTCGAGGCCATGGCCCTCACGGGTGAAGAGGGCGATGGCGAGGAAGCCGGCCGCCACCGCGGCGCCCACCACCCACAGGGGGACCCCGGTCTCGACCGCGTCCCGCCACGCGTCGGGGAGCAGGTCGGTGAGCGTCACCACCAGCATCGTCGCGGACGCGATGGCGAGCCATGCCACCACATGCCTGGGCCTGCGGCGAGCCAGCCATGCCCCGGCGACGGTGGAGATCGAGACCAGCAGCACCGCCGCCCACACCCTGCCGCCAGAGGGCTCCCCCTCCCCGAGCACGGGGTGCGCGGCGGACATCCAGTGACTGAGCGGCATGCTCGACACCTCCCTGGCGAGCCGGCACCACTGACCGATCCGCCGATCCGGACACGTGTCAGTAGGTCTCGTCCCGCTCGTCGATCTCGACGAGCAGGCCCCGCAGCTGACCGATCTGGCTCTCCAGGCTCTCCCGCAGCCGGCTGCCATAGGCGAGGGCCTCGCGTTTGACGGCCTCGGCCCGCACCCTGGCCGCCGCGATGATCTCCCTCGCCTCTCCCTGGGCCTCCACGATCGCCCGGTCGGCCGTCTGCTGGGCCAGCGCGACGATCCGCGACGCGCTGTCGGCCGCCGACCCCGGGCCATGCCGCGAAGAGTCGAGCCGGGCCCTCAGCGCCGCGTTCTCGCGGAGGATTCCGCTCAACGTGGTCTCGACCTCGTACAGGAACGTGTCCACCTGGCCCAGGTCGTAGCCCTCGCGGAACCGCACCGTGGCGAACACCTTGTTGTGCACGTCGGCCGGGGTCAGCCAGCCGGCCTCGGCGCCGACGGCGGGGCCGCCCGGCTCGGCCGCGGGGGGCCCGTCAGCGGCGCCCGGGTTCCCGGCGGGAGTATCCGCGTGGGTGACAACGTCGTCGAGCTGCGTCATGGGGGAACCCTTCTCGGTCAGGCCGCAGGAGCGATCCACACACAACGCTACCCTTTCATTGCTCTGAGTAATCACTCTCTTGGGTCGCCGACCCCGGGTTCGCGGGTAAAGAAAATCGGAGCCGCGCCGGCCGGGGCCGAAGCCACCGGCCGGCGGACCCCTCAGTGAGCAGACCCCTCAGCGGTCGGCCCTGAGCGAGCAGCCCCCTCGGTCATCGGGCCTCACTGATCGGTGGGGCTCTCGCCCTCGAGCCGGGGGCGCTCGCCGTCCCCCACCGGGTGCTCCACCAGGGCGAGGACCCTGCTGGCCATGAATCGCGCCGTGCGCACGGGAGTGCCCGTGCGCGTCACCTCGCTGACCTCCACCACGCCCCGCCTGTTGGTGATATCGACCCGGCGTCCCGCCCGGGTGGCCACCACCTCGTACGTCCGCGTCACCCCTCCGGCATCGATGACGATCTCGACCCAGTCGCCCTTCATGGCGTGACCCTCCGCCTCATCGAACGTATATTCGACTTATACCCTCCGGCGGATCACTTGAACCGGCCACAGGCATACAGAATGGCTGGTCAGCCGAGCAAGAGCTTGACGACCGCGACGAGACCGATGACGACGATGAAGCCGCGCAGCACCGGCGCGGGCAACCTGCGCCCGAACGACGCGCCGAGCAGCCCGCCGACCGCCGATCCGGCGGCGATGAGGCCCGCCACGGCCCAGTTCACGTCGGCCACCGCGACGAAGAGCACGGCGGCGGACGCGTTGACCAGACCCGTCAACACGTTCTTGGTGCCGACGGTCCGTTGCAGGTCGTCGTCGAGGAAGATGCCGAGCAGCGCGATCAGCACGATGCCCTGGGCCGCGCCGAAATAACCCCCGTAGACGCCCGCGCCGAAGACGCCGGCCCAGAGCCACGGCCCGCCGTGCGGGTGGTGCTTCTGGCGGCGCGCCGCCAGCCACGCGTTCAACCGCGGCTGGACGACGACCAGCACCAACGCGATGATGATCAGCACCGGGACGATGAAGTCGAACGCGCCTCTGAGCGCACCGAGCAGCAGCGCGCCGCCGAGCAGCGACCCGAGCACGGAGGCGATCCCGAGCCGGAGCAGCCGGCCGCGCTGCCCGTCGAGTTCCTTGCGGTAACCGAAGATGCCCGTCGCCGACCCCGGGACCAGACCCACGTTGTTCGACACGTTGGCGACGACCGGCGGGTAGCCGAGGGCGATGAGCACCGGGAAGGTGATGAGCGAGCCCGAGCCCACCACCGCGTTGATCCCGCCGGCCGCGATGCCGGCGCCGAGTACGGCGGTCGCGTCCAGCACGTTCACGCTGGCACTCCTCGGCACGACCGGCTGTTCACCAGCCCGATCGTAGAGAGACCCCGTACCCCCGTGAACGGCGGGTCGACGTCACAGTCGCGCCGAGGGACGGCGAGGCCCCCGGGCCGCAGGAGGCGGTCAGGGAGCGGCGCGCGCGTACCAGCGGCCGTTCTGGCGCTCGACGGTCAGCGGCAGACCGAAGCACTTCGACAGGTGCTGGCCGGTGAACACCTCGTCGACCTTCCCCATGGCGATCACCGAGCCGCGCCGGATCAGCAGCGCGTGCGTGAACCCCTCGGGCACCTCCTCCACGTGGTGCGTCACCAGCACCATCGCGGGCGCCATCGGGTCGTCGGCGAGCCGGCTGAGCCGGGCCAGCAGACCCTCGCGGCCGCCCAGGTCGAGACCGGCGGCGGGCTCGTCCAGCAGCAGCAGCTCGGGATCGGGCATCAGCGCCCGCGCGATCAGCACCCGCTTGCGCTCGCCCTCCGAGAGCGTCGAGAAACGACGCCGGATCAGGCTCGCGCACCCGAGCGCGTCGAGCAGTTCGACCGCCCGGGTGAGGTCGGTGGAGTCGTACTCCTCCTTCCACCGCCCGATGATGGCGTACGACGCCGTCAGCACCAGGTCGATGACCTTCTCGCTCGCGGGCACCTTCTCGGCGACGGCGGCGCTGGTGAAACCGATGCGCGGCCGCAGGTCGAAGACGTCGGTCTGGCCCAGCCGCTCGCCGAGCACCGAGACCTCACCCTCGCTCGGATGCAGCGTGGTGGCCGCGACCTGCAGGAGCGTCGTCTTGCCCGCCCCGTTGGGGCCGATGATGACCCAGCGCTCGTTCTCGTTGACCGTCCAGTCGATGTTCCGGAGCAGTGCCGCCCCGTCGCGTCGGACCCCGACACCGTGAAGTTGCAGTACCTCTCCGGTCATCGCGCCCTTCCCCAAGGAATCCCATCTCCGTGGACGAACTTATGCCATCTGGAGCACTTATGGTGGTCGGCATGCACGTCGCACAAGCCTCCCCTGCACTCGTCGCCTGGGGCAACGCCTGGTTGAGCGGCCACGTGGGGCTGGACGAGGCCACCGATGCAATCGAACGGGTGAACGGGCAGCACGTGGTGACCGGCATTCCCGGCGAGAGCGGCGAGGTGCCGCTGCGGCGCGGGCTCGGCTGCCTGCGGGTGGCGGGGATGAGCGCGCTCAAACTGGCCCTTCCGGCCCCCGGCGACCTCCTGGGGCTCACCGGCCCGCCGGAGCTCAACACGGCCGCTCTGGAGGCGGGCGGGGCCGCCCTTGTGACCCTCGCCACGGGACCGGTCGGGCTGGTGCCGGCCGAGGACCGCCGTGGCTCGTCCTACATCGGCGTCCGCTGGAACGTTCTCTGCGCCCGGCCGGGCATCGCCGACGTGCCGTCGTTGCCGGAGGCCGACCACCAACTGTCCCTCGCCCTGCGGGACGCCACGGACGCGCTCCTGCTGGTCGAGGACGTGTCGGACTGGCGGCCGGAGATGGCCGAGGCCCTCACCCAGGTCAGGGAGTCCCATCGCGGTGAGCCGACGGGCGAACTGGCGCCGGGATATCCGGCGCGGGCGCACCGCGTGGCCGCGCTCGCCGGCCGGCTCGCGATGGTCGTCGACCTGGCCCGGCGCGTGGAGAGCGAGGGCCTCACCGCCGATCAGATGCGCCGGCGCGCCGACGCCCTGCGCCTGCTCGACCGTGCCGTACGGCGTGCAAGGGTCGCCGCGCACAACAGCGCTTTCGACCCGGTGCCCTGATCGCGCCGCCCCCGCCACCGAAGCCGGGCCGGATTCACGAGTCCGCGAAGCGGGGCCGCAGAGTACGGTCTGAGCCGTGAGCACTCATTGCGGCGCCTGCGCCGATCGGGGAGTCGCTCTGCACGCGGTGAGCGCGGCGGTACTCGCCGTCACACGGCACCTGTCCGTGCACGAGGTGTTCCAGGTGATCGTGCGGGCGGCGGCCCAGCTGCTGGACGCCCGCTATGCCGCGTTGGGCGTACCCGATGACGAGGGGTCCTTCGCCGAGTTCGTCGTCGAAGGCGTCTCCGACGAGGAGTGGGACGCGATCGGGCCGTTGCCCCGCCAGCACGGCATGCTGGCCGTCATGCTCCGGGAGCCCCGGGCGCACCGCCTCGCCGACATCCGCAAGGAGCCCGATTTCGACGGCTGGCCGACCGCTCACCCCATCCTCAAGGACTTCCTCGGGGTGCCGATCCGCGACGGCGACCAGACGGTCGGCATCATCTTCCTGGCCAACAAGCGCACCCCGGGCGGCTTCACCGAGGACGACGAGGAACTGCTCACGCTGTTCGCGGCGCACGCGGCCATGGCCCTCACGAACGCGCGGCTGCACGAGCGCGCACGTGAGCTGACCGTCGTCGAGGAGCGCAACCGGCTCGCCCGCGAGCTGCACGACGCGGTGGCGCAGAAGCTCTTCTCGCTCCGGCTGACCGCGCGTGCCGCCGCGGCCTTGGCGGAACACGATCCGGTCCGTACGATCGCGGAACTCGAGCAGGTCGAACGGCTCGCCGGCGAGGCGCTGGCCGAGCTGCGCGCCGTGATCTTCGAACTCCGCCCGGCCGATCTGGCCGACGGCCTCCTCGCGTCCCTGCGCAAGCACGTCGAAGTGCTCGATCGGGCGTACGGCGCCGAGCTGACGTTCTCGGCCGACCAGTCGATCGCGCTGACCGGCGAGCGCGAGGCGGTGGTGTTCCGTGTCGCCCAGGAGGCGTTGTACAACGCGTTGCGACACGCCCGGGCGACGAGGATCGCCGTAACGCTGTCAGCGTCGGTTCACCATGTGATCCTGGAGGTCCAAGACGACGGCGGCGGATTCGACGCCGCGGCCGAGAGCGGCCGCGACGGACTGGGGCTGACATCGATGCGAGACCGGGCCATGTCCGTCGGGGGGTCCCTGACCATCGGGTCCGGGCCCGGCGGAGGCGCACTCGTCCGGCTGGAGGTGCCGCTGTGATCCGGGTTCTGATCGCCG
Organism: Actinomadura sp. HBU206391; assembly: GCF_014323665.1. GTDB lineage: Bacteria > Actinomycetota > Actinomycetes > Streptosporangiales > Streptosporangiaceae > Actinomadura_C. The sequence continues at coordinate 24,633 of NZ_JABVEB010000047.1, read as the reverse complement.
ACGACCACCCGGTCGTACGGCAGGGCCTGCGGACCTTTCTCGGCGTGCAGGAGGACATCGAGGTCGTGGGCGAGGCCGTGGACGGCGCCGACGCGGTGACGCTGGCCGAGTCGCTCGATCCGGACGTGGTGCTGCTCGATCTGAACATGCCGGGGGTGGGCGGCCAGGCGGCGCTGAGCGAGCTGCGCGCCCGCGGGGTCACGGCCCGGGTGCTCGTGCTGACCAGCATGAGCGAACGCGGCCACGTACTGCCGGCCGTACGCGCGGGCGCGGCCGGCTACCTGTACAAGGACGTGGACCCGCACGCGCTCGTGCAGGCCATCCGGGCGGTGCACGATGGGCATGTGCTCTTCGCACCCGACGCTGCCGACGCGATGCTCAGCCAGCCGCCCCCGGGCGGTGCGGCGGAGCAGGACCCGGGACTGGCCGCGCTGACCGACCGGGAGCGCGAAGTGCTCGTCCAGATCTCCCTCGGCCGGTCCAATCGGGAGATCGCCCGCGAGCTCGTTGTCTCAGAGAAGACGATCAAGACCCATGTTTCCAATATCCTGATGAAGCTCGGCCTCGCCGACCGTACCCAGGCGGCTCTGCACGCCGTCCGGCACGGACTCGTCGAGGGCTAGCGAACCCTACTCACGAGATCGACATCAGAAACCAGTATGAACGTCGCAATCAGGTACACCGCAGGCTCGGACGTCGGAGTCAGCCGCCAGAACAACGAGGACTCCGCGTACGCGGGCTCCTTCCTGCTCGCGGTCGCCGACGGCATGGGCGGATACGCCGGTGGTGAGGTCGCAAGCTCGACGGTCATCGAATCTCTCCGGTCCGTCGACGCCGAGGTGCCGCCCGACCGGCTGGTCGACACGCTCGGCGAGGCGGTTGAGCGGGCCCACGAGACGCTGCGCCATGTGATCGCGGAGCACCCGGAGCTGGACCGCATGGGCACCACGCTCACCGCCGTCCTGTGGTCGGGTCCGTACATGGCGCTGGCCCACATCGGCGACTCGCGCGGTTACCTGCTCCGTGCGGGAGAGCTGTTCCAGATCACCGAGGACCACACGCTGGACCAACTGCTCGAAGAGGGCGCGGGGGCGTCACGGCTGTCGAACGTGCTGTTCCGCGTCCTCGACGGCCGCAGCGAGGGCGAGCCGGACATGACGCCGCGCGAGGCCAAGGTCGGCGACCGCTATCTGCTGTGCTCCGACGGGCTGACCGGTGTCGTGGGGCCGCAGCAGATCTACGAGGTGCTGACCTCCACCGATGATCTCGACGAGGCCGTACGGCGCCTGATCGAGCTGGCCAACCAGGGCGGCGGTCCGGACAACATCACCTGCGTCCTCGCCGACGTGGTCGAGGGCACGGCCGAGCCCGGACCGCCGGTGATCGTGGGCGCCGCCGCCAACCACTCATGACGCGACCGGGGCGGCAGCCGGTTGTGGCCAACCCTGACAAATAGGGACTAAAAGCACTTTCGCCGCTTAGTAACGGGCCTTAGAGTTCTCGCCACCTTCTTGATCATCTAACGGCGAGAGGCCCTCCATGCATCCCAAGCGTCGTTCCATCGTGGCCGGATTCACCACGGCGCTGGCCGCCGCCGCGCTTGTCGCGGCGCCCGCCCCGCCGGCCTCGGCCGCGCCGCTGGGCATCTCCAGCGACTTCAACGGCGACGGCTACCGCGGCCGGGGACTACAACGGTGACGGGTACGCCGACCTCGTCATCGGCGCACCTGGCGAGAACCTCGGGTCCTACCGGGACGCGGGCGTGGTGACGATGCTGCTGGGCAGTGCGACGAGCCTCGGCTCGGCTCGCGTCGACTTCTCAGGCGATTCGCCCGACACCCTCGTCGGGGGCTCCGTGGCCCCCGGGGACCTCAATCGCGACGGCCTCGTCGACTTCGTGCACGCCGGCGAGGCGGGCGACCGGTTCGGCCGCGAGGTGGCCTTCAACGACCTGAACGGCGACGACCGGTGGGACCTCGCCATCGGAGCGCCGGGCGAGAACGCCTGGGACGGCATGTTCGTGCTGCTCAACGGAACGGGCAGCGGCGTCACCACCAGCGGGGCCCGCGCCTTCGGCTCGGCGAACGTGGGCGGTCCGGGCAAGGCCGGCTGGTTCGCCGCCTCGCTGGCCCGGTGACCCGCCGGTAGAGATTTTGTCAGTCTGGGATGACATACTGAGGGATGTCAGCCTAGACTGACACCATGACATCGATGACGGAACTGGCCGCCGCCGTGGACAGTCGTGATCCGGCGACGGGACTGGCGGCGGTGGCCGCCCTGCGCAGGCTGGTCGAGGAGCTGGAAGCGGTGCACGTCACCAACGCCCGCGCCCACGGCTGGTCTTGGGAGGCGATCGCCTCCGCACTGGGCGTACGCCGGCAGTCGGCGCACAAGAAGCACGCCGGACGCATCGCGGGGGGCCTGCGGTGACGATGCTCGCGAGATTCACTCCCGCCGCGCGCGAGACCATGATCAGGGCCGGGCGTCTGGCGGCGGAGGCCGGACGCGACCGGCTCGGCACGGGCTTTCTGCTGCTGGCCCTCGCCGAGGCACGGCCGGTCGGCCCGCGTCTCGAAGATCTGGGCGTCACCGCCGCCGAGGTGCGCACCGAGATCGAGCGACGGCACGACGGCGTGACGCGGCGGCCGGACGCGGAACTGCTCGCCGCCCTCGGCATCGACCTGGAAGAGGTCCGGCGGCGCCTGGCGGCCGCCACGTCGACCCGGCCGGGCGATCCGGCGCTCTGGCGGCTGCGCCGTTCGCCCCTTCGCCCGCTGCGCGTCACGCTCACCGGCCCGGCCACCGACATCGTGCTCGACGAGGGCGGCAGGAAGGTGGCCGAGGTGGCGATCTGGGCCGCCCGACGCGCCGGCCGCGGGCTCGCGGACCGCGATGACCTGCTCTGGGGACTGCTCGCCGACGGCGGGAGCGAGTCGGTGCGGATCCTGCGCTCGCTCGACATCGACGTCCGCCGACTCTGGACCGGGCTGCAGGACGGCCACGCGGCCGCCTGACCACCGGCGGGTCGCCTCCGGCCGGCGACCGGTCGCGACCCATGGGCGCTCACTCGACGGGCGGGCGTAGGACCATCTACGGACGCGGGTACGGTCCGATGGCCGATGCCGGGCCGGCCGCCCGGTTCTAGCGTCGAGAACATGACCGACAGGATCACGACCGAAAGAACCGCGCTCATCACCGGGGCGTCACGCGGCCTCGGGCGTGCGCTTTCCCGGGCGCTCGCCCGGACCGGCTGGCAACTGATCATCGACGCCCGAGGCGAGGACGCCCTCGCCGCGGTCACGGCTGAGCTGCCGGGACAGGCGCGGGCCTTCGCCGGCGATGTCCGCGACTCGCGGCACCGGGCCGCGCTCATCGACGCCGTCGAGGAGGCCGGCGGCCTCGATCTGCTCGTCAACAACGCGAGCACGCTCGGCGCGGCTCCGCTGCCCCGGCTGGCCGCCTATCCGCTCAAAGAGCTCGAACAGGCCTTCCAGACCAACACGATCGCCCCGCTCGCGCTCATCCAGGGCCTGCTGCCCGCGCTGACCCACCGCCGCGGCGCCGTCCTCGGCATCAGTTCGGATGCGGCGGTCGAGGCCTATGAGGGCTGGGGTGGTTACGGCGCCACCAAGGCGGCGTTCGACCAGATCTCGCACGTGCTTTCGGTCGAGGAGCCCGAGCTCGCCGTCTGGTGGGTCGATCCCGGCGAGATGGGCACCGAGATGCTGCGGGAGGCGATGCCGGAGGAGGACCTGTCCGAGACGCCGCCGCCGGAGTCGGTGGTCCCGGCCCTCCTGAAGTTGATCGATGGACGCCTGCCCAGCGGCCGGTACACGGCCGGGGAGCTTCTACGATGACGGCCACCATGCTCGAGAAGGATGTTCCAAGCGAGCCATCGAAATCGATCCTGACCGGGCGCTATCGCATCCCCACCGTCGGCATCGTCCTCGTCGTGACACTGCTCGCCTTCGAGGCGATGGCGGTGGGCACGGTGATGCCGGTGACCGCGCGGGAGCTCCACGGCCTGTCGCTCTACGCCTGGGTCTTCAGCGCCTTCCTCATCGCCAGCCTGCTCGCCAACGTCGTCGCGGGTGGCTGGGCGGACCGCACCGGTCCCGGCCGGCCGCTGATGGCCGGTCTCGTGACCTTCGTGACGGGCCTGGTCATCGCCGGTACGGCACCGGCCATGTGGGTGTTCGTCGCCGGCCGGGCGGTGCAGGGTCTCGGCGCCGGGGCTGCGGGCGTCGCGATCTATGTCCTCGTCGCCCGGGTCTACCCCGAGCACCTGCGGCCGCGGGCGTTCTTCGCGCTCTCGGCCGCGTGGGTGGTGCCGTCGCTGGTCGGGCCCGCCCTCGCCGGCCTGGTGGCCGAGCACTTCCACTGGCGAGGGGTCTTCCTCGGGCTGATCCCGCTCGTGGTGCCCGCGATGGTGATGCTGATCCCCTCGCTGCGAGACGCCGGCGGCGGCTCCGATGAACTCTCCGCCGGCGCCTCCCGCGGCGGTGCGCGGGCGGTCTGGCCCGCACGCGGTGCCGCCGCCGTCGCGCTGGCCGGTGGAGCCGGAGCGCTGCTGTTCGCCATCGACCACCCCGCCCTGCCGATGCTGCCCGTGGCGGCCCTCGGTCTCGCCGGACTGGCGTTCGGACTGCCGCGGCTGCTGCCGCCGGGTGCACTCGTGCTCCGGCGCGGCGTGCCCGCGGCGGTGACCATGCGCGGGCTGATGTCCGGAGCCTTCTTCGCCACCGAGGCGTTCATCCCGCTCGCGCTCACGTCGGCGCACGGCTTCACCCCGACCCAGGCCGGCGTGGTCCTCACGTTCGGCGCGCTCGGCTGGTCGGCGTCATCATGGGTCCAGGGACGGATGGACCGGCCGCACCGCTCCCTGATCGTGCTCGGCGGCGTCCTCACCGCGATCGGCGTCGCCGGCATCGCGATCGGCACGCCCGTGTACGCATGGTCGGCCGTACCGTCCTGGATCATCGCCGGCTCCGGCATGGGGCTGACCTACGGCGGCCTGAGCGTCCTGGTGCTCAATCTCTCCGCCCCCCTCGACCAGGGCACCAACTCCGCGGCCCTGCAGATCAGCGACACCCTCGGCGGCGCGCTCGGCATCGGCCTCGCGGGCGCACTCGTCACCGGCTTCGGCGCCGACCGGCTCGGGCCGGGCCTCGCCGCGGCGGGTGCGCTGACCATGTTGATCGCCGCCGTCGCGGTCGTGGCGGCGCTTCGGGTCAGAGACGGGCGGGAGGCTCTCGATGCCTGATTCCGCCGTGTACGACTTCACGCTCCCGCCCGCGCTCGAGGCCCACGAGCCCCCGGAAGAGCGTCCGGGTGCCCTCGGCAGGTCCCGCGACTCCGTACGACTGCTCGTCGGCAGGCGCGGCGACGGAGCGGTGACCCACCACCGGTTCGGTGAGCTGCCGGACCTGCTGCTTCCCGGCGACCTGCTGGTCGTGAACACCTCCGCCACCCTGCCCGCGGCCGTGCCGCTCGACCGGCTGACGATCCACTTCTCCACCCCCCTGCCAGATTCCCCGGGGGTGTGGCTGGTGGAACTCCGGCGCCGCACCGGCAAGGCCACCTTGCCCTACGGCGGGGGCGTGCCCGGCGAATGGATCCCGATGCCGGGCGGAGCCACGCTCACCCTGATCGCTCGGCAGACCGGCCGGTTGTGGCGGGCCCGCCTGGATCGCGAAGTGGTCCCCTACCTGCGGGGCCATGGCGTGCCTATCCGGTACGGCTACGTACGCGGGGAGTTCCCCACCTCCGCCTACCAGACCGCGTTCGCGTGGGACCGGCGGGACGGCAGCGCCGAGATGCCGAGCGCCGGCCGGCCGTTCACGCCCGAACTGGTGACCCGGCTGGTCTCCCGTGGCGTGACGATCGCGCCGCTGAGCCTCCACACCGGGGTGGCCTCGCCCGAGGCGCATGAGCCGCCGTACGCCGAGCGGTTCGACGTACCCGCGCCGACCGCCGCTCTGGTCGACCACGTGCGGGGCCGCGGCGGCCGGGTGATCGCCGTCGGCACGACCGTGGTGCGCGCGCTCGAGACCGCCGCCGGCGACGACGGCCGGCTGCGGCCGAGTCGTGGCTGGACCGAGCACGTCGTCACCCCGGAGAAGGGCGTGAGGATCGTCGACGGGCTGCTCACCGGCCTGCACGAGCCGAGATCGTCGCACCTGATGATGCTCACGGCAATCGCCGGCCCCGATCTGCTGGGGAAGGTCTACGGCGCTGCGATCGAGGAGCGCTATCTCTGGCACGAGTTCGGTGATCTCAATCTCCTGCTCCCCTGAGACCGCCGCCTGACGACCCGCCGCCCCGGCGATCCGGTGTGCGGCGCCCGGCCGTGACCCTGTCCGCTGAGACGGCTGTCCGCATGGTGGACCGGTCACCCGGCGTTCATCCGCGGGCAGTATTTTGGTGAGCGGTATGGACGGCTCACAGCGCACGCTGCTCATCACGCTCACCGGTCGAGACCGCCCGGGGGTCACCTCGCGGTTGTTCGGCACCCTCGCCGCGTTCCCGCTCACCGTCAGCGATGTCGAGCAGGTCGTGATCCGCGGGCAACTGGTGCTCGGCGTCCTGGTGTCGTACGGCTCCGGCACCGACGTGGGGCAGGTCTGGACGGCGGCCGAGAAGGTCGCCGCCGACCTCGACATGGAGATCGAGCTGTCCACCGGGCGCGACAAGGACGTTCCGCTCGCCCGGCGCCGGGGCAGGCTGCACGTCACCGTGCTCGGCAGCCCGCTGCGACCGGCCGCCATGGCCGGGATCGCCGGGCGCATCGCGGTGGGCGGCGCCAACATCGACCGGATACAACGGCTCTCGCACTATCCCGTGACCTGCATCGAGCTGGAGGTCTCAGGCGCCGATCCCGAGGCACTGCGCGCGGCGCTGGCGATCGAGGCCGTGGAGCAGCAGGTCGACGTGGCCGTCCAGCGGGCCGGCCTGCACCGCAAGGCCAAGCGGCTGATCGTGATGGACGTCGACTCGACGCTCATCCAGGGCGAGGTCATCGAGCTGCTCGCCGAGCGGTCCGGGCAGATCGGCAAGGTGGCCGCGATCACCGAGGCCGCGATGCGCGGCGAGCTCGACTTCGAGGGGTCGCTGCGCGAGCGCGTCGCCCTGCTCGCCGGTCTCGACACCGCCGCGATCGACGACGTACGCGACCGCGTGCAGCTGGCCGCGGGCGCTCGTACGCTGGTCCGCACCCTCAAGCGGCTGGACTACAAGTTCGCGATCGTGAGCGGCGGATTCACCCAGGTCACGGACGGGCTCGCCGCCGAACTCGGCATCGACTACTCCGCGGCCAACACGCTGGAGATCATCGACGGCCGTCTCACCGGACGGCTGGTCGGGCCCATCATCGACCGGGCGGGCAAGGCCGCGGCGCTGGAGCGGTTCGCCCACGAGGCCGGGGTGCCGATCAGCCAGACCGTGGCGATCGGTGACGGCGCCAACGACCTCGACATGATCCAGGCCGCGGGCCTCGGAGTGGCCTACAACGCCAAGCCGGTCGTGCGGCGGGCCGCGGACACGGCGGTCAGCGTGCCCTACCTGGACGCCATCCTGTTCCTGCTGGGCATCTCCCGCGACGAGGTCGAGGCCGCCGACGCGGAGGACCCCACCTTCGCCGAAGGATCGGGCCGCACCGAGCGGTGAGCCGGGACGCGCAGCGCGTCCCGCAGCAGTCCCGAACGCCTCTGAACGAGTCGCGAAGAGTCCCCACCGGTCCCGCACGAGCCCGTACGGAGTCCCCGTGCCGCGCGGACACGGCGACGACGGACCGTGACCGTTCGACGGAGCGTTCGACGGACCGTTCCATTCCGGACGCTCGTCCCCTGACCGGCCCCGAACCGCGGCGCTGCAGCCCCACAGGCCGCCGACCTGCAGTGATTTGATCTTTTGCGGCCGGGCACCACCGACCCCAAGAGTTTCACGCTGGTTTCGGGCCCGTTGTCTGATTGTTACGCGGCACAACGAATAACACGCTCGTCACCTCTAGCGCCCGCGCGATTTCCGACATACGTTGCCGGACACAACATTCAAAATGTGGTGTACCGCGACCCGGCTCACCATCCAGCGCGCTGGTACCACCCAACCCCCATCGCCGCGCCGACGCGCGGCACGTACGGAAAGGACCCGTGCACATGCGCAAGGGGATCCTCAGCACGGCCGCCGTATCGGTGGCGCTGCTGGCCGGCCTCACCGCCTGCGGAAGCGATGACAGCGGCACCACCGCAGGCTCCGAGACGTCCGCGGCCAAGCCCAAGGGCAAGGTCGGCGTGATTCTGCCGGACAGCAAGTCATCCCCCCGCTGGGAGACGGCGGACCGCAAGTACCTCGGGGAGGCGTTCAAGGCCGCGGGCATCCCCGTCGACATCCAGAACGCCCAGAACAACAAGACCAACTTCCAGACCATCGCCGACCAGATGATCACGAACGGCGTGACCGTGCTCATCATCGTGAACCTGGACAGCGGGACCGGCAAGGCCGTGCTCAACAAGGCCAAGTCGCAGGGCGTCGCGACCATCGACTACGACCGGCTGACGCTGGGCGGCAGTGCTCAGTACTACGTGAGCTTCGACAACACCGCGGTCGGCAAGCTGCAGGGCGAGGGTCTGGCCAAGTGCCTGGCCGACAAGAAGGTCACCAAGCCGGTCATCGCGGAGCTCAACGGATCGCCGACCGACAACAACGCCACGCTGTTCAAGAACGGCTATGACGGGGTGCTGAAGCCGAAGTACGAGTCCGGGGAGTTCGTCAAGGGCCCGGACCAGTCCGTGCCGGACTGGGACCCCGCCCAGGCGAACACCATCTTCGAGCAGATGCTGACCAGCAACTCGAAGATCGCCGGCGTGCTGGCCGCGAACGATGACCTCGGCAACGCCGCCATCTCCGTGCTGAAGAAGAACAAGCTGAACGGCAAGGTGCCGGTCACCGGTCAGGACGCGAGCGTTCCCGGGCTCCAGAACATCCTCAACGGCGACCAGTGCATGACCGTCTACAAGGCGATCAAGCAGGAGGCCGACGCCACCGCCAAGCTCGCGATCGCACTGGCCAACGGCCAGAAGGGCGAGACGAACGGCACCGTGAACGACCCCGAGGGCAAGCGCGACGTGCCCTCCGTGCTGCTGCAGCCGAAGGCGATCTTCAAGGAGAACGTGAAGGACGTCGTCGACGACGGCTACGTCACCAAGGACCAGCTGTGCAAGGGCTCGTTCGCCGCGAAGTGCGACGAGGCCGGAATCAAGTAGCACGCAGACCGCGTGCCCTGGCGCTCGACCCGCGCCGGGGCACGCGGTCGCAGCACAGAAGGAGCCACTCAGCATGCCCGCGACACCTGTCCTGGAGCTGCGCAACCTCAACAAGAGCTTCGGCCCCGTCCAGGTCCTGTACGACGTCTTCTTCTCCGCCCACGCGGGAGAGGTGACCGCCCTGGTCGGCGACAACGGAGCCGGCAAGTCCACGCTGGTCAAATGCATCGGCGGCATCCACCCGATCGACTCGGGTGACTACTTCTTCGACGGCAAGCCGGTCCACGTGAGCAGTCCGCGCGACGCCGCCGCCCTCGGAGTAGAGATCGTCTATCAGGACCTGGCGCTGGCCGACAACCTCGACATCGTGCAGAACATGTTCCTCGGCCGGGAGCGCAAACGCGGTCTGGTCCTCGACGAGGCGACGATGGAGGAGATGGCCGCCACGACCCTCACCGGGCTGTCGGTCCGAACCGTCCACTCCGTCCGTCAGCAGGTCTCGAGCCTGTCGGGCGGCCAGCGGCAGACGGTCGCGATCGCCAAGGCCGTGCTGTGGAACAGCAAGGTCGTGGTACTCGACGAGCCGACTGCGGCACTGGGCGTCGCCCAGACCCAGCAGGTGCTGGAACTCGTCCGGCGGCTGGCCGACAAGGGCCTCGCCGTCGTCCTCATCTCGCACAACCTGAACGACGTCTTCGCGGTGTCCGACCGCATATCCGCCCTCTACCTGGGCCGGATGGCCGCCGAGGTGCGGACCTCCGACGTCACTCACGCACAGGTCGTCGAATTGATCACCGCAGGGCGCAGTGGCGAACTCGGCCTGGTGAACGGGGATGGCGTGAACGGAGCAAAGGCATGAGCGTGATCGTTTCGAAGGGGGCCCAGGAGACCGGCTCCGTCCCCATCAGCACCCATGTGCGCGGCTATGTGGACCGGGTACGCGGAGGCGAGGTGGGCGCGCTGCCCGCGATCCTCGGTCTGGTCGTGCTGTGCGCGATCTTCTCGATCTTGCGCCCCGCGTTCCTGTCGGAAGGCAACTTCGCGAACCTGTTCACCCAGGGCGCCGCCGTCACGGTCATCGCCATGGGGCTCGTCTTCGTGCTCCTGATCGGGGAGATCGACCTGTCCGCCGGGTTCGCCAGCGGCGTGTGCGCGGCCGTGCTGGCCGTGCTGCTGACCAACCACGGCTGGCCGTGGTACGTGGCGGTCCTCGGCGCGGTGGTGACCGGCGCGGTGATCGGGCTCGTGATCGGCGCGCTCGTCGCCAAACTCGGTGTCCCGTCGTTCGTCGTGACGCTCGCCGCCTTCCTGGCGTTCCAGGGCGTCGTCCTCATGCTCATGAACGAGGGCTCCAACATCTCCATCCGGGACGAAACCATCCTGGCGATCGCGAACAAGAACGTGGCGCCGGTGCTCGGGTGGCTGATGGTGGCCGTCGGCGTCGTCGGATACGCCGCCGTACAGGTGTGGCGGGCGCGCGGGCGGGTGAGCCGGGGGCTCACCGCCGACCCGATGTCGCTCATCGCGGTGCGGGTCGGGGCCGTGGCGGTCATCGCCGGGGTCGCCGTCTACGTGCTCAACCAGGAGCGCAGCCGCAACGCCATCGTGGTGTCCCTGAAGGGCGTTCCGATCGTCGTACCGATCATCGTGGTGCTGCTGATCGGCTGGACCTTCGTGCTGCGCCGCACCGCGTACGGACGGCACCTCTACGCCGTGGGCGGCAACAGGGAGGCATCCCGGCGGGCCGGCATCAACGTCGACCGTATCCGCATCTCCGCCTTCGTCATCTGTTCGACGATGGCGGCCGTGGGCGGCATCATCGCGGCCTCCCGGGCCAACTCGGTGGACCCGAACACCGGTGGCAGCAACGTCCTTCTCTATGCGGTGGGCGCCGCGGTGATCGGCGGCACTAGTCTGTTCGGCGGCAAGGGCAGGGTGCTGGACGCCGTTCTCGGTGGCGCCGTGGTCGCCGTCATCGACAACGGCATGGGCCTGATGGGCTACAGCGCCGGCGTCAAGTACGTCGTCACCGGCCTCGTCCTGCTGCTCGCAGCCGGGGTGGACGCCCTTTCCAGGAAGCGGGCCGCCGCGACGGGATTGAGATGACACCGCACGGGATGCAGATGAGGCTTACCGAATGATGCGAGCCGGTCCCTCACAAGAGGAGATCCGCCGCCACAACCTCGGCATACTGCTTCGCTACATCCACCTACACGGCCCCACCTCACGGACCGTCCTCGCGGACCGGCTCGGTCTCAACCGGAGCACCATCATGGCGCTCACCGCGGAACTGACGGCCGCCGGTCTGGTCCGCGAGGAACTGCCCAGCGAGACCGGCCGGGCCGGACGGCCCTCACTGGTCGTCCGGCCCGAGTCCACCCGGGTCTACGTGCTGGCCTTCGACGTCGGCGTGGACCGGATCGCGGCGGCCCGCGTCGGCCTGGGCGGGACGATCCTCGACCGCCGCGAGGCGGTCCGCGATCGCAGCGGCTTCGACGTCGACGAGGTGGTCGCCTCGCTGGCCGGCTTCGCCCGGGAGATGCTGCGCAAGGCCGACCCGGGCACGATCTGTGTCGGGGCGGGCGCGGCGTTCTGCGGGGTGGTTCGCCGGGGCGACGGCCTGGTCCGCTTCGGTCCCAACATCGGGCAGACGGAGGTGCCGTTCGGCGCCGCCCTCACCCGGGAGCTCGATCTCGATCTGACCGTCTCTGTGGCCAACGACGCCAACCTGGGTGCGCTCGCCGAGCATCAGCGAGGGATCGGCACTCGCTGCCAGGACCTCATCTACCTGCACGGTGACGTCGGAATCGGCGGCGGGATCATCGTCGGCGGGCGGCTCCTCGGCGGTGAGGGCGGGTACGGCGGCGAGGTCGGCCACATGATCATCAACCCGTACGGGCGTGCCTGTGGCTGCGGCTCCGCAGGCTGCCTGGAGGCCGAGGTCGGCGAGCGGGCCCTGCTGTCCGCGGCCGGGCGCGAGGTGTCGGGAGACCTCATCGGCCGCGACGCGATCCGCGCCATCGTCGACGCCGCCGAGAGGGGTGACGCCCTCGCCCGCGACGCCCTGCACCGCGTCGGTGACTGGCTCGGGTTCGGTGTCGCGAACCTGGTCAACATCTTCAATCCGGAGATGGTGATCTTCGGTGGCATCCTGCGCGAGATCTATCTGAGTTCGGCCGCACAGGTGCGCAGCCGACTCAAGATCAACACGATGGCGGCCTCTCGTGAAGGGCTGCGGCTGCGCACCTCCGATCTCGGCGACGACGCGCCCCTGGTAGGCGCCGCCGAGCTGGCCTTCACCGAGGTGCTGACCAGCCCCCTCGAGGTTCTCACCAAGGCGACGGAGGCCGGCTGACCGGCGTGCGCGCCGGAAGCGGAGAGACCGCCCGCAGCGCGTGGCCGAGGGCCTCGATGTCGCCGCGGAGCGCGTGCAGTACATCCCGTACGGCGACGGCCTGCCTGAGCGTCCGCCGCAACGGCGTGATCTCGCTCAAACCGGTGCCGGCGGCCACCTCGGCGCGCCGCCGCCGCGTCACACCGGACAGGAAGTCGTCCAGAACGCCCAGCGCCTGATCGGTGTCCGGCGCGGGAACCTGCGGCGCACGGCCCTCCCGCAGTTCCCCCGCCATCTCCTCCAGCAGGTCGGCGAGCCGGTCGAGGATCGCCGGGACGGGGCCCGGATCGACGCTCTCGGCACCGCCCAGTCTGCTCAGGGTGATGAGATGGTCGCCGATCCGGCGGGCCGCCGCGACGGCGTCTTGCAGCCGGGCGATCCGCTCGGGGTCGGGCGCCGGCTCCTCGGCCAGCCGCCCCACGGCCTCGTCGAGCTGTTCCACCAGTTCCTCGGCCGCCAGGAAGCGTTCGTCCAACGGCGGATCCGCCCCGGCGACCCGTTCCGCCACGACCCGGATGAGAGAGGCGTGTTCCTCGCACATGGCGGCCAGCCGCTCCACCAGGACGGTGTCGTCGCCGCGACTGGACGGCCAGAACAGCCGCGCCGTCACCAATGCGAGGAGGCCGCCGGTGACGGTCAGCCCGATGCGCTCGCCGGCCACCCGCCAGTCGACCGGAGTCGAGTAATCGATCAGCATCATGACCAGTGGCGTGTTCAGCGCCGTCCAGACGGTGTAGCTCACCGAACGCAGTGCGTAGGCCGTCAGCGCGGCGCAGAAGATGGCCGCCAGCAGGGCGGGCCGGCCGGGTGCGAGAGCGAGCAGGATCGCGCCGAGTGCCGCGCCCGTCGCCGTACCGCCCACTCGCTGGATCACCCGTGACGCCGTCTCGCCATAGGTGTGACGCATGCACAGGACCACGGCGATCGGCAGCCAATAGGCGTGCCGCAGCGGCAGTTCCGCCCAGATCACCATGGCGACCGCGGTCGCGATGGCCGTGCGGGTGAGCCGCCGGAACCGCAGTGACCGGGTGCGAACGTCGGTGAGCACGATCTGCCAGAGCGACCGCAGACCACCCGGTTCCGGCGGCCGAGGGGCGGTGAGTCCCACGCTCAGCCCGCCCGTCACCATCTCGGTGGCCGCGTCGACGGCCGCGATGATCCGTTCGGCCGTACGGCCGAACTGGTCCAGCAGAGCGGCGGACGTCAGATCGCCACGGCCGAGCAGGGCATCGCTCCGGAGCTCGTCCACCCGCTCGGCCAGCCGGCGCAGCGGGTCGAGGTGCGGCTCCGGCTCGGCCGCCTGCCGCATCAGTGTGGCCGGCCCGGCGACCTGCGCCAGCACGGCGAGCCGGCGGAGCCGGGCGGCCAGCGCCGTGATGGCCGACCGCGCCTCGGGTCCGGACGTCTCCGGCGACCGCCGCCGGATCGCCACCACAAGAGCCCTCAACGCCACGATCTCGTGCATCACCCGGGCGAGGGCATCGACCAGCGGCTTCAGTCCGGAGCCCTCGTCGGCCGCGCACCCCACCGGATAAAGGCCGCAGGCCGCCCACACGGCGTTCAGCGCGTCGGCGGTGGACCGGCGCCGCTCCTCCCAGACGTCGTCGGGTTCGATGACCGCCTCGAGGAGCTCGGCGAGGGCGCCGATGGCCTCCGTCACGGCCACCAGGAACGGACGCATCCTGCGATGCGGCCACGGGGCCAGGAAGAGCAGCGTCAGCCAGAGACCACCGCCCGCCTCCAACAGCACGTCGACGGGCAGCGGAGCGGGCAGCGGCCTGACCGCGGCGAGCAGCGTGGCGATCCCCAGGGTGATGCCGACCTGCGGGATCACCGATCCGATGGCGACGACGATCGGCACCACGACCACTGCGAGCAGCTGGTGCCCGCTTATCAGGCCGCCGATGGTGACCCCGATGGCGATGACCGCGACCGCGGCGAGCAGCGCACGGGCCCGCAGGCCGTAGGGGCCCTGATAGGCCGCGTTGGTGACGAGGAACGCGCCGAACGCCACCACGGCGCCCTCGCCCATGTGCCCGGTGAGCGTGCCCACCAGCAGAGGGAAGGCCACGGCGATCGCCGAGGTGATCGCGTAGTCCAGTGCGGCATGGCGTGCGGCGCCGAACTTGGCCAAGCGTGGAACCGTCACCTCGCGGCACCCCCCGGTCCGCGCTCCCCGTTCGACGTACCCCCGTACGCGCCTTCACGTGCGGCATGGTGCCGCCATCAGCAGGTCAGGCCGAGGCCTTGGGACTCCAGCCTGCGGTCAGCCGTCCGGCACCGGGCCGGATGCCGGCCCATCCGCCTTCGATGTCGATGACCGCGAGAGCGCACGTGGGAAAGGACTCGACGCCGTCTCCGGTCAGATCGTGCACCAGATGGTGCAGCGACGGATTGTGCCCGATGAGCAGCAGCGTGCCGACCTGTTCGTCGGTCTGCGTGAGCAGGTCGAACAGCCCGCCGACGTCATTGGCGTAGATCTCGGGCTCGAACCCCACCTCGGCGTCGACCGCGAGGCGGTTGAGCGTCTGCCTGGTGCGTTTGGCAGGTGAACAGCGCACCAGATCAGGCTTGAAGTCCGCCTTGTCGAGCCACTTTCCGGCCGCGCTCGCGTCGCGCCTGCCCCGGCCCGAGAGCGGACGGTCGATGTCGGGCAGCCCGAACTCGGTCACCGCCTTGGCGTGCCGCAGCACGATCAGTGTCGGCATCGGGCGCTCCTAGTGCGGCGCGACCAGCGCCGCGATCAGCCACAGCACCCCGATGACGCCGATCATCGCGCCGAAGACGATCGCGAATCCCTTCGCCCCCGAGGTCGAGGTCCTCTCACCGCTCACTGTGCCGCCTCCTTCAGTCTCCTACCAGGGTACGGGGACCGATCTCCGAACGAGGTCGAGGGCCGGTGACAACATCACCGACCCTCGATCACTCATTGGTCACGCCCACTGGTCACGCCCACTGGCGCCACTCAGGCGGCGGCAGGCGTCACGGCGCGGTGGCGGACTCCTTGTCCTCCTTGCCGTCCTTGCCGTCCGAGGCCGAGCCGGCGCCGTCGGCGTCCGTGTCGGCCTTGGCGCCCACCGCGGAGGTGGTCTCCTTGGCGTTCCCTGCCGGGTCGCCGTCTCCGGGCTCGATGGCCTCCTTCGGCGTCTCCTCGGCCGAGCCGAGCGGTGCGGGGCGCCGCTTGGAGATCACGATCGCGCCCACCACGACGGCCACCGCGACCACGGTGATCCCGATCCGCAGCGGCGTGTTCGCGGCGGTCGTGACCACGGCCTGCGCGATGAGCAGCGAGACCAGGTTCATCACCTTGATCAGCGGGTTGATGGCCGGACCGGCGGTGTCCTTGAACGGGTCACCGACCGTGTCGCCGATGATCGTCGCCTCGTGCGCCGGGGAGCCCTTGCCGCCGAGGTTGCCCTCCTCGACGAGCTTCTTGGCGTTGTCCCAGGCACCACCGGAGTTGGACAGGAACACCGCCATGAGGACGCCCGCCGCGATCGCGCCCGCGAGGAACGCGCCGAGCGGGGCGTACCCGAGGGCGAACCCGACCGCGATCGGGGTCATGATCGCCAGCAGGCCCGGGGTGGCGAGCTCGCGCTGCGCGTCCCGGGTGCAGATGTCGACGACCCGCTGATAGTCGGGCTTCTCCGTGTAGTCCATGATCCCGGGCTTGGTGCGGAACTGCTCGCGCACCTCCATGACCACCCGGCCGGCGGCCCGGCCGACGGCCATGATGGCCAGACCGGAGAACAGGAACACCACCGAGGCGCCGATGATGAGCCCCACCAGCACGTCGGGCGAGTCGACCGAGAGGCTGAACTGCTGGAAGACGCCCAGCGAGTCCTTCACGCTCTGCGAGGCGTCGCCGAGCGCGGTCTCGACGGTGGTGCGGAAGGCGCCGAACAGCGCGGTCGCCGCGAGGACCGCCGTGGCGATCGCGATGCCCTTGGTGATCGCCTTGGTGGTGTTGCCGACCGCGTCGAGGCTCTCCAGCACCTTGGCGCCCTCGCCGGTCACATCGCCGGACATCTCGGCGATGCCCTGAGCGTTGTCGGAGACCGGGCCGAACGTGTCCATCGAGACGATGACGCCGACGGTGGTGAGCAGCCCGGTGCCGGCCAGCGCCACCGCGAACAGTGCCAGCGTGGTGTTGCCGAAGCCGAGCAGGAAGGCGCCGTAGACGGCCGCACCGATCACCAGCGCCGAGTAGACCGCGGACTCCAGGCCCAGCGAGATCCCGGAGAGGATCACGGTCGCCGGCCCGGTCTTGGCACTCTCGGTGACGTCCTTGACCGGCCGCCGGTTGGTCTCGGTGAAATAGCCGGTGAGCAGCTGGATCGCGCTGGCGAGCACGATGCCGATGATCACCGCGCCGATGGCGACGAGCCGCGGATCGACGTCCGCCAACTGGGGGTCGTTCGCGAGCGAGTCGCTGAGA
The DNA here is from genome assembly GCF_014323665.1 of Actinomadura sp. HBU206391. Taxonomy (GTDB): domain Bacteria; phylum Actinomycetota; class Actinomycetes; order Streptosporangiales; family Streptosporangiaceae; genus Actinomadura_C. The sequence continues at coordinate 7,541 of NZ_JABVEB010000047.1, read as the reverse complement.
CCGTGCAGCCCGGAGAACGAGGACGGGAGGTAGAGGAAGGCGGCCACGCCGACCATGACGGCCGAGATGATCGCGGAGAGGAAGAAGCCGCGGTTGATCGCAGCCATGCCGTTGCGGTCCTTGTCCCGCGGCGCCACAGCGAAGATACCGATCACAGCGGTGATCACGCCGATCATGGGCACGATGAGCGGGAAGACCAGGCCCTCGGTGCCGAACGCGACCTTGCCGAGGATGAGCGCGGCGACCAGCATGACCGCGTACGACTCGAAGAGGTCGGCCGCCATGCCGGCGCAGTCGCCGACGTTGTCGCCCACGTTGTCGGCGATGGTGGCCGCGTTGCGGGGGTCGTCCTCGGGAATGCCCTGCTCGACCTTGCCGACCAGGTCGGCACCGACGTCGGCGGCCTTGGTGAAGATGCCACCGCCGACCCGCATGAACATGGCGAGGAGCGCCGCACCGAAACCGAAGCCCTCCAGCACGCCGGGCGCATCACCCTTGAAGATGAAAACGACGACCGCGGCGCCGAACAGGCCCAGCCCCACGGTGAACATGCCGGCGACGCCACCGGTGCGGAAGGCGATCCGCATGGCCGGCTTCTCGCCGGCCTCGCGCGCCGCCGCCGCGACCCTGACATTGCCTCGCACGGCAAGCCACATTCCGGCGAACCCGGTGATCGCGGAGAACAGCGCACCCACGACGAAGAAGACCGAACGTCCGATCCGTACACTCGTGGTGTCCGCGGGCAGCAACAGGAGCAGAAACGGGATCAGGGCCACGAAGATGGCGACCGTGCGGAACTGGCGCTTCAGATAAGCGCTCGCCCCCTCTTGCACGGCAGTGGCGATTTCCTGCATCTTCTCGGTGCCCTGGCCCGCGGCCAGCACCTGACGTACAAGTCCTCCGGCCACGGCCAGCGCCAAAAGTGCGATCACACCGACGACGACGACCAGGGTGAGGTCGCCGCCGACGAGATCTACTTCTGCACCGGCCGGGCTGGAGACGATAAGCCCAGACATCCGTCCTCCTCGACAGGGGCCAAGCCCTACCTCCAACTCGATCACGTGAATGACGCGCACCTATCCAGGTGATCGGTCAGCACATTCGGCAGGGCGTTGCGGTGCGGGGAGTCTACGCACGGAGTGCACGAATGAGAAGTCTGACGGTTCGTTAAGACCGTCGACGTAAAAAGGCAAACCGCTTTTTGTCCAGGTTTGACCTGAGAATGCCGCTGGAGCGCGTCGTCTGAGGTAGGAGCACGTGCCGCCGCTCGCCGATGGGGTGCCGGGCCCGTGGGCCCGGCCCTGGGCCGGTCGGCGCGGTGAAGTGCCGACCGGCCGGGCTAGGAGCCGGTGGGCCAGCTCATCCGGATCTGCATGCCCTTGGGAGTCGAGGAGATCTCCACCTCGTCGGCGAGTCCGGAGATGACAGCGAGGCCCAATGCGTCAGAGCCGTCGCCGAGGGCGCCGGACGGTGCCGTTCCGTCCGTCCAGGCCGCCGGGCCGGCCGGAGAGGACGTGGCCGGCGCGCCGCCCAAATCCTCTCCCGGCACCGTGTCACTCACGATGACCTCGAACCGACGGTGGCCGTCGGCGGTCAGTTCCAGCTGTACCGGCTCGTCTGGGCAGTGCCGCTGGTGGGCCTCCACGGCCCGTGAGCACGCCTCACCTACCGCCAGCCGTACCTCGTCCAGGAGCACTTCGGCAACGCCGCTGCGCCGGGCCACCGCCGTCACGATCAGACGTGCCGTACGGACATGCTCGGGCAGTGCACTGAAAGAAAGCTCAACAGTCGCCATGTCGGGGGCCATCTCGGGTGCGACCTCTACCGGCCGCTACTTCTGGCTCTTACGGTTCTCCTGGGCTTCCTCGATCGAGTTGTGAATACCGAAGACCTTGGTCAGCCCGGTGATCCGGAAGATCTTCAGGATGCGCTCTTGCGTGCACACCAGCTCGAGCGATCCGTCGTGCGCGCGAACCCGCTTGAGCCCACCGACGAGCACACCGAGACCCGTCGAGTCCAGGAACTCGACCTTCTCCATGTCCACCAGCAGGTGGAACTTGCCCTTATTGACCAGGTCGATGAGCTTCTCACGGAGCTTCGGCGCAGTGTAGACGTCGATCTCTCCTTCCACGTTGATGACCGTGAGGCCGTCATCGGTGGTGTAGTCGTTCACCTTCAGGTCCACAAATCCTCCAGCGCCGTGCCGCGAGTGGTTCGGGGCAACGGGACCCCGGCCGTGATTCAACCACGCTCCGGCGCCGAGTTCACACGAAATCGCCACTGAGACGACCGTTCGCGCCCATCACGACCTGCCGCTCCGCCGTTTGAGGCATGGGGGGCCGGACGTCCGCCGCCGGGACGTGTCCCCTTGTTGTCCCCAGGATGCAACACTGGAAACCTGTGTCTTCGCCAAGCTCCGAACCAGCCGTCGCCGGGGGGTTCCACCACGCCTCCCCCACCAGGCCCCGCCGCGCGCTAGATCGCCTGCTGAACGATCCCACGCGGCGTGATCGCATCACTCACGTCGAGGTCGTACCAGCGCGGGCGGGCCGGCGGGCCGAGTGGCCGTCGTGGGTGCCGGAGCTGCTCACCGACCGGTTGCGGCTGGCCGGGATCGACGCGCCGTGGCGGCACCAGGCCACGGCCGCCGAGCACGCCCACGCCGGACGATCTGTGATCATCGCCACAGGCACGGCCTCGGGCAAGTCGCTGGCCTATCTCCTGCCCGCGGTGTCGGCGGTCTTCGACGAGGGCGGCTCGCCCGCCGGGCTCCGGCAGGCCGCGGGCGGCACGGTCCTGTACCTCTCGCCGACCAAGGCGCTCGCCGCCGATCAACTGCGGTCGCTGCGGTCGCTGCGGCTCACCCAGATCCGCGCGGCGACCTACGACGGCGACACGCCGCCCGACGAGCGGACCTGGGTGCGTCAGCACGCCAACTACATGCTCACCAACCCGGACATGCTGCACCGTTCCCTGTTGCCCTCACACGCCCGCTGGGCGTCGTTCCTGCGCCGGCTGCGCTACGTGATCATCGATGAGGCGCACGGATACCGCGGCGTGTTCGGCTCGCACGTCTCCCAGGTGCTGCGCCGACTGCGGCGGGTCTGCGCGCGCTACGGCGCGTCACCGGTGTTCATCCTCGCCTCCGCGACCACCGCCGACCCCGCCGTCACCGCGCGGCGGCTCACCGGCCTCGATGTCACGGCGGTCGCCGACGACGACTCGCCGCGTGGCGCCACCGCGTTCGCCCTGTGGGAACCGCCGATGACCGACCTGCGCGGCGAACGCGGCGCGCCGGTCCGCCGTACGGCCACGGCCGAGGCCGGTGACCTGCTCGCCGACCTGGTGGTCGAAGGCGTGCAGACGCTGGCCTTCGTACGCTCGCGGCGCGGCGCCGAGTCGGTCTCGCTCGGGGCCAAGCGGGCTCTCGCCGAGGTCGCTCCGGCGCTCGCCGACCAGGTCGCCGCCTACCGGGCGGGATACCTGCCCGAGGAGCGGCGAGCGCTCGAGAAGGCACTGCGCGACCGTGAACTCATCGGGCTCGCCAGCACCAACGCCCTCGAACTCGGTGTGGACGTGTCCGGTCTGGACGCCGTCGTCATCTGCGGCTGGCCGGGCACCCGGGCCTCGCTGTGGCAGCAGGCGGGCCGGGCCGGGCGGTCGGGGCAGGATGCCGTGGCGGTGCTCGTGGCCCGCGACGACCCGCTGGACACCTACCTCGTCCACCACCCGGCTGCGATCTTCGGCTCACCGGTCGAGGCCACCGTGCTCGATCCGGACAACCCGTACATCCTGGAACCGCACCTGTGCGCGGCGGCGGCCGAGCTGCCGCTGACCGAGGCGGACCTGGAACTGTTCGGGCCGTCGACGACCGACCTCGTGCCCGACCTGGTGCGGCGGGGCATGCTGCGGCGGCGCCCGGCCGGATGGTTCTGGACCCGCCGCGACCGCGCGGCCGATCTGGCCGACATCCGCGGCGCAGGCGGCGCACCAGTGCAGGTGGTCGAGGCGGCGACCGGGCGGCTGCTCGGCACGGTCGACGAGCCGTCCGCGCACACCACCGTCCACGACGGCGCGGTCTATCTGCACCAGGGCGAGTCCTACATCGTGCGGGAACTTGACCTGGACGCGTCGGTGGCCCTGGTCGAGCCGGCCGAGCCGGACTACTCCACGACGGCGCGCGACGTCACCGACATCCGCATCCTCGAGACCCTGCGCTCCACCGCCTGGGGCGGGGCGACCCTGTGCTTCGGAACCGTCGAGGTCACCCGGCAGGTCGTGGCGTACCAGATGCGCCGGCTGCAGACCGGGCAGCTTCTCGGCGAGCAGCCGCTGGACCTGCCGCCTCGCACGCTGCGCACCCGGGCGGTCTGGTGGACGCTGTCGGACGCCCAGCGCGAGTCGCTGGGCGACCTGGATCTGGCGGGTTCGGCCCACGCGGCCGAGCACGCATCCATCGGGCTGCTGCCGCTCTTCGCGACCTGTGACCGCTGGGACATCGGCGGGGTTTCGACGGCCGAGCATCCGGACACCGGGCTGCTCACGGTGTTCGTGTACGACGGGCACGAGGGCGGGGCGGGGTTCGCCGAGCGCGGGTACTCCGGAGCCGCCGAGTGGCTGCGGGCCACCCGCGAGGCGATCGAGTCGTGCGAGTGCGAGGCCGGATGCCCGTCGTGCATCCAGTCGCCCAAGTGCGGGAACGGCAACGAGCCGCTGGACAAGCACGGCGCCCTGGACCTTCTCGCCGTGCTGCTCCAGGAGGCACCTGGGCACGGTGCGTCACTATGAGTCCGCATTTGTACGGAAAGTATGCGTAACGCCAGATTCTTGCGGTTGGATGGCGCCGTACCAACGGACCCTCTAGTCTCCATCGCATCTCATGATCTTCGGGATACCCGCACGCCGGAGAGGACACAACACATGATCTTTTTGGGGCTCATCCTGGCCGCGGCAGCCACCGTCGTGGGCGTCAGCGTCGTCCTGGACAACACCGGGGCATCTGAACTCACCGCCTTCGGCGAGACCGTGCCGGGCGTGACCAGCCAGTGGCACGTCTTTCTGGCCGGCGCCGCGGTGGCGATCGTGTTCATGGCCGGAATGACGGTCGCGACACTGGGCATAGGTCGCGCCATCCGCATCCGCAAAGAGCTGCGCGAGCTGCGTGACGAGCACGAGGAGTCGATGACGACGATGGAGTTGGAGAAGCGTCAGCTCCAGCGCGAACTGGCCCGGGCCCGGCGCGAGGCCGGCATCGGCTCGATCCCCCAGCAGCCGATGGCCCCCCACTCCAGCTGAGCCGTCACCCGGCCGGTACGTCCGACCGGGGCCGGCCCCGGATGTGGCACCGGCCCGGGCGGCCGTTCACTGGCGGCCGTTCACTGGGCGCGGCGGCGACCTCGGTAACCTCCGCCGGAGTGCCGGCTGGGCGCCTTCGTGGCTCCGGTCTGCGAGACGGCCCTGGCGCCGGGCCCCGACCCGGAGGTCGACCCGGACCGGGACGTGGGCTTGGACCCGGACATGGAGCTGGTCGCCGACTTCGACCTCATCGGCGGTTTGGCCGACGAGGGGGCGGCGGTGTGCCGCGTGCCGGACGAATGGCTCGCCGCGCCATTCTGCTCACCGCCCTCGGTGGCGCCGGCCGAGGCCGACCTCGCCTCCGCCTCGGCCCGGGCGATCCGCTCTCGCGCCGCGCGTACCCGCTCGCGGCCCGCGCCGGTGCGGCCGCCGCGACCGGCCAGCGCCTGTGCCACTCGGGTGCGGCGCGTCCACGTGCCGAGGTGCGCCGCCACGATCAGCAGGATCAGTGCGATCGCCAGGCTCTTGCCCCATTCGAGGCTGCTCGTGGCCGAGACGTTCTTGGCACTCGGGTCGGCCTGTTCAGGACCCGCCACCTCAGGACCCGGGGTCGGGTACTCGAACCCCGGCGCCCCGCCGCCCGGAGCCGCCGGCAGGTTGAGCGACGAATTGTTCTGGAGCGGATTCAACGGATTCAGCGGGTTCAGGGACGGGACGCCCGCGCCCGACCCGATTCCGCTACCGCTGGGGCTCGCGTCTGCGGTCGTGCCACCCGAACGGGCCGGGACCGTGACGTGTGAGGACGAAGCGCCGGACCTGACGGTGCCACCGGAGCCGTCGGGCCGGAGAGCCCGCACCGTGACTCCGACCTGCCCCTGCGCGGTGCTCGGGAGGCTGAACGTCGTCGAGCAGACGGCACCCGCGCACAGGGCCGAGGTCGAGGCGGTGCGGGAGCGCACTCCGCTCGCGGCGACCTGATAACCGGCGAGGTCGTCTTCGGCGCCCCGCGTCCACCTGGCCACGACCTTGCCGCCCGACGCGCTGGTGCGCAGCCCGCTCGGAGCGGCCGGCGGAACGCGGACGGTGAAGTTCTTGGTCTCGTAGATCTTGCCGGTGACACTGCCCTTGAGACGCACCTTGTAGACGCCGTTGTGCGGGATGTCGACACTGTTGGAGAGCCTGGTCGAACCGATCAGGTTCCCGCCGCTGTCGATCGCGTGAAAGGCGCCGCCCGGAGCGGCGACCTGAAGCTCGACCCGTACGACGTTGTCGATCTGGGCGCTCACGGTGACGCTCGAGCCGCTGGTGACGGTGCTGGGGCCGTTGATCTCGCTCCCGGCCTCGGCCGGCGAGGACGCGCTGAGCACCGTGAAGCCCACCGCGATGGGTGTCGCGAGCATCACCGCACCCAGCCTGCGAATCCTCGTCACGGCGTCAGTCCCTTCGTCGTGAGTCCGGCAAGGCTGTGGTCCGCTGAATCCAGGTGTTAATGGGTACCTATGCGCTTACTGGAGGGTATCTAACCACTCCGTAGCGCACGAAACAGATGAATGCAGAATCCGCAAATGACCGAGGCCGAACCTGGCCGACCCTGGCTCCGCGTCCGGACTCACGCTCCATCCGCCTGCCTCCAGAAGCACTATTGACACTCAGTACAACGACTGTCGGGCGAAGAGGTTACGCCACCTGGCCCGGCGGGTCCGGCCCGGGACCGGACGACCAGGCGCAAGGGACGCGATGACACGGGAATCCGGATCGTCACCGTCACCGCCACGTCCGCGACCGGGCCGCGCAGGACGCACGCCGAGAGCCGGCCGCCGGAGCCCGCCGCGATCTCCGACGCCCGGCCGCACGCCCGATCGGCACCGGATCCGGCCGCAGCATGGGAGGCCGCCGCGAGAGCGGCGAGATCGGCTGCGGCATGGGCCCGATGGCGGGCCGCCCGCACCCCGCCCACCGTCATCGCGAGCACGGCGGCAGCCCAGATCACCGTCATGAGGGCGATTGCCCACAGCGTGCCTGATCCCCGGTCGGCCCTCACTCGCCGGACCCGGCGGCCGGCCGCACGAGACCAGCCGTCCGCCGGGCCGGCGCCCGCCGTCGCCCGATCACGTCCGGTCCCGTGGACGGCGTACGTCATGGCCCGTCGACCCCCGGCTCGGTCGCGGCCAGCGCGTGCGCCCGCAGGGTGATCGCCGGCAGACCACCGGCGGGTGCCTCGACGGCGACGGCGACCTCGACCCGCG
>NZ_JABVEB010000469.1 GCF_014323665.1 Actinomadura sp. HBU206391 | reverse complement strand
ATGTCCGGCTCCACCGTGTCCGCCTCCACCGCGTGGTGTCCCGCCGCGTCCGGACCCACCACATCCGGACCCACCGCGTCCGGCTCCGCCCCGTTCTGCTCCATCACCTCCGGCTCCACCCCGTCCGGCTCCATGGCGTTCTGCTCCGCACTGCCGCCGGTCACCGCGCCGAGCTCGGCGTGGAGCGCCGCGTCCACCCGGGCGACGTCGCGGCCGTCGGCCACCACGACCAGGGCGCCGCGACCGGCGGCCAGGGTGGCGCGTACGGCACGGGCGACGGCGGCCGGCCACTCCGGACCTGGCATGGCGGTCCACACCGCCCGCGGCGACCGTCCTTCGGCCAGCGCGGCGAGGAACGACGGGCCCGCGGGATAGGCCGCCCACGGCCCCGGTCCGGCGGGCGCCGCCATCCCGGCGGTCCCCTCGGTGCCCACGCCGGGCGGTCGCCGCGCGGACTCGCCGGCCTGCGCCTCGACGCGTGCGTGGCGGGGCGGGATCGCGAGGCGCAGCACGTCGCACAGGGTGCCCGCGTAGCGGTCAGCGACCTCGCGGGCGAGGGCGGCCACCTCGGGGGCGAGCACGGGTTCAGCGGAGATCACCCGTTCCAGGAACGACAGCCGGCCCTCGTGTTCGCTCTCGTCGACCCGCTCGAGCAGGAAGCCGTCCACGAGCTGGCCCGCGAAGCGCACCCGCACTCGGCACCCTGGCACGGCGGCGGCGTCGAACTCCGTGGGCACGAGGTAGTCGAACGGCCGGTCCAGGTGGGGCAGCGGCACGTCCACGACGACGCGCGCCACCTTGAGCGCGGTGGCGGGCACCCGCGCGCCCTTGCGGGGGGACTTCTTCCCGGCCTTCTCCGCCTGCCCCGCCTTGCCGGCCCGGCCGCCGGCCATCGCCGGTTTCGCCTCCGCGCGCGAGGCCACGGTCGGCAGACCGCCCATGCCGGGCAGCTGCTCCGGGGACCCGGGTCCGGGTCCTCCGCCGTCGTTCGCCACTCCCCCGTCCTACCAGACCGCGCGGACGACCCCGCGGATCGGACCCGGCGGGCACCCCGGACGCGTGCGCCGGCTCACCGCTCGCTCTGCGGATATGCCGCCGAGACCCGCTTGGGCACGACCATGCGCCAGGCGTCGACCACCAGTTCGCGCATCTCCGCGACGTCGAGCGCGGCCATGCGGGCGAGCACCCAGTTGAAGCGCTGGTCGGAGACGACCGGCAGCAGGAATCTCCCGGGCTCGGCGGCGATGAGCGCGGCGCGCTCCTCCTTGGGGTACGCGAAGCCCATGAGGGCCTCGTCTCGCGAGAATGCCACGTAGACGATCCGGCCGACCCGGAACTTGACCCGGTCTCTGATGAGATGCTCCTCGGTCCGGGGCAGTGACAGCGCCAGCTCGCGCACGTCCTCGACCGTGACCATCGATATCCCTCCGCCCGCTCCGCGCGGTGCCCGCCGACCGCAACCCTAGGCCACGGGGGTCCGCCCTTTCCGGTCCTCAGCGCCCCCGTTCGTACGGAACTCCCGCGAGTTGGGACATCCGATGTGCGAAAGACCGCATGGACGGCGTTTCAAGGGAGAAGTAACCGGCAGGACACGGCCGCACGCACTGGGTAGTAAATAAGTAGTAAAAATAGTTTGCTTATATAGTCAAATATATTGGAGGCCCTAGGTATGCCGACCGATGGTCGAGACCACGCCGGCCCGAGCGTCGACGAAGGGGTCCGGACGCTGCTCCTGCTCATGCCGCGGGTGGTCGGGCGCATCAAGCGCTCCCGGGTCCCCAGGGAGCTCCAATCCCTGTCACTCGCGCCGCGACACCTATCGCTGCTCGCCTACCTGTTGTTCGACGGACCGATGAGCGTCAACGAGCTCGCCGACCGGCTCGAGATCGTGCCGGCGACGGCGAGCCTGATGATCGGCGACCTGAGCCGGCAGGGGGTCATCGACCGCCGCGAGGACGAGGCCGACCGGCGGCGGACGATCGTGAGCGTCGCCGACGACCACCGGACGGCCGTCGAAGGCTGGCTGGCGAAGGGTGCCGAGGCATGGAAGAAGGCGCTCCAGCCGCTCACCCCCGCTCAGCGACGGACCTTCATCGACACCCTTCACGTCTACGAGCGCGAGCTCAACGCCGCCGACGGGGGATGACCACGAACGTCCGCGGGTCCGGTGACACCCGGGTCGGCGTCCGTGGTACAGGGTCTGTCGAGCCTGGCCCTCGATCGTGACGCGAGCGTCGACTATGCCGGGTACAGCCACTCCAGCGCCGCGACGCTCTTGTCGAGGTACTTGTCACGCCCGGTCTCGATCCCGTAGGCCATGTCCTCCAGAACGCCGCACCTGGCGTAGAAGACCGCGCGCGGGCCGATCGCCTCGAGATCGTCGACGTCGGTCCGGTATCCGCGCAGGGCCTGGCGGACCGCGTCGGGGCCCAGGTCGCGGTACAGGAGGCCGAAGTCATGGGCCGGATCCACGATCGCGGCATCGCTCCAGTCGATGACGCCGGTCACCGTCCACGCGACCGGGTCGACGAGAACGTGCTCGATCCCCAGGTCGTTGTGCGAGAACGCCAGAGCGTGCCCGCCGGCCGGCGGCGCCGCGTCGAGGAAGGCCTCCACGGCCGGCCGGTGCACCGGCGGCACCTTTTCGATGACCAGGGCATAGGTCTCGGCGGCCTCGCTCAGCCACAGCTCCTTCGGCCGGTCGTCGATGCCCACCAGTTCGGCCA
>NZ_JABVEB010000468.1 GCF_014323665.1 Actinomadura sp. HBU206391 | reverse complement strand
CTGCCGGCGGGGGCCGGTCAGGAGAGCCCCGCCCGCCGCCGGATCCTGAGGACCGCCGGCCTGCTCTTCTACGCCGAGGGCATCCGTGCCGTGGGGATCGACCGGATCATCGCTGAGGCCGGGGTCGCGAAGGCCACCTTCTACAGTCACTTCCCGGCCAAGGACGACCTCGTCCGCGTCTACCTCGCCGAACAGAGCCGACGGCAGCGGGCGGCGGTGCATGAGGTACAGGCCAGTGGCATACCGCCGACAGAGGTGCTCCTCGCAGTGTTCGAGGCCATCGGCGAGCTCGGATGCGGCCCGGGGTTCCGCGGGTGCGCGTTCATCAACGCGGCGGTCGAGTATCCCGACCCGGGCCATCCGGTGCGCCAAGTGGTCACCGAGCACCGGAGCTGGTTCCGGGGCCTGCTCCGCGACCTTCTGACGGCGGCGGCGCATCCGGACGTGGAACGTACCACCGCGACGCTCGCGGTGCTGCGGGACGGCCTCGTGGTCGGCAGCCAACTCGACGACCCCGAGGAGGTCCGCTCGCTGGTCCGCGAAGCCGTCACCCGCCTGGTCAGACCCACACCGATCCAGCCGTGATCACGCAGTTGTTCGCGGCGCCGATGCGGGGCGCACGCGATGCCTCCGGCGATTTTCATAGCCGGTGATCGATTTGCCGGATCACCCTGGTGCGTACAAGTGCATGATCACGGCAGACGGACGTCCGCCGTGATCATGTTGTTCGGTGACGGGCAGGGGGCTACCGTCAGGGCGCGGGCTCGCGCAACCGCCGCCGGATACGCCCGATCCGCTCGGCCGCCTTCTCGCCGTGAACGTTCCGCCGGTCCTTGCGGTAACTCAGCCGCTTCTTCTCCTGCGGAGTCCTGCGCGCCACCGATGTACCCAAGCCTCTCCGGGAGTCAGTCGATGCGAGACGCCGACCGGCCCGCCCACCTCCACCCTCCCGTGATCATGCAGTTGTTCGCGCCCGCGGCGGCTCGCGGCACGGAACATGGCCGCGCACAACTGCATGATCACGGGCAGGGGCACGCACGGTGGAGGCTCTGGTCGAACCAGTCGATAGGGGGCATGCTGCTCTCATGGGTGACGATGTCGGCTCGGTACGCACGGCGCTTCTGACCCTGCATCGCGTGACCGGCCTGCCCGTCGTGTTCGGCGGGGCGCTCGCCGGCCGGCAGCGATTCCGCATCACCGAACTGATGGGCAACACGACCGACGCGCTCAACGGCCTGGTGATCAGGCAGGGGTCGGGGCTCGGCGGCAAGGCCATGGCGGTCGCGCGGCCGGTCTGGGTCAGCGACTACCCGAAGTCGGGCGCCATCAGTCACGACTACGACCGCCCCGTGACCGTCGAGGGGCTGCTGTCGGTGGTGGCCGTACCGGTCGTCGTCCGCCGCCGGGTTCGGGCCGTTCTGTACGGCGCGCTGCGCGAACCGCTGGCACTGGCCGACCGGGTCATCGCCTCGGCCGTCGAGGCCGCGCGCGACCTCGAGCAGGATCTGGCCGTGCGCGATGAGGCCTATGACCGGCTCGCCCGCCTTCAGCAGTCCGGCCCGGCGCCGGAGCACCGCGCCGAGTCGGCCCGGTGGGAAGAGGTCCGCGCCCTGCACGCGGAGTTGCGCGGCATCGCCGGGCAGATCGCCGATGCCGAGCTGAAGGCCCGGCTGCTGTCGGCGTCAGACCGGCTGGCCGGCGCGGCCGAGCCGGCCGGCCCGGCCGCCGGCCCGCCCACTCCACGGCCGGTGCTGTCCGCCCGTGAGCTCGACGTGCTGTCGTACGTCGCCATCGGCTGCACCAACGCGGAGACCGCCCAGCAACTCGGCGTGCTCCCCGAGACCGTCAAGAGCTATCTGCGTTCGGCCATGCGCAAGCTCGGCGGCCGGACCCGCCTGGAGGCGGTCGCGGCGGGCCGTCGCGCGGGCCTGCTGCCCTGACCCGCACGGCCGCGGCATCCGGGTGGGCGCCGTGAGGGGCCCGCAGGGTTGCGTCAGGTGGGCAGGCCGAGGATGTCGAGGGCCTCGGCGCGCATCTGGACCTTGCGGATCTTTCCGGTGACGGTCATCGGGAACTCGTCGACCAGGTGCACGTACCGCGGGATCTTGTAGTGCGCGAGACGGCCGGCGCAGAACTCGCGCAGCGCCTCCACCGTCAGCGGCTCGGCGCCCGGTCTCAGCCGGATCCACGCCATCAGCTCCTCGCCGTACTTGGCGTCGGGGACGCCGACCACGGACGCGTCGAGGATGTCCGGATGACCGTAGAGGAACTCCTCGATCTCGCGCGGATAGACGTTCTCGCCACCGCGGATCACCATGTCCTTGATGCGACCGGTGATGTTGACGTAGCCCTCGTCGTCCATGACCGCCAGGTCGCCCGTGTGCATCCATCGGGCCCGGTCGATCGCCTCGGCGGTCTTGTCCGGCTCCTCCCAGTAGCCCAGCATCACCGAGTACCCCCGGGTGCACAGCTCACCGGGCATGCCCCGCGGCACGGTCCTGCCGGACTCCGGGTCGATGACCTTGACCTCGAGGTGCGGCTGAACCCGGCCGACGGTGGACACCCGCCGTTCCAGCGAGTCGTCGACCCGGGTCTGCGTGGACACGGGCGAGGTCTCGGTCATGCCGTAGCAGATGGACACCTCGGCCATCCCCATGCGCTCGATGACCTGCTTCATCACCTCCACCGGGCATGGCGACCCTGCCATGATCCCGGTGCGCAGCGAGGACAGGTCGT
>NZ_JABVEB010000467.1 GCF_014323665.1 Actinomadura sp. HBU206391 | reverse complement strand
CGCCCCGCCGCACAGGACGAGCGCCGGGGCGGTCACCTCGCGGGCCCGGTCGACCGGGACCGTGCCGCCGGCGAGGTCGCCCATGACCTCGGAGTCGTAGGCGAGCGTGGACGCGTTCGCCTCCATCCCCGCCCACCACGGTTCGCCGCGCATCTGGGCGACCGTCTCCGGCGGCATCCCCGTCAACGTCATGAACAGCTCGACGGCGTCGCCGTGGCGACCCTCAGCCAGGATGGTCCTGAGATTCTCGGCGTACTCCCGCGAGACCCGCCGCGGCTCGCCGTCCTCGAGGTTGTAGGGCGGTTCGTGCAGGACGAGCCTGGCGACGGGCAGGCCGTGCGCCGCCGCGCGCAGGGCGAGGCCCGCGCCGGAGGAATGGCCGTACACCGAGGCGGTCCCTCCGGCCTCGGCGATGAGGATGTCGAGATCCTCGATCTCGCGCTCGACCGCGTACGGCGTGGTGTCTCCGCTGTCCCCCCGGCCGCGGCGGTCATAGTTGATCACGGTGAAATGCCGCGCCGGCCGCTCGGCCAGCGGGCGGGTCACCGCCCGGTCGCAGAGCGCCCCACCGACCACGATGACCGGCGGCCCGTCACCGATGCGCTCGAAGGCGATGGGGGTGCCATCCGCCGAGGTCGCCTTGTCCATGCCGTGTCCCTCTCTGGTCGTGCCGGGTGCGGCTCAGTCCTCTTGGAGCACTGAAAGGACGTTGCCGGCCGGATCCGTGAACCAGGCGATGAGCGGTCCGCGATCGCGGAAGATCCCCTTGTCGTCGACTCCGTCGAAGCGCTCGAAGCTGATTCCGCGCGCCGCGAGCTCGTCCACGGCGGCGTCGATGTCGTCGACCGGGAAGTTGAGGATGGTGAACGTCGCCGGTGTGTGGTCGGGCTTGGGATAGACCAGCGTGTCGCGGTCGCCGGCGATGTGCAGCGTGAGCATCCCGTGCTTCTCCGACACCCGCAGACCGAGCGTCTCGCCGTAGAACCGCCTTGCCTTCGGGATGTCGTCCACGGAGAATCCGCTGAACGCCCTGGTGTGCTCGAACATGATGCTCCCCTTCACTGGGTCCGTCCTGGAACCGGCCGCGCCGGCGATCCTGTCGCAGGTGACGTCGAAACCGTGGCACCGGTCTCGACATATCAGGTGAGACGGTTTCGTGAGAGTAAGCCGACACCATGTGGAGGGCCCGGTGAAGTACCTGATTCTGATCTACTCCAACCCGCAGGTCTGGGAGGGACTCTCCGAAGCCCAGCGGGCGGAGTTCGGGCGGGCGCATGCCGCCCTCACCGAGGAGCTCGCCGCGTCGGGGGAGCTGATCGTGTCGGAGGGCCTGGCCGATCCGTCGCTGGCCAAGCGCGTGTCGGTCCGCGACGGCGAGGTGATGGCCTCGGACGGGCCGTTCGCGGAGGTGAAGGAGCACCTGGCCGGCTTCTATCTCATCGAGTGCGAGAGCGTCGAGCGTGCGATCGAGTACGCCGCGCGGGCGCCGGACGCCGCGTACTGTGACGTCGAGGTGCGACCGGTCCTGGACCTCGGCGGGCTGGAGATGTGAACACGGAACCGCAGGTCGAGCACCTGCTGCGGGAGCTGGCGCCACAGGTCCTCACCGCCCTCGTACGGCGCTACGGCGGCTTCGACACGTGCGAGGACGCGGTGCAGGAGGCCCTGCTGGCGGCCGCGGTCCAGTGGCCGGCCGAAGGTGTTCCCGGCTACCCGAAGGGCTGGCTGATCACGGTCGCGTCCCGCCGGCGGACCGAGCTGTGGCGAAGCGACTCGGCCCGGCGCCGCCGGGAGGAGACCGTGGCCGCACTGGCACCGCCCGACCCCGAGCCGATCCCGGCCGTCGACGACGCCCTCGCCCTGCTGTTGCTGTGCTGTCACCCGTCGCTCACGCCGGTGTCGCAGGTGGCCCTGACGTTGCGCGCCGTCGGCGGGCTCAGCACCGCCGAGATCGCCCGCGCGTTCCTGGTGCCGGAGGCGACCGTGGCGCAGCGCATCAGCCGCGCGAAACAGCGGATCAGGGGCAACGGCGCCGAGTTCCGGATGCCCCTGCAGGCCGAACTCTCCGAGCGGATGCCCGCGGTGCTGCACGTGCTCTATCTGATCTTCAACGAGGGCTACACCGCCAGTTCCGGATCCACGCTGCATCGCGGCGAGCTCAGCGCCGAGGCGATTCGGCTGGCCCGGCAGCTCCGCCACCGCCTGCCCGAGGACGGCGAGGTGGCCGGGCTCCTCGCCCTCATGCTGCTCACCGACGCCCGCCGCCCTGCGCGGACCCGGCCGGACGGCGCCCTGGTCCCGCTGGCGGAGCAGGACCGCGGCCGGTGGGACGCCGAGGCCATCGCCGAAGGCATCGACCTGATCACTGAGACACTGGTCGGCGCGCCGATCGGCCCCTACCAGTTGCAGGCCGCGATCGCCGCCGTGCACGACGAGGCGCCCCGCTCCGAGGACACCGACTGGCGGCAGATCCTCGGACTGTACGACCTGCTGCACGCCATCGCCCCTGGGCCGATGGTCACCCTCAACCGCATCGTCGCCGTCGCCATGGTGCACGGCCCGCAGGCCGGTCTGCGCCGGCTGGCGGAGCCCGACCCCGCACTCGCCGGGCACCACCGGGTCGACGCCGTCCGCGCGCACCTGCTCGACATGGCGGGGGACCGTGAGGCGGCACACGCCCACTATCGCCTGGCGGCGCGCCGGACGCTCAGCCTTCCCGAGCGGCGCTACCTCGAGTCCCGCGCCGCGC
>NZ_JABVEB010000466.1 GCF_014323665.1 Actinomadura sp. HBU206391 | reverse complement strand
CAGGGCGTGGACGCCAAGGCGCTGCGGCAGTCGCGCGCCGAGGAACTGGCCGCGCTGCCCCTCTGGGAGCGGCTCAAGCGGCGCATCGTGGACGGCGAGGCGCACGGCCTGCGCGAGGACCTCGACGCCGCGCTGGCGGACCGCCCCGCGCTGGAGATCATCAACGATGTCCTGCTGCAGGGCATGAAGACCGTCGGCGAGCTGTTCGGCTCGGGGCAGATGCAGCTCCCCTTCGTGCTGCAGTCGGCCGAGGTCATGAAGACCGCCGTCGCCCATCTCGAACCGCACATGGAGAAGACCGACGACGACGGCAAGGGCCGCATCGTGCTCGCCACCGTCAAGGGCGACGTTCACGACATCGGCAAGAACCTCGTCGACATCATCCTGTCCAACAACGGCTACGACGTGGTGAACCTCGGCATCAAGCAGCCGATGTCGGCGATCCTCGACGCCGCCAAGGAGAACGGCGCCGACGTGATCGGCATGTCCGGCCTCCTGGTCAAGTCCACTGTGATCATGAAGGAGAACCTCGAGGAGCTCAACTCACGTGGTCTGTCCGGCCGGTGGCCCGTGCTCCTCGGCGGTGCGGCGCTGACCCGGGCCTACGTCGAGCAGGATCTCGCCGAGCTGTACGACGGCCAGGTGCGCTACGCCAGAGACGCGTTCGAGGGCCTGCGGCTCATGGACGCGTTCATGGCGGTGAAACGCGGCGAGGCCGGCGCCAAGCTCCCTCCGCTGCGCGAACGCCGGGTCAAGACCGGTGCGAGGCTCCAGGTCACCGCGCCCGAGGACATGCCCGCCCGGTCCGACGTCGCGACGGACAACAAGGTGCCCGAGCCGCCGTTCTGGGGCGACCGGATCGTCCGCGGCATCCCCATGAAGGACTATGTGTCGTTCCTCGACGAGCGCGCCACCTTCCTCGGCCAGTGGGGTCTCAAGCCGACCCGGGGCGGGGACGGCCCGACCTACGAGGAGCTCGTGGAGACCGAGGGCAGGCCGCGGCTGCGGATGTGGCTCGACCGGGCCCAGGCCGAGGGACTGATCGAGGCGGCCGTCGTGTACGGCTACTACCCGTGCGTCAGCGAGGGCGACGACCTCGTCGTGCTCCACGACGACGGGTCCGAGCGCGAACGCTTCACCTTCCCCCGTCAGCGCCGCGACCGCCATCTGTGCCTGGCCGACTTCTACCGCCCCCGCGAGTCCGGTGAGATCGACGTGGTGGGCTTCCAGCTCGTCACGGTCGGCGCCAAGGTCAGCGCCGCCACCGCGGAGTTGTTCGAGCGGAACGCCTACCGCGACTACCTCGAGCTGCACGGCCTGTCGGTGCAGCTCACCGAGGCGCTCGCGGAGTACTGGCACACGCGGGTCCGCTCGGAGATCGGCTTCGGCGCGCAGGACCCCGACGGTCTCGACGACATCCTCAAGGTGAACTACCGCGGTTGCCGGTACTCCTTCGGCTACGCGGCCTGCCCGGACCTTGAGGATCGAGCCAAGATCGTCCGGCTGCTCGAGCCGGAGCGGATCGGCGTCACGCTGTCGGAGGAGTTCCAGCTCGTGCCCGAGCAGGCGACCGACGCCCTCATCGCGCACCACCCCGAGGCGAACTACTTCAACACCTGAGCGCTCCGCTCCAGTTTCTGAGCGCTCCTGGTCGACCCCTGAGCGCGCTCTGCTTCGACCCCTGAGCGCTGCCACGGCGCGAGGGACGGCGCCCGGCGCCGTCACCGTACGATCCGTGGTCCTGACATCGAGAGGCAAGGGAGGCGCGTGGACGGCAACGGGTGCCTGCAGGCGGTCCTGTTCGACATGGACGGCCTGCTGGTCGACTCCGAACGGATCTGGATGGAGGTCGAGAGCGAGGTCATGGCCTGGCTGGGCGGCGGCTGGGGTCCGGAACACCAGGAACGCCTCGTCGGCGGGTCGCTGTCGCGGACCGTCGCCTACATGCTGTCGCTCAGCGGGCCGGTGGCCTCCCCGGACGAGGTGGGCCGGCGTCTGCTCGAGGGCATGGCGGACCGGCTGCGCGGCGAGGTGCCCATGCTGCCCGGTGCCGAGGCGCTGCTGGCGGAGGTCGGGGCGGCCGGGCTGCCCACGGCGCTGGTGTCCTCCACCCACCGGCGGGTCATGGAACTCGCCCTCGACGGCATCGGCCGCGGGCACTTCACCGTCACCGTGGCCGGGGACGAGGTGTCCAGCCCCAAGCCGCATCCGGAGCCGTACCTCACCGCGGCCCGCCTGCTGGGAGTCGCCGCGGAGCGCTGCGTGGCGCTCGAGGACTCCCTGAGCGGCATCACCGCGGCCGAGGCGGCCGGTTGCGTCGCCGTCGCGGTGCCCAGCGTCGTCGCCGTCCCCACCGCTCCGGGCCGGCTGGTGGTGGAATCGTTGTGCGATCTTGACCTGCGGAGACTCGCCGCTCTGGTCACCCTTAGGGGATCGGCTACCACGCTGGGATGAGAGCGAGCCGTGCGGAACCGTCCGTACGGAGGATCGGGCGCCGCGCCGAGGATGCGACGATAGAGGCATACCGGCGTGAGAGCGGAGGCTACGGCCATGGACGACTTCTTTCTGTTCGCGGTCAGTCTCGGCGTCACGCTGCTCGGGCTCGCCGGCAGCTGGCGGGCCTACCGCCGCCGCGGCGCCGCCTCGGCCATCCGCGGTACGGCGTGGTCGCTGGTGCCGATGGCCGCCTACCTCACCGGCCTCACCGCCTGGGCGACCGATCTGGTCTTCAGCCCGGTGAAGTGGGCCGGCATCGTGCTTCTCGGGCT
>NZ_JABVEB010000465.1 GCF_014323665.1 Actinomadura sp. HBU206391 | reverse complement strand
GTGCAGCTCCCGTACGCCCTTCTCGTTGGCGGCGACCTGGGCGCGCAGATCGGCGATGTTGCTGGTCGGATCGCGCGAGGGATACGGCGCCGAGCGCAGCGCCTCGATCGTCTCGGCCTCCCGCATGACGCCGTTCTCGACCAGCAGCCAGTTGCGGATCAGGACGCCCTCCTCCTCGACCCGGGTGCTGACCGCCGGCATCGAGCCGGGGGTGAGGCCGCCGATCTCCGCGTGATGGCCCCTGGAAGCGACGTAGAACAGGATGTCCCCATCGCTTCCGAAGACCGGCGTGACCACGGTGATGTCGGGCAGGTGGGTGCCGCCGTGGTAGGGGTCGTTGAGCACGTGGACGTCTCCGGGCTTCATGGCGGCGCCCCGGTCCTTGATGACCTCCTTGATGCTCTCGCCCATCGAGCCCAGGTGCACGGGAATGTGCGGCGCGTTGGCGATGAGGTTGCCGGCTGAGTCGAACAGCGCACAGGAGAAGTCCAGCCGCTCCTTGATGTTGACCGAGTTCGCGGTGCTCCGCAGCCGCACTCCCATCTGCTCGGCCACGGACATGAACAGATTGTTGAAGATCTCCAGCATGACCGGGTCGACGTCGGTCCCGATCGCGCGCTGCTTCGGCCGGGCCTCGACCCGGGTGAGCAGGAGATGATCAAGCTCGTTGACGGCCGCCTGCCAGCCCGGCTCGACCACGGTCGTGGCGTTGGCCTCGGCGATGATCGCCGGACCGTCGACCGTATCGCCCGGCCGCAGGTCCTTCCGATCGTGCAGGGCGACCTCGGTCCAGGCCCCCTCCACGAACACCCCCACCCGCGCCGACGCCCGCTCCGTCGTGATCATGCAGTTGCTCGCTCCGCTTTTCGCGCGAACAACTGCATGATCACGGGGGGATTGTTCTTCGTGGGTGGACGAGGCGCCGATGAGCTCGACCGACACGGACTCCACGATGATCTGCCGGTCCGGCATGAGGAAGGCGAAGCGCCGCCGGTAGGCGGCCTCGAACTCTTCCACCATGTCGGCCACGGCCCCGACCAGCACGGGCACCGCGGTGTCGGTCCCGTCGTAGCGCAGGTGGGTGTGGCGCACGGAATGGGTCCGGTCGTCCGGCACGCCTTCGCCCTTGAGCTCGGCCCGTGCCTCGGCTTCGAGATCGCCGAGGATGTCGTCCAGCCGCAGGTCCTCCCGCAGCGGCGCCTCGACCGCGCGTTCGCGCATCGCGGTGACATCGGCGACCCCCATGCCGTAGGCGGACAGCACCCCGGCGAGCGGATGGATCAGCACCCGGGTCATGCCGAGCGCGTCGGCCACCGCGCAGGCGTGCTGGCCGCCGGCCCCGCCGAACGTCGCGAGCGCGTACTCGGTGACGTCGTAGCCGCGCTGCACCGAGATCTTCTTGATCGCGTTGGCCATGTTGGCCACCGCGATCGTCAGGAATCCGGCGGCCACCTCCTCGGGGCGCCGACCGTCGGCGATCTCGCGCGTGAGTGCGACGAACCGTTCTCGTACGACCTTGGCGTCGAGCGGCTGATCGCCGCCGGGTCCGAAGACGTGCGGGAAGTGCTCTGGCTGGATTCGGCCGAGCAGGACATTGGCGTCTGTGACGGTGAGCGGCCCGCCCCGCCGGTAGGCGGCCGGTCCGGGATCGGCGCCGGCAGAGTGCGGGCCGACCCGATAGCGGCTGCCGTCGAAGTCCAGAATGGACCCGCCTCCGGCGGCGACGGTGTGGATGCTCATCATCGGTGCCCGCATCCGCACCCCGGCCACCTGCGTCTCGAACTCGCGCTCGAACTCTCCGGCGTAGTGCGACACGTCGGTCGAGGTCCCGCCCATGTCGAAGCCGATCACCCGGTCGAACCCGGCGGCCGCCGACGTTCGCGCCATGCCGACGACCCCTCCCGCCGGGCCGGACAGGATCGCGTCCTTGCCGCGGAAGCGGTGCGCCTCGGTCAGCCCCCCGTTGGACTGCATGAACATCAGCCGGACCTCGCCGAGCTCGCCCGCGACCCGGTCGACGTAGCGCCGGAGGATGGGGGAGAGATAGGCGTCCACCACGGTGGTGTCGCCCCGTGACACGAGTTTCATCAGCGGGCTGACCTGGTGCGACTCCGACACCTGCGGGAAGCCGATGCGGCGGGCGATCTCGCCGATCGCCGCCTCGTGCCGTGGGAACCGGTAGGCGTGCACGCACACGACGGCGACCGAGCGCAGGCCGTCGGCATAGGCGGCCCGCAGGTCACGGGCGACGGCGTCCTCGTCGAGTGGCGCCACGACCTCGCCGTCGGCGCCGACCCGCTCGTCCACCTCGATGACCCGGGAGTAGAGCAGCTCCGGCAGCGCGATGGCCCGGTCGAAGAGATGCGGGCGGTTCTGGTAGGCGATCCTGAGCGCGTCGCGGAACCCCCGGGTGATGACGAGGAGGGTGGGCTCTCCCCGCCGCTCCAGCAGGGCGTTCGTGGCCACGGTGGTGCCCATCTTGACCGCCCCGATCCGCTCGGCGGGCACGGGCTCGCCCTCCGGCACGTCCATGAGCCTGCGGATCCCGGCCACGGCGGCGTCCCGGTAGCGCGCGGGATCGTCGGACAGCAGCTTGTACGCGACGAACCTGCCGTCCGGCCGCCTGCCGACGACGTCGGTGAAGGTGCCGCCGCGGTCGATCCAGAACTCCCAGCGCCGCGCCATGTTCCACATCTACCACCGCGGCCGCGGGGCCCCCGACCACCCCGGCGGCCGGCTCATGCCGGCAGCACGAGCGCCTGGTCGGAGATGAACATGCGGCCGGGGGCGTGAGTGAGGGCGAACTCCGGCCTG
>NZ_JABVEB010000464.1 GCF_014323665.1 Actinomadura sp. HBU206391 | reverse complement strand
GCGACCGGCGGGACGGCCGCCCGTTCGTCGAGCACGTCGAGCGGGATCTCCAGATGAACGGGGCGTGGCCGGCCCGAGGTCATCGCCGCGAACGCCCGCGCGACCGCCGCAGGAATCTCGGCGGCGCTCGTGACGCGATGGCTGTAGGCCGCGACCGCGTTCATCGCCGCGGACTGGTCCTTGGTCTCGTGCAGCAGGCCGCTGCCGGTGCTGCGCAGCGGCATCCCCGGTGAGACCAAGAGCAGCGGCACCGAGTCGGAATAGGCCTGTCCGACGGCCGCCGCCGCGTTGAGCGTGGCGGGCCCCGAGGTGACGACGCACACGCCCGGCCGCCCCGTCACCCGCGCATACCCGTCGGCGGCGTATCCGGCGCCCTGTTCGTGCCGAGTGCTGACATGTCTGATGCCGAGTGCGGAGAGGTGGGCGTAGATCTCCAGGTTGTGGGTGCCCGGGATGCCGAACACCGTGTCGACGCCGTGGTCGGCGAGGGCGCGCACCAGCGCCTCGCCCCCGGTCAGCGTCCGCTCGTCCGTCATCACCTCGCTCGTGCCGGGCTCGCTCCCGCCCCCGCCGGGCTCGTTCCTGCCGGGCTCATTCCTGCCGGGCTCATTCCTGCCGGGCTCGCTCATCGTCGGTCCTCCGTTCCGGGTACCCGCCTCGCGCCCTCGCCCGCGTCGGCGGCGACGACGAGCGCGTCGACCGCGAGCACCCCGTCCGGGGCGACGCGCAACGGATTCACCTCACACTCGGCCACGTCCGGCCGTTCGGCGGCCAGCCGGGACAGCCGGGCGACCGCGTCGGCGGCCGCCGACACCGACACCGGCGGGCGGCCTCGCCATCCGGTGAGCAGGGGGTGACCGCGCAGACGGCGCAGCATGGCGACCGCCCGCTCGGGCGTCACCGGCGCGAGGTCGACGGTCACGTCGCGGTAGAGCTCGGCGTGGACCCCGCCGAGCCCGACGAGTACGAGCGGCCCGAACGACGGGTCCTGACGTACGCCGACGATGAGTTCGACCACGTCCGGCCGGCAGTCCATCTCCTCGAGCACGTACTCGCCCTCGCCCAGGCGCCCCACCAGCGCGTCGAACGCCGTACCTGCCGCGTCGGCGTCGCGCAGCCCCAGCACCAGCCCGCCGACCTCGCTCTTGTGCGCCGGCCAGGCCGCCTTGAGCGCGTACGGAGGGCGCAGCCGCCCGGCGGCGTCCGCCAGCGAGGCCGGATCTCGTACGGGCAGACACCGCGCGAACGGCACGCCGTACGCTCCGATCAGTTCCCGTGCGCCCAGGTAGCCCCCGCCCGTCATCGGCTCGCCGGCCGTCGGCTCACCGGCCGTCGGCTCACCGGCCATCGGCTCACCGGCCATCGGTTCACCGGCCATGAGCTCGGTGGCGAGCGCCAGTGAACGGACGGCCGCGTCGATCGTGTGGTAGGTCGGCAGCCCATGCTCGCGCAACGCCGCGACCGCCGGGCAGTCGCGCGCCATGCTGTGCACGACGACGGGCAGACCGGTGTCGCGCACCGCCGCGCCGAGCTGCGCGATGACGGCGTTCTCGGCGTCGGCCAGCGCCGGCTCGTCCGCTCCGTACGAGCCGAAATAGCCGGTGAGCAGCAGGGCGTCCACCTCGCCGGTGCGCAGCAGGCCGCCGGTCAGCCGCGCATAGGTCGTGAGGTCCCGCTCCCCCGCGCCGGCAAGGTCCACCGGGTTGCGCACCCCCGCGCCGGGCGGCAGGACGCGGGAGAGCTCCTCGGCGACACCGCCCAGCTCGGGCACGTCGAGGCGGTGACGGGTGAGCACGTCCGCCGCGATCGCCCCCTGACCACCACTGTCACCGATCACCGCGACCCGGCGGCCGGCCGGCCGAGGCGCGTGGACCAGCATCTGTGCGAGATCTATGGCCTGTGCCGGCGTCTCCACGAGAACGGCCCCGGCGGCACGGCACGCGGCCTCGATGACATCGAGGCCGGCGGTCAGCGCGCCGGTGTGAGAGCGGGCGGCGGCACGGCCCGCCTCGCTGGCGCCCACGGTCAGCACGACCACCGGGCGGCCCGCGTCCCGCAGCCGCCGTAGCGTGCCGACCAGCGCCCGCCCGTCATGGAACGACTCCAGATAGAGCACGACGACGGCCGTGCGCTCGTGCGCGGTCAGGCCCGCGACGACCTCGTGCGCCGACACGTCGGCCTGGTTGCCGACCGAGACGAATCTGGAGACCCCGATGCCGGCCTCCCTGGCCAGACCGGCGAGTTCCAGTCCCAGCTGCCCGGACTGCGAAACGATGCCGAGCCGGCCGGGCACGAAGTTCCCCCAGGCCAGCTCCAGCTCGGTCTCGGCGTCGTAGATGCCGAGACAGTTGGGCCCGATCAGCCGCGCGCCGGCGTCGCGCACCCGCGCGGCGAGCCCGGCGTCCTCGATTCCGGCGGTGATGCCGAGGAGGCCCCGGACCCCGAGCTCCAGCGCCTCGTCGACGACCTCGCCGACCGACGCCGACGGCACGCACAGCACCGCCAGCTCGGGTGGTTCGGGCAGGTCGGACAGCCGGGGCACCGCGGTCACGCCCTCGATGACCGCTCCCGATCGGCTGACCAGATGCACCTTGCGCCGGTGAGCGCCGCGGAGAGCCCCCCGGGCCAGCCAGTAGCCCCATTTGGCGCGGTCGGCCGACGCTCCGACCACCGCCACGGACCGAGGATCGGAGAAGACCCCCAGATCAGCCTGCATCATGCGCCCTTCGCTGTGTCTGATCGCCTCGCTCCGCTCGGCGGCTCGTGGCGCTCCGCGGCGGCGGCTTCCCTCCTCGCTCGTCCCTCGCTCGTCGGTCCAGCCACCGCCGCGCCCCTCGCGAG
>NZ_JABVEB010000463.1 GCF_014323665.1 Actinomadura sp. HBU206391 | reverse complement strand
GCAAGCAGCAGCTCGTCAAGACCGCACGAGACCTGGGGTTCGACGCCCCGATCACCCCCGGTGTCCCCGCACAGCGCGGACGTTTCCCGCTGCCCCGCGACGACGCCGAGTTCGCCGCCGCCTCCTTCGGCCAGGGCCGCGTGCTGGCCAGCCCGCTCAACATGGCGGCGGTCGCCGCCGCCGCCAAGTCGGGCTCCTGGCGGTCCCCCCAGTTCGTCGCGAACGGCGGCGCCAGGCAGACGGTGCGCAGACTCGACCCCGGCGTCGTGTCCGGGCTGCAGACGATGATGTCGGCGGTGGTGACCAACGGCACCGCCAAGGCCGCTCGGCTGCCCGCCGGCACGGCCGGCAAGACCGGCACCGCTGAGTACGGCACCGGAGCCAAGCCGCCGACACACGCGTGGTTCATCGGCTACCGCGGTGACCTGGCGTTCGCCGTCATCGTCGAGGGCGGCGGCACCGGCGGGGACGTCGCCGCGCCCCTAGCGGCCGCCTTCCTGCGCGGCCTGTGACCACGCCGTCCGAGCACGCTCCCCGCCTGGCGGCATGCCGCCAGGCGGGGGGACCGCTCGCCGGTGCCGCGCCCGCGCGGCGGGAGCGCCGGGTGGCGACGGGCCTACGCGCGGAGCGCGTGGGCTACTCACCCGGCCGGTGCCGGTCGCCTGCGGCGACGGTGGGCACCCGGTCCAGGGCGATGCCGAAGTGGGTGCGGTAGGCGGAGAGCAGCCGGGAGTCGTCCAGGACGTGTTCCTCGCGTTCGCCGTTGACGGTGTGGATGAGCCGGGTGCCGCTGAGGGTCACCCGGCCGGACTCGGTGAGCAGTGAGCAGGTGAGCGATCGGGTGAAGTGCGATCGCGGCGAGGTCTGCTGCCACCAGCAGGTCGGGATGAAGTCGCCCAGCTCATAGGGACGCCGGTCCAGCCGGTACTGCGGCGTGCCGTCCATGATGACGTCGAGGTCGCCGTGGCCGCCCGGGCCCTGGTGCTCGACCACCTGGAACACCCCACCGGGGTCGTGCTGGTCGCTGCGGGCGTCCATGCGCAGGGGGTGATGGCTGAACGCGCCGAAGCCGACGTCGACCAGCCAGGGCTCGGCCAGGTCGACCCGCAGCACGAGATGGTCGAACGGCGGCCCGGCCTTGTCGCCGGCGAAGACGCGGGCCGACAGCAGCGTCACGCGGTAGCCGAGCGCCGTGAGCAGCGCGGCGAAGGCCCCGTTGAGTTCGTAGCAGAACCCGCCCCTCCGGCGGTCGACGACCTTGGCCAGCAGCGCCGGCTCGTCCAGCACGATCGGTTCGCCCAGGTGAATGCTGAGGTTCTCGAACGGAACCGTAGCCAGATGCGCCCGCTGCAGTTCGCGCAGCGCGTCGATGTCGGCGCTCGGCGGCCGGGGCACACCGATCCGTGCAAGGTAGGCGTCCACGTGCGACTCTTCCATCATGTCCTCCGCGCTGAATGGCCCGCTGCGAGACCATTCAGTCACGGGCGCGCGGCCGCGTCATCGGCCGTCGCCTCGGCCTTTGGTCCTAGTCCGCCGGCCGTCGCGGAGCCCGCTTCCCGGTACGCGCCCGGCCTCCCGAGGCTATTCGAGCTCCCCCTGCTCGCGCCGGCGTTCGGCCTTCAGCTGCTTCTGCCGGCTCTTGGAGGCCTTGCGCTCGGCGCTGACCCCGCCCCAGAACGCGAAGCCCTTGACATGGATCCTCGGGGCGCCGTGAGCGCCGGGCCCGATCGCCTGGTGGTCGAAGCCGCCCATGATTCCGATGCCGGTCACGTGCACCTCGGCGTCCTCGGGCAGGATGATGTGGACCCCGCCCATCAGCGCGAAGGCGCGGATCGTCACCTCCCGCTCGGTGAAGCGCGCATCGCGCAGGTCGAGTTCGCCGCCGCCCATGACGGCCACCGAGGTGAACTTGCGCGGAACCCCCCAGGGACCCTTGCGAGAGAACCCACCCAGGATGCCGATCCCCAGCTTCGAGGTCGGCGTACCGCCGAAGCCGTATGCCGCTCCACCCGAAGGCACGGGCGATGGCGCGGAGGCGGCCGAGTCGGGCAGATCGTGGGTGATCGGCTCGAGGTCGGCGTAGGTCTTCGCCACGTAGACCGCGCTCAACCGTTCGTCGAGCTCGTCCAAGCTCAGCCTGCCGTCCCCTGCGGCCTCGCGCAGGATCGCCGCGACCCGGTCACGATCGCTGTCGGAGGCGCGCAGCTCCCGCGGGTCCTTCTTTTCCGGGAGGTTCGTCATGGGCCATAGCCTAGATGTGGCAAGGGTCGGCCGACAGCGGGGTCCGATCACGGCACGGCGTCGAACCGGCTCGGCGCCGGTATCCGGTCAGGGCCGACGGCCGGGCCGATCCACTACCCCCGTCTCGAGCCGGGTGGTGCTGTTCAGCACGCGGCCCGCGGTGAGGACGTCGGGTTCGGGCGACGGCCCGGGCGGCCAGTTGCCCCGCCACCTGCGGGGCGTGGGATAGGGCCTCGGCGTGATCGTCTTATCTCGTGCGACGACGGTTCGCTCACCCAGAAAACGGTACGTCGTCGCGTCGAGGAGGAGCTCGGAACGCAGGTCGTCGGACTCCCTCGCCACCGCGATGCCGCGGCGCCCGGCCTGGTCCTCGACGTTCTGGACGATCCTGACCCCGGGAATCCTGGCGAGTACGCGGTACAGCGCCGCCTGCACCTGCGGCGGAACGATCGTGGCGTCCCGGAAGGTCGTCATGATGTAGGTGAAGGCCCGATCGTCCCGGTCGATTCCGGCGTGGCCGCCGCTGCGCGTGTAGACCTCGGCGAGCAGCGCGCCCGTCTCGGTGGGCAGCCGGTCGAGCTGGTCGTACATCTGCCAGGGGGAGCGGT
>NZ_JABVEB010000462.1 GCF_014323665.1 Actinomadura sp. HBU206391 | reverse complement strand
AGTCCGTCGGCCACGCTGCGCACCACCCCGGTGAGCGTCGTGTTGCCGCCGGGCTCCGCCGCCGGCCGAGAATCGGCGGCGGCGCCGTCGGCCCGTACGGTGGCGGGGAAGTCGGCACCGGGCGGCGTGGAGAACGGCACCGCGAGCGCCGCGATCCGGCGGCCGGCGGCGAGCTGGGTGAGCAGCTCGGTCTCACCCGCCTCCAGCATCGCGGCGGTGGCCAGCACCGCGCTGCCGAGGAACGGCACCGGCGCCACCGCGCGGCCGAGCTCCTCCAGCACCACCGCCGCCTCGCGGAACGAGGCGCCGGCGCCGCCGAACTCCTCGGGCACCGCCAGGCCTGCACAGCCCAGGTCGGTCGAGATCGTGCGCCAGAGCTTGGCGTCGCACGGGTCACCGGTCTCGGTGCCGGCGAGCACCTGTGACCACGGGGCCAGATCCTCGAGCACGGAGCGCACGGCGCGGCGCAGCTCCTCCTCGATGTCGCTGTAGAGCAGGTCCGTCATTTCGGCAGGTCCTTCCACGCGACGTCCTTGTCGACCCGGATCTCCCCCGGCAGGCCGAGCACCCGCTCGGCAATGATGTTGCGGAGGATCTCGGAGGTGCCGCCCTCGATGGAGTTGCCCTTGGACCGCAGGTAGCGGTAGCCGGGCGAGCGGCGGGTGAAGTCCACACCGGTCGGGCGGCGCATCGTCCAGTCGTCGTAGCGCAGGCCGTCCTCGCCGAGCAGTTCCAGCTCCAGGCCCGAGGCCTCCTGGTTGAGACGGGCGAACGCGAGCTTGACCGCCGAGCCCTCCGGGCCGGGCTGGCCGGCCGCGAGCTGCTGGCGGAACCGCAGCCCGGTCAGCCGGGCCGCCTCGGTCTCGACCCACAGCCGCAACAGCGTGTCGTGCAGGCCGGCGGTGCGCAGCTCGGGATGCTCGCGCCAGAGCCCCGTGACCACCCCGACCATGCCGCCCTCGCGCGGCGAGGCCCCGCCGCCGATGGCGACGCGCTCGTTCATCAGCGTGGTCTGCGCGACGGCCCAGCCCTGGCCCACGTCGCCGAGCCGGTCGGTGTCCGGGATGCGCACGTCGGTGAGGAACACCTCGTTGAACTCCGCCTCGCCGGTGATCTGGCGGAGCGGGCGCACTTCGACGCCCGGTGCGGTCATGTCGCAGACGAAGTAGGTCATGCCGCGATGCTTGGGCAGTTCAGGGTCGGTACGGGCGACGAGGATCGCCCAGCGGGCCTCGTGCGCGATGGACGTCCACACCTTCTGGCCGGTCACGATCCAGTGGTCGCCGTCGAGCACCGCCCGGGTGCCGAGGGCCGCGAGGTCGGATCCCGCGCCGGGCTCGCTGAACAGCTGGCACCAGATGTCCTCACCGGTCCACAACGGCCGCAGGAACCTGCTCTTCTGCTCATCGGTGCCGAATCGCAGGATGGTGGGCGCGGCCATGCCGAGGCCGATGGCGTTGCGCTCGGGCTGGTTGCGCGGTGCGCCCGCGGCGGCGAAGGCGTCGTCGACCACGGACTGCAGAGCCCGCGGCGCGCCGAGGCCTCCGAGCCCGGCCGGGAAGTGCACCCAGGCCAGCCCGGCGTCGAACCGGGCGCGGAGGAACTCCTGCGGCTCGGTGGACCCCGGGTCGCGGGTGTCGAGGAATTCGCGGACGCGACGGCGGAGATCGTCCGCGTCGACGGTGGATTCGCTCACGATGGGCGACCTCCGGGCCGGGTTGAGATGAGGGCGGCGTTTCTAGGCGGTGCTCCGGGGGGTGGGGCGCATACCGACTGGTCGGTATGCGCCCCAGCCTAGAAACGCGGGTGACCGTAGTCAACGAGATGCCACCGAGCGATCTTGAGCCACCGAGGGATCTCGATCCGGATGGGCCGGTTCCGTGGTGACGGTTCCCCGGATTCCCGCCATCCCGCAGTCCGGGGACGGCCGACCGCGAAGGTAAGCCTTACCACTCCACGACGTCGTGAATTTTTCCCGGTTCGTGATGTTCACCGTTACGCCCTGACGTGGTATCCAACGGGAGGCGGTAAGTAATGTCCCTCGGCGGCTTGGGAGCGGAAATGATTGGCAAGTCCATCTACCTGAGGGACCGGCCGGCCTTCACCGGCGGGTCACCGCAGGCCGTGTACGAGGAGTTGTGGGCCCAGGGGCGCCGGGAGCGGCTCCGGCTGCGCGCCATCCTCGCCGGCGTCGCCCTGCTGCTCGGCGGATACCTGGTGTCGCCCGTCTTCGGCGTGGTGCTGGCCTTGGTCGTCGCCGCGCTCGACGTCGCACACCACTCATGGAAGCGCACCTCCGCGAGCCTGTGGCGCAAGGGCCTGAGCGGGGACGAGCGGATGACCCGGCTGTTGCGTCTTACGCTGGAGCGGCAGGGCTACCGCGTCCTGCACTCCCGCTCGATCCCGGGGTACGGCAAGGTGGACCAGCTCGTCATCGGTCCGAGCGGAGTGTGGCTGATCGACAACCAGGCGTGGCATCCCGAGACCGAGATCGAGGAGTACGGCGGCAGGCTCTTCATCAACGGCAAGTCCGGACGAGCCCAGACCGACAAGCTGCACAGAATGGCCGTCACCGTGGCCGAGCTCCTGTCAGAGCGTCTCGAGACCGACGTGCTCGCGACCGCGGTGGTCGCCGTCCACTGCGGCAGGCTGCGGCGCAGGGTCACCACGAACGGGATCTCCCTGGTGCGGGCCTTCCAGATCCCCCGCTGGATCCGGGGGCAGAAGTACGCGCCGTACTCCGCCGAACAGGTCGACCTCATCACCCGCGCCGCCACCCACGTGCTGCCGATCGGCAATCGCGGCCTCACCGCTTGACGAGAGTGGACCGCTACTCACGCCCGCAGAACCGTGCAACA
>NZ_JABVEB010000461.1 GCF_014323665.1 Actinomadura sp. HBU206391 | reverse complement strand
GACTTCTCGCCGGTCGCGACCGAGCGCGCCCGCCGACTGGCGGCCGCCCGGTCCGTCGGCCTGGAGGCGGTCGTCGCCGACGTGGTCTCGTGGGCTCCGTCCGAGCGGTCCTTCGATCTCGTGCTCGTCGCCTACCTGCATCTGCCGGCCGAGGACATGTCGGCCGTCCTCGCCCGCGCCGCGGACGCGCTGTGCCCGGGCGGCGTGCTGCTGGTCATCGGGCATGACGTGACCAACCTCTCCGAGGGCGTGGGCGGGCCGCAGGACCCGGAGATCCTGCACAGCCCGGATCGCGTCTCGGGCGCGTTGCCCGGGTTGGTCGTGGAGCGGGCCGAGCGGGTCCTGCGGCCGGTGGTGGTCGACGGCATCCCCCGCGATGCCGTCGACACACTCGTCCGTGCTGTACGTCCCTGAGCGGGCATACCCCCCGAACACTGCGCCCTACGGAAGGCTCACCGGCTCTGCGTCGAGGGGTCCACCCACCAGCGGGCCTTGTAGATCTGCGCGCCGTGCAGGATGAGATCGTCCTTGCGCCGGTTCAGCGTCGCGGTGTCGGTGCACCAGGTACAGAGGTTCTTGTTCTGGATCAATGCCGTGAGGACCTGCCCGGACCTGAGGTCGTCGCCGACGCTCTTGACGCCGGCGACGCTGATCCGGTCGGCGCCGCGGTAGTCCTGCAGAAAGGCGTCCTTCTTTTTGGAGTACTGGTAGACACCGCTGTCCGTAGTGATCCACAACCGGTCCGGCCTGGACGCGACCGGCTGAAGGTCGTGCCCCTTCGGCGTCGGCAGCGGAGTGCGCCTCACCTCGGTCAGTTCAGGTTGCGCGGGGGTCCCGCCGAGTTCGAGCGCCACGAGTTCGTTGCCGCCGAGCGCCCACAGCCGCCGAGCGTCGTCGTCCCAGAACACTCCATGGCCGTCGGTGAGCGGAAACTCGACGTACGAATCCGATCGCGGTCCCTGTGACGCCGTATAGACACGAAGCCAATTTCCACGGCTGGCGATAATCGCCACATTGCCATCGGGCAGCAGCTCGATACTGTGCAGGTTGGGCTGTGTTCCCACACTCGTCGCCCAGTAGGCCCCGACGGCATCGGGATAGGGCACGACGGCGGCCAGTCCGAGCGAGTCGACGGTGAGCAAATGCGGCTTGCCGTCGCGGTGGCGCAGCTTGGCCTCCGAGGGCGCGCCCCAACCGGCCACCAGATCGCCGAGACCGTTCGCCGCAGAGGGCCGCCAGCTCCACAGCACCTTCGTCTCCTGCCAGCTCTGCCGATCCGAGT
This sequence comes from Actinomadura sp. HBU206391, assembly GCF_014323665.1. Classification (GTDB taxonomy): domain Bacteria; phylum Actinomycetota; class Actinomycetes; order Streptosporangiales; family Streptosporangiaceae; genus Actinomadura_C. The sequence continues at coordinate 1,576 of NZ_JABVEB010000461.1, read as the reverse complement.
CGAGGACGAGGATCCGATCGGTGGCCTGCTCGGTCACGACGATCTTCTCGTCGCTGTTCCCGGAGGCCGCATCGGCAGAAGTCGCCATTCCGGCCACGAGTACCACGGCGCAGGTGACTCCGGTCATGCGGGCGAGAAGTCGGGCTCGAGTGAAGGGATCGCGCACATTTCCTCCTGGGTCGCTGTCCGTGACCATCGAGAACAACTCAGCGGGGCGGCCGGGCACACGGACATTGCCGTTGATCTTCCGTTGACCAAAGGAGGATTTCACATTGGCCTAAACGACGACCACATTTCGCAGGAATTGCTAAAACTGTTCACAGAACGATACGCATGGGCGTTTCATGACACTTGCGTAAACTCAGTCGTAAGAAATGCTGGTATGTAACGAATCTGGATGGACGGCACACGGGCAGAGCCGGTCAGCGGCACGTGCTCGCCGGGCCGCCCGGCCGCCGCCGCGACGAAGTCGACGAGAAGGAGACCGAGCGGGCTTGGCAGTCCTGGCTCACCGGGCTGCAGGCCGGCTAACGCCACCAGGACGACATGGCTCCCCGCGACGATCACGACACCGGCGAACAACATCATTTAGCCGGAATCGTGAAATCTCGGTAGTCTGTCGCGCGGCAAGGCTGTAGCGCAGAGGTCGTCGCGCCTTAGCTGCAAGCTGGAGGACGTCGGTTCGAATCCGACCAGCCTTGCCCTCCCTTTCCTGACCAGGAGTGTGTCGATGCCGCCCGTCAGCCCCGACCGCGTCGGAGCTCCGCCGGCGGGGGCGGCGCCTGCGGGTGCGACACCGGGCCCCGGGGACATCGATGTGTGTCTGCGGATTCTCGCCGAGGCCCGCGCGGCCGATCCGGATGATCCGCAGTGGCACGCGGTGCGTCAGGCCGCCACTCAGTTGTACCGGGCCGGGAAGAAGTCGCGGAAGGCATCCAGGCACGCCGAGCGGACTCGGCGTGATCGTGCGGCGACCGCGGCCTCCACGCGTTTCCGGCGCCAGGATCCCGGCCCAGACCCGGACCCGGAGGACACGGGCGCCCCGGCGGCACCCGTTCAGCACGTTCTCGTCGGCGCCCGGCGCTGTTACGGCTGCAAGACGCCCTACCGCCAGGTACATCCTGATTACCACCTGCTCTGCCCGGACTGCGCCGCCGAGAACCTGGCCCGCCGGCACGCCCGGTGCGACCTGCGGGGCAGACGCGCCATCGTCACCGGGGGCCGAGTGAAGATCGGCTTCCAAGTCGCGCTGAAGTTGCTGCGCGACGGCGCGGAGGTGCTGGTCACCACGCGCTTCCCGCGAGACGCCGCCCGCCGGTTCGCGGCCGTACCCGATTCCGCCGACTGGCTGCCCCGCCTCCACGTGCACGGGGTGGACCTCCTCGAGCTCGCCGACGTGGCCGAACTGCTCGACGCCGTGCACCGGCGCTTCGACCACCTCGACATCCTCGTCAACAACGCGGCCCAGACGATCCGCCGGCCGCCCGCCTACCACCGCGAGGTCCGCGCGGCCGAGCGCGTGCCGCTGACCGGCGCCGCCGCGCTCGTCGATGTGACCGACATGGCCGACATGGCC
>NZ_JABVEB010000460.1 GCF_014323665.1 Actinomadura sp. HBU206391 | reverse complement strand
TGCCGGCGTACAGCAGGCCCTGGGCGTCGTTCATGTACGCGTCCCGGTAGCCGGTCGCATTGGCGAAGGTGTCGACCCAGTATCTGCCGCCACCGCCACAGCCGTTGTCGCTGGTCAGATACTTCTGGGAGTACGAACCCGGATAGGGCGCCAGCGACTGGCCGTTGATGTGGATGGTCTGACCGGCCCCGTTGTAGAGCTGCTCGTAGTGGATGTGTGCGCCGGTGCTGTTGCCGGTCGAGCCCGTGATGCCGATCGACTGACCCTGTGCGACGGAGGCTCCGTGGGCCACCCCGAACGACGCGAGGTGGAAGTAGTACGTCTTCCAGCCGCCGCCATGCTCGACGGCGACATAGTTGCCGGCGCCGCCGGCCTGGTAGTAGTTGTAGGCGGTGCCGGGCGCCGAGGCCAGCACCGGCGTGCCGGCCGTCGAGCCACTGGAGCTGATGAAGTCAAGGGCCAGTCGAACCTCCGCCGAATGGTGCGAGTAGGTCCAGGTCTGCCCGCAGGGGTACGGGGCCTTGAAATTCGGGGCCGCGAGAGCGGGTTGCGTCGGCTGGGTGACAACAAGTCCCACCAGCAGCGTCAACCCGGCAAATGCCGCGCGAATCCGTCGCATTGACTCGCCTTCCAGTCGGTCAGCAGTCGGGGATGACGGTGCCGTTGTTGTCCCTGGCCTCGTCGTTGCCCCATCTCGACAGGTAGTAGGCGGAGACGAAGGCGCCTCTGCCGTTCTTGCCGGGGTAGACCTCGTCGAGGTCGGTTCTGAGCCACCAGTGGTTGTACTGGGTGCCGACGCGTACTTCGGTGCCCCAGGTCTTGCAGTAGACGTAGTTCGTGCCGGCGTACAGCAGGCCCTGGGCGTCGTTCATGTACGCGTCCCGGTAGCCGGTCGCGTCGGCGAAGGTGTCGACCCAGTAACTGCCGGGAGCACAGGCATTCGTGCTGGCCACGATGGGAAACGGGCCGGCCGGACTGAGCCGGTATTCCGTTCCCTGAATGATGGGGTGCACCATCTCGCCGGTCTCGCCGTCGCCGTCACCGCTGGTGTCGTAAAGCTGTTCGTAATGCAGATGGGCGACATCCGTGCCGACGGAGCCGGCCGTGCCGATCCACCCGCCTTGGGCCACGGTCGTCCCCACTGCGGCACGTGCGCTCATGTGGAGATAAACGGTGAACCAGCCGCCGCCGTGGTCGATCTCCAGGCCCCCGGGATCGAACCATTGGTGGACCCGACCCGCCGCGGAAGCGACCACCGTGGCGCCCGCGGTGCCCCCGCCCTCCCGGAACATGTCGATCTTCTTGTCGTCGGGATTGTGGCCCCTGTACGTGGTGAGCTGCCAGCGCTGGCCGCACGCGAACGGCATCTTGAAATCCGGCCTCGCGGCGGCATTGATATTGCTCGCTGACGTGCTCGCCCGGGGAGACCCGGAAGCCGGCATGAGTATTATGCTGAACGCTGTGATTAAGGCGAGTAGGGCGGGTGCTCGACCTTTCATGACGCAATATTCCCCTCATTTCGCTCGGCCGGTGGCAGGCAATGTTCGACAAGGGTTCCGAGGCCCCTGAGTGGGAATTGCCGTTGCTAATTCCGTACTTCCGTCAACCCTGCGGTCATGGCCGTGGCGCCGCCGGTGCCACGTGACCGGCATGATCCTCGACACGCCGGTACCGCTCCTGCCGTGACCCTTCGACGGCTCGGCGTACGTCGGCCCGACTCGCTCAGGGCCGCTTCGTTTATGCAGACCTTGAGAGGGCATCAGGCGCTGCGACTCGGCCGAGCGACCGGCGGCTTGGAATCGGCATGGAACAGACGCCGCGCCGGCGGCGGCCACCCTGGCAGGAGCAGGCATGACACGCGATGCGGACCGTGAAAGGGAATCTGGCCGACCGGCATCCGTCCCTCCGGAACGCCACGAGGAACGACAGGACGAGCGGCGCGGCGAGCGGCAGCCGGAGAGCGTGGAGGAGGAGCGACGGCCCCTGCGGGAGGAGCAGAAGCGGCTCGCTGGGAGGCTGACCGCTCACGGGCCGCGTCGCCTCGGCGAGTTGCCGCTGAGGGGCTGGTGGGGAGCGGTCAGGCGTATTCCGGCCGAGTTCGCCGACGACGGGCTGGCCGACTGGGCGGCCGCGCTGACCTACTACGCCGTCCTGTCGATCTTCCCCGCTCTGCTGTGCGTGGTCTCGCTCGTCGGGCTGGCCGGGCGGTCGGTGACGGAATCGCTGATGGCCAACCTCGGGACCCTGGCGCCCGGCCCGGTCAAGCAGATACTCACAGGCGCGCTCACCGAGCTGCAGCGGGGCCGCGGCGGCGCCGGCCTGGTGGCCCTGGCCGGTCTGGCCGTCGCGTTCTGGTCGGCGTCGAAGTACGTCGCGGCCTTCATCCGCGCCAGCAACGCCGTCTACGACATCGACGAGGGCCGACCGATCTGGAAGACCCTGCCGCTTCGGCTCTCCATCACGCTGGTCAGCCTGGTGCTGCTGGCCGTCACCGCCATGGCCGTGGTGCTGTCCGGCGACCTGGCGCACCGGGTCGGCGAGATGATCGGCGTCGGCTCGGCGGCGGTCACCGTGTGGAACCTCGCCAAATGGCCGGTACTGCTGGTGATGGTCGGTTTGCTGTTCGCGCTGCTGTACTGGGCCGCGCCCAACGCCAAGCAGCGTTTCCAGTGGGTCACCCCCGGCGGGATCCTCGCACTGGTCATCTGGATCACCGCGTCTACCGGATTCGCCATCTACGTCGCCGCCTTCGGCTCCTACAACAAGACCTATGGCAGCATCGCGACCGTCGTGGTCTTCCTGGTGTGGCTGTGGGTCACGAACCTGGCGCTGTTGATCGGGGCCGAGCTCAACGCCGAACTGGAAC
>NZ_JABVEB010000046.1 GCF_014323665.1 Actinomadura sp. HBU206391 | reverse complement strand
AGGACCCGCCGTGGACGAGGCACAGGCAAGCGGCCATGTGTGGCGTGAGGGCGTCCGGCACCGGCCCACCGTCGAGCAGGACCGGGATGCCCTGGCGCGTCTCATCGAGTTCGACGCCGACCCGTTCAAGGTCCAGCTGTACGAGTGGGCATCAGACCCTCAGGCCCTGCGCACCGACAGAGCCCAACGCTCCCGCGCAGGGCAGTACGCGCGGCACGTCAGGAGGCTGAAAGACCGCGCGAAGCACGCGCAGGTTGACGGTAACGCTGACGGCAACGTCCACTCACCACTGACGACCAACGGCACACGCCTGGCACCGCCGACCTCGGCACGTTCCCCACGACCAGGGATGCCGCTACTTCTGAAGAGCGGAAGGTCGGCGGTGGTTGCGTCCACGGAGGTGGTGTACGAGTTTCGCTGATGAGAGGAAGCGCGGGACGACGGCAGACGGGAAGCTCAGGGCTGGGGCGAGTCGCAGCCCCTGCAAGGCCAGCTACCTGGTCAAGAGCATCGCCGCCCTGCAAACCACCGAACCGATTAAGCCACCCGCGGATGAAAGAGGCTCACTGGTCGGGTGCACGGAATCGGGATCAATTTAAGGTGTCACTGAGCCATCAATTCTGGGGGTTCGGGTCAGGCGTCGGCAGACTGCCTCGCCCGTTTGTACTTGGCCAGCTGGATCCACGCCCCGGCGAGCGTAGAGAGGGCTCCAACCGCGACGACGATGACGTAGATGTTAAGGAGTTCACCATCTAGCTGGTCGGGCATGCGCACGATATGGGGCGTGCGTGGATTATAGACAACGTCAAAAGTGTCGCCCGCTTTCGTATCGCCTGGCAGGGAGCTATCGCCCAGCACGATCTTGCCGTTCCACGGCCCCTGGTTGGTGTCGTAGCTGATGTGGACGACGTCTGCACTTCTACCGGTCCCACGAACGACGTCCGTCACCGTGGCTTCGCTTGGCCGGCCATCCCTGCGGAGCTCGCGCAGCGTTCCGTACTCTCTGATGGTCATTGAACCGACCACCACGATGATCAGAACGCCAAAAACGAGCATCGCCGCGCCCGCGGAGAGTTGATACCGCATCAAAACCTCCTGGTCCGCGCCTTTCAGCTGGGTCGCCGTCGTAAGCACCGTCACTACGACGCGGCGCGCGCGAACGCAGTGCAGCCTAGCCCCTCTCCCCAGCCAGATGAGGCAAATGCAACGATTGATCGACTTAACCAACCTTTCGGAGCCAGCCGGTCAGGCGACCGCGCTCACTGGAGTAGACATTTTCGCGAACACTCTGGGCTGAGTAGAGCCAGCGCAGAGCGCCGCTGGTCATCGCCGATCTTGGATAAGTTTGCCCAAGCTACAGCAGGCACCTGGCGACGAAGATCCGGGATATTTGCGGGATGGCTCGCAACGGGGTCGACGACGAAGCGGGTTCCCGTGCAGGTCGGCAGGGGAGCGAGCGCCAAATCAGTCACACACTGTAAAACCGTCGGCTCAGCCTACGTTGGTTCGAACCCAACACCCGCCACATCACGTGGAACGGCCCCTGACCTGGGGATACCAGGCCAGGGGCCGATCTTGTATGTCATGATCGTTCCCGGCTGCTCCTGGCGTTTGCCGGGTACCTGTGGAAACGGCGTGGAACGCCCCAGGCGCCACGCTGGCGTCCTTCTCGGTCAATCAGGCGCTAAGACCGACCGGTAAATGGATCACTTGAAGCGTCGGGTGGTGGGTCGGCCGTCCCAGCGATAGCGGCTGTGTGCTTGGCGGATCAGCATGCGGAGCGTGACGAGAGCGGCGGCGAGGTAGAGGTAGAAGTCCACGACCTTGCTGCTTCGCTCGGTGCAGCGCTGGAGCTTGCCGTCGTCGTTCATCCACGCGTGGGTCCGCTCGATCGGCCAGCGTCGACTGGGCCCGGATCGGGGCGGGCACGCCCTTGCGGGCAATGTCCGGACATGAATCCCAACTCGGCTATCAGCGCGCGGGACTTGCTGTTGTCGTAGCCCCGGTCGGGGTTGACGGTGTCCGGCAACACGCCGACCTGTTCCTTCGCGGCGTCCAGAGTGGGTCCGAGCAGCGGCGAGTCGTGTCGGTTGGCGCCGGCGGAGACGATGCCGAGCGGGACGCCGCTGGCCCTGGCGGTTACAGGGCGGTGGTGGTCTCTTTCAGGATGCTGGCAAGTGCGCTGTAGTCGACGGTTTGTCCTTCTTTGATGTCGGCGGCTTTGCGTTCGCCGTTGCCCAATGCCCGAAGGAAACCTTTGACCGCCGGGATGTTTGTTGCGTTGAACACCATGAACGTGACCTTGTCCTTGGCCACCGCGATGACAGCTGCGTAGTGGCCGTTCTTGAGGTAGTGCGGCTTGCCGTACTGGAGTCGCTCCTCGGCCTCTGGAATGGTCTGGGAGACCATCGCACGTAGTTTTTCGCACACATCGATCTGCCATGGCTGTGTCTTGTTGATGTACTGGGTGACCTCGTCATTCATGGTGTTCTCCTTCACGTCGTTGCCAAAGATGATGGTCTATGTCTGGACCGATGTATGTCGGCTGGCTGGGGTTCGCCGTAGGTAACGAACTGATTTTCATTTCTGTAAGTGGAAAGTGTTTCGTCGGGACATGGGCGGCTTGTGTCAGGGGCGGGTGGGGCGGTAGGTCAGGGCGACGACGCCCGATGTGAACGTGGTGCTGTCGAGGAGTTCGAGGGTGCCGGCGCTCTGGGGGCGGAAGAGGGCCTCGCCGCCGCCTTTGATGACGGGGTAGATCCAGACTTTGTACTCGTCCAGGAGCCCGTGCTGGGCCAGATCGTCGGTGAGTCGGCCATTGCCCCAGATGAGGATGTCCTTGCCGTCCTCGGATTTCAGCGCGGTCACGGCTTCGATGAGCTTGTCGCCCGAGATGATGTGGGAGTTGTCCCAGTCGGCCGGCTTTTCGAGGGTCGAGGACACGGCGTACTTGGCGATGCTGTTGACGTGGTCGGCGTAGGGGTTGCCGCCCATGGCCGGCCATGCCTGGGCCATGCCTTCGTAGGTGAGGCGGCCGAGCAGAAGCGCGTCGCAGCCGAGCGTGAGGTTCAGGGCGTAGGCCATGGCGTCTTCGCTGTTGTGCTGCATGGACCACAGGTGCGGGTCGTCGATGAACCCATCGAGGGTGGCGTATGTCGAAGCGATGATCTTGCGCATTGCGGGCTTCCTCGTCTTGTGGCCGTGGCGATCAACTGACGAGAACTGTATAGTCAAGCATCGTGATAGTCAAGCTTCGTGACTAAGTTGGAGGGCTCATGGGTGACGACCGGCCGGAACCGGACCTGGGCATGCTGACGGGCACGTTCATGCGTGCCGTTCAAGACGAGCTGTTCGAGACCCTGGCCGAACAGGGACATCCGCACGTGCGGCCACGCCACGGTTCGGTGCTGGCCTTCCTGGACCGCGACGGGGCCCGGGCGACCGAGTTGTCCCAGCGATCGGGCCAGCACAAGCAGATCGTCGGCACCATCGTCGACGAACTCGTCCAACTCGGTTACGTCTCACGAGAGCCCGATCCCCGAGACCGCCGAGCCAAACTCGTCATCCCCACCGCCCACGGCCTCGACGAGATCACACGAGCCCGCGCCATCCTTGCGGCGATTGAGCACCGCCACGAACAGGCACTCGGCACAGAGGAATACACCAACTTCAAGACGGCGCTACAGCGGATCACGCACCTGCAGCGGCAGTGGCGCGACGTCCGCAGGGCGCAACCCAAGGAATAGAAATCCAGCGGCTCACGCCACACCGGCGCGGGACCGATGCACGACCGGAACGTCACCGCCCCGCCGCGCCGTCGGAATGACCCTGGAACTGCCGGCCGCACATAGCCTCTGGAGTCATGTGGCTCTGGCAGCTGGTCCTGGCCGTCGGGTTCGGCATCGGCTCGGCCGTCGTACCGGTGCTGAACGCCGAGGCGTACGTCCTCGGTGCTGGGGTGTCCGGCAAGTTGGACCCGGTGGCCGCGGCGCTCGGCGTCTCGTTGGGACAGACGATCGGCAAGCTGGCCATGTTCCTCGCCGTCCGGTACCGGCCCGGGTACGCGGCCCGCACGACAAAAGAGCCGAAGCCGGTCAACCTGGACACCCGGTGGGGCCGCTTCGTCCATTGGAACCGCGGGGTCAGCAAGCGGCTGCTGGACGCGATGAGCGACCGCAGGTGGGGAGTCCCCGTGACCCTGCTGAGTGCCTCGGTCGGGATACCGCCGCTCTACGGGGTCGCCCTGATCGGCGGGACGAGCCGGATGGGCTGGCTCGCCTTCAGTCTCTCGGTTCTGGCCGGCCGGGCGGCTCGGTTCGTTCTGCTCGCGCTCGGCGTCGGCCTGTTCTGAACCGGAGCGCGGCGAGTTTGCCGCCGACGGTGAGAACGCTGTCCTGCATGTGGTTCCTAAACCGGCCAGTGCAGCGATCCGAAGAGGTTGCAGCGCACTTCGCGATTTTGCTCACTGATCCAGTAGGAACACGTCACGACCAGGCCGTCGCCGTGCAGCGTGTTGGGGATTGGGGCGAACCAGAGGTTGTCGAACCCAGGTTCGCGACGGGCCCCCCGGTAAGGGTCGGTGTGACGGCCCAGGATCCAGTCCGCCACGATCAGCGTCAGATCACCTGGGGTTTCCGCGTCCTTCTCCCAGAGTTCGAAGCGTTCGAGGAAACCGACGAGTGTCCAGCCCGTCCCGCCGCTAGCCACGGCCTGCCATTGCTCGAAGCCGGGCCAGGTCGTCGGCCTGGAGTGGATCCGCGAGGCGTTCCCTGGCGTCAGAGAGCCACTCGCTGACCTCTTCGGAGTCCAGCACGATATTGCTGCTGTCGCCCTCTGGCGCACCCTCTTGGCGGTAGTAATCCCGCATCCACTCGTGCTCGATCCGGACACTCTCTCCAGGGCGACGGTTCTCGTCGGCACGCTGCCAAGGCATCTCGTTGTGCGTCAGCGTTTCGAGATCGCGGCCAGTGAGGTTGCCGTACCGGCTGAGCACGTAGCCGATGGTGTTGAGTTCGGCCTCGTCGAGTGCCACGTTGCCCTCGCGAGTCTCGCCGATCTTGTCGGCGTGCCAGATAACTCCGACGACAGGCCCGTGGTCCCAGGCGGAGATGTTCTCCTTGAACAAGGGGCGCCCGTAGGAGGCCAGGTGGTGTGCCTGGCAGTAGTAGAGCAGCTTGTGCTTTTTGAGTGCTTGAAGATCGGGTAGCCGTTGACACAGCACGGCGGCCACGTCATGCGCCGATACCATCATGGCGTCAGGATAGAGGTCATCCCCCTTCCGTTGTAGACGCATCGCCGCTCCTCTCGTTGTTCGAACACTTGTTCAAGTATGGCTCTCTGATGTGACAAAACCGAGAACGATCTTCAGTGAGAGCCATACAGCCTGGCGTCGTGCTGCGGGCGACCTCGGTCGGGCTGCGCACCGGGACCGGACGGAACAGGCCACATGCCCGGCGCGCAGAAGCCGGGCGCGGGCCGCCCTTGGTAGACGTATACAAGGTCCTCATCCGCCGAGATGAACCGGCTGGGACGATCTTGAGGGGCCCCGCGCTCGCCTTGGAGGAGATCGCTGAAGCGAAGTTGCTCCAGGGCGATATCGACGCAGGGGCATTTCTGTAACTGATGGATGGAGTGCAGGGATCGTTCTTGTGAGTCCGAGTGTCACGCCGCTGCTATGAATCATGAGGCCGGGCAGGTTGGGCTGCGGTCTGTAAGCAGCTTGCTTGGCCTACGACGGCTTGGACTCAAGACCCGCCACGTCAGAGGAATTGTCAAGACATGTGGATGGGCTCATCCCGCTGCTCGCTGATCACCTCCCGTGTTGTCGGGTCGTTCGGCGAGATTTGGTTGCGGGTGAAGCGGTTGAGGACGTGCTGGTGATGGTGGTGGCGATCGCGGTGAATGTCGTCGGCGTGGTCGCTTGGGTGAGTGCGGCCAGGACGGCGGCGGCGGCCGGCGGGTCGGGTGGGTCGCCGTAGGTTGCGGCGTAGATCTGGCGGTGGAAACCGGTGAGTTCGGTGGCGTGGACGTCGGGTCGGCGGTGGGCTTGCAGCGCGAGGCCGGGCAGGGTGGTGACGCCGATGCCGGCGGCGACGAGGGCTTGCACGACGACGATGTCGTCGCTGTGTGAGGCGATGCGGGGGGTGAAGCCTTCATGCCGGCACACGGTGGTCAGCTCGTGCTGACACCGTTCGCAGCCGCCGATCCAGGCGGAGTGGCGATGGTCGGCGAGGCTGTCGTCGGGGCGTTGGCTGATGAGGTAGATCGGGTCGTCGCCGATGTGGACGAGGCGGAATCCCTCGTCCTCGCCTGGGGCGTCGGCGTAGCGGAAGACGAGTGCGACGTCGATTTCGCCGTGTCGCAGCATCTGTAGCGCTTCGACGGGGTGGCGGTCGAATAGGTCCAGCTGGAGTCCCGGGTGCGCCTGGGCCAACGAGGCGGCCGCCTTCGGCACGATCGTGCTCAGTGTGGATGCGTTGGCGGCCAGCCGGACCCGCCCCGCCTGCAGGCCGACCTGTGCCGCGAGCTCGTTGGCCGCCGCGTCGACCCGTCCGAGGATCTCGGCGGCCCGGTTGGCCAGCAGCTGCCCTTCCGGCGTCAATCGGATCCCGCGACCGATCCGCTGAACGAGTCTGACGCCGGTGGCCGCTTCCAGGCGGGACAGGTGGTGGCTCACCGACGGTTGGGAGTAGTGCAGGTCTCGTGCCGCTTCGGTCACCGAGCCGTGTCGGGCCACCGCGGCCAGAACCTTGAGGTGGACCAGGTTGAGCATTCATCAAGGATATCAATGTGAGCCATGTCGGATTGGCATTAGACGTCATATCATGCCTGCTCCATGCTGATGCTTGATAGGAGACCAACCGCGAAGACGACGGCAGGTCGCTACCAGGAGGACACAGCAATGACCACACGTATGGGCAGGGTGACGTGCGACCTCACGATCTCGGCCGACGGGTACTCGGCCGGGCTCAACCAGACCGAGCAGCGCCCGTTCGGCGACGACGGAGGCGACGGCTGGGGCGACAAGCTGCACGCCTGGTACGCCGAAACTCCCGAGGAGAACCGGGCCGAGATCGACCGGATGACGGCCGCCAGGGCATTCATCATGGGCCGCAACATGTTCGGCCCAGTGCGTGGCGAGTGGGATCGGCAGTGGAACGGCTGGTGGGGCGACAATCCGCCGTACCACGCCCCGGTCTTCGTACTCACCCACCACCCGCGCGATCCGCAGCCGATGGACGGCGGCACCACGTTCCACTTCGTCACCGACGGAATCGAATCCGCACTGACACGCGCGCGCGAAGCGGCCGGGGCCGGCGACATCTCCATCCATGGCGGCGCGACCACCGTCAACCAGTACCTCGCCGCCGGCCTGATCGACGAGGTGCGGCTGCACATCGTGCCGATGACGCTCGGCGCCGGCACGCGGCTCTTCGACGGCGTTCCGTCACTGAATCTCGAACAGGTGGAGTCGCGGGCGGCGAATTCGGTCACGCACGTGACCTATCGCGTGCTGTCCTGACCGGGAAGGCAGCGTCGACCACGACCACCGCGGGATTGCAGCCCGTGCAACCCCGCGTCAGTTGTCCCTAACACCGCATTGTCAGGCAAGGAAAGATCACCATGAAACCTGATGGCGCCCTGCAGACCTTCATCGACGACGTGGAACTCGTGGTCGGCACCACCGACGACGAGTACGAGATCACCAAGCGGGTCGCGGAGCGGTTGTCCGCTCTACTGGCCAGCGACTACCGGCTCCCACCTGAGGTCACACGGCCGTCGAACGAGCACCATGTCAACTACCCGCTCTACATCGCTCCCGACAACAGCTGGTCATTGGCGTCCGTCGTCTGGAACGTAGGTCAACGCACACCCGTGCACGGACACGAGACATGGGGCGTCGTCGGCATCTACTCGGGAGCCGAACACGAGCTCCGCTACGCCAAACCCACGGCCGCCGAGTCGGTCAGACCCCTCACGCCGGCCGGCGAGCACGTGTGGGAGCGCGGACAAGTCACCGTGTGTTGTACGACCGACGACGACGTCCACACCGTCGCAGCCGTCGGCAACGTACCCACCGTCGGGATCCACGTCTACGGAGCCAACATCGGCACCATCGAACGGCGGTTGTACGACCCGGCGACTGGAGCAGTCCGAAGGTTCGTCTCCGGCTGGAACGCCCCAGCAGTCGACGGCGGTCATCTTCAGCCATCGAGTGACCGGTAACTGCCCGCGCGAGCAATGACCTTCGCGTCGGCCTTGCCGAACTTGGCGCCGTAGGCCGCCTCGAACGCTTGTTGACCACTCGGAGGACATCGTCGTCCAGCCCGGTGTCGTCGGCGATGTACAGGGGTCTTCAGGGACAGGACGCTGACCCGCGTTGAACGCTTTGCCCCCTCGGTTGGCAATAGCTGGATGTAAGGCGATCCAGGTACGAGGAGGGTCATGACATCTGGTCCGGATGATGCGGAGTTGATCGCCCGGTCGCTCGACGGTGATGGGGATGCCTTCGTTGAGGTGGTCCGGCGTCACGAGGCAGCGGTGGGGGCCTACCTCGCGCGGCGGGTCGGCCGGGAACTGGCCGAGGACCTGCTCGGCGAGGTATGGGTGGCGGCGCTCGGATCCCGGGCGACCTACGATCGCTCGTTTCCTGACGCCGGCCCGTGGTTGTTCGGCGTGGCGCACAACACGCTCCGGCGGCATTGGCGATCCCGCCCGGCCGAGGAGTCGGTAGCGGACGTGACTGGCATGGCGTCCGGGTGGGACCCGTGGGCCGCTGTGGACGACCGCGTCGACGTCGAGTCGGTGCTGCGGCACGCCCTGGCGCTGCTCCGGCCGCAGCAGCGGGAGATCTTGACCCTGGTCGCCTGGGAGGACCTGACCGTCGCCGACGCGGGGCGGGCGATCGGGATACCGCCGGGGACAGCGCGCCGCCACCTGCATGAGGCGCGCAAGGCGCTGCGGAAGGCGCCGGGCATGGCCGCGCTGCTCACCGGTCACAACACGATAAAGGAGGCCAACTGATGGTTGATGAGATGGACCTGCTGAGGGGCCTGGGGGACGCCGAGTCGGTGCGGCCGCGCGCGTTCGAGGAGGCCAGGGTCGTGCTGCGGGTGGCGATGGCCGTAGAAGGGGCGCCGGAAACGAAAACCGCATCTCGCCGGCGGGCCTGGTGGGGCATGCGCCGCACGGTGGGCTTCAGCGCCGCTGCCCTGGTCGCCGCGACCGCGGCGGCGGCGCTGGTCGTCACGTCTGGATCGGCGCCCGGCAAGCCACCCGCGAAGGCGGCGCCGGCAACAGCGAACCCGATCCTGGCCAAGCTTGCCGCGGACGTCACGCCCCTGCCGGCCAAGGCGCCAGGCAACGCGACGCTGGAGATCCGCAACCAGTCGCCGACCAGTGACAAGCTGGGCAGCAACGGCATCGGCCTGTTCACCGACGACGGCACCTATTACTGGGGGAATGACAAGAGTGCCCTGCGGCGGGCCGTCGTCCGGAAGGACGGGGGCGAAGACATGTTCAAGCGCGACATAGCGGCGGCGCTCTTCGCCGTGAAGGGCGATATCGACACCGCGCGCGCACGGATGGCCGTTTCCAATCTCGCCCCGGGCACGAACCCGTCGGATGGGGAACGCGCCAAGATCGAAAAGCTCAAGGGCCTCGCCAAGGCGCGGGGCGAGAAGTACGTGCCGCCGAAGCCGCTGACCGCTGAGCAGCAGAAGGAGATCACTGACAACCACATCTGGACGAACTCCATCGACGCGCTGATCGCGGCGCCGGAGAATCCCCAGGTCCGGGCCGGCGTGCTCCGCATCATGGCGACGATGCCGAAGGTCAAGGTCACGAAGACCACCACCGCCGGACTGCCCACGCTTACGCTGGTGGACAGCTGGTCCGTTCCCGGGAGAATCGTGGAAACGCTGGTCATCAACGCCGGCACAGGCCAGCCTGTCGCCTTGTCCAGCAGCGGCTCGGACATGCGGCCCAGCACGACCTACTACCACAACTCCCGGGTGACGATTGCCGACATCGAAGCCGGCAAGTTCTGACCCGTTACCAGCGAGATCGGTGCGGGCCGCCCGCACGCCTGTATCGCAGTCAAAAGGGTCCTGCCGCGCCGCTCCGCTAGCGAGTAGAGCGTCTCTCCGGGGCAGGGCGGGGGCAGAGAGTAAGCGCCCAGACCGGTCAGGAATCGAGAAGCGCAGGTCGCGGAGCCGCGCCTAGCCTCATCGTCATGACTTCCTTCGAATCCGTCACCCTCGAGGTGGCCGACCTCGCGGCCGCCAACAGCTTCTACTCCACCGCCTTCGGTTTGGGCACTCAGGTGCGCCTGCGGGCCTCGGAGGCACCGACGACCGGCTTCCGCGGGTTCACGATGTCGCTCACGGTGTCCCAGCCCGCCACCGTCAAGGGCCTCATCGACGCCGCCCTCGACGCCGGCGCATCGCCTCTGAAGCCGGTCGCGAAGTCGTTCTGGGGCTACGGCGGGGTCGTACGAGCCCCGGACGGGACGATCTGGAAGGTCGCGACCTCGGCGAAGAAGGACACCGGCCCGGCCACCCGGCAGATCGACGAGATCGTGCTCCTGCTGGGGGCCGCGGACGTGGCCGCGAGCAAGCGGTTCTACATCGACCGCGGCCTCGCCGTGGCGAAGAGCTTCGGCCGCAAGTACGTCGAGTTCGCGACTCCGTCGAGTCCCGTCAAGCTGGCGCTCTACGGGCGCCGGGCCCTTGCAAAGGACGCGGGCGTCTCTCCCGACGGCACCGGATCGCACCGGCTCGTTTTCGGCAGCGAGGCCGGGCCCTTCACCGACCCGGACGGGTTCGCGTGGGAGACCGCATCCGAGACCGCATCGCTTTGAGCCGGGTGCGCGGCACGACCGCACCACAGCCTGGCGCGCCCGCACCGGCTTCTGCCGACCGCGGGCTCGGCCACGACACCGGGCTGCGCATCGCAGCGGCAACCTCGGCGGGTAACCCAGTTGCTCGCGGACATCGTTGAAAAGGAGTTCTCCCTTGTGTCACCCCTCGTGGGGCCGCGCACTCACCGCGGCGCAGCGCCAGAGCGACCTCGCGCGGTTGCGCCGCGTCCGCGACCGGATCGACCGGGAGTACGCGCAGCCGCTGGACGTCGAGGCGCTCGCCCGCGGAGTGCACATGTCGGCCGGGCACCTCAGCCGTCAGTTCCGGCTCGCCTACGGTGAGTCGCCGTACGCCTATCTGATGACACGGCGCATTGAACGTGCGATGGCGCTGCTGCGTCGTGGCGACCTCAGCGTCACCGAGGTCTGTTTCGCGGTCGGGTGCTCGTCGCTGGGCACCTTCAGCACCCGCTTCACCGAGCTGGTCGGTGTGGCGCCCAGCACCTACCGGCGCGAGGCGGCGCGGGCGACGGCGGGGATTCCGTCGTGTGTGGCGAAGCAGGTGACCAGGCCGATCAGGCACCGAGGAGCGCGAGCCGTGGAGCCGCAACTAGCCTGATTGTCATGGATATCACCATTCACACGAGCTCCCTTCCGCATGACGATCCGGACGCCTCCCTGGCCTTCTACCGCGACATTCTCGGCTTCGAGGTCCGGGGCGACGTCGGAAGCGGCAAGATGCGCTGGATCACGGTCGGCCCCGCCGACCAGCCCGGCACGTCCATCCTCCTGGCGCCGCCGGCCGCCGACCCTGGGATCACCGACGACGAGCGACGCACCATCGCCGAGATGATGGCCAAGGGCACCTACGGCTGGATCCTGCTGGCCACCGCCGACCTCAACGGCACCTTCGAGAAGGTGGAGGCCGGCGGAGCCGAGGTCGTCCAGGAGCCGACCGAGCAGCCGTACGGGGTTCGCGACTGCGCCTTCCGCGACCCCGCGGGCAACATGGTCCGCATCCAGGAGCTGCGCTGAGCCATCTGGTGATCGCAGACTCGGCTCACAGCTGAGACGAGTTTCGCTCGGATACTGCAACGGCCGATGGCGCGGCATCGCTGCTGCTTCCTCGGGTCCCTGTACTGCTTCGGGCGCGCTCGATGGCGCGTCGATCGCACGCCTCGGCTCCGGCCGGCCCATGGCACCACTCTGTTACGGCTCCCGGGTCTTTCTCGCGGGGCGAGGGCTTGATGTGAAGGTGATGGCGCGGTATGGCTGTGACATGACTGTGGTGATCACTGGGGCGACCGGGAATGTGGGCGGCAATGTGGTGGCCGGGCTGCTGGAGCGCGGGGTGCCGGTGCGGGTGACCAGCCGGGATCCGGGTGGGGCGGTGTTCCCGGCGGGTGTGGAGGTGGCGCGGGCGGATCTGACCGAGCCGGAGAGCCTGCGGGCGGCTTTGGTGGGAGCGGAGCGGGTGTTCCTGTACCCGCGCACGCAGGACCCGGACGCGCTGGTCGCGGTGCTGCCGGAGGCGGGGGTCGAACACGTGGTGCTGCTGTCGGCGTCTTCGGCGGCGGAGGAGGAGGACGCGGAGGACGACTTCAACAGGGGTGGCTACCTCAGGGGGATCGAGAGGCGTCTCGCCGCGTCAGGGCTGACGTACACGTTCCTGCGGCCGGACACGTTCGCCAGCAACGCCTCGGTCTGGCGGGACACCATCAAGGACAGTGGCACCGTCCCGCTGCCCTACCCGGACTCGGTGCAGGTGCCCATCCACGAGAAGGACATCGCCGATGTCGCCGTGGTGGCGCTGACCACCGACCGGCTGAACAACGCCGCGCCGGTGCTCACCGGGCCGGAGCGGATCACCCTGCGCGAGCAGGTGGCGGCCATCGGCGCCGCGATCGGGCGCGAACTGACCGTGGTGGAGCAGACCGAGGCCGAAGCCCGGGAGTTCTTCGCGCCGTTCCGGCCGCCGCGGTTCGTCGACGGCGTTCTCAGTGCCTTGCGGGCGTCGGTCGGCGCGACGCCCGAGATCTCTCCGGAGGTGGAGAAGATCACTGGCGATCCCGGCCGCACGTTCGCCCGGTGGGCCGTCGACCACGCCGATCTGTACCGGTAGCCGGCGGGGCGGGGCGGTCAGCCCGGGTTGCGAACGAGTGTCATTATCGCGTTGACGTGGCGAGTTCAAGGTCGATCTGGCCGGCATAAAGTCGCTGCCATGACCCGGTTGCCCGCTGACCCTACGGCCCTTCACCCGTTTCCCGACCAGCCGCGTGTGGTGCTGCTGAAGCCGCTGGTGACCTCCGAACTCATCGAGGTCGGGGAGTACTCCTACTACGACGACCCCGACGAGCCGACCGCGTTCGAGACCCGCAACGTGCTCTACCACTACGGGCCGGAGAAGCTGGTCATCGGCAAGTTCTGCGCGCTGGGCACCGGGGTCCGGTTCATCATGAACGGCGCCAACCACCGCATGGACGGCCCCTCCACCTTTCCCTTCCCCATCTTGGGCGGATCCTGGGCCGAACACTTCGACCTGCTCACCGACCTGCCCAGCCGAGGCGACACCATCGTCGGCAATGACGTGTGGTTCGGCTACAACACGATGGTGATGCCGGGCGTACGCATCGGACACGGCGCGATCATCGCCTCCGGTGCCGTGGTCGTCGAGGACGTCCCCGACTACGGAATCGTCGGCGGCAACCCGGCCGGACTGATCCGCACCCGCTACAACGAGGACGACATCGCCCGCCTTCTGGAGCTGGCCTGGTGGGACTGGCCGGTCGAGCACATCACCGAGCATCTCCGGGTGATCATGTCCGGCGCCATCGACGATCTCGAAGAGCTCGCACCGCGAGGACGACCTTCGTGAAACGCCCTGGGTAGGCACCGCCCCTTAAGCGAACGACGTGGACCTCACGAGCCTGAGATGCGTCGTGGCAATCCCATCGAAGAGCCGCTGGCCGCCTCCGGCGGCGACGGGGAACATCCAGAAGTGGTACTCATCCACCAGTTGGTGCTCCAGGAGTGTCCGGTCGAGTTCGCCGGTCCTGTACTTCAGGATGTTCCGACCGGGAAGCTCCTTCAGCCTCGCGATCTCCTTGGTGACGTCACCCTCGATGATCGTGGCATTCCACTCGGCATCCTTAAGGGTTCTGGAGGCGACGTACGACGGCCATTGCCGGCGAAGAGCGCCACTTTCACGTCAAAGGCGACTGAACATAAAAAAGCTCAGCAATCTGTACACTCGTCCGGCATGACGAAATCGCAGGTTGAGCTCGCAGGCGGTGCAAGCCGCCTCGTGGCAGCGATTATCGATGGTGCCGTCCTGGGAGGCCTGAACTGGCTGCTGATCAGGACCGGTGCCATCTATAGCCCCACATCGGCGGTTGTGGTGTTCAGCGTGGCCTACTTCCTCTACTACACGATTCAGCACGGCTTCGGAGGTCAGACCCTCGGCAACGCTTCTTGGGCATCAAGGTGATGAGCGTGAACTTCGAGGAGATCGGTTTGAGCACGGCGGCCTGGAGAATCGTGTTCTCAGGCCTTCTCTCGGTCCCCACCCTTGGAATCGGTGGGATTGTCGACTCCGCATGGATCCTTTGGGATTCGGACAAGCAGGCCCTGCGCGACAAGGCGGCCCGCACGTGGGTTGTGCGGCTGGACCAGGGAGATGCGGATCCATACGGCTCGTCCGACCCTTACCTGCAGCGGTAGCCCGGGGGTACACCGACGTCACGAATGGTGAGCGGATTGCGCGTTGCGTCCTCGCGGTGCGTGAGGTTGCCGGGGCCATCCGGCGGCGCTGCCGGCGTCTTGGGCCGGTCGTATCGGCCCGAGTGAGTGGCCGTACAACACGTGCGCAAATCTCATGGCAGCGAAAGGCAGCGCCATGGCAGTCAGAGCGCAGCGCTTCACGGCACGACGGCAGAGTTCCGGCAGTGCGGCACGGGATTCTCGTCATAAGTCGATCGCGCGGATATGGGCGAGAGAAACCGGGCCAATCCCTCTTGGAGGCGGAACTCCCGAGAACGGCCGGTTGACCAAGAAGAGTCGTTCGTTGTCGGGAGTTCCGCTGCCCGGTCGATGTGGGCGCCGCGAAGTCGAGGTGATCCACGGCGCTTCACGTCATGCGACGTCGTACCAGGGCTTGTGGGCGGCCCAGTGCTCGACCCACCCGGCGAATCCGGGATCGGCGGTGGTGAAGCCGAACTCGGCGCCGAAGGGAACGGCGCCTTCGCCGCAGAACGATCGAGCCGTGATCGAAGACTTGGTCAAGGGCCGCGTCGACCTCCTCTTGCGGCCGCGGGTCGTCGTCTCCCTCCCACAGCCACGCCTTGGTCAAGGGAAAGGGCTGAGCCAACACGCGCTCAGGACGGGAGTCTCCCCAGTCGTCTGGCAGGTCGGCCAGCGGTATGAGCCCGTAGTCCGCCGGCCCCGACGAGGATCCGTTGCAGATCTACGCGACAAAGCTCCGATAGGGCTCGGGGAGCACGATGCCGTGCTCGGCCTCGAAGGCATGCACCGCGTCCCAACCCAGAGGCGGTTCGCACGAGTCGGTATCGAAGACCGCGCGAAGAGCGTCGAGGTCAGCGGGTTGAGCGTGATCGGCATCCATACGCCCATGAATATCACCACGCGCTGACACCGCGTGCCGCCGAATCATCAGTCCGGAAACGGCCGTCGCACCACGACGGAGAGGCCGGAATCGCGCCCTTCGGGCATCGGTGGCCTGCCCCTCGGCATGCCATCGCATGGGTGCCTACGGGCCCAGGCGATCTCGTGAGAATAGGCCCCGGGGCCCTCGTCGCCTGGCCGGGGTCACCGTAGTTTTCTCCCTCTGAACACATCCCCCACCGGCATCAGCAGAGGTGACTCGTATGACGGCCAGCCCTTCGCGGCCGGCACGCGCGTGTCACCGGGGCGGCGAAACCGGATCGGGCCCCGTCGAATACATCGCCGTCATCTTTCTCATCGCGTCCATCGCCGCGGTGGCAATCGTCAGCGGCGTCGGCGCCACCGTCGCCGGTGGTATCGAGACCGCGGTCTGCAGGGTGTACGCGAACGGGACCTGCCAGAGCGACGGTGCGCAGAACCGACGTGACGCGAAGGTCGGCACCGGTGCGGCGATGCACACCGAAGACTTGGTGCCGACCGCCGAAGAATGGGGCGGCAGGGGCACCGACCCGTTCAAGGCGCCGCCCCCTCCCACCGAGCAGGAGGTCGAGCGCGCCAAGGACGCCGCCGATGAGATCCGCGACCACATGCACGATGATTACTCCCTTTTCAAGCCCTGGACCTGGGGAACCACTAGGCCCCCCGCGGAGGTTCTCGCGGAGATGTCACCCGGCGAGCTCAACGCCCTGTTCGACGAGCTCACCGAGGAGGAGATCAGGGAGTTGCTCGCGATCCCATCGGTAGCGCGGTACATCCTCAGGCAGCGCGCCGATCTGTACCTGCTCCACCGGCTCGAGGACATCGCCCCGGACTCGATCGAACCGGATTTCGACGACGTGGACGAGTATCGGGGAACCAAAGATGTCGCCGTCGACTACGGCTATGTCAAGGACGCGACACTGTTCAACCAGCGCGGCGTGCCGGCCTTGACCGACGTCACCCAAGGGAGCCTTGATGATTGCTGGTGGATGGCGAGCCTGGGCGCCCTGGCGGACACCGAAGAAGGGGCCGAGCTCATCAAGGAGATGATCACTCAGAACCCCAACGGGACGTACACCGTCAGATTCGCGGACGGGGAGAAGGTCACCATCACGCCGTTCTTCCCGGTCAAGAAGGACGGCAGCCTTGCCTACGCGAACTCAGGCCAACCGCCGGTTCTGTGGCCTTTGGTCCTGGAGAAGGCATACGCCGAAAAGGGTGGCCCAAGAGAGATCGGCAACGGCCTGAAGATAACGAAAGAAGGCGGGTACGAGGAAATTTCCAGAGGTTTCCCCAGTGAGGCCATGAAGACCCTCACCGGACGACCCAGCACCACCTATCAAGCCGGCCAGATCAGCGCATCTGAACTCAGGGGTTGGCTTGACAACGGCCTCGCCGTCACGGCCGACACCAGGGCGGCGAAGGACATAGCGGGATACCAGGCTTACGACCCCCGCGTGGTCGCTGCCCACAGCTACACCGTCGTCGGCACCGCCCAAGACGGCACGGTGTTCGTGCGGAACCCATGGGGCGGCCCCAATGCGGTGGTCGCCTTCACCATGGAGGAGTTCAACTGGTTCTTCGCCAGGGTGGCAACGAACCCGGTCCGCTGAGGGAGGATGGTCTCATGTTCGGCTGCGGTCTTCGCTTCACGCGTGTGATCGTCGTGGTCTCCGCGCTGGTCCTGCCGATGGCCACCGCTTGCGGTGACTCCGATGAGGGCAGGGAGGGGGGATCGGCTGTGGAGAGCGCTCGTCGGCCTTTGCGCACCGCACAGCCGGTGCCGACCGGCAGACCCCAGAAGCAGACCGTGAACATCGAACGAGGCACCACCGGGTACGTCGGTGGGCTACGGCTTGGAGTCATGGCCGCCGCGAACGGCAGAGGCATCGTCGCCGTGCTGGCCGGCCCCGAAGTCCCCGAGAAGGCCGACTGGACGGTGAGCGGCAGGGCCGGGTTCAGCAAGAGGCTGGCCAATGGTTACCGGGTCACCCTCGACAAGGTCTTCGACGCCGAAGGCGAGTCCGACCAGGTCGGCTCCGACGGCGCATCGGTCACCGTCACCGTCACACCACCGAACTGACATCGCCATGCAAGATCGCTGGCACGCCCTTCGGCGGCTGTACGACTAGATTGTCGGCGTGGCGATGGATTTGACCGGCGAGTGATGGCGCGGTAATTCCGCCGCCGATATCTGACACCCGAACCCGCCAGAGATCACATCCCCCGCCGTGATCATGCAGTTGTACGCGCCGGTGGCGGGCGAACCAGGGCGAATAACTGCATGATCACGGCGGGGTTTAGGGGACGACCCGGCCGGCAAGCCACTGGAACAGGTCCGCCCGATCCGTGACGACATCGACGCCCGCGTGCGGCGACTGCTCATCGAGCTGTTCCCTGCCCGCTGACGTGTCGTGGTCGCCGGTGCCGCCGCCTCCAGCGCGCGACGGTCACGCATCCCAGCAGTGGCCCCCACAGCAGCAGTGGCGCGTAGGCGGCGACGGCGAGCAGGCCCCGCCAGTCGTGGAAGTTCAGCGGAAAGTCGTCACCGAGCGGGCGACCGTGGACGTCCCGCCCGAGGACCGTGGTGACCGCCGCCAGCGTCCACATGAGTGTCAGGGCGGCGGCGCCGACGGCGGCGGGGACGACGGCCGCGAGCGTCGGTACTCTCCTGCCGCGCAGGCCAGGGACCCAGGACGGGAACGCCTCCCCCCACGCGCAGATCAGCCCGATGGCGGTGAACGCCAGCAGTTCGGAGAGGATCGACAGCACGACCACGTACAGCTCCATGGGAAGCCATGACGGGACGTCTCCAGACCCCGGCTCGCCGTGGGCGATCGGCGCATGGAAGGTGACCGCCGCGATGCGCCAGACGCTGGACGGCAGCACCGTGAACGGGATGGCGTAGGCGGCGATCCGCGCCCAGCGGGGCACTCCGGCCAGCGGGGTGTGAGCGGCCGCCCAGGCGGCGCGGAGCCGCCCGGGCAGTGGCGCTTCGGTGAGAGTGGTCATGTGCAGTCCTCCGGGACACGCGGCATCGCCCGCCTTCTTGTGTTCCGAAGATCGCAGTCACGCCGGGTCGTGCTCATCACCCGCCGGACCGAACCGGATCCCCCGCGCGGGGGGACCCGGTAAAGAGCCAGATCACCCCTCCCCGGTGTTCAGCATCTCCTCGACCACCATGGTTCGCGTGGATCGGCATAGGAGTCCGGGATCGTGCGCGAGCGGTAGAGCTCATCGAGCGGATGGACTCGTTGCCGGAGTTCACGCGACGCCGGCGGCGGCAGCCCGTTCAGGGCCTGTTCCAGCGTCCCGCGGGGGTGAGGTTCGGTGGGACAGCACTCCTGGATCCCGCAGCCCTGAGCCCACGGAGCCGTGAGGCCGCGGGCCGGTCCGTGAACAGTGTTACTCCAGCGTGTCATCGCGTCGGCGACGGCTCCCGGCCACAGGCGGGTGTCCTCGAGCCTTGCGATTTCGCTCTGCGTGCGCGCCGACACACCAGGAACAATCTTTCTGCCCTGTACCGGTCGAAGCCGACGTGACAGGTCGGCGCGCGCCTGACCAGGCCGCCTACGCGGCATGGGCCTTTCGGGTCGATGTCATGCCGGCCATCCTCCCAAAGGAGGCCGTAGCGATCAATCGTGTCCATCCCCGTTGAAGGCCATATTGAAGGCGTCCTCCGCGTCGTGCAGCGAGCCCTGCATCCGGTAGCAGTGCGCGGTCAGCTCGACGTCGACCGGTTGGACGGGCGGGCGCGAACGTGCAGGCGTTCGCCCTGGGGTCCGAAAAGGCTCAGGACCTCCGCCGGCTCGGGGCCGGGGTTGCCGAACCAGTGCGGGACGTGGGTGTCGAACTCCGCCACCTCTCCCGCCGTGAGGATCACGTCGTGCTCGCCGAGCATGAGGCGCAGCCGTCCGGACAGGACGTAGAGCCACTCGTACCCCTCGTGGACCTGCGGTTCCGGCTCGCAGTCCGGCCAGCGCGGAGGAATGATCTGCTTGTAGGCCTGGAGACCGCCGGGGCGGCGGGTGAGCGGAATGAACGTCATACCGTTCCGGATGATCGGGCGCGGGTGGATGCGCGGATCGCCGGTCGCGGGCGCGTCGACGAGTTCGTCAAGCGGCACCTGGTGGGCTCTGGCCAGCAGGAGCAGGAGTTCCAGGGTGGGCCGGCGCTGACCGGACTCGAGGCGCGACAGGGTGCTGACCGAGATCCCGGTGGTCCCGGACAGCTGCGCCAAGGTCGCGCCGCGCTTCTGGCGCAGGGCCCGCAGCCGGGGGCCCACGGCCTCCAGAACGTCGTCGAGGGCAGGAGCGTCATCGTCCATGGGTACCGATTTTGCCATCTCGGCAACACCGCTTGTCGAACCAACGGCAATCCGATGTTCGACCATCGCTCTGAATGATCTTGAGCGCTCCCAGGGGGCAAGGAGGCGTACGGCTGCACCAGGCCGGTGAGGGCACTGCCGCAGGCGTCCCGGCACCTCACGGTCGGCTCGTTCCGGTGAACGCGCTGATGGCGCGGCCCGCCCGTTCGGCGATCGCGCCCAGGTGCTCGGCCAGTTCCGGAGGGCCGAGCAGGGTGTAGTCCATGGGCAGGAGCGCGATGCGGTAGGCCAGGTATCGCAGCGAGTCGGCATGGGTGTGCAGCCGGCACGAGCGGTCGTCGACCGGCTCGAGCACCCCATGTGAGGCGGGGACGAGCTCGGTGGCCGCTTCGATGGGCACATGCAGTAGCAAGCGGGATCGGGCGTCGCCGTAACCCGACAGCGACTCCATCACCCAGGTCGCGGCATCGGTGCCACCGGGCAGGTCGCGGCCGGGAACGCGGACGCCGGTGCGGTGCACCTCGGTGATCCGGTCCACCCGGAAGGTGCGCCAGTCGGCGCGGTTCTCGTCGAACGCCACCAGGTACCAGCGGCGACCCGAAGCCACCAGCCGATGCGGCTCCACCAGGCGCCGCGTCATCTCGCCGTCTCCCTTGGTGTAGGCGAAGCGGACCTTCTCGTGCGCCACGCACGCGGCGGCGACCGAGGCGAGGACGTCGGCGTCGGCGGCCGGGCCGTCCCTCGGCGGCAGGGTGACGGCCGCCTCCGACAGCGTCGTCACCCGGTGGCGCAGCCGTACGGGAAGAACCTGCTCCAACTTGGCCAGGGCGCGCAGCGAGGTGTCCTCGATGCCGGTGATGGCAGCGGAGGCGGCGGTGCGCAGGCCGATGGCGACGGCGATCGCCTCCTCGTCCTCCAGCACCAGCGGCGGCATGGCCGCCCCGGCGGTCAGCCGGTAGCCGCCGGTGTTGCCCTGGGTGGCGCGCACCGGATAGCCCAGCTCGCGCAGCCGGTCGACGTCGCGCCGGATCGTACGGGGAGTGACGCCCAGCCGGCCGGCGAGCTCGGTGCCCGACCACTCGCGCGGGGTCTGCAGCAAGGACAGCAGTTGAAGCAGCCGGCCGGATGGATCGCGCATGAGTTTCATCCTGCCCGACTAATAGGACGTTCAGTGACCTATTGCCCGCCTACGGTCGTGACATCGGCCGGATGAGTCCGGCCGGGATCGCCATCCGACGCAGTGAAGGGAACACACATGTTGCGAGGACTCACGACCGTCAATTACTGGGCCGACGACCTGGCGGCGGCGACGAAGTGGTACGCGGAACTGCTCGGCGTCGACCCGTACTTCGAACGCCCCGGGAACGGTCTGCCCGCCGCGTACATCGAGTTCCGGATCGGCGACTACCAGCACGAGCTCGGCCTGATCGACAGCCGGTACCAGCCCGGCGGTCAGGAGGCCGGTCCCGGCGGTGTCGTCGTGTACTGGCACGTCGACGATGTGCCGGCGGCTCTCGAAAGGCTGCTGTCCATGGGAGCGAAGGAGCACGAGGCGCCCGCCGACCGCGGCAAGGGGTTCATCACCGCTTCGGTGGTCGACCCGTTCGGCAACATCCTCGGCATCATGTACAACCCGCACTATCTTGAGGTCCTGGCCACGACCACGGCCGCGTGACCCGCGCGCCGCGCGACCCGCGCCCCGTGCCGGGTACGGCACCACCACGGCGGAGGCACTGGGGTTCGGGAGCCGAGCACGGCTCCCGAACCCCAGGGCCGGGACGAGCGGAATGACGGGGTCGCGCAGCGGGCCCGAGCGCTACCTCGAAGGCTTCTGCGCCACCTTGTCGGTGATCGCCAGTTTGAGGGTGGCCACGTTGTAGAGCACGGTGCCCTGCTTCATGGAGCTGACCGGGCGCCTCGGCGGCCTCGGCGTAACCGAGCCCCTCCCAGACCACAACGCGAGGATCTCCTGGTCGGCCTGCGACAGGGCCTTGATCGAGTCGATCACCTGGCGCATCTGGTGCTCGGCTTCGAGGCGGGCGGAGGCCGCCGCGTCGGTCTGTTACCGAGCCGGTGAACGGACCGGCCGAAGCCTGGGGCCTCGCCGGAACGGAGGGCGGAGCTGAGCCAGGGCATCCGCGCCGATCTGGAGGCGGGAGCCGGCCTTCTCTCGAGGGAGGGCGGCGTCATCAGGAGCCCGCCGAGGTCGAGGTGGGGATGGTCGCTCGCCGAGAAGGAGTGCTGCGCCCAGGCGGAGCGGCTGCTCGATCCGGCCGGGCCGGTGGTGCTGCGCAGAGTCGGATTCGACCTGGCCGAGGCCGCGATGTGCCAGTGGCGCGCGGCACCTGCGCGCCTGGCCGCTGCGTGCGCCGAAGTGCTCAGAACGGGGCCGCCCGAACTTCGCGGCCGGGCGGCCGATGTCAGGCCGCTCGTGGCCTCGGCACGGTCCTTCCTCGCGTGACACCCGTGTCTGGAGCCATGCGCCCGATCCTCACCTGGCTGGCCGAACACGACGGACTGACCGAACGTCAGGCCATGCAGCTCCGGAGCCTGGCCGGTCGCGCGGGCTTCCAGGCACGTGTGGGGGCCGCGCTCTGGCGCCATGCCGGCGACGAGGTGCTGCCCTTTCTGCGAGAGGCGCCTCGCCGCGATCGTCAGGGCGCGTGATCGCATCGCCGGGAATTGAGCACCATATGTCGTACATCGCAGATTTCCCGACTCAATGTCGCCGGATGCCCGACGCCGCTACCTTGGCCGACGACATTGGTCAGACGTTCAACCCGGAGGGATCGCATGGGGTTCTCTCACACCCTTGTGGCCGTACGTGACCTGTCGCCGGACGAGGCGGCGGCCCGGCTCGGCAGGTCACCGAGCGGCGAGACGACCGACCTCGAGACCGCCACGACCGGGGAGACGCCGGGCTGGTGCGTGAGTGCGCCGATCGACGGCTGGACCTTCCTTGTGGACAAGGGCACGGGCCTGCTCACCGATGAGGACGGGCTCGCGCGGCTCAGCGCCGGCACCCGGCTGCTCACTTTCTTCGTCGAGGAGCACGTCATGGCGTTCGGCACCACGTGCTGGACGGACGGCGCGTACGCGTGGGAGGTCCTGGCCCAGGACGGTGACCTGTACGTCATCGGGGACCCGCCGCCGTTCGGCGAACTGGTGAGCGGCTTTCGGGAGGGTCCCGGCGTGGTGGCTGCCCTCGACGAGGTGACCGCTCCGCCGCCAGAGATGTGGGAGGAGCTCGGCTTCGACGGGAACGCCCGGCCGAGCGCCCGCGCGGCCGCCCTGGGCCTGGCCGTGCGCCGGGCCGAGCCCGCCGAGGAGACCTCTTACCACCAGCCCGCCGTAGAGATCTTCGCCCGGCTGACCGGCCACGTCTACGACCGTGCCGGCGCGCTGCACGACGTCGAACTCCAGGTACTCGGCCCGGCGCTCGTGACCCCGGAGGAGACGGTCCGATGAGCGTGTCGATCTACTACCGTGCCGAGCGCCCGCGTCAGCTCGACGAGGATGAACTGACGGCGGTCGACCGGCTGATCGCGGAATGGGACACTGATCGGTTTTGCGAGGCGGGCGGTGAGTCCTTCTGCGTCTATGACCGCGAAGGTCTGCGCGAAGGCGAGGTGTTCGCCGGTGCCACGAAGCTGCCGGGCGACATGGAGGTCGTGCTCGAGGCCATCGACCACTGGATCTCGGTCCTCGGCATGATCCGGCAACAGGTGCCCGACGCGAACTGGAATGTGTCCGTCGACCACCACACCCTGATCTGGGACGAGGAGACACAGGAGTACGACTTCGCCCGGTGAGCCGGCCCGGTCGCGGGTGACCGCCCCCGGACCTCGCAGCCCTTGACCCCGGACCCAGACCCGGTTCGGATTTGGGTCCGGATTTGGGTCCGTAGGCCCTGGGATCAGCCTGGACGTGGTGTTTCAGTCTTCTGTCCGTAGTGCCTTGGGGAAGGCGGCCGTGTGCGTGACGGGCGCAATCGTGGCTAGGGGACGACCGGCTATCTCACGGTGATTCTGCTGGTCGCTGCCGTCGTGGCGGGGATCTCGGTGGTGGCGGTTCCGAGCACCGTCACCTCGGGGATCAGTAATGCGCTCTGCCGGGTGCCGGGCGGTGAGGAATGCGCCGGTGCGGACAAGAGCGCCGGTCCCTCCGCGTCCGCAACGCCGGGCACGGTGTCGGGCGCGGCCCCGGGGGCCACGCCACAGGGGGTGCCGACGCTGCCGGGCTCGGCCGAGCAGCAGGCCTACGACCTGGCCAGGCTGGATGCCGACTCCGCCGATCGGGCGGTCCAGGGGGCGGAGCGCGAGTTCTCCGCGTTCCAGGGCGAGCTGATCACGTTCCTCGAGGAGCTGATCGGGCTGACGGCCGCCAAGAAATGCCTGGGGCGATTCGAGATCATGGCGTGCATCGAGTCCGCAGCCGATCTGATCCCGTGGGGGAAGGCCTTCAAGCTGCTGCGGAAGCTGCCCAAGGCCTACAAGCTGGTGCAGCGGTTCATGGATCTCTGGGAAAAGATCTCGGGGGCGCGCGAGAAGCGCGAGCGGGCGGCGAAGGCGCTTCGGGAGGCCGGGGCCAAGCTCAAGAAGAAGGCCGACGAGACCAGGAAGAGGAATCCGCCGTTGGCGTGTGCGGTGGGGCCGGGGCGACGCAACAGCTTCGTCCCCGGCACACCCGTACTCATGGCGACCGGGACCCACAAGCCGATCGAGAGGATACGGATCGACGACCGGGTGTGGGCGTCCGACTCGGTGACCGGTCTAGGCGGGCCGCGTCCGGTGACCGGCCTGATCACGGGGTACGGGA
The DNA here is from genome assembly GCF_014323665.1 of Actinomadura sp. HBU206391. GTDB lineage: Bacteria > Actinomycetota > Actinomycetes > Streptosporangiales > Streptosporangiaceae > Actinomadura_C. The sequence goes on along the minus strand of NZ_JABVEB010000046.1, from coordinate 16,032 downwards.
CCAAGCACCTGGTCGACGTCACCGTCGGCGGGCGGGGCGTCGCTGACGGCGCCACCGCCGTCGTGACCGCGACCGACGAACATCCGTTCTGGGTCGCCGGCACCCGCACCTGGACGAGGGCGGAGGACCTCGCCCCCGGCGACCGGCTCACCATCGCGGGCGGTGGCAGCGTCGCTGTGGTCTCCACCAGGGAGTACGACCGCGTCCAACGGGTCCACAACCTCACCGTCGGCGGCCTGCACACCTACCATGTCGGCGCGGGCCTCGTTGATCTGCTCGTCCATAACGACTGCGAGAAAGAGCTTCCGAATCGGGAGTCCACCTTCAAACAGACGCAAGAGGTCAAGAGCGCCGCGGCCAGAGGCGTCCGCGCCGTGACCCTCGCCGACGGGGCGGGCATGGATGCCCTTCACCGGGCCCTCAACGGGGCGACCGACTTCAAATGGGCGATAGTTCCCAATGGGCGTGGCGGTATGGAACTGCGGGTCGCGCCGGCGTACTGGAAGGGTTCGGGCCCCGGAGACCTGCCCGACATAGAGATCGCGCACACGGTTCTGGCCGGCGTGGATGGTAAGGTTTTCGCGGCCGGATCGGGGAACTTCATGGGCGACATGTTGTTCATCAACAATCACAGTGGTCATTTCAAACCCGGCGCGTCCACCCTTCCGCTCGGAGAAGAGTTCTTCCGGCGAGCGGGGATCGACTCGATCGCCATACCCGTACCCGGCTCGTAGGAAAGGCCCGTGAACCAGTCAGGCGTCCCAGAGATCCCCGCGAGTCCTGCTCCGCACGACATCGCCGAACTGCTGGCGCGCGAGACCCTCCCGACCGGAGAACTCAACTGGTGGCTCGCGGTCTTCGCCACCTGCAACGGCGGTCTCCTGGCCATCGAGCAGGGCGACGAGTCCGCGAGAGACTGGGCGGAGGTCTACCTGGACGCGCTGGACAAGGCCCGCCAGACCGGCGGGATCGGGCTACCGGAGACGCTCTGGCGCAAGATACTCGTCGTTCAGATGATGGTCCATTATGACGGGGCGTCCGCGGGCGACCGGGTGCGAGATCCGGAAAGGGTTTTTGCGGAATTCCTGGAGGATGTGGGCGTTTCCCGGGAATCTGTACTGGCGGAGTACCGAGAAGTCATGGCGACGGCCAAGAACGGCGGCCTCGCCAAACTACGCGCCGATCCGGCACTGCTGAGAAGGATCGAATGGCTGACGGGTGTGCGGCGAGCCGCCGGCGGGCTATGCGGCATCGCCGGCCACATCTCGGACCCGGATATGCGAGAACAGGCCAGGCTGTGGTGTGCGGCGAGCGCCGCGCTGGCGTGAACTCCCTCGAGCGCGCCCGGCTGCGGGCGACCCGTCACGGGTCCCGGCCGACCCGATGCCGGGTATCCCGCGGGCGACCAGCAGGATGGGTTCGTGCAGATCACGTACGCGACCCGCGCGGCGCCCGGGCTACCGAACGAGGACCATGTCGTCGCCGGGCCGGACTGGGTGGTGGTGGTCGACGGCGCGACCGCCGTGCCCGGGCTCGACACCGGCTGCGTGCACTCGGTGGTCTGGCTGGTCCGCAACCTCGCGGGCGCCCTCGCCGTGCGGCTCACGACGGAGCCGGAGGCCGACCTGCGGGAACTGCTCGCCGCCGCGATCAAGACGACCTGCGAGGCCCACGCCGGCAGCTGTGATCTGACCAATCCCGACAGCCCGTCGGCGACCCTCACGATGCTGCGGCGCAGAGGGGACGAGCTCGACTGGCTGGTCCTCGCCGACTCTCCGCTGGTGCTCGACGTGAACGGGCGGATCGAGGTCATCATCGACGACCGGGTCGCCCGGCTGCCCGGCTACACCGTCGAGGCCGTACGGGCGGCGCGCAACGACCCGGACGGCTTCTGGGTCGCCGGCGCCTGTCCGGAGGCCGCGTACGAGGCGATCACGGGCGCGCTGCCCGTGACGAGCGTGCGGCGCGCCGGGCTGTTCAGCGACGGGGCGTCCCGCCTCGTCGAGTTGTTCGGGCTGCTGGACTGGCATGGCCTGCTCGACGAGCTCGACGGTGCCGGGCCGGTCGAGTTGATCAGGCGTACGCGGGCCGCCGAACAGGCGGCGATCGAGGCGGGGCGGGACTTGAGGCGGGGCAAGCCGTACGACGACGCGACCGCGGCCCTGGTGACCTTCGAGCGCTGAGAGGCGGGCACACGGGGCGTCTCGGCGGGCACGGGAGTGTCTCGGGGGCTCTGGGGCGAGACGCGCCCGCGCCCGGCTCATCAGGGCAGCAGGACCCCGCCGAGCTCCGCCCGCCGGTTGCCGACGCCGAGGGTTCCGGCGTTGAAGGCCAGGACACCGTCGGCCGTCAGGCCGTCGGCACCACCGCGCAGGACCCAGACGGCGCCGTCATCGGCGTTCTCGCCGGATGCGCCCGCCAGCAGGTCCGCCATGCCGTCGCCGGTGACGTCGGCCAGGGACGCCTTCTGCCCGAATCGGTCGTTCATCTCCGAGGTCCCCGGCATCCCTGTGCTGTCCTGGCCGAACATCTGCGCGCGCTCGGCGGTGACACCGGTCGTGGTGCCGTAGAGCACGGTCACCGCTCCGGTGTCGCTCTCAGTGCCGACGTTCTCGCCGGGCGCGCCGACGACCACCTCGGCGTGTCCGTCACGATCGGTGTCGCCCACGCCGACGCTCGCGCCGAACTGATCACCCGACTCGCTCGCATCGGGGATGTCCGGCGAATCCTGGTTGATGACCTGCGCCGCGGTGAACATGGCCTCGCTGCCGGTCCCGTGGAAGATCCGGACCTCCCCGCCGCCGTCGGGGCCGTACGCGTCGCCTGCGACCAGGTCGGCCCTGCCGTCGCCGTTGACGTCCCCGGCGGCGAGGCTTCCTCTCACCGTGACGTCGTCGTCGGACCAATCTGGGCGGCCACCGTTCCCAGGACGGCCGCGGAACGAACTCCCATGTTGCCCTCCTTTGTTATGCAAAGTTACAAATGGGAGACGTATTGCTGATAAGGCTGGTTTACCGGTTTATCACCCGTGATGCTCCGATGTCCGCATGTGGACGGTCGCATGAGCGCTGAACGGCGGGCACGGGAGCGTCTCGATGGTCACTGGAGGAGTGAGACGCCCCCGTGCCCGCCTTCTCAGGGACGGTGCTCTGCTTTTCAGGGAAGCAGGACACCGCCGAGCTGTGCCCGTCGGCCGCTTACGCCCAGGGTTCCGGAGTTGAACGCCAGGACTCCCGCCGTCGTCAGGCCGGTGGAGGAGCCGCGCACGATCCAGATGGCGCCCTCGTCGGTGTTCTCACCGGGTGAGCCCGCGATGAGGTCCGCCTTCCCGTCGCCGTTGACGTCGGCCAGGGACGCCGCCTGCCCGAACCGGTCGCCCGCCTCCGCGCTCCCCGGCATCTCGGCGCTGTCCTGGCCGAGCATCTGGGAGCCCTCGAAGGCGAGACCGTGGGACGCGCCGTAGAGGACGGTCACCGCCCCGGCGTTGCTGACGGTGCCGACGTCCTCGCCGGGGGCTCCGATGACGACATCGTCCTTGTAGTCGCCGTTGACGTCGCCGGCGCCGAGGGACGCGCCGAACGCGTCACCCTGCTCGCCCGTGCCGGGGATGTCCGTCGAGTCCTGGGTGATCACCTGCGCTCTTTCGAACCCGGTCCCGGTCGCCAGGTAGGTCCGCACCTCGCCGGTGCCGTCCGAGCCGTAGGAGTCGCCGACGAACAGATCGACTCTGGCGTCGTCGTCGACGTCCCCGGCGGCGAGGGCGCCTCGCACGGTCGCGTTGCCGTCGGACCAGAACGGTGTGGAGCTCAGACCCGTGGCCGTCCCCTTGTAGGCGTTGAGGCGCGTGAAGTAGTCGTCACCACCGCCGATGGGCACCGAAAAGACCGAGAACGCGACGTCGCCGTAGCCGTCGCCGGTGAAATCGGCCGCGGCCAGCTGGACGTGGACGTTCTCGCTCTCGCCGAATCCGACGTGGGTCCTCGTGCCGGTCAGCGAGCCTGTGGACAGCCCGCGGTAGATCGTGAAGCCCGCGTAGTCGCCGACCGCCAGGTCGGGTGTGCCGCTGTGGTCGACGTCCGCGGTCGCGAGCGTCACCCCGATACCGCCGCCGAGGTCCTCGGCGAAGGACACGGCCCGGCTGGACAGCCCGCTCGGGCCCCCGTAGACGAGGGTGACCCGGCCGCCGGCGAGCGGGTCACCGAAGCCGTCCTCGCCCGGAGCGCCGATGGCGAGATCGGCGTAGCCGTCCCGGTCGAAGTCGGCCGACGCCAGAGCCGTACCGAAACGATCCGAGTCCTCCGAGTCGCCGGGGACGCCCGCACTGCTCTGGCTGATCACCTGGCGCCGCGCGGTGTCAGGCCCGGACGTGCCGCCGTAGACGATGGTCACGAACCCGGCCTGGACCGAACCGACCATGCCGTTCGGGCTACCGGTGGCGATGTCGCGGCGGCCGTCGCCGTTGAAGTCCCCGGGCGCGGCCGGAGCTGCGGCCGCGGAGACATGCGGTGCGGTCAGCCCGAGGGCGAGGGCGGTCACCGTGCCCATGACGGCTGCGGAACGCATTCTCATGCAGGTCCCCCTTTGTGAGTGGAAAGTTACAAAGGATGACGTTCCGCGGCCGCGATGGGTTTACCGATTCGTTACCCCTACATGATCGAGGACCTCGCGCGGATCGGCCGTCCCGGCCGCCGGCGGAGGGGCCGGTTCGGCCCGGCCGTATTCGATTTCGCGCCGGGCCCGGGCTCCGTGTATGGTTGCCTCGCGCGCACGTCGCAAGCCCCTTTAGCTCAGTCGGCAGAGCGTCTCCATGGTAAGGAGAAGGTCTACGGTTCGATTCCGTAAAGGGGCTCCAGCAGAGTCAGAGGCCGTTCCCCCGGCGGGGGTGACGGCCTCTTCGTATTGGGCCGACAGGCCCCCGGCGGGATCCCGACGAACTCGGTCGAACCCGCCTGAACCTTTTTCCGACGCCGTGCGTACCACCTGATGTCGCCACCACACAGGCGACGCGGAGAGGTAACAGGTCCGGAAGCCCGCGGGTCGGCCCCGCTGACACCGCCCGCGGGCTCCGGACCCTCTCCCGGAGATCCCGCAGGTCAGGCCTTTGACACCGAGTCTGATCCAGCGCATCGTTGAGTGAAGACCGCAACACACCCGCGGGTATGCGGCAGCCGTTCGGCACATCGTGATCGATCGGGGCGGGCAGGGCGTGATCCGAGGTGGCGCCATGGCAGCGCAGGTAGTGCAATGCGGCGACTGCGGCCGGAAGAACCGGGTTCCCGCGATCGCCGACGGCGTCCCGCAATGCGGCGATTGCCACCACCCACTCCCGTGGATCGCCGAGGCCGGAGACGAGACCTTCGGTGAGGTCGTCGAGAAGGCCACGATTCCCGTGCTGATCGACTTCTGGGCCCCCTGGTGCGGGCCCTGCCGCATGGTGACTCCAATGCTGGAGCGCCTGGCGAAGGAATTCGGCGGCCGGGTGAAACTCGTCAAGATCAACGTCGATCTGGCCCCCCGGCTGGCGCAGCGGTTCGACGTCCAGGCCGTCCCCACCCTCATGGTCACCCATCGCGGAGAAGTCATTGCGCGCGAGTCGGGCGCCGCGGCGGAACCCGGCCTTCGTCAATGGATCGAGGGAGCTCTCCGCAAGGCGGGCGAACCGGCGCAGGGGAGAGGCCGCTAGCGAGAACGCCGCCCACGGCATCGTATCCGTGACCACACAGGCCCCTCAGGACCGAGGCGTCGGCCAGGGCACCTTCGAGGTGAGGTATTCTTGCCTGTCGATGGCAATCGCCGTCGATCGCGTGACCGCCCCATGGCATGGGGTGGCAGCGTGGGGAGCCTTCTAGGCGCTGCCGAGGCTGTGAACCGCGAACCAGCCGGCGCAAGCCGGGAATCTCCGGCACGCCGGGGAGGATGCCAAGGCGGAGTAGCTCAGTCAGGCAGAGCAAGCGGCTCATAATCGCTGTGTCGCCGGTTCAAGTCCGGCCTCCGCTACCACCTCGTCGTTCCACCCCGGTGGACCGGCAAGGTCGTCCATGTCCCTCGCCCAGAAAGGCACTCCATCGTGGCTGCCACTGACGTACGGCCGAAGATCACGCTGGCCTGCCAGGAGTGCAAGCACCGCAACTACATCACGCGGAAGAACCGGCGCAACGACCCGGACCGCTTGGAGCTCAAGAAGTACTGCCCCAACTGCCGGACGCACCGAGCCCACCGGGAAACCCGCTAAAGCTTGCTTTGACGCATCCAGCCCGTACTCGCGCAGACCCGCGGGGACGGGCTGAACGTCGTTCTGTTACGGTCGCGCCCAGAAGCACCGGAGGGACGGAATGCATGGCACTCAACCGTGATTTCATCGGGCGGACGTTTCCGCCCAGCGAGCCGTACGAGGTCAGCCGGGTGAAGATCCGGGAGTTCGCGGACGCCATCGGCGACCCGAACCCGATCTACCGGGACATCGACGCCGCCAAGGCCGAGGGGCACCCCGACGTCCTCGCCCCGCCGACGTTCCCCATCGTGATCTCCCTCGGCTCGCCGGCGCTGGCCGATCCCGAACTCGGGTTGAACTACGCCATGGTCGTACACGGCCAGCAGAGCTTCTCCTACACGCGTCCGGTCCACGCCGGGGACGTCCTCGTCTGCGAGGCGACCATCACCGACATCCGGGCGGCCGGCCGCAACGAGCGGATGGACGTCAAGACGGAGATCAAGACCGTCGAGGGCGAGCTGGTCTGCACCGCCTACAACGTGATCGTCGAGCGCCCGGCCTAAGGAGACCCACCGATGACCGCCAAGGTGAACTACGACGACGTCGAGGTCGGCACCGAGATCCCCGCGCAGACCTACCCGGTGTCCCGGCTCAATCTGGTGATGTACGCGGGCGCCTCTGGAGACTTCAACCCCATCCACTGGAACGAGCGGATCGCCAAGTCCGTGGGCCTTCCCGACGTGATCGCGCACGGGATGTTCACGATGGCCGAGGCCGGACGGTTCGTCACGGACTGGGTCGGCGACCCCGGCGCGATCGTCGACTACGGCGTACGGTTCTCCGCGCCGGTCGTGGTGACCGACGAAGAGGGCGCCGCGATCGAGGTCAGCGGCAAGATCCAGGAGAAGCTCGACGACAACCGGGTCATCGTGGCGCTGACCGCACGCTCGGCCGAGCAGAAGGTGCTCACCCAGGCCAGGGCCACCGTCCGCCTCGCCTGATCTCGCTGGAGTGGATGACCCCGCATGCTCGCTGAACAGGTGAACCTGGCCGGCTACACCACCTTGCGGCTGGGCGGCCCGGCCCGGCGGTTCGTCGAGGCGGCCACGCAGGACGAGCTCATCGCGGCCGTCCGCGCGGCCGACCAGCGGGCCGAGCCGCTGCTGGTCTTCGGCGGCGGCAGCAACCTCGTGGTCTCCGACGAAGGTTTCGCCGGCACGGTCGTGCACGTCGCCACCCGCGGCGTCGAGGCACTGCCCGGAGGCCGGGTACGGGTCCAGGCGGGCGAGGAGTGGGAGCCCTTCGTCGCCCGCTGCGTCGAGGAGGGCCTGGCCGGCGTCGAGTGCCTGTCCGGCATCCCCGGCCGGGTCGGCGCGACCCCGATCCAGAACGTCGGGGCGTACGGTCAGGAGGTCAGCGAGACCATCACCGAGGTACGGGTGTACGACCGGGCCACCGGAGAGACGGCCGCGTTGGATCCGGCGGCGTGCGGGTTCGTCTACCGGGGCAGTGTGTTCAAGGGCTCTGACCGCCATGTCGTCCTGGACGTGACGTTCGCGCTCGATCGCGCCAAGGAGTCCCGGCCGGTCCGCTACGCCGAACTTGCCGCGCGGCTGGGGACGTCGGTCGGCGGCCGGGTGCCGCTACAGGACGCACGCGAGGCCGTGCTGGAGCTACGCCGTGGCAAGGGCATGGTGCTCGACCCGGCCGATCCCGACACCCGCAGCGCCGGGTCGTTCTTCACCAACCCGATCCTGGAGCCCGCCGCGCTCGCCGACCTCGAACGGCGGGTCGCCGAGCGGCTCGGAGCCGACGTCGCGTTCCCGCGTTACCCCGAGACCGGAGGCCGCACGAAGACCTCCGCAGCCTGGCTGATCGATCGCGCCGGATTCGCCAAGGGCCACAGGCGCGGGCCGATGCGGATCTCCACCAAGCACACTCTGGCGCTCACCAACCCCGACGGCGGCCGCACCGAGGACCTCCTCGCCCTCGCCCGCGAGGTGCGTGACGGCGTCCGCGCGGTGTTCGGCGTGGAACTGGTCAACGAGCCCGTCCTCGTAGGCGTGTCCCTCTAGCTGGTAGGTTTGCGCACGTCGAAGGGGAGTAGTCCCAATCGCGCGGTCGACATACTGGCGGTTCTCGTGTTCCGCCCGGTCGCGCGGGCCCGCTCTGCGGGCGGACGAGACCTTCGGCCCGGTGGTCATGCCGGGCCGAGGTCGCATTCCCAGCCCCTCCGCCCGGTGACGGAGCGGAAGGGACACAGTGTCGGCTTTCTTTCTCAGCCTTGTCGTGATCTTCGTAGCCGAGCTCGGCGACAAGAGCCAGCTCATGGCGATGACCTTCGCCACGCGGTTCCGTACGTGGTCGGTGCTCATCGGCATCACCATCGCCACCGCGGTCGTCCACCTCGCGAGCGTGGTCCTCGGCGCGGCTCTCGGTGCGGCGCTGCCCACCGGCCCGATCTCCATCCTCGCCGGCCTGGCGTTCTTCGGTTTCGCGGCCTGGACGTTGCGCGGCGACGAGCTGAGCGAGGGCGAGCGGAGCAAGGTCGACCGGGCCGGAGGAGCGGCGATCCTCGCCGTCGGCGTGGCGTTCTTCCTCGCCGAACTCGGCGACAAGACGATGCTCGCCACGGTCACGCTCGCGGCTGAGAACGGCGGGGTGGCAGGGCTGATCGGCGTCTGGGCGGGGTCGACGATCGGCATGGTCGTGGCCGACGCGCTCGCCATCGTCGTGGGCCGGGTGCTCGGCAGGCGGCTGCCGGAACGGGTGATCCGGATCGGGGCGACCGCGTCCTTCGCGCTCTTCGGCGTGCTGCTGCTCGTCGAGGGGATCAGGGCGGTGTGACCCTCACCGGCCGGCCGGTCCGCCGGGCGCGAGCCAGGCGTCGATCTGATCCAGCAGTTCCTTCCGGACATCGACGGGTGCGGCCGAGCCGCGGATCGAGTATCGGGCCAGTTCCGCGATCTCGGCGTCGGAGAATTCGTAGACCTCCCTGGCCAGTTCGTACTGCCGGGCCAGCCGGGAACCGAACAGCAGGGGGTCGTCGGCGCCCAGCGCGATCGGCGCACCCGCCTCGAACAGCTCCCGCACCGGCACGTCGGCCGCGGTCTGCACCACCCCGAGCCCCACGTTCGAGGACGGGCACACCTCGAGCGTCACGCCCCGGGCGACGATCTTCTCGAGCAGGCGGGGGTCCTCGACGGCGCGCACCCCGTGCCCGATGCGGTCGGCGCCCAGTGTGTCGACGCACTCGCGCACGCTGCCCGGCCCGAGCAGCTCACCGCCGTGCGGGGTCGACAGCAGCCCGCCGCGGCTCGCGATCCGGAACGCGCCCTCGAAGTCGTACGCCCGCCCGCGCCGCTCGTCGTTGGACAGGCCGAACCCGACCACCCCCCGGCCCGCGTGACCTACGGCGAGCCGGGCCAGGGTCTTGGCGTCGAGCGGATGCCTCGTGCGGTTCGCCGCGATGATCACACCGATGCCGACGCCGGTGGCCGCCTCGGCCTCCCTGGCGGCGTCGAGCACGAGCTCGACGGTGGGGGTGAGGCCGCCGAACCGCGACGCGTAGCCGCTCGGATCGACCTGGATCTCCAGCCATTGAGAGCCCTCGGCCGCCTCGTCCTCCGCGGTCTCGCGCAGCAGGCGGCGTACGTCGGCGGGCTCGCGCAGCACCGAACGGGCGATGTCGTACAGCCGCTGGAACCGGAACCAGCCACGCTCGTCCGTGGCGTGCAGCTCCGGGGGCCAGCCCCCCACGAGCGCCTCCGGCAGGTGCACCCCGCGTTCGGCGGCGAGCTCGACCAGCGTCGAGTGCCGCATGGACCCGGTGAAGTGCAGGTGCAGGTGGGCCTTGGGCAGCGCGATGAGCGATCTCGGCCGCGCTGGGACGGGAGGGGCTTTCATGACCTAATCCTGCCGCATCGCCGCTGATGGGGCCGCACGGGCGCGCGGATCCAAACTTTTCTGAAGTTGCGTGCAACCCTCTGTGCGACTCGTGCGTATTTGTCGGGCGCAGAAGGGCTACCGCGAAGAAAGGCAAACCCCGATGAAGATGCTCACGATCGTCTTGGCAGCGACCGCCACGGCGGGCACTGTGGCGGCCGGCGGCGCGGCGATCGCGCTCACCGCGAACGACGAGAAGGCCCCTTCGAACCCCGTCGCCGCCAACGTGGCCGCGCCGTCGCCGAAGGTGTCCGTCCCGGCGACGCTTCCCGTGGACCCGACGAAGTGCGTGCAACTGCCCGAGGGGCACCTGCCCGACACGTCGAAGGTCGACCTCAGGAAGCTGAAGGGCGCCGAGCTCGAGAAGCTGAAGGCCAAGCTCGAGGTGGAGTGGCTGAAGTCCAAGCTCCCCGTGGACGAGCACGCGGCCCTGCCCGTCAACGGCGCCGAGGCGGTCAAGTCCGGCCACGCCAAGCCCGCCGACCCCAAGGCCGTCAAGGAGGCCGTGAACAAGGCCGTGGCGCGGCTGCACGCCGGCGTTCCGGCCTGCCTGCCGTCCCTGCCCCACAAGCCGGGCGACATCAAGGACCTCCCGGCAGGTGTTCCGGCCGTGCTGCCGACCGACATCCCGCGGCTGCCGAAGTTCTCCTGTGACAGCGTGACCCCCGTGGTCAAGGTGGGCGGTTCCGTCGAGCAGCAGATCACCGCGAAGACCGGACTGAAGTTCGTTTCGAAGAAGACCCGCACGATCACGGTCAAGGGGCGGAAGATCTGTGTGATGACCCAGCGGTGGTCGGGTCCGCTGGGCCAGTGGATGGAGGTCGAGCGGATCAAGGGTGAGGTGAACGTGGAGCAGCTGCGCCAGACGCTGCGGCTCCCGAACGCCGAGGCCGTGACGCTGGGCCGCGACATCTACTGGCGGTCCCCGCTCGCGGGCGCGCCGGGCACCGGCATCATGTGGGCTCCCGCACCTGGAGTCGTCGACTACGTGAGTGGCGGCCTCGCCCTGCAGCCCCGCCTGCAGCAGATCGCCATGCGGCTTCACGAAGTGAAGTGAGTTGACTCCGCGGGCGGCTCCGCGCGGTGGAGCCGCCCGCGGACCGAACGGTCCCCAGCGGCGGACGGCATCGAGGCGGGCGGTCAGGTGTGAGGCGGCGAGATGATGGGTCCTTTGTCGAGTTCGTGGCGGCGCGGGGCAACGCCTTGATGCGAACCGCGCTGTTGATGTGCGGTACACGGCAGGACGCGGAGGACATCTTGCAGACCGCGCTGGAGAAGGCCTATCGGCACTGGGGACGGCTAGACCCGGACAGCGACCCCGAGCCGTACGTTCGGCGGATCCTGGTCAACCAGATCATCAGCCGGGCGCGCCGGTGGAAGGTGCTGCGGGAGATCCACGTCGCCAAGACGCCCGAGGTGCCGGCCCCGTCGGAGACGCATTCTCTCGAACTGCGCGGCACGCTCATGGAGGAGCTGCGCCGACTCGGGCCACGTCAGCGGGCGGTGCTCGTCCTGCGCTACTGGGAGGACATGTCAGAGATGGAGACGGCGGAGGTGCTCGGCTGCTCGGTCGGCACCGTCAAGAGCCAGGCGTCCCGGGGTCTCGCCAGACTCCGGGAACGGCTTGGCGCGAACCTGGCGCTGCTGGGGAGGTGAGCGATGGATCTCGAGAAGGAACTTAGGCAGGCCATGGCTGAGCACGTGGCCGAGGCGTCGGCTCCGTCGTCGCTCGTCACCGACGTACGCCGTCGGCACCGGCGCCGGGTCACGCGAATCCGCACGACGGTCGGCGTGGCCGCGGCGGCCGTTGTGGCGATCGCGGCGCTGCCCGCCGCCGATTTCTTCGACATCGGGGCCGCCGCCCCCGTGGGGGCACCTACCACCGCCAGTAAGGGGCCGGCCGCGCCGCCGCCGGGCTCGCAGCAGCCGCTCGGCCCGGGCACGCCCGACCCGCGGACCTCCTCGGGCGAGCCACGGGCAGGGGCGACGGTGAAGCCGTCGGCAACGCCGCCGCACCGCCGCGGAGGGCCGTCCGGCGGAGTGATCCCCCCGGTCGTCGACTGGCTGGCCTATCTGCCGTCAGGGCTGCGGGCGGTCGGTCCGTGCGCCGACGAACGCTCGGAGACCCGGCGGACGATCATCTGCCGGTGGACCGGACCGGCGGGCACGCTCGAAGTGCGGCTCCACAGCGGCTCGGGGCTCACCAAGCCCGAGGACGTCTTCGCCCTCTCAGCGGTGCCGAAATACACCTCGGTGCGGGGTCAGCGGGCGATCACCCTGGAGCGGACGCTCGCCGGAGGCGCGGGCAGCCTGGTCATGTGGATCGACCATCCCGGCTCGGGGGTGACCGTGAGCGTCAGCCCCTCACTGCGCACCCAGCTCATGCGGATCGCCGAGGGCGTCCACGCGCCTTCCTGAGGGAAGCAGGGGGAACGAGGCCGCCCGCCCACGGGTGCACGTGAACGGGCGGCCTCGCCGCGCATGCGTCTCGGCGCGCGGTCAGCTCGCCTCGGACAGCAGCTTGGCCATCCGGCTGACGCCCTCGGCGAGATCCTCGTCACCGAGGGCGTACGACAGCCGGAAGTAGCCCGGCGTCCCGAACGCCTCGCCCGGCACCACGGCCACCTCGGCCTCCTCGAGGACGAGTTCGGCCAGCTCCACCGAGGTCTGCGGCCGGCGTCCCCGGATCTGCCTGCCGAGCAGCTCCTTGACCGAGGGATACACGTAGAAGGCGCCCTGCGGCTCCGGGCACAGCACGCCGGGGATGTCATTGAGCATCCGGACGATGGTCTGACGGCGCCGGTCGAAGGCCGAACGCATCTCCTCTACCGCCGACAGGTCGCCGCTGACCGCCGTGAGCGCCGCGGCCTGCGCGACGTTGCAGACGTTGGAGGTGGCGTGCGACTGCAGGTTCTGCGCCGCCTTGACCACGTCCGCCGGGCCGATCAGCCAGCCCACCCGCCAGCCGGTCATCGCGTAGGTCTTGGCCACGCCGTTCAGCACGACCGTGCGGTCGGCCATCTCCGGCACCACGACCGGCAGGGAGTGGAAGCTCGCGTCCCCGTACACCAGGTGCTCGTAGATCTCGTCGGTGACGACCCACAGGTCGTGCTCGGCGGCCCACCGGCCGATGGCCTCGACCTGGTCACGGGTGTAGACGCCGCCGGTCGGGTTGGACGGCGAGCACAGCAGCAGCACCTTGGTACGGCCGGTACGGGCCGCCTCGAGCTGCTCGACCGAGACCAGATAGCCGCTGGTCTCATCGGTCAGCACCTCGACGGGCACCCCTCCGGCCAGCTTGATCGACTCTGGATAGGTGGTCCAGTAGGGGGCGGGCAGCAGCACCTCGTCGCCCGGGTCGAGCAGCGCGGCGAACGCCTCGTACACGGCCTGCTTGCCGCCGTTGGTGACGAGCACCTGGGACGGCTCGACCACGAGGCCGGAGTCGCGCTCGGTCTTCTCGGCGATCGCCGCGCGCAACTCGGGCAGCCCGCCCGCCGGCGTGTACTTGTGGAACCTGGGGACCCGGCAGGCCGTCACGGCCGCCTCGACGATGTAGTCGGGGGTGGGGAAGTCGGGCTCGCCGGCGCCGAACCCGATCACCGGTCGCCCGGCCGCCTTCAGTGCCTTGGCCTTGGCGTCCACGGCCAGCGTGGCGGACTCTGATATGGCGGCGATGCGTTCGGAGATTCGACTCATGCCCTCCATCGTCCCAGACCTTCTACCTCGGGTTCAGCCGGATATCGAGCCTGGGGGCGGGGCCAGCGGAAATCGCCTGGTTCGACGTCGGGGTGGTTCGCCAACTACACTGCTCCACCTAGTGGTGAGTTTCGGCGTGCGACGGCGTCACACGCGGGTATCGCCACGGCCCGGCCCAGGAGCTACTAAGGTCGGGGAGTCGAAGGGCAGTAGCTCAATTGGCCAGAGTCCCGGTCTCCAAAACCGGTGGTTGGGGGTTCGAGTCCCTCCTGCCCTGCGGAGTGCGGTGCGTGCACGTGGTCACGCCTACAGTGGGCATGTAAAGACCACGAAGTGGTTGACGACCAATGAAGTGAACGGCGGCACAGATGGCGACTGAGATCCGCGGCGAGTCCGCGACCGAGGACAAAGGCAAGCCCGCCCGCAGTAAGCGGACGACGCCTCCCCTGTTCGTGCGCCAAGTGGCCGCCGAGCTGCGGAAGGTCATCTGGCCGACCCGCAAGGAGCTCATCACCTACACGGCGGTCTCCTTGGTCTTCGTGTTGATCATGGTCGCGATCGTCTCGGCCCTGGACTGGGCGTTGCAGAAGGGGATCTTCGCGATCTTCGGCTGATCCCCGGCCGGTCCGGCCGCACAACACCAATTTCGAACGAGAGAAAGAGTCACTGTGTCCGAGTCCCCACAGCGCCACGACGAGGCCCTCGACGAGGCCCAGTCGGCGGAGGCGGCTGCGCTCGAGCCGGAGGAGACGTCCGCCGAGCTCGCCGCCGATGACGAGGCGGGGGCGGGCCCGGACGAGGGAGGCGGCGAGGAGCGGCCCTCCGCCGAAGCGGACGCGTCCGCTGAAGAGGAGCCCTCCGCCGACGCGGAGCCCGAGATCGAGATCGACCCGCTCATGGAGTTCAAGACCCAGCTCCGGCTCCAGCCGGGCGACTGGTACGTCGTGCACTCCTACGCGGGCTACGAGAACCGGGTGAAGACCAACATCGAGACCCGCACCCAGTCGCTCAACATGGAGGACTACATCTTCCAGGTCGAGGTGCCGCAGCACGAGGTCACCGAGATCAAGGGCGGCAAGCGGCAGAAGGTCAACGAGAAGGTCCTGCCGGGCTACATCCTCGTCCGCATGGAGCTCACCGACGAGTCCTGGGCGGCCGTGCGCAACACGCCTGGAGTCACCGGCTTCGTCGGGCTGTCCAGCAAGCCGTCGCCGCTGAGCATCCAAGAGGTCGCCAACCTGCTCGCTCCGGAGCCGGAGGAGCAGGCCAAGGCCAAGGAGGCCGCCAAGGTCGCCGCGACCGTCGACTTCGAGGTCGGCGAGTCGGTCACGGTCATGGACGGTCCCTTCGCGACGCTGCCCGCCACGGTCAACGAGATCAACGCCGACACCCAGAAGCTCAAGGTGCTCGTCTCGATCTTCGGCCGCGAGACCCCCGTCGAGCTGTCCTTCACCCAGGTCTCGAAGATCTAGCGATAGTCTTGTGACCGTCCCCGCGCAGGCGGGGCGGTCCAGCCCGCCGCGAACCGTGATCGTCAAGCTCCGGTCGACGGCGGTCCCCGCTCAGGCGGGGTCAAGGGTCCCAACATCCGGGTTCACGTTCCGGCCATGGGTGTTGCCCGCGGATGCGGGAGTCGGGACCGAAACGAACAGGAACGAAGGGAAGGCGTCATGCCTCCGCGGAAGAAGAAGATCAACGCGGTCGTCAAGGTCCAGCTTCAGGCCGGCCAGGCGACCCCCGCACCGCCCGTCGGTACCGCTCTCGGTCCGCACGGCGTGAACATCATGGACTTCTGCAAGCAGTACAACGCTGCCACGGAGTCCCAGCGCGGCAACGTGATCCCCGTAGAGATCACCATCTACGAGGACCGCTCGTTCACCTTCATCACCAAGACCCCGCCGGCCGCGCAGCTCATCCTCAAGGCCGCCGGTGTCGAGAAGGGCAGCGGCGAGCCGCACAAGACCAAGGTCGGTTCGGTCACCGCGGCCCAGGTCCGCGAGATCGCCCAGACCAAGATGCCCGACCTCAACGCCAATGACCTCGCCGCCGCCGAGAAGATCGTCGCCGGCACCGCCCGCTCCATGGGCATCGAGGTCAAGTAACACCTCAAGAGACCCGCGAGGGGCGCCGCGCTGTCTGGACTGAGGAGCGCACGAGCACGAGGAACGAGTGCTCGT
>NZ_JABVEB010000459.1 GCF_014323665.1 Actinomadura sp. HBU206391 | reverse complement strand
CGAGCGCCCGTGGCGTCGACCACAGGCCCGGCGGTGTCGACCACGGGCCCGGCGGTGTCGACCACGGGCCCGGCGGTGTCGACCACAGGCCCGGCGGTGTCGACCACGGGCCCGGCGGTGGCGTCGACCACGGGCCCGGCCGCGAGATCGGACTCGGTCGAGGAGAACGCAGAGAGTCCCGAACGGGTCCGAAGAGTGGAGCTGGAATGGCCCGCGGGGCTACCCGACGGCGGCCGCCATGGCTTCACGCCGGAGCATCGGATCCGCCTGGAGGCCGCCCTCCCCGCGATGGCCGAGCGCCTCACCGACGCCCTCATCCGAGAGCTCACCCCCTCCAGCCGTGATCATGCAGTTGTTCGCGCCGAACCCGGGCGGCGGGTGCTGGTGCTCGGGTTCGAAGAGCTCATGTACGCGCCGCTGCGGTTGGCGGAGGCGCTCGCCGACCGGCTCGAAGGCACCGAGGTCCGCTATTCGACGACGACCCGCTCGCCCGTGCTGGCGGTCGACGATCCGGGCTACGCGATCCGGACGCGGCTGGCGTTCCCGTCACATGACGACCCGGCGGACGGGCCGGGTGAGCGCTACGCCTACAACGTCGCGGCGGGCGCCGACGCCGACCGGCGGTTCGACGCGATCATCATCGTCATCGACGACCAGGCCGACACTGCGGAGCTGGCCGGCGGGCTGCTCGCCCGGCTGACCGAGCTCGGCGGCGCGGTGCTGCTCGCCGTCGTGCCATCACGCCGGCCCGGGCCCGCAGGAGCGGGCGGGTGAGCACGGCCACGAGCACGCGGGCCCTGCCGGAGCCGCTGCGTGGACCCGGTTTCGGCAGCTATCCGCCGCAGGACGTGGCGTGGCTGCTGACCGATCTGTCCGACGCCCGGCTCGAGGCGCCCACGGAGGAACGGGAAGAGGCCATCCAGGCGGGCCGGGCGCACTATGCCGAGTCGCTGCCGGTGGAGTACCAGCCCGGTGAGGAGTACCAGCGGCTCTTCCAGGACGCATTGGACGCGTCGGCGGCCAGACTCGCGTACGGCGCCGGTGTGATCACTGAGATGATTCTCGCCGAGCGGGGCCGCGACGCCGTCCTGGTGTCACTGGCCAGGGCGGGCACCCCGGTCGGCATCCTGGTGCGCCGCTGGGCTCGGTTCGCCCACGGTCTCGACCTGCCGCACTACGCGGTCAGCATCGTACGGGGCCGGGGGGTCGACACGGTCGCGCTACGGTACGTGGCCGCCCACCACGACCCGGCACGGGTGATGTTCGTGGACGGCTGGACCGGCAAGGGCGCGATCACCCGCGAGCTCGCCGACGCGCTCACCGCACACGAGACCGCGACCGGGGACCGTTTCCCGGCCGGCATGGCCGTGCTCGCCGACCCCGGCCGGTGTGTGCGGATCTTCGGGACGAGGGACGACTACCTCATCCCCTCGGCCTGCCTGAACTCCACCGTCTCGGGACTGGTCAGCCGTACAGTGCTGAACGACCGGCTGATCGGCCCCGGCGACTTCCACGGGGCGAAGTTCTACGCCGAGCTCGGCGGCGCGGACGTCTCCATGCGGTTCCTCGACGCGGTGTGCGCGCGCTTCGGCGACGTCGCCGGCCAGGTCGCCGCGGACTGGCCCGTCCTCGCCGCCGCCGATCGCACACCGGACTGGTCCGGGTGGGCGGCGGTCCGGCGGATCGGCGAGGAGCACGGCATCGACAACCTCAACCTGATCAAGCCGGGAGTGGGGGAGACCACCCGGGTGCTGCTGCGCCGGGTGCCGTGGAAGGTCCTCGCACGCGCCGACGCAGGCGACGAGCTCGCGCACATCCGGCTGCTGGCGAAGGAGCGCGGTGTGCCCGTGGTTGCGGTCGAGCCGGATTCACTGCCGTACGCGTGCGCGGGCCTGATCCACCCCGGATACTCGCGCGGAGGACCCTCCTGATGCCCGACACGAATCCCGCCGAGAACGCGGTCGTCTGCGTCGACCTCGATCGCACGCTCATCTACTCGTCGGCTGCGCTCGGCCTGTCCGGGGCGGACGCGGATCTGCCGCGCCTGCTGTGCGTGGAGCTCTACCAGGGCCGTCCACTGTCGTACGTGACGGAGTCGGCGGCGGCCGGCCTGGAACTGCTCGCCGCCGCCGCGACCCTGGTGCCGACGACGACCCGTACGCCTGAGCAGTACGCGCGGGTGCACCTGCTCGGAGAGGCGCCGGCGTACGCCATCTGCGCGAACGGCGGGCATCTGCTCGTCGACGGCCACAGCGACCCCGACTGGGCCGCGGGCGTTCGGGTGCGGGTGTCCGAGTGCGCCGAGCCGGCCGAGGTGTACGCCCACCTCTCGCGGATCAGCGGCGACTTCGTCAAGAAGCTGCGGATGGCCGCAGACCTGTTCTGCTACGCGGTCGTCGAGCGCGGGGAACTGCCCGCGGGCTGGGTCGCCGAGCTGGCCGGGTGGTGCGCGGAGCGCGGCTGGACGACCTCGCTGCAGGGCCGCAAGGTCTACTGCCTGCCGAAGCCGCTCACCAAGGCGGCCGCTGCGGCCGAGGTGGCCCGGCGCACCGGTGCCGGCGTGCTGCTCGCGGCCGGCGACTCGCTGCTCGACACCGAGCTGCTCGAGGCGGCCGACGCGTCGATCCGGCCGCCGCACGGCGAGCTGGCCGAGACGGGCTGGGTGGGCGAGGGCACCAGCGTGAGCCCGAGCGGCGGGGTGGCCGCGGGCGAGGAGATCGTCGGTTGGCTGCTCGAACGGGCGCTGAATCCGGGCGCGGTCCCGCGCCGCGGCGCCTGGCGGGAGAATCCGCTGCCGAGCCGGTAGGTACGGTAGGCCCATGTCGTTGCCGCAGCGGGGTTCATTGAGGGTGTCGTTCAAGGGAGCGCTCCGGC
>NZ_JABVEB010000458.1 GCF_014323665.1 Actinomadura sp. HBU206391 | reverse complement strand
CCTGTGCCGCCGGACATCCAGGCCGAGCACTCCGCCCGACCCGACAAGGACGTCAGGACCGGCTGGGTCGCGCCCACCGGCTCGCAGCGAGGGCTCGCGTCCGGCGCGACCGTCCGGTGGAACAGGCTCGGCACGCCGGCGACGGTCACCAGGTCCGGTGCCGCGCTCGCCACGGGGCTGCCCGCTGACGCCGAGCAGACGGCCCGCGCCTACCTGAGCGCGAACCAGCAGCTGTTCGGGCTGACCGGCGATGCCGTCAAGTCCCTGGAGAAGGTGGCGGTCAACCCCATCGGCGACGGTGCGGCAGTGCTGCTGCGCCAGCGCTTCGGGGACCTGCCGGCCGGGCACGACGGCCTCGTCGCCGTGGGCGTGTCCGGCGGCAAGGTGCTCTCGGTCTCCTCCAGCCTGGCCCGCGACACGGCGGCTCCGGCGCCCGCCACACTCGACCAGGGCGAGGCGATCGAGTCGGCCGCCCGGGACGCGGGCATCGCGGTCGCGGCGGCCGAGACCAGGAAGACCAAGCTCGTCGCCGTGCCGACGGCCGAGGGCGCGCGGACGGCCTACCAGGTCACGCTCATCGACTCCGCCGGCTTCCAGGGCGAGCCGGCCGCCGTCAACTCCTACGTCGACGCCCGCACCGGAAAGGTGCTGATCCAGGAGAACCTGGTCGACCACGCGGAGGCGGCCGATCCGGGCAACCCGCGCTGGGAGGCCTTCCCCGCGAACCCGCCGAACGATTACTCCTCCCGGGACACCCGGCAGACCTGGTGCTGGCGACCGGCCCGGGGCTGCGACTACGTCGTCGGCGGCGATCCGGCCACCGGTCTGGCCTGGGACGTCGACCACACCACCGGCGCCCCCACGAACACCAGCATCGGCAACTCCGCCCGCACCTATGAGAACCGCGCCAGTGGCGACGCCTTCACGGTCGGCACCCGCTCCAACGCTCCGAAGCCGGACCGCAATTACAGCTACCCCTGGACCAACCAGTGGCATGAGGCCAAGTGCGACCCGGCGACGCTGGACAGCCCGCAAGAGGCCGACCTCGAGGCCGCGATCTCCAACCTGCACTCGATGCACAACCGCATGCACGACTGGTCCTACCGGCTCGGCTTCACCGAGTCGGCGTGGAACATGCAGACCGAGAACGGCGACCGCGGCGGCGCCGAGGGCGACCCCGAGCAGGGCAACGCCCAGGCCGGCGCCAGGGTGGCCAGCGTGCGTGACAACGCCAACCAGATCACTCCACCGGACGGCACCCCCGCCATCACGAACATGTACATGTGGCAGCCGATCGCCGGGTCCTTCTACGCGCCGTGCGTCGACGGCGACTACGACATGAGCGTGATCGGCCACGAGTACACGCACGCGATCTCGGGGCGCATGATCGGCGGCCCGAACGCGGGATGGAGCGGGCCGCAGGCCGGGGCGATGAACGAGAGCACCTCGGACCTGTTCGCGATGGAGTACCTGCAGGAGTACGGCTTCCGCCCGCGCGGCGACACACCGTACGTCACGGGCGGTTATGTCACCGGGGACACCCGCGCCGGAATCCGCAACTACGACATGAGCAAGAGCCCGCTCAACTACAGCGACATCGCATACGACCTGGTCGGCCAGCAGGTGCACGCCGACGGCGAGATCTGGAGCGCGACGCAGTTCGACGTGCGCCAGGCGTTCGTCGACCGGTACGGCAAGGGCAACGCCAAGACGCAGCGTGCCTGCGCCGACGGCAACCTGCCCGTGAACAAGTGCCCCGGCAACCGGCGCTGGGCCCAGCTGTCCTTCGACGCTCTGCTGCTCATGGCCAGCGGGGCGGTGAGCTACGTCGACCACCGGGACGCGCTGCTCGCCGCGGACGCGATCCGCTTCGGCGGCGCCAACAGCGAGCTGCTCTGGGACGCCTTCGCCCAGCACGGCCTCGGTGAGGGCGCGTCGAGCAACGGCCCGGCCGATCCCGACCCGGTGCCGAGCTTCGCCTCGCCCGAGTCCCGCAACGCCGCGTTGACGCTGCGGCCGACCGGGGCGGCCAAGGGCGCCGCCGTGCGCCTGTACGTGGGCGACTACGAGGGCCGGGCCGTGCCCGTCGCCGACACCGATCCGGCCACGGACCTGGACGACGCCTTCGAGATGGTGCCCGGGAAGTACTCCTTCCTGGCGGTGGGCGCCGGGTTCGGGCACAAGCGCTTCACCGCGTCGATCAGCTCGCGGACCAGGTCGCTGACGGTGTCGATGGCCCGCAACGAGGCCTCGGCCGCCAATGGCGCCACGGCCACGGGCGACGGCGTCGACCAGGCCAATCTGATCGACGAGACCGAGGCGACGAACTGGCAGTCGCTCACGGCCCCGGTCGCGGGCCGGCAGGTGACCGTCGACCTCGCGGGCGACAAGGCCGTACGCGTCGACAAGGTGCAGGTGAGCGCCATGCTGCGGCCGACCGTGGCGGGCGACCCCGAGCACACGCCTGGCGGGGCGCAGAACAGGTTCACCGCGTTGCACCGCTTCCAGGTGCTGGCCTGTGACGCGAGCAGGGCCGACTGCTCCCAGGACGCGTCGTTCACGAGCGTCTACACGAGTCCGGCGAACGCCTTCCCGTCGGGCCGGCCCCGGGTGCGCGCGCCGGAGCTCACCATCCGGCCGTTCGACATCCGCGACACCAAGGCCACGCATCTGCGGCTGAGGGTGCTTTCGAGCCAGTGCACCGGCAACCCGACCTACGCCGGTGAGCAGGACGCCGATCCGCGTTCGACCACCGACTGCGCGACGGGCAGCTCACGAGCCGCTTTCGTTCGCGCGGCGGAGTTCCAGGTGTACGCCGGATAGCCGTGGCCCGGCCGGACCGAGCTCGACGAAATGGTCTGGCGACCGTCCAGCGGACGGTCGCCAGACCCGTTTCTCT
>NZ_JABVEB010000457.1 GCF_014323665.1 Actinomadura sp. HBU206391 | reverse complement strand
CATGACCCAAGGGGGCGTTTCGCCGCCGTACCGCGGCGGAACGCCCCCGGCCATGCGGGCGACCGACGGTGATCGTCGAACAGGCGCGCTTCGGCGTGCCCGTCGGCGGTGTCCCGTTCCTTGCCGACGCGCAGGCATGTGCGCGTTTTCCCTGCTCGGCCGTGGAATAGGCGATTATGCTTGAACGGTTCAGTAAGCAGTCGACGGTACTGCGCCACAGGGGCGAGTCGATCGTCGATGGCACTCTGGCACGGGGTCTGATCTCTTCGCATCACCCGAACCGGTGGAGCCGCGGAGTGCTGCCCCGAAGCGCTTCGACAGCCGCGCCACCGCCCGCCGATCTCTATCACCGACCAGCAGAGGAGCTTTCACGTATGTCACCGTCACCTCAGACGGCGTACTACCGAGAGCAGGAGCACGGGCTACGAACCCCTGAACTGAACTCGATCTACTCCGAGATCCTGAGGCGCAACCCCGGCGAACCGGAGTTCCATCAGGCGGTCCTCGAGGTACTCGAGAGCCTCGCGCCGGTGCTCGACGCCCGCCCGGAACTCCTTGACGCCAGGGTGATCGAGCGCGTCTGCGAACCCGAGCGCCAGATCATGTTCCGGGTCCCCTGGCAGGACGACTCCGGTCAGGTGCACGTCAACCGTGGATTCCGGATCGAGTTCAACAGCGCGCTCGGACCCTACAAGGGCGGCCTGCGATTCCACCCGTCGGTCAACCTGGGCGTCGTGAAGTTCCTCGGCTTCGAGCAGATCTTCAAGAACGCGCTCACCGGCATGAGCATCGGCGGGGGCAAGGGAGGCAGCGACTTCGACCCCAAGGGCAGGTCCGACGCCGAGGTCATGCGCTTCTGCCAGTCCTTCATGACCGAGCTCAGCCGCTACCTGGGCGAGCACACCGACGTCCCGGCCGGCGACATCGGCGTCGGGGGACGCGAGATCGGCTTCCTGTTCGGCCAGTACCGGCGGATCACCAATCGCTGGGAGGCCGGAGTGCTCACCGGCAAGGGCCTCGGCTGGGGCGGATCCCAGGCCCGTACCGAGGCCACCGGCTATGGAAATGTCCTCTTCACCGCCGAGATGCTGCAGGCGCGTGGCGAGGACATGGAGGGGCAGCAGGTCGTGGTGTCCGGGTCCGGCAATGTCGCGATCTACTCGATCGAGAAGGCCCAGAAGCTCGGCGCCAACGTCGTGACCTGCTCTGACTCCGGGGGTTACGTCATGGACGAGAAGGGCATCGACGTCGCCCTGCTCAAGGAGATCAAGGAGGTCGGGCGCGGCCGCGTCTCCGACTACGCCGAGCGCCGGGGTGCGTCCGCCCGGTATGTGACCACCGGCCAGGTGTGGGACGTGCCCTGTGACGTGGCGTTGCCCTCGGCCACCCAGAACGAACTCGATCTCGACGCCGCGCAGATCCTGGTGCGCAACGGGGTCAAGGCCGTTTCCGAGGGGGCGAACATGCCCACCACCCCCTCGGCCGTACGGCTCCTGCAGGAGGCCGGCGTGGTCTTCGGCCCCGGCAAGGCGGCCAACGCGGGCGGGGTCGCCACCAGCGCGCTCGAGATGCAGCAGAACGCCGGCCGCGAGTCGTGGTCGTTCGCCCGTACCGAGGAGCGGCTGGGCCAGACCATGCGCGACATCCACGAGACCTGCCGCGAGACGGCCGAGCGCCACGGCGTGCCGGGCGACTACGTCGCGGGAGCCAACATCGCCGGATTCGAGCGCGTGACCGACGCCATGCTCGCCCAGGGCGTCATCTAGCCGTCCTTCATGCCGAGTGACCGGGTGAGAGCGGACTCCCGCGTACGTCTCTCGCCCGGTCCGCGAACAACTGCATGATCACGGAGGGGTGAGACTCCAGGGGCCGGCCGGGTCGCCCTCCTGACGGGCCGCCATCTTGAGGACGAGGGCGGCGATGTTCCAGGCGTCGTCGACCCCGCTGTGGTGGCGCCCTTCGAGCGGCAGCCCGGCGTGATCGAGGGCCCCTTCCATGCCGAGCCGGCGACTGAGCCCGTAGACCTCGGAGTAGGTCTTCTTGGCGTTGGTGTGCCGGGAGCCGAAGGGATAACGGACGGCACCGGGACGGCACTGGCGCTCGAACTGCCGCCGGTCGTAGTCACCCCAGCTCGCCCAGGCGCGATAGCGCGAATAGTGGTCGCGTTCGAGGATCTCGCACGCCTCCCGGAACCCGACGCCACCGTCGACCTCACGTTGCGTCAGCCCGGTGAGCTCGCTGCAGAACCCGCTGACCCTCGAGCGGGCCGGGCGGACCAGGATGCGGTGGCGCGACACCCGTTCACGAGACTCCAGGTCCACGACGCAGAGCCCGATTTCGATGATCTCGCTGGCCTGGCCGGGAGGCGGCTGCCCCGGCCAGCACGTGGCCTCCAGGTCGACGACGTTGAGGAAGCGTCCGTACGGTTCCATGGCGGACACGCTAGTGATCACACCTTGGGAGCGCCGCTCATTTTCGCCGCGCTCTACCGGCCCGGCCCACCTCGTACGCGATCTCGCGGATCAATTCGGTTGAGCTTCCACCTACTGGAAGGTGCACAGTCGTCCCCATGAGCGACAGCGCGGAGTTCTTCACCATCGGGCGGCTCGCCCGCCGCACCGGAGTGTCCGCGCGGACGATCCGCTTCTGGTCGGACGCCGGCCTGGTGCCGGCCAGCACGCGTTCCGCGGCCGGCTACCGCCTCTACGACTCCGAGGCGGTGGCCCGACTCGACCTCGTCCGGACGCTTCGTGACCTCGGGCTGGGTCTCGACGCCGTACGGGAGGTCCTGTCGCGGGCCGCCACGCTCGCCGAGGTGGCCGGGATGCACGTCACGGCACTGGACGCGGAGATACGAACCCTGCGGTTGCGCCGCGCCGTCCTCAGGACGGTGGCGAGGCGCGGCGGCACGACAGAGGAGGTG
>NZ_JABVEB010000456.1 GCF_014323665.1 Actinomadura sp. HBU206391 | reverse complement strand
GGAGGTGCCGGGCCGCCGGGATGGCGATGAACCGCAAGGAGGACAAAGCGGTGGACGCGCTCGTGACCGCCGATCGCATCGCCCCCCAGCACGTACGCAACCGGCCGCTGGTGCGCAACCTCGTACGCGACCTGCGCAGCAGCGGCAAGCACTCCAAGGGGCGGGAGATCCGCACCCTGGCCACGAGGATGGGACTCGACTGATACCTGGAACTCAGCGAAGACCACCATGAGCACCACGACGACGCCGAAGCCCAGCTGGGCGTAGGTCGGGTAGTCCACCAGTTGCTCGCGGACCAGCGTGAGCCCGATCGCGCCGACCACGCAGCCCACCAGGCTCTGCCGGCCGCCGATGACGACCATCGCCAGCAGCAGGAACATGTTGCCGATGTTGAAGGTGTCCGGAGCGACATAGCGGATGAGACGGACGTACAGCACGCCCGCGACACCGCCGTACACGCTGGAGAGCAGGAAGGCGGTCATTCTCAGCAGCGGGATCTCCGCGCCGACGGCCCCGGCGGCGAGCGGATCGTCGCGCATCGCCTGCAACCGCCGGCCCAGCGAGGTGCGGACCACGAAGAGGCCGAAGGCCAGCGCGGCGGCGAACACCACAACTTCCAGGTAGTAGTAGAGGTACTCGCTGGCCAGGTCGATGCCGAACATCGGCGGGACGGGGATCGCCGAGATGCCCTCGGCTCCGCCGGCCACCTCGGCGTTGGTGGTCCAGTTGATGAAGCCGAGCGCCAGCCCGAGGGTGACGATGCCCAGGTAATGCGACTGCATGCGCAGCGCCGGCACGCCGACCAGCAGCCCGATCAGCGCGGCGGCGAGCATCGCGAGCGCCGCCGCGGGCCAGAAGCCGAGCCCGTTGTTCGTGGTGAGGATGGCGGTCGCGTAGGCGCTCACCCCGAAGAAGGCGACCTGCGCCAGGTTGATCTGGCCGGCGATGCCCATGGCCAGGCCGAGGCCGATCGCCAGCAAAGCGAACACCAGCGCGATGTTCACCACGTGAATGGCATAGCCGCCCAGTTGGTACGGCAGTATCCACGCCACCGCGACGAGCGCCACCAGTGCGCCCAGCCGCGGTGTGGGACGTACTTGCGGACAGAACTCATGCGCGGCTCACCGTCATCTCTCCGAACAACCCGGTCGGCTTGATCATGATGATCACGGTGAAGACCAGGAAGACGACCACTTCCGAGTAGCCCTGGAAGTGCCCGGCGGCGTAGGAGTCCAGGACCCCGATGGCGAGGCCGCCGACGATGGCGCCGGGGATGTTGCCGCAGCCGCCGAGCATCGCGGCGGCGAATCCCTTGATGCCCAGAGCGCCGCCCATCGCCGGACTCACGTACAGCAGCGGTCCGACCAGGCCGCCGGCCAGCGCCGCCAGCCCGGCGCCGATCGCGAACGCGATCGCGTTACTGCGCCCGACATGGATGCCCACGGCGGTGGCCGCCTCGTGGTCCATCGCGACCGCCTGCATGGCGGCACCTCGTTTGGTGCGCTGCAGGAACCACACGAGCAGCACCACCGCTAGCGCGGCGATGGCCAGAACGACCAGGTCGTAGGTCCGGATCCGCAGGCCGAAGAAGTCCAGCGGGGCGGACTTCACCGGAGAGGCGACGGCCCGTCCGGTCGCCCCCCAGATGAGAATGGCCACCGCCTGCAGGACCATGCCGAAGCCGATCGTGCCGATCAGCATCAGGGTGACGTCCTTGTTCTCCAGCGGTCGCAGCACCCGTTCGATGATGAGCCCGATGAGGCCGGTGACCGCGATGGCCAGCACCATGGCCACCGCGAAGGGCAACTCGGTCGACATGTAGAACGTCGAGGCGGCATAGGCGCCGATCATCAGCACGTCGGCGTGCGCGAAGTTGACCAGCCCCATGGTGCGGTAGGTCGTCCACGAGGTACTTCGCGAGGGTCTCGTCATAGGTCGTGCTCGTCGGCCCGTTGAGGAACAGGAAGGGGCTCTTGACCGCGACCAGCCCCGGCGACTGGCCGGAGGCGATGTTGGGGATCTCGGCCTGGCGCAACGTGGGCGCCATCGCGATCGTGACGGCGCTCTCGGCCGTTCCGATCATCGCGATGTACTTCTGGCTGGCGATCTTGCGGGCGATGTTGGTGCCCACCGTCGGGTCGCCCTGATCGTCGAAGACGTCGAGCTGGATCTTACGGCCGTTGATGCCGCCGGCCTGGTTCCATTCGTCGACGGCGAGCTTGGCGCCCTTGTGCTCCCACTTGCCGAGCGAGCTCAGCAGCCCGCTCTGGGCGTTGACAATAGCGATCTTGATTGGCCCGGTGCCGCTGGAACCTGGCGTGATGGGACGACGTCGGCTGAATCGGTCAGGTGCTGGGCAACTCGCCGTGCGGGCCGTAGATGAAGACCAGCCACAGCGGTTCCCGTCCGGTGTTGATGTGCTGGTGCTTGACGCCTTTGGGGATGAACATGAAGGTGTGCGTCTCGAACGGCGTGCGCTGACCGTCCTCCGCCACCACCTCGCCCGACCCGCGCACGATGAAATTGATCTCTTCGGACTCCGGATGGTCGTGCAGTGAACTGGCCTCGCCCGGTTCGAAGATGGTCAGGCCGCCGACGAGGAACTCACTGGGGTTCAGGTGCCGGTCGACGACCTTGAAGACCTTGCGGCGGTGACCGCTCTCGTCGAGGCCGAGCCAGGTGGGTTGCGCCTGGGCGAACGGGTCGATCACTTGGATCATGACGGCCCCTCCTCGGGGAAGACACCCTGGTAGATGTCCTTGATGTTCCAGTGCCCGGGTGTCGGCACCGGCTCATTGACCATGGGTACGTCCAGCACGGCCGGCCGGCGGCGGGTGACCGCCGAGCGCAGCGCCGACAGCAGTCCCTCGGGCGCGGGGATCGCGTAGCCGTCCGCTCCGCAGGCATGGGCGAAGACGGCGAAGTCCGGGC
>NZ_JABVEB010000455.1 GCF_014323665.1 Actinomadura sp. HBU206391 | reverse complement strand
GTGGACGCCTGCCCGAGCCCATGCGTGAGGTGCTCCCGATGGAGCGGGGAGAGCGGGTCCTCGCCCACGCGCCAACCCGGGGCGGGTCGTATGTCGTGGCCACGTCCACGGCCCTGTACCTGCCCGTGGCACGCGCCGAGGGCGAAACCGAGCTGAGGTTCCTGAGACTGCCCTGGGACCGCATCGGGCACGCTTCCTGGAAGGACGGCTGGCTCCATGTCCACGAGCCGAACGGCGCGGCGGATCACCACGTGCGGCTGACCGAGCCGGGATCGATGCCCGAGACCGTGCGCGAGCGGGTCACCGCCACCGTCGTGATGGATCAGCAGAGCCGGCTGCCGAGCGGCGAGCGAGTGCGCATCGTGGGGCGGCGCCCGGTCGAGGGCACCGAGCTGCGCTGGAGCTTCGTGTTCGAAGCGGGCCTGGACTCCGATGATCCCGGTCTGCGTGACCAGGCCGAACGGCTGCTCGAGGATCTTCGCCGCCAGACCGGGCTCTGACGTACACGCGATCACACTCCACGCGGGACGCGGGGAGTGCGCGCGCGTTCCGGCGGATCAGCGGTAGGGCAGCGTCGTCTCGGTAGGGGGAGGGGCCGATGCGTCTTCGTCCCCGGTCCTGCGTGACCCGGGGAGACGGTCGCCGATGGTGTCCTGAAGCGTGCTGCGGACGGTCTCCTTGGCGGTATTGCCCAGTGTGCCGACCTGGGCCCTGACCACCCCGGCCGTCTCTTGCACGGTCGGGTTCTCGGCGATGCGCCGGTAGGCCCGCCGGATCTGCTCGTAGCGCTCGCGTCCGGCGCGGGTGCCGAGCAGGTAGCCGACCGCCGTGCCCGCGATGAAGGTCGCCTTGTATTTCATGGCCTCCCCTTGTGCTCGCGTCTGGCCTAGCCCATACCCAAAGCCGCCCGGGTAAGTCCGGGATTTCCGCAGTGCCCGGCAGGGGCGCGGGTTGCATCACTTCACATTTAACGTAACTATTAGCCATGTCCCGACCGAGCGCCACCGAAGACGTCTTCCGAGCGGTGGCCGACCCCACTCGCCGCGCCGTACTGGAGGCCTTGCTGCACGCCCGGGAGTTGCCGGTCACCGAGCTCGCCGACCGGCTGGGCGTGGGGGTGCCCATGTTGTCCCGCCA
The DNA here is from genome assembly GCF_014323665.1 of Actinomadura sp. HBU206391. Taxonomy (GTDB): domain Bacteria; phylum Actinomycetota; class Actinomycetes; order Streptosporangiales; family Streptosporangiaceae; genus Actinomadura_C. Next base: position 1,800 of record NZ_JABVEB010000455.1, on the reverse strand, counting down.
CCTGGCCGTACTGCGCGCCGCGGGCCTGGTGGACGAGCGGCGCTCGGGACGCCACCGCCTGTACAGCCTCCGGCCGCAGCCCCTGCGGGACCTGTTCGACTGGGCGTCGCTGTTCAGCGACTTCTGGTCCGACATCCAGGGGCTGCGCGCCTACCTGGACCGGCGCTCCGAGCACACGGAGCCCGGCACCACCGCGACCGATCCGCCCCACGCGACAGGGAAATCCGGAAATGCGCCGTGACCTCCTGTTCGAGACCGACCTGCCCCACCCGCCGGCCACGGTCTGGCAGGCGCTCACCGACCCAGAGGCCCTCTCGGAATGGCTGATGCCCGTTGACGACTTCGTACCCGTCGTCGGCCGGCGGTTCCGGCTGCGCGCCAAGCCCATGCCCGGCTGGGACGGCGTGATAGACGGCAAGGTCATCGAAGCCGACGAACCACATCGGCTCGCCTGCAGCTGGAAGGGCAGCCGCATGCGCGCCACCACCACGGTCAGCTGGACCCTGACCGCGCTGCCCGACGGCGCGGGCACCCGGCTTCGCCTCGACCACCAGGGATTCGAGGGCCCGAGCGGCGCACTCTTGGCCTTCATGCACGGCGGCGGCTGGAAGCGGTTCGTCACCCGCAGGCTGCCGTCCCACCTCGCCGCGCACGCGACGGACACGGGCCAGGGGAGGACGGCATGAGCCACATCGCCTTCAGCACCGAACTGATCAGCGAAACGCCGTGCGCCTGTGCGTGCCCGCCGATCTCGCGTCCGCCCTCGGCGCCGCCCGGCTGCTGCCCGCGATGATCACTGTCAACGGGCACCCCGTCCGGGCCACGCTGCACAAGATGGACGGCACCTACATGACGGCCGTGAACAAGGACGTCCAGCGACAGATCGGCGCCACCGCCGGAGACACGGTGGACGTCACGATCGAACCCGACGCGGAGGATCGCGGTGCCGACCTGCCCGACGATCTCGCCGCGGCCCTCGCCGATGCCGGTGTCCGGCCCGCCTTCGACGCTCTCACCCCGTTCCGCCGAAGCGAGATGAGCAAAGCCGTCACATCCGCCAAGAAGTCGGAGAACCGGGCTCGCCGGATCGGCCGGACGGTCGACGGGCTGGGGGATGCCCGAGACTGACAGGGGCCGGTCGCCCTGTCGGCGGTGCGCGAAGACCTCCCCAGATGCGCTAATCTAGAGTTCGCTCGTGGGGACGTGCCCGTCGCCGCGGCCGCGATCCCGCGTAGCTCAATTGGCAGAGCAGCCGGCTGTTAACCGGCAGGTTATTGGTTCGAGTCCAATCGCGGGAGCCTAATACCCTGACCTGCGGATATGGCGCGTGCCTAGTGGCATGTTCCTATAGGTGAATGTGCTGGTCACAGGCCACCCTGGGGTTCTAGTACGGCGGCTCGGGTCGGCACCGCCTCCATGGTCGCGGGCCTTGGAGATTGTCGCCGGGGAGGTCCTGACCGAGGTCATCGCCCGCAACGACGCGGTGACCTTCACCGGCTTCCTGGCTCAATCAAGGCGAACTGTTCTTCGCCGCTCTGGCCCGCCGGGTCCTGCGGCATGGCGACTTCCCCAGCCGCGAGGACCTCATCGACAAGCTGGAGACCTACGTCATCAGGCACAACGAGACGGCGATGCCATACCGCTGGACCTACGACGGCAGCCCCCTCAAGGCGGGCTGACCCCCGCCGACCCGAGCTCGCCGACCAGTGGTCACGTGGGCAGCGCCGCCGTGAGGTCGACCTCGATGAGCTGCCCGGGAAAGCCGAGCTGTGCGACTCCAAGCAGCGTGCTCGCGGTGGT